>NZ_JABXKH010000103.1 GCF_017115105.1 Nostoc sp. NMS2
AAATTTGTCAGGGCTTGCGTCTTCAAACTCCAGCATCACGCCGCAACGCTCATCACTCGTTAGTGTACTGAGTAATTCTTTGACCGCATCAACCCCATTCTCCACCCGTTCAATCGCCAGTCGAGCATAATATTTAACTTTATCCCACCAAGAATTACTGAATCCTGCCTCTGTGTCCATACCCCCCCGATTATTATCTCCATCTTCATTAATGGGGGGTGTGGACGGAGCATTAATCCCATATTGAGACTGCATTCTAGCTTTATGTGCCGCCTGAAGCTCAAGTGATTCTTGCCGCTTCCGTTCCTTCTCTTCCCTCTGTTTTTGCCGATAATCCAGCACCTTCTGGATAAACTCGACATCAGAAGTATTCAGCCGATAATACCTAACCCTCTGTCTGTCCTCCATTGGTCGCCGCGATTCAGTGGACAAGCCCAGTTGTGAAAGATACTGCCCCAAAATCCACATCGGAGACTCCGATAGCGGGATGGTCAGATTGAGAATACCTTTAACGTGAGAGGCATTGCGCTTAGAAAAGTCAGCCAAAGCCTGAATCATCGCCTCGTCGCCTTTAATCTCAACCCCAGCCATCAGTCTTACCAATCTTTATCGCTAGCTTAAGTTCTTAGCTGTTTTAAGTCTTGTGGTAGACTTATTAAGATATTTGCTCTCTTCAAAATGGCTAGTCTTCCACATCCAATTCAATATCAAGGTAGTAAGAGAAACCTTGCTGCAAATATTCTTGGGTTTGTGCCTAGTAGAGTAGGACGGCTGGTAGAACCATTTGCAGGAACCGCAGCAATCAGTATTGCTGCCTCTTTTAAAGGTATTACTCAAGAATTTTGGATCAATGATTTGAATAAACCTCTGGTTAAACTACTGGAGTTAATTATAGAGAAACCAAGTGAGATAGCAGATCAATATACAAAGATATGGAATGACCAGCATGAGGATTCCATATCTCACTATTTGCAAGTTAGAGAAGAGTTCAATAGAACGAATGAGCCAAAACTGTTTTTGTATTTACTAGCTAGATGTGTAAAAGGTGCTGTTCGATATAACTCTAATGGACTCTTCAATCAAAGTCCTGATAAAAGACGAAAGGGAACTCAACCTGAAAAGATGAGAAAAAATATAGAGGGAGTTTCCAAGCTTTTAAAGGGAAAATGTAAATTTACATACTTGGACTATAGAGATGTTTTAGCTGAAGTTCAAGGTCATGACTTTGTTTACATAGATCCACCTTATCAAGGTGTATCAGGGGACAGGGATTCAAGATATGTTTCTAGAATCGATTTTAATGATTTTGTTTTGGCTCTTGAAGAATTGAATCGAAGAACAATAGCATTTGCAGTTAGTTATGATGGCAAACGAGGTAATAAAACATTTGGCAATAATCTACCTGAAGAATTAGGACTTAAGAGAATTGAGATTGAGGTTGGGCGTTCCTCTCAATCAACATTATTAGGAAGAGAAGAAGTGACTGTGGAATCTTTATACTTGTCGCCCAGTTTACTTAAAGAACCTGTTTTAAATATGGGAAGCTATATTTGCAGAGTACCCAAACAGCTTGCTATTTGGGAATGATATGGATAGCCCTCAAAATCTACCTGATGATTTTATAAAGCTTTGTCAATCAGTGACTGCTAAAAGACCAAAAGCTGTAATTGAGCATATTCTGCAATATGGCTTTATAAGTACAGAAGAGCTAAAGGAAAGATACGGATACAATCATCCTCCGAGAGCAGCACGAGATGTTCGAGAACATGGAATTCCTTTAGAAACCTTTCGCGTAACGGGTAGCGACGGGAGAAAAATAGCAGCTTACAAATTTGGAAATTTTGACAAGGTAAGGTTTTCTAGGTTATCTGGTAGAACAGGCTTATCGAAGCAGATAAAAAACGAGTTAATTACGAGATATGGTTGTAAGTGCTTTATTTATCTAGAAGAGGTTGATGAGCGCGAACTACAGATTGATCATCGTGTTCCCTTTGAAGTTGATGGAGAACCAGGGTTAAAGTCTGATAACTTCATGTTACTTTGTGGCTCTGCTAATCGAGCTAAATCTTGGTCATGCGAGCATTGTCAAAATTGGGGCAGCATAAAGGATAAGTCTATTTGCTTGTCATGTTATTGGGCATATCCAGAAAGCTACACACATATTGCGATGCGACAAGTCAGAAGGATAGACCTCATCTGGCAAGGAGAAAATGTTGAGATTTACGAAAGATTAAAACAGCAAGCTATTAGTTTGAACAAAGAAATCCCTGAATTGATCAAGGAAATCATTGAACGAGAAATTAAACGAAACAGTGACAGCTAAGGCTTAGTTGGAGCTAACCGTATAATTGAAAATGTTACACCCCCACCAACCAATCGCACACCACAGACCTACACTCGCTCCCAAATTTAACCCAAACCTGCCATTGCCCCAAGTGTGCGTTCCAGAACGGTTCACCATCAGCAACGCCGACAGCCTCCCCGATTGTGGAGACTAGCTGTTGGTAAAACTTGCCAACGCTGTCGAGTCCAAGGCGCATTTTTAGGTTCAGCCCCTTCCATCCTTGGGTAACAGGACTTTCCACTGGCGTGAGTGTTTGAGGAATTTCCTGGGGAGTGGTGTCAATGACTGGTATAGTCGTACTTATATTATTAGTGACTGACACCGATTCCCTTGAAAACGCTTCATCTCGATTTAACCACTGCCCGAAAATCGAATCACGCTGATCATCAGGTGCAACAAACCGATAAACGCACTCCCGGTTTTCACGCTTACCCAACCGACCAACATAATCCAGTTTCAAATCAATCTTGGCAAGTAACTTCTGTGCGATCGCAATCGGTGTGTGTTTTTCCGAGATACTGACATGAAGGTAATTTTTGATAACGTGCCGATGCGTTACAGCCAGTGCCTTAAATTCCTGCA
Source organism: Nostoc sp. NMS2 (assembly GCF_017115105.1). Classification (GTDB taxonomy): domain Bacteria; phylum Cyanobacteriota; class Cyanobacteriia; order Cyanobacteriales; family Nostocaceae; genus Nostoc. The sequence continues at coordinate 2,927 of NZ_JABXKH010000103.1, forward strand.
TCTTCTCGTCGCTGCCACGTAACTGAACATCTGGTGTAAGAAACTGCAACAGATTGAGGCTTTCGAGTAATAGTACAGCAGGTAACATCTGCCCCTTGTTAAAATCCGGTTTCCAGATAGCATTATTCCCGGCTTCGGCTTGTGCCTTAGCCCGTTTTGCATCACGAGTTGTCAGAAATTCCCGCCCCAGCGTCAAATAGTAGTGCATCCGCAGTTGAGGATACCACCCATCATCATCTTTCTCAACCAAATCAGGCGTAACTTCAACTTCATAGCGACGGGACAATTCAGCCTTGCGCTGCTGGTGTCGTTCGGTCTTGGTTTTCGCCCTTGTGTCAAGGAGCTTCTTGAGTTCGGCATCAGAGATGGTTGGAGAATCCGCGATCGCCTGACACTCCGCAGTATACAATTCCTCACTTGCCGCTTTAACCGACTCGATTACAGCCCCGCTCTCATCATCATCGGCATCGTCAGCATCGATAACGGTGTATCCATCTTCGACCAAACCCGCAAGCACAGACTCTCGATAGCACCGCATCTCAACGTTAATCACAGAACCACGTTTGCCCCAGGTTTGCAATGACTCCGGTTGAAAATTCTGGTCAATATAGCTCAAATCCGCATTGTCCGCCGCCGACAACAGCGCAATGTTAGCCTGTGTTGCGACGTGTTGACTTCTGAGCAATCCCCCTATGGATGTGGAACCATTGCCCACAAACGACATCCCCCACTCTCTGACCCAAATGTGACGGTCAACAGTTTCCCGTAATCTTGCCAACATCTGACGCACAGAGTTAACCGGCTGCACTCCCTGAAAAATCCCCCAAACACCATCAAAATGTCCTCGAATGTCGATGGATACCCCAGTTTCAAGACTTGGAGAAGCGATAACCAAATCATACTGGGTAAGAATCTCGTTGAGATGAGCGATACAACCGAAAGCCACATGAGATGGATCAGCAACAGATTCGCTATCAATTCTCAGGATTCGCAAGTGAGGGAATTTACGGCGGAACCGTTCTTCAAGTGCTTGGGTTCCCCATTTTGACTTAGCTTTCTGAGCAGAACAGCATAATAAATGATGTCCCTCTTTGGCAATGGCTTTGTCCAGTGCTGCGATAAGATTCTTCGGGTTACTGCCAGAGTAGTTGTAACAATTGCCAGCTACGTGACGATAATTGTTTACGATTACAAACGGGTTAACCCGATATTCTCCAGCGAGTGATAAAACGTACTTCACATCAGTATCTGACACATCGGCACTGGACAAGTAAATTTTTCCCTGACTACTGCCTAAAACATTTTGTACCAGTTGTTTGAGGTTTTTGAGAACGGATACCCGACGCTTTTGCACTTCAGTACCAGAGTTGAGCAAATGCCAGAATACCTGGTCGCATTCATCAATAATAATTACATCATTTGACCAGTCATTGGGATTAAAACGCGCTTGACTTTCGTGATGCAGCGAATCAACGCACACCCCGTATCCTAGCAATGTGCCTGTTTCATTCGTGTGGACTTCGGTAACATAGTTAACACCAAAGCGATCGCATAATGCCTCACCAAGTTGAATCCGATGGGTGATGATTAACACCCTACGTCCAAGGTCATGGGCTTTGGCCACCTCAGTAGACAACCATTGGGTTTTACCAGTACCTTTGGGAGCCTTGAGGATAATCAGCTTTTCACCCTCTGGTACAAGCAAGTGATCCAAGAAGCGCTGGTTAAGTGCGATTGAAGGGGGATAAGTCAGCAGAGTAAACAGCTTAATCTCCCACAACTCCAGTGCAACGGCTGTATTGTAAAGTGCGTCAAAGGCTTCCTTCCCCTTCGCAACGATAAAATCATCAACCCCTTTCTCTGGCCCTAAAGGTAAATCAATCACTCGGAGGGAACAGCCCTCATTTACCAACAGCCGTCCCATGCGACTGATAGCGGTTCTTACCCGTTGGACTGTCTCAGGTTTGTTGTCCTGGTCAAAGCAGATGTTGACCTGTCGCCCCTGTGTTGCAAAATGTTTCAAGTCGGGGATGAGGTATGGTTTGCCATTAGCTGTACCGTACTCATCTTGGGGGGTGCGGTATCCAGCATTAACACCGGGGATAGCGATCGCAGCATAGCCAGCAGTCAATAATGCCCCCGCTTTCTTGACACCTTCCACGATTGTCACTGGTACATTATGCTTTACAACCCAGTGCCAGAAACCGCCAGGGTGCTGTAGGTCTTCTTTAGTGATGGGGATGCCAGAGCGATTTGAGACTTTCACCCAAATGCGATTCGGGACTAGAAGGAAGAAAGCGCGTGTCTCTTCTCTGTACGGGTGTTCATACTTGATGAGTTTGTGGACCTTCTGGCGATCGCGTCTGGGGTGGTCGGGTTTGAAACAGCCCCACATCATTAGGGCGTATTCGTTGAGCGGGTCAACGCCACTGCACCACCAGCCGCCGAGTTCAATGTGCTGGTATTTTTTCAAGTCTCTGTCTCTGAGCCGCCCATCATTGCGACGGGAGATTTTGGGACTGTACAGCAGATATTCGTAGGGTAAAGTTCCAGACAGCGATCGCACATTCAGGGCAATGATTTCTTCGTCAACTCCACTTTTGAGCCATTCAGTTAAGTGTAGAGCTTGAGAATCAGATTCGATTATACGCATATTTCCTCTCTTTTTTGACGCATGGAAATGAAGCGGCATTAGACCCATGCCGCCTGTTCTACTTAAAGTGAAGAGCTTTTGCTGGCTATGAAATCCTCAACAGCCAGCCACAGCGTTATCTCCCGCCTCCGGTGTGGGGTCGAAACGTGAGATTGATACGTGTGCTAACAACTTTGTTGGTCTTGGGAACTTGGTGCAGATGCGTGGACTGACAACCGGGGTGCATCACGAGCAAGCTGCCGTGTTCCAGCCAGAAATCCGTTGGTCTACTATTTCTCGGTTTGATTTGAAATTTGCGACATGAACCCAGGCTTACCGATGCGATTGCAGGGTTAGATCCCATCGATGCTTCATTGTCGGAATGCCACCCGATAGAATCAGTCCCCGTGCGGTATTGATTGCCGATGACGATGCGGAATTTGTAACCAGTTAACACAGTTATGCGATCGCGCAAGTTAGCCAGATTGTCTGTCCAAGTCAGGGGTTTCAAAAATACGCTGTTGGAGTAAAGATAATCGCAGCCGTAGTCCCCGTAAATGCACTCCAGACGGGGAACGGGCATTGTTTTACCCGCGATCGTGATTTGATTCTGTTGCCACTCCAGTTTCAAGCAGTGTTGGTAGAGTTCGTTTGCTTGTTCAAGAGTTAAGAAATCGGGGTAATAAGTGATGGGTAAAACTGGGGTTGATTCAGCAAATAAATTGAGTTGTTGCATGGTAGTTTTCTGCAATTAAAAAACGTGTGCTGAAGCAGTTGCTGTTAGTTTTAGTTGCTGGAGAATACTTCACGTTTCTTGAGATACTTGCTCCCAATACTCAGTAACAAAATCATGGGCTTGCTGTAACACTTGAGGGAGTAAAAATAAGGGGACTTCCCAAGCCGCAATCACACTACCAGCAAAACATTCTGCAAGTTCAATCCGAATACATTCTGGTAAATTACTCTCTAAAAACTTGAGTGAATGATCCTCGTTTTCTGGTAGTTGAACAAAAAAATAATCGTCGTGCATGATATCAGCAACAAGACCATATTTTTCTGCCAAGGTTTTTCGTAGACTGTTCATAATTGTTATTGATTTAGGTAGGTAATTATTGAGAGATGACTTTTACTATTTCGGGCAACCAGCGCAGTTGAAAAACAGTTTGGTTTGAAGATTTGGCAACTGCGGGAACCATCCGCCCCCATTGCTTACCAGATTCAGTAGGACGATAAGGAATTTTCTTGTCATTTGTTCTGTATTGCAGTCCCGAATTTAGTAAGCAGTGGTTAACAGCCCGTGCAGACATTCCTACTACCTCACCAATTTGTGTTGGGTTGAGAAATGCGTCCTCTGCAACATTGGTTTGAGCGATCGCAGTTTTTAATTCATCTGCTGCCGGTTTGAGCGCGGGGTTGACTTTTGTGGCAGCATTAACTGCTAACTGCGCGGTGAGAGATTTTTCTAATCCAGCAAATTCCCCCAACATCATTGCCAACTGTGCGGCTTCGTGAGCAATGGTTGTTTTGGGTTGGTAGTTTTGAAAAGTTTCTGCTTGGTGGGTTTTGATAGCGAAATAACTTTGGGCTGCTGCGATTTCTGGTTTTCGTGGATCTCCGTTCATTGCTACCAAATAACAGGCATAGCGAGAAAGGCGATAGTCACTGGGTACATTTCTTGTATAAAGCCCAGCGTTGGTAAAGTGATTTTGTACTGAGGAGCCAGTGTTTTGACAACCAATTTTGGCTCGGTCGATAGCATCTACAAAACGCTCCCACTTTTTATAACCAAGCAGTTCCATCAACTCTCTAGCTAGCCAGTGTTCATTACCGTTGTCATCTAGGTGACGAATTGTATTAAACGGACTGCTGTTATGATTGCTTTGCTGACTTATCAAGTTAGATATCATAATCGTCTCCTTCAAAACTGCTTAAACATTTACTCGCACCAAACTTTTTTCACCAACTAATGAGAAACGATTCGATATAGTTGGTGTCTTAATTAACGTTGGTGACATCAATTCAACAAGGTAAAACCAAGAATTATGCACCAGCGCAATCCCCAGAATCAGCCGTTGTTTTGTTTCCTTATCGTGAGAACAGAGGATCACTCTTTCACCCAGAACAAAAGTAGGTTTTTGCACGTTGAGGGCTTCTAACTCTCCAGTCCCGATGATTTGGTTTTGTGTAGCGTGGAGGATTTCTTTACCGCAATCAATTGAATAAACCCAACATTCGTGCTTCCATTGCATACCGCAGCAGTAACCGAATCTCCTTGTAGTTCTTAGAAAAACTCTCTCCAGTAAATTAACTGCAACAGGTGGAATTGTTTGACCCCAGGGTGGAGAAAGATACCAGCTTGTTTTTAGTGCGTTAATGTGGTCAATCATGCGAGTTTCCCCACTAAATATTCGATCTTCTCTTTATCAATGGCAGCAATGCGGTTCTTAATGCGTTGAGGTGGATTCTGAAGAAATCGTTTTAAGTCTTTACTCTTGATTTGGTGATATCTTCCAGAGCGTCGAGTTGTGCGTATCCATCCTTTTTTTACCCAAGTCCAAACAGTAGCCGAATTGAGTTGTAAAACCCTGGCGATTTCGCAGCAGTTGTAGTTATCAAGGATTGGACGTGCGGAGTATCCTAAAAAGCGCAATTTGTTTTGAATAGCTGATGTTGAGCGTGTGTATCCTCTTCTCTTTAGCCGATACGCTATTTGTTTGACAGTGTAAAGACAAGCCATTTCCTCAACGATTGCTATTTCTTCGTCAGTCCATTTGGGATTCATTTATTACCTCCAATGTTTATGCAGATTTAGGAGAAGAATTTTCTTGAACAATCCGAGCGCTAATAGATTCAAAATCTACTTGAAAAATGTTCATCTCAGTCTGCATTCTCCCGGTGTTATAGCGGTCTACGATGTGCTGCTTAATTGCGGATTGATTCAGCCCATCAGGGATATCGATATGTGCTTCGCTGGTGATTTTTTCAACAACTGTAACGATGACTTTCATGGTTTTTATTCCCATCTGATTAATTTAGGATTCAGAAATGAAACTTCTTCTGAACCCTGTATGCTGATTTACACTGCTCCTACTTTTGCCGCTTGCACCTGCTGCATCCATGCGTTGATTGCTGCTAACTCATCCGCACCATTAGCAACAGCATCAATAACCTGCTTTTGATACAAAGATTCTGCATGATTGGGATATTCACACTTATCTGCCGCCCAAGCCAAACACATTGTTTTTACCAGTTCATTAATCTTGGTAATATGAAGTAGACTTGGGCGGTCAACATCCTGAAATTCCAACCACTCTTTGACCAAATCAAGTGGATAATCAAGCAAAGTACGAATATTTTTAACTCGCAAATCTTGAGGATGTACTGGTTGAGGGACTACGCTAAGTTTTGGTGTAGATGGGATAGTTGAGGATGTTCTACCTAAGCGAGATTGAATGTCATGAATGATGGTTGCCCAATCAGCATTTTTGTTCCATTCCCTTTCAATTCTGCTTTTAGTTACTGCGTCGTAAAGATTGCAGAAAACCGTATTTTGTTCACCAGCATTAGCAGCAATAATCAGTGGCTTAGAAAAATCCTGTACACCTGATGCAGCCAAGAGAAAGCTTTTAGTGAAGTTTGTTTCAACACCACTTCTGATGACATAAACTTCATCAGCACTCACTACAATGTCCAGCTTGAGATTATCCTTTCCTTTGAACTCTTTAGTCGTAAATCGTAGTTCAGACAGATAACCAGTTAATGCTCTTTGGGAAACAGGGATGGTTTTCTCCCTGTCAATATCGTAGTGATACCAGAGATATGATTCACCACCTAACTCGGCATTTTTGACATATAAATAGATGGGTTCGGGAGGGTTAGATAAACCTAGTTTTATTTCAGCAATCATCTTTCACCTCGGTTAAGTTTCATGGATTAGTAGTCTGTGTGTAATAATGGAAATTCTGTAGCGGGAGAAAAACTTCCGTAGTAGCAATCGTTTGAATATTGACTACATTCAGACGATTGCTTTTGTACTAAAGAGAAGGCTGTTGATTCCGGTCTAGCTCCCATTGCAAATAGGTGAGTGCAGTACTAGCATCGGCAATGTTTAAATCTGGCTGATACCCTGCTGACAAGAGTTGTTTGTAGTCTGGGTGCGTAGCAATTTCGGATATCAGGTTTTGAGCTTGTTCAACTAGGTGGTAGAGATGTGGGTTAGACATTTCTATGCCCAATCGTGAACATAAATCTTCTGCTTTCACTCCCATGATTCCTGGTTCAATCTCCGTTTCCAACTCTTCAAGCAGAGATTGAAAATTAGGGTGTTCATCATTAATTTCAATCTCAAATAAATCTGCACTCTTTGTAACGACAGTTGCCCAATGGGGTAAAGTCTGTGCAATGGTTTTCGCGTAAAGTTTCATAATTGTGTCCTCTGGGATTAATAACCCTAAAAATCCTCGGCAATCTCTAACAAAAAGCCGCGTCCTGTGTTCTGTACTTGCACCAGTTCTTTATCCAGCAGAGTTTGAATAACTGAATCTGAGAATTGGAATTGCAACCGATGTAATGGCACACAACCGCCACAAAGCTGAAGTAAACGCAGCAAATGATTTGCTCTACGTTCAAAGCTGTTGTTTACTTGATTAGCCATTGTTTGCACCTCTGGTTAATACGGTTAACTGTCGGTTGAGAATATTTATCTGCTGTTGATAAAAGTCAATCTCTGCGGTAATTTGTTGGAATAACTCTTCTGGTGTAAGCGGTTGGATTTGATCCTCTTTCAAGTACGATATTTCATCAGAGTTTTTATTAGGCATCAGGACATAACGCCAACCAGCATCAAATTGTTCAGCCAACTCTGTACCAGAGGGATAGTAGTAAAGTCCTAGAATCAAGCCTTGTTGTGTACGCTGATCCAAAGCAAAGCGTGGGTAGGGCCAGTGTTGAGGGATCGAGATTGTGGGTTGCATAGATGAATAAGTGAATGAAGGGAAAATGAGAGAAGAATTCAGGAGTCAGAATTCAGAAGTCAGAATTTCGGGAAGAGGTGGGAAAAAGAGGAGAAAGGAAGGCAGATTTTATTAACTTCTGCACCCTACTCTTTGTTTTTTTACTGACTCCTGACTCCTGAATTCTGACTCCTGAATTACGCTGTGACTAACTCCGTTCTCTCCAGCAGCCGTTGCAATTTATCGCCAGTTAGCTGCTCTAACGGTTGCTCTAAAAAGTATTCATCAAAAACGGATTTACTATCAGTAGACACGTCCACCATCGACAACGATTGAACTGCTTCCATTGCAGAATCACAGGGTATGCGCTGGGTTTTGTCTGCTGCGCGTGTGAACCACCAGTCGCCGTCAGTGCATCCCACTTCGCCCAGTTTCATGTCGTTGTGGTAAATCCCATCGGTGAGGATTTCAAAACCGTACTTCTCGCATTCGTCGAAAATCTGCGCTATGACTTCGTTACCAGTGGTCGCAGTTTCTTCAACCTCAGTTTGTGTGGGTACTGGTTCCTTGAGTGTTCCATCTTGGTGATGCCATTCAATGAAGCGGTTGCATCTTGCCCAGGTGTTAGCTCGGAATTTTTCAGTGCCGTTGACTATCACTACCCAAGGCTGGGTTAGATTGTCGTCATAGCTAATGCTGGCTACCAGTTTGTTATCAGCATAATATTCGTGATGGTCAAACGAGATTTCGACTATTGTGAGGAGTTCGGGAGCTACGGCTTGAGCTTGATCAGCGATGTAGCTGTCGAGTTCGGCTTGGGCGAGGGCTTGTTCGTCGGGGGCAGCAGGGGCGAGTTTCTGAATCTTGCTTGCCTGATATTCAGCGATCGCAGTGATCCAAGAATTCTTGCAGCGTTTGTCGCTTACTTCGGCTGTGCAGGCGATTTCGCTGTAGATTTGCTTGAGCCGTGCAATCGATTTCAGTTGCAGCTGTTGATAAGTGTAAACGGCGTGAGTCATAATTGGAAGGCTCTTTAAATTTAGGGCAAAAGAAGCGCTTCAGATTCGCAGTCAGGGGCGCTTCTCTTATGTATCTATTATCCGCTAGTTAACTGCGCTTGTCAACTGTGTTAACTAGCTGATATTCTATTGGTATTACTATTTGTTATGGATATGAAGGGGTTAAGAGAAAAAGCAGGGTTAAGAACAGTAGATGTGGCATCAAGGTTAGGAATTGCTGAGTCAACTGTCCGTAACTGGGATATTGGGCGGCACACCCCCAGGTTGCCAATTGAAGACATACCCAAATTTTTGGAAGTTTACCAATGCACTCTTGAAGAAGTTATTGAGGCTGCAAAGGAAAGCAAAAGGAAATTTGATGCTTCCCATAGCTAATGAGACTTGAACCATTTGGCACTCATAATTAAGCATAAATACTCTATACAGCAGACACATTGCTTTCAAATTGTCGATAAAAAGCTATCTATCCCTAACCTAGAAAACGCTTCGTAAATTAAATCAGTGCTAGGGGTTGACCTTGATGTAAATCTGAAAATAGTGAGAAGTAGGAAGCGAAGACATGCAAAAGCCATTCTCTAAACGCAACAAACCTACTTCCACTGTCTCTGCTGGCTCAGAACCACCAGTTAGCAAAACACAGCAAGATATCTCTTCCCAGAATAATCAGGATGTAGTAATTCTGGATGTTCCTGCTGTTGAAGTACCGGAACTAACCGAGCAGGAAATTAGCGATCGCTTGCATTTAGAACGCAAGGTGGAACGTGCATTTTTTGAGGCAGGCAAGGCATTGGCTCAGTTGCGCGATCGCAGGTTATACAGATCCACTCATCGCACATTTGAGGAGTATTGTCGTGATAGATTTGGATACACCCATCGCCGAGTCAATTATCTAATAGCTGGTTCTGTAGTATTTGACAACATAGTGACGGGAACAAATTGTTCCCAAAATGAGGAAGTGGATGAAACGGGAACAAATTGTTCCCAAAACGAGGAAGTGGATGAAATGGGAACAAATTGTTCCCAAAATGAGGAAGTGGATGAAACGGGAACAAATTGTTCCCAAAACGAGGAAGTGGATGAAATGGGAACAAATTGTTCCCAAAATGAGGAAGTGGATGAAACGGGAACAAATTGTTCCCAAAACGAGGAAGTAGACAAAAATCGACCTAACCCCTCACGAATCCTGCCAAATAATGAAGGACAAGTGCGCCCCCTGGCAAAGCTAGAACCCCAGCAGCAGGTTGAAGTTTGGCAACGGGCAGTACAGAAGGCTGGCGGTAAAGTTCCCAGTGCCAGAATTGTAACTGATGTGGTGCAGCAGATAATGGAACGTACCAGAATACCCAACACCTACCAAATTGGTGAAATCTGCCAAATTTTAGCCAAGGATAATCCCGAACTGAGAGGCAAAGGTGGCTGTTGGGGTATCGTTAATCATGTGGGCGAATTCAGCTGCGCCGTTAGAACTTGGGATGGTGAGTACACGGTTGGTTTACAGCACCTCAAATCTTACAATTACCTGCCTGCCGAGTGTGAGCAGATGCGGGAGATATGCGATCGCATCAGTCGGGTGTATTCGAGTGGGCTGGAGGATTCGGTGCAGAAGTTTTTGGAGATGCTGGGAAAGCTGAATCGGGCTTATTTGACTGCGCTGGAAGAGAAATTGTTGAATGTACTGGAGTCTGAATACGGGGGAGAGATAACGTGGTCGTAAAATGCTTTGATCGGCTAAAGCAGATTAATTAACCTTTTGCGTGTTGCTCAAAGTAAGATGATTAGCCTTTAAAAGATAGTACTGAATGATGAACAAACTCCCAACAAGTTACTACGATGCTGAGTTTGGACAGATTATAAGCGAATCCAACTACTGGACTTTAGCACAATGTGCTGTTTTGGGCGATCGCTGTGTACCGATTTGCGTGGATTTTGAACAGGGGCGGATTGGAGAACTTTCATCGCTCCAGCGTAAAGCTATTGGGCAAGCTCTAACCTTGCCAAGCGATGTGTTACATATCACTGCTCCTGTTGTGCTGCAAAATTATGATGTATATCGTGAGATGATTGGAGATGAGTCAATGCCGCCACTGGCTAATCCCATTCAGGTCTGGGAGCAGGTCACTTTTTCATATATCTATGTGTCGCCACACATTGAGTACAACCTGCATATTGCTACCTTTAAGTTGATAGCTGAGTGTGACTGGGAGCCGGAACACGGCTTAGAAGTGCGCTTTCGCAATGGAGTGGCAGATGATGCAGATCAGATAGGTGAAACAGGAGAGTAAAAACTATCTTGTCTACGAGATGATGTATTTAAGGAGATAATCCCCAACTGAGAGGCAAAGGTGGCTGTTGGGCAATTGTCAGCGCAGTGAATGACTTCAGTTGCACCGTCAAAACCTGGGATGGAGAGTACACGGTATCTTTGCAACACCTGAAGTCCTTTAACTATTTGCCTGCCGAGTGTCAGCAGGTTCAGGAGATTAGCGATGCCTGCGGGGGGCTACGCCTACGCATCAGTAGGTTACGGGAGAACGAGAACTTAGAAGAAGCTGCCCGTGCTGTTCTCAAGCACTTAGAGGAGTTGAAGCGACCGTATTTGACGGATGTGAAGGACAAGCTGTTGGGTTTGATAGAGAAAGAGTACGGCATTATAGATGAGATACCACGTAATTTTCAATCAATCAAGGACTAGGAGAAAACAGTAATGCAGAGTATAAAGTTATGTTCTCATGTTGAGGCTGATGGGATTTTACACCTTGATATCCCATTGGGAATAACAGACAAAGATATAGTTGTAATGGTGATTTATCAACAACTAAAACCGTCAACAACCGCAAAAACACCAGAAGAATTGGGATGGGCACCCAATTTTTTTGAGCAGACTTATGGTAGCTGTCAAGACGATCCAATTGAAATAAGTTACTAATCGGTTAATATTCATAATAATTGCAATAATTGTCACCTTTAGTATGCGTTCTCAAAAGCTGGCTTTGGATATTGTTACCTTAGCGGGGAAAAGCGGGATTAATTCTATTTGTAAAATTACTGTTTGTCTGCTGCTATTGCTAACTTTACCAGTGTCAGTTGTTACTGAAAGTCGGGAAAGAGCGATCGCGAAGCGCTGCTGCGTTGGCGTAGCCTCTCCGAAAGGAGGAGCGCAGATCGTGCAAACGCAGACCGAAGACGAACAAAGACAACAGAAGCTAGAACTCCAGGAATTACTACGACTGTCTCAGTTAGGCGTAGAACAGTACAATAAAAAGTTATACCAAGAAGCATTGGAGACATTCCAAAAAGCTTTAGCTATCGTCAGGAAAATTAAACAGGGTTCCGCAGAAGCAGCTACTCTCAATATTATTGGGCATACTTACCTTAACTTGGGACAACACTCCAATGCGCTTAAATATTTACAACAGGCTTTAACTGTTTCCAAACAAATTGGTGAAAAAGTTTCGGAAGGAAAGAATCTTAATGATATTGGTTTAGTTTACGACAGGTTGAAACAATATAAAAAAGCCTTAGATTTCTATCAACAAGCTTTGAATATTCGCAAACAAAACGGTGACAAAGCTGGGGAAGCAACTACACTCAATAATATTAGTTCATCATACTACGATTTAGCACAATATCCTAAAGCTCTTGAGTATATGCAGCAAGCTTTGGCAATTCGCAAACAAATTGGCGATCAAAAGTTAGAAAGAACTATTCTCTACAATGCTGGGTCGCTTTACGACAAATTGCGACAATACCGCAAAGCATTGGAATTTTATCAACAGGCTTTGGCTATAAATCGGCAAATTGAAGACCAAGCAGCAGAAGGAACAACTCTCAATGATATTGGCTCAGTTTACATGAGCTTGGCACAATACCCCAAAGTGTTAGAACTTTATCAGCAAGCTTTGAAGATTCGCCAACAGATAGGTGATAAAGCAGGAGAAGGCTCTACACTAGGCAATATTGGTAATGCTTACTTTAGTTTGGGAGAATACCCTAAAGCTTTGGAATGTTACCAGCAAGCGAGAGAAATTTACAAAGAACTTGGTGAAAAAGCAGAGGAAGGCATTGCTCTGGGTAATATCGGATCAGTTTACCAGGTATTAGGAGAAAGCTCCAAAGCACTGGAATTCTTACAAAAAGGATTAGTGCTTCTCGAACAAATTGATGAGAAGAAGGAAAAAGGAACCGTTATAAACAACATTGGGGTAGTTTACCGCAAGTTAGGAGAATACCCTAAAGCGTTGGAACTCTTGCAACAAGCTTTGACGATTCGTCAACAAGTTAGTGATAAGTTAGGAGAAGTCCCTACCCTCAATGGTATTGGGTCAGTTTATTATAGCTTGGGACAATATTCCAAAGCTTTAGATTTTTACCAACAAGCTTTGGGAATTTGCAAACAGGTTGGCGATCGAGCAGGGGAAGGAACTACTCTCAGCAATATTGCTTCAGTTTACGACAGCTTGGGACAATATCTTAAAGCTTTGAAGCTTTATAAACAAGCTTTAGATATTCACAGAGAAATTGGTAATAAAATAGAAGAAGGGAATACTCTTGACAGCATGGCGGGAACTGCCAATATTTTTGAGCTAAAACTTGAAGCTTTGAAGCTTTTCCAGCTAGCTTTAGATATTCGCAAACAAACTGGCGATCGCTTGGGAGAAGCTACTACTCTCAATAATATCGGGTTCGTTTACAACAGTTCGGAAGAATATGCCAAAGCTTTGGATTTTTTCCAACAAGCTAGGCAGAAATATCGACAAATTAGCAATAAACCAGGTGAAGGAGCCACTCTCCATAATATTGGGTCAGTTTACGACAGTTGGGGACAATACCCTAAAGCGTTGGATTTTTACCAACAAGCATTGGTAATCAACAAAAAACTTGGTAGTAAAGACGAAGAAGCAGCTTCTCTCAGTAATATTGGGTATGTTTATCTCCGAACAGATAAATCAGCAAAAGCTATAGAGAATCTAAGCGCAGCGGTTGATGCTCTAGAACTGCTCCGTCCCGGACTAAAAGATGCTGATAAAATCTCAATAATTGACACTCAAATAAATGTATACGAAGTTTTACAACAAGCATATATAACCCAAAATCAATACGAAAAAGCTTTAGAAACCTCGGAACGCGGACGCGCTCGTGCATTTGTGGAGTTATTAGCCGAAAAACAAAAAACGCAGATTCAACTAAAACCCACCATCAACCTACTTAAACAAATCGCCAAAGAACAAAATGTCACTTTCGTAGAATACTCAATTATTGATGAAAGATTCAAAATTGAAGGGAAAAACAATGGCTTGAGTCACAACTCTATATTTGGGTTATAAAACCCACAGGTGAAGTCACCTTTCGTAAAGCCGACCTCAAACGCCTTTGGCAGCAACAAAATATCTCCCTCAGAGATAAAATTGCCCAAACGCGTCAGTCGATTGTTACAGGTATGAATGTTGCTAGTCGTGGTAATAATAACATCACTTTTACATCAGGCGATCGCGTCAAACTCAATGATGATGATCCAGACTGGGAAGCTTGGCAAGTAGTTTCAGTAGATGTTAAGAACGGTAAAATCACTATCCGCTTGCCCTCTTGGGAGGCAGAGAAAGCAGCAATAGAACGTCCAATAACAGATGTTCTAGAAAAGGTGACAAACAGCCCTAGCGCAAACGCCAAAAACACGCAATTACAAGAACTTTATCAGTTACTTATCCAACCAATTGCAGACTTACTACCAAAAGAAGAAACAGCCCACGTCATCTTCATTCCCCAAAATGCCCTATTTCTCGTACCCTTCCCAGCATTGCAAGATTCATCGGGACAATACTTAATCGATAAACATACCATCCTCACCGCTCCCTCGATTCAAGTATTAGATTCTACTCACAAACTCCGGCAAAAACTTACAGGTTCAGCCAAAGATATCTTAGTAGTTGGTAATCCCACAATGCCCAAGGTTTCTTTAAAACCTGAAGAACCACCTAAGCAGTTAAGTACGCTTCCTGGTTCAGAAAAAGAAGCTCTTGCAATTGCTTCATTTTGGAAGACCAAAGCTTTGATTGGCAATCAAGCTACTAAAAAGGCAGTGTTGCAAAAACTGCCACTAGCTAAAATAATTCATTTAGCAACTCATGGCTTATTGGATGATATTCAGGGATTGGGAAGTTCTATCGTCTTTGCTCCTGAAGGAGAGGATAACGGTTTGTTGACAGCAGAAGATATCCTAAATTTGTATGCACAACCACAAGGTTCTGCTTTAAGTGCCGAATTAGTTGTTTTAAGTGCTTGCGATACTGGGCAAGGTCGGTTAACAGGTGATGGAGTAATTGGGTTATCTCGTTCCATAATTGCTGCTGGGGTTCCCAGTGTGATAGTTTCTCTGTGGTCGATACCCGATGCACCCACTGCTGAGTTAATGACAGAATTTTATGAAAATTTCCGCAAAAATCCTGATAAAGCCGATGCTTTGCGCCAAGCGATGCTGACGACGAAGAAAAAACATCCCAATCCTGCTGATTGGGCAGCTTTTACTTTGATTGGAGAGTCTGAATAACTCAAGTTTGCTTACCATATTGTGCTAGGGGTGTAATATTGGTACTGATTATCAAAGAAAGGGCGACGCTAGAACAGTTTGAGCAAATGCTGCAAACTCTGGGACTTTATATCAAAATAGCAATAGACATAGAAAGAGGTATTTTAGCGGGGGGAGGGGAAAAGCACGCCTACTGTGAAGCAGCATTACTCGAAGATGGTAGTAGACAGCGAGATATTTGGGGTGCAGACTGGATTCCATTTAACCAATCAATAGCTTACGAATCAATTATTAACATCCGCCCTAGTCAAAATAATCGCTCAATGATAATTCAAAACCCAGAGATTCGAGAACGTGTTAAAAAAATTGCTCAGGAGTTAATAGGTGGATATGAACCAGAAAGGGGATGATAAACAAGCACGGTTTCAAAGCGAAAATACGTCAAATCGCTTAGGACATATCGCGTCCAATTTAGCTAGGTTAAGAACATTTTGTAACACTGTTTACCCGGAAGCAGTGGAGAGTGTAGCAGATGAAACTATATGTTTTATTGAATGGACAGCAGCAGAAATTGAACCAGAGTATGCCGAAGAATTGGTTAGCATTCAAGTTCAACTAGCACGATGGAAATTAAAATTTGACAGTCTTTGGTCTGAAGAGAGCGAACGGAAAAATATGTCCGAGCAAGCGAGTACTTGGTCACAGAGGGTATTAGATATGTCAGGTTTATTGTCCCAATCTGCCTAAATCTCCTATTACTTGTATCCAAAATGCTAGGATTTCACCAAAAATGTGAGATTGCGTAATGCGGTTCATAATTGCAGACATAGCTTATACGCCAGATTGCACTAACACCCACAACAGCGATCGCGCCCTCAAGTCATCAAAGTATATCCCCAAGCGGTTACTGAAGTGCATTCAGGAGATGGAGGGGAAGAAAGTGGCGTTGAGGGACATTTTGCAGTTTTTGGAGGTGAGAAGATGATGATTCTAAGGTTGAGTTCATACAGAATTACACTAAACGTCAGTTAAGGCATAGCAGGGGCAACTGAGTCGTGGTGTTAGACATTGTGCAGCGCATAATGGAGCGAACCAGAGTACCAAACACCTACCACTTGGGCGAAGTATGCCAAGTTTTAGCCAAGGACAACCTTGAACTCAGGGGTAAGGATGAGTGTTGGTGTGAGGTAAAGGTTATTTGCAGCCGCTCAAGCGAACTGTTAGCAGTAGTTACGATGCACTTCAACGGACTAAGGACAAGCAACTAAATCGAAATTACAATCATTACCAGACAAAGTAATCATGGAATTCAACCCAAACAACAATGTTGTTAAACTCTGTCTTCAAGGTATGGGCATGGAAGAAAAAGGCAAACCAGAAGAAGCAAGTAAACTGTTTCTTCAAGCCTGGAACGAAGCGACACACGACTTTGAAAAATTTATTTCAGCCCATTATACAGACAAAAAATTTCCCGGCAATCCGACACGCTCATATCGCTCCCAAGCACCATTAAAAATCGTTGGCGAAGTCACAGATTGGGTGAGACAAACACCTGAAGAACTCCAAAAATGGCGTGAAAAGTTGGCCAATAACAAAGGAGAAATTATTAATTAATTTCTAAGATTCCCACATCCTGCTCACCGATTGAAATCAACGGCCTTATTTAACGGCTGTCGAAGAGAAATTGTTGACGCTTCTAGAGTCTGAGTACAGGATTTGTTAAGCCTCTGAACAATTATGGCAATTTTGCATCCGATAAGTAGGAAGTGCAAAAATTACGTAGAATCTTATTTTGGAAGTAAAAAACAGTTTATTAGCAGGTTACAATTTAGCTTAGGTTGAGTACAATGTAGCAAAAAATATATTATTGCTACGGAAATAACTATGATGGATTGGAAAAAGCTCCTGACACCTCAAAGGCTTGGTAGGACTGAACAAGAAGATATTCGGCCGTACCCCGTTTTTAAGAGACTATGATCGTTTGGTATTTTCTTCCCCTTTCCGCCGCCTCAAAGATAAAACACAGGTTTTTTCCTTACCCACAAATGACTATATTCGTACCCGTCTAATTCATAGTCTTGAAGTTTCTTGTGTTGGCCGCTCCCTTGGTAGGATTGTGGGCGATGAAATTATAAAAAGACACAAGCTTGATAAATATGGTTACAGTCCGTCAGACTTCGGTGAGATTGTGTCTGCTGCTTGTCTAGCTCATGATATTGGTAATCCTCCCTTTGGTCATTCTGGAGAAGATGCCATTCGTACAGCATTTCAATCTTGGTATAGTTCTGTTAACCAAATGAAAGAGGAACTACTTACCGAGTTTCAAAAAGCTGACTTTGATTTATTTGAAGGTAATGCACAAGGATTTAGGATTTTAACTAACCTTGAAATGGTTCCTCAAAGAGGGGGGATGCATCTCACTTGCCCAACTTTAGCTGCTTTTACAAAGTATCCTAGAGAATCTTTAATACCAGAATCTATCTTAAAAAATTCCACAAGTAGAATTCCTAAAAAACATGGTTTTTTTCAGGCAGAAAAAGATTTATTTGCTGAAGTAGCAAATACAGTTGGGTTAATTCGCCGTCATGATAATGCAGCATGGTGGTGTAGACATCCACTTGCTTTTTTGGTTGAAGCAGCAGATGACATTTGTTACTCAATTGTTGATGTAGAAGATGGACATCGTATGGGTTATATATCATTTGAGCAAGCTAAAGACTTGCTTAATAAGATTGCAGATATTGATATTCAAAAAGATGATGATAGCAAGGATGAAAAAATTAAACGATTGCGTGCTAAAGCTATTGATAAACTTATAAGAGAAGCAACTCAAATTTTTTTAGATAATGAAGTAAAAATTCTTTCGGGAGAATTTGAAGAAGATTTATTATCTTTAAGTGATTATGCAAAGCATCTAAAAGAAATTGGAAAACAAACTAGTGATACTGTTTTTCAGCACCAGGATGTAGTTAGTATCCAAGTTGCTGGATACGAAGTTTTAGCCAAGTTATTTACTGAGTTTGCTAACACAATCTTCAATAATGACAATAAGTCCAAATTAGTCTATCAAATGCTTCCGAAAGAATATCATCTAAGTTTGGAGGATGATAGCTATGAAAAAATTCTGAAAATTACAGACTATATATCTGGTATGACTGACTCCTATGCTACTAAACTATTTCAAAAATTTAGCGGAATTTCATTGGGATAATTTCATTGTAGGAGCTACCTATTTTATATAGGTATAAAATTTAGGTTTGCAAGTAATTAAAAATAAGTTTTATTATCCTGTTGCTATTGAATAGAGAATTTCTATAAAGCAAGGATATATTTTTACAAGCTTGAGAAACTAAGATATTAAAGCTTAAAATAACGAAAGGTTGATGAAAACCAATGCTGCTCGACTATTGGATAAACTAGGTATTTCCTACCAAATCCTGAGCTATGAAGTTAACCCTGACAATCTGGCTGCTCTTAGTACAGCCCAGAAAGTGGGACTTCCCCCAGAGCAAGTTTTTAAAACTCTAGTAGTCAGAGGTGACACAACAGGTATCTGTTTTGCTGTTGTACCGGGAAATGCTCAGTTGGACTTAAAAGCTTTAGCTCGAATTTCAGTAAACCGCAAGGTTGAGACAGTTGCTCTGAAGGAAGTCCAGCCACTAACAGGATACATCCGTGGCGGTGTGACAGCTTTAGCTAGTAAAAAAGACTATCGAGTTTACCTTGATGAAACAGCAACCCTATTTGAGAAGATCACTGTTTCTGGTGGAATGCGAGGTATGTTGCTTCTGCTATCGCCAGATGATTATTTACGTGCAGTTAATGGCATATTGGGAGCAATTGTATAAAATTAGTACAGAAATTTTCGTAAGTTAAATTCTAAAAGCATAAGGCGATCGCTACTCAAAGAAAGCTACACCGCAAAGATTCCGTGGGTAGATTGTGACTGCTCGAAAGGGAACAACGCGATTTTGTGAGAATTCTGCGTTCAAGTCAGGAGGCAGGAGGCAGGGGGCAGGAGGTGTATAATGATGTAATTTCTCCCAACTTCCTACTCCAAACTTGTTGCGCCATGAGTTACAGAGAACAATTTATTTGGCAGCGTGGTGTCAAGCTTGCCATTAACTGCTATCGACTTACCGAAAAATTCCCGAAATCTGAACTTTACGGATTAACTAGCCAGATTAGACGCTCGGCAGTTTCCGTGCCATCAACAAGAAAGGCAGAGGGCAGGAGGCAGGAGGTTACTGCCTCCTGCCTCCTGCCCTCTGCTGCGACCTCTCAGGGAGCAAGGGTCTGAGTCCCCCACCATAATCTCCGATTTGGTGGCTAAGAATTGAGCGGGGTTAAAGCCCCGTTCAAATTCTTCCCTTCTGCCCTCTGCCTCCTGCCTCCTGCCTTCTTTACATATAGCTGAAGGTTATGGAAGACGGACGCAGAACGAATATATCCAATTTCTACACATTGCTTTAGGTTCGCTTCGAGAACTTGATACTCAGTTGATTATTTCTAAGGAAGTCGGATTAGTATCGCCTGAATTATTTACTCCTGTTTTGGAAGAAGTCGATAGGTTTCAAGGAATTTTAGTGTCAAGCATTCAAAAGATCAAGTCTTAAAACCCTTCTGTCTCTTGCCTCCTGCCTCCTGCCCTCTGCCTCCTGCCTCACCTCACAAAATCGCATTGCTCCCAGGCGTAGTAGGAAACAACACAGATGGAACAACTTTTTGCCACCCTCAAAACTGCTGGTTTAAATCTCGAAGCTACCCAATTAGAATCGATTGCTGCCATTCAACGACTGACTGTATTAGCTTTGTCCGTCGCTGTGCGAATTTTACAAAGAAAGGCTCCAGCGCTGAGGGCAGAGGGCAGAAGGAAAGAAGTACTAATAAAAACTTTAGTTGTGGGTTATTGCCCACTAGTATAAAAAGATTTGTGTCGAGCGGAAAGTGCCAGGAGACACAAGGGAGCCAGTGCGGTCTTGGGATGCATCCCTTGTGGAGCATCTGGCCTCGTCCTTATTTCAATCCCGCGTTTTTAAACGTGGGTTCCATAAAAGCCTTCTGCCTCCTGCCTTCTGCCTTCTGCCTTCTGAAAACTGATTCAAGGACGGGATAACCCTGATTTACCTGCTACTATTGCTTTTTCTCATGAGCAACAGCATTGTTTGTCTAGTATTTCACCAACTTTAGAGGGGAAAACTCAATTGCAACAAAATCCCTATCCGCTTTCCTCTCTTCCTTGGGCTACTTGGATTATTGCTCGACTTGGTGGTTGGTCTGGTTACAAGTCTCAAAAACCTCCTGGTATTACTACTTTGGTTCGCGGTCTTGAGCAATTTGAATCCACCTTTTTTGGGTGGAAACTCGCTCTGGGCAAACTTGTGTGTACACCGTAGCCTACGAGGAGAGGGGCTGGGAGAGAGGTCAAAATTATACTGCACCCAAGCGAGAACCGCTATAAAACCTCTTATTTGTTCTCAGCGATCTCTGTGCCTCTGCGGTTTAAAAGTTTTTTAACCACAGAGGCGCAGAGGACACAGAGTAAAGAGCTTAAAATCATTAGATATAAGTAGTCAGACATAATTAATTACACAATGTCATTGCGAATGGAGCAATTCGCTTGCGGCTGAGATTGCTTCGCTCGCAATGACTGTAAATATTTTTGTCCAAATAATCTTAATATATAGTGCCCAGCATTCTCTGTGGGCAATGAATGAGATCAAGCGATCGCTCTCACTAGACCAACACTTCTGCGGTAGGGTGCGTTGTCGCCCAGCGCAACGCACCAAAACATGATCAGATCGCACCTCAAGTTGTCTCAAAAGTGCGATCGCCCTGAGTTGATTTAGACAATAGCCAAATTAGTCAAGCTACCGCTAAACCCGGTAATTTCCATCACCCCATCGCTGGTATCTTGGAAACCCGCAGTACCATCATTGAGAGCCAAGAAAGTACGGCTACCAAAGCTAAAGGTGGCAGCACCGTTGGTAACAAAGTTAGCGTTAGTCAACACCGCACTGATACCAGCTTGGGTTAAAGCACTCACCGCCCCTAGCTTTCTGAGGTTGGCGGCACTGACAGCATTGGGGCCATCAATGATATCCGTGCCAATTTGCAGGTCAGCAATGCGGTCAAATCCACTGAGTAGCGAATCCGTGAGGGCGAAGCGGAAGGTATCAGCATCATTGCCCCCTACCAACAGATCGGCACCTGCACCACCGACTAACAAATCGTCGCCATTGCCGCCAATCAGGGTATCATCGCCTTTGCCACCATAGAGACTGTCCTTGGCGTTACCGCCATCAAGCAAGTCAGGGCCGTCATTGCCCTGGAGGGTATCTTTGCCATTACCACCGAGTTGGCTAGAGCCAATGAGCAGGTTGACAGTACCTTGGGTAGTGCCGCCCTTACTATCAGTCACAGTGTATTTGAAGCTGCCTGTACCGCTGTTCGTGGGAGCAAAGATAATGAAATCATCAGCAGCGTTATTGGGAGTGAAATTGTTAAACAAGACTGCTGCGCCGCTGACGGCATTGCTAACCCCGGTAATTTTCAACACATCGCCAGTATCGACATCGCTATCGTTGGCAAGTAGGGTACTGACAGCAATGGTAGTGGGGATGAATTGGGTGGCAGTCAAAGAATCTGTGCCTGCAACAGGGGCATCATTCACGCCGTTGATGGTGACGGTGATATTTTGGCTGGCAGTACCGTCAACAGATTGCACGGTGAAGGTTTCGTTTTTTGTCACCCCTGCACCCAGAGATTGCACGGCACTGTTAGCAACGCTGTAATTCCAGGTTCCAGTATTGGTGATGGTGAGACTGCCTAAGTTACCTGTGCCTGTGACGGTGGTGTTAAATTTGTTTTCGCCAGTATCGACATCAGCAACGGTTAATGCACCTGTGGCGGTTAAATTAGGTGTGGTGGCATCTTCGGTGACTGCGGCTGTGGCTGTACCTGTGATGGTAGCCGCATCATTTACCCCGGTAATTGTCACGACGATATTTTGGCTGGCAGTACCGTCAAGAGATCGCACGGTGAAGGTTTCGTTTTTTGTCACCCCTGCACCCAGAGATTGCACGGCACTGTTAGCAACGCTGTAATTCCAGGTTCCAGTATTGGTGATGGTGAGACTGCCTAAGTTACCTGTGCCTGTGACGGTGGTGTTAAATTTGTTTTCGCCAGTATCGACATCAGCGACAGTTAATGCACCTGTGGCGGTTAAATTGGGTGTGCTGGCATCTTCGGTGACTGCGCCTGTGGCTGTGCCTGTGATGGTGGCGGTATCATTCACCCCGGTAATTGTAATGGTCGCAGTGGCGGTTGCAGTGCCGCCGAAGCCATCGCTGATGGTGTAGTTGAAGCTCTCAGTGGCTGTGGCTGCTTGGGTTAAAGTCTCGTAGCCGCCGTTGGGGTTGAAGCTAAAAGTGCCATCGGCATTGACCGTGAGTTTACCATTACCCAGGTTGATTTGGCTACCAACATTGGTGGCAGTGCCATTTACTTGGGTGACGGTGAGGGGATTGCCATCGGGGTCACTGTCGGGGGTGGTGGGGTTGGCAGCCAGGAGATTGCCGTTGAGGACGGTGTTTTCGTCGGTGCTGACGGCATCGTTGACGGCAACAGGGGGACGATTAGGAGTGTTGTAGAAGTACCTGAGCGTGCCGTCATTTACCCCAACAATGGCATCCAAATCGCCATCACCATCGATGTCGGCTAAGGTAGGGGCGCTGTAATCCCCCACATCAATGCCATTGAAGGGGTTGGCTGTGCCTGTTTGCTGGCTGTAGGTGGGGTTGGTGGCTGTGCCTGTGTTTTTGTAGTACAAGAGCGTGCCGTCACCTTCCCCAACAATGGCATCCAAATCGCCATCGCCATCGATGTCGGCAAAGGTGGGGGCGCTCAAATACCCCACATCAATGCCATTGAAGGGGTTGGCTGTGCCTGTTTGCTGGCTGTAGGTGGGGTTGGTGGCTGTGCCTGTGTTTTTGTAGTACAAGAGCGTGCCGTCACCTGCCCCAACAATGGCATCCAAATCGCCATCGCCATCGATGTCGGCAAAGGTGGGGGCGCTCAAATACCCCACATCAATGCCATTGAAGGGGTTGGCTGTGCCTGTTTGCTGGCTGTAGGTGGGGTTGGTGGCTGTGCCTGTGTTTTTGTAGTACAAGAGCGTGCCGTCACCTTCCCCAACAATGGCATCCAAATCGCCATCGCCATCGATGTCGGCAAAGGTGGGGCTGCTTTCATACCCCACATCAATGCCATTGAAGGGGTTGGCTGTGCCTGTTTGCTGGCTGTAGGTGGGGTTGGTGGCTGTGCCTGTGTTTTTGTAGTACAAGAGCGTGCCGTCACCTGCCCCAACAATGGCATCCAAATCGCCATCGCCATCGATGTCGGCAAAGGTGGGGCTGCTTTCATACCCCACATCAATGCCATTGAAGGGGTTGGCTGTGCCTGTTTGCTGGCTGTAGGTGGGGTTGGTGGCTGTGCCTGTGTTTTTGTAGTACAAGAGCGTGCCGTCACCTTCCCCAACAATGGCATCCAAATCGCCATCGCCATCGATGTCGGCAAAGGTGGGGGCGCTCAAATACCCCACATCAATGCCATTGAAGGGGTTGGCTGTGCCTGTTTGCTGGCTGTAGGTGGGGTTGGTGGCTGTGCCTGTGTTTTTGTAGTACAAGAGCGTGCCGTCACCTGCCCCAACAATGGCATCCAAATCGCCATCGCCATCGATGTCGGCAAAGGTGGGGGCGCTCAAATACCCCACATCAATGCCATTGAAGGGGTTGGCTGTGCCTGTTTGCTGGGTGTAGGTGGGGTTGGTGGCTGTGCCTGTGTTTTTGTAGTAAAAGAGCGTGCCGTCAAATTCCCCAACAATGGCATCCAAATCGCCATCGCCATCGATGTCGGCTAAGGTGGGGCTGCTAAAACGTCCCACATCAATGCCATTGAAGGGGTTGGCTGTGCCTGTTTGCTGGGTGTAGGTGGGGTTGGTGGCTGTGCCTGTGTTTTTGTAGTAAAAGAGCGTGCCGTCAAATTCCCCAACAATGGCATCCAAATCGCCATCGCCATCGATGTCGGCAAAGGTGGGGGCGCTCAAATACCCCACATCAATGCCATTGAAGGGGTTGGCTGTGCCTGTTTGCTGGGTGTAGGTGGGGTTGGTGGCTGTGCCTGTGTTTTTGTAGTAAAAGAGCGTGCCGTCAAATTCCCCAACAATGGCATCCAAATCGCCATCGCCATCGATGTCGGCTAAGGTGGGGGTGCTGTAACCCCCGACATCAATGCCATTGAAGGGGTTGGCTGTGCCTGTTTGCTCGTTAAATGTAGCCATTTTGGTTTTTTTTCATTTGCTAAACAACTGCTTGGAGTTTCCACTCCTGAAAAACTTTAGTTCCCTCGGCTTTATTGGGAGTTTTACCCCCCTTAATCCCCCCTTATAAAAGCTACGGTGTATACACAAGTCGAAAATTTTCACGCTGAACCGATTCCCACCTGGGAATTCATTCCCAGGCTAATAGCGAAAGTCCGTTGAAACGGACTGAAGATTTTAGGAATTTATCATCTAGTCCTCTTGAGAGGACTTGTGCTATTAGACTCGGAATTCATTCCGGGGCGGGATAGATACACTCCGCCAAGATTTGTGTGTACACCGTAGCCTTACCAAGGGGAGGGTTAGGGTGGGGTAAAGTAGATCGTCAGTTCCTATAGGTGTGGCGGCGATCTTGCCGCCGGATTAATCTTGCTCATGGCTTGTCATTTATCCCCCAGTAAGTTAGCGAGATTCTGGTGCGCTGCCACCAGGTCTGGCTTGAGTTGAATTGCCCGTTGATAAGCCGCGATCGCCTCCTGTGTCTTCCCCTGCATCTGCCAAATCGCCCCCAGGTTACAATGTGCCTGGGCAACATTGGGGTTGAGGTGGATAATGTGTTGGTAAGTGGCGATCGCTTCTTCTAACCGCCCTAACCCCTGCAAAGCATTACCCAACTGGTTGTAAGCGGCAATATAATCCGGTTGCAAGCCTATGGCTGCTTGGAAACATCCAATGGCTCCTGGTAGATCGCCCTGTTGTGCCAATTGCTTACCCTTCTCAAACTGCGATCGGGCAGCATCAACAATCAAACTCGCCTCCGACTGCTGTAACACCAGGACTTTGTGCGATCGCTTTTCCCCGTTTTGGTTATTTTGCGGTGATTGCCAACCCAGTTTCAATAACAAAGGTTCGAGAGCGTTGGCAGTTAACGCCGTCGGCTGGTAAACTACCCTAACTTGGGTACAGCCTTCCGCCACCAAAGCTTTGTCTAAATACTGCATCAGCTTGGTAGCAATCCCCTGCTGCCGATATAGCGGTGCAACAAACAGCGATATTAATTCCGCAGTCTTGTCAGGTAGCATTTGTGCGATCGCAAATGCCACCATGTCCCCCGCCATCGATGCCGAAATCCCCACCAATTCCCCCCGTTGCGGTTGGGTTTGCCAGCGCTGTTGCAAACTGGGGAAGGTGAAGGCATCATAATCAGCTAGGCTGCTAGCAGTGAGGTGATAGACGCGCTGGTATTTGAGTGCTGAGTGCTGAGTGCTGTTAGCGGTAGCGGGGCGTTTAGCCCGTGCTGAGTGCTGGGTGCTGAGTTCTGAGTGCTGGGTGTCTTCCCAAAGTTGCCTGGGTAAGCCGGCGACGGGTGCTTTCGCTCCTGCACTGGGGCGTTTTGCTGTGGGTTTGGTGGTGACGATGCCGCCCGAACCAGGAAAGGTGACTAGGCGTTCGATTTCCTCTGACTGGAAGCCCAAGCACTGGGGCTGACGCACACCCGGTAGCACTACCACATCAAATAGTTCTTCAACTACACCATCGAAGTGCAGCCAATGCGCTGTATTGCCAGTGTTGATGTCAATCACCATTACCCCACACTGGGAAGTATTGCCCAAAGCCGTCAGCCTCTCTTCTAGGGGTAGTCCGCTAAAGGTGGGCGATCGCAATTTTGACAAGCCCACAAAGGCGAAGTTTTGCCAAAATGCCAACCCCCGTACAAACCCAGGACAAAAGGTAATGGGTACAAATTTCCCATCATCAAGATATCCAAAGTCTCCCGTCCCCGCATTCAACAGCCACAGCTTGCCTTGATACCATCGGGGCGAGTGGGGCATAGATAACCCCGTGGCGATGATGTCGTTGGTTCGCACATCCATCACCACACCCCCGCCAACCCGGTGGTTACGCCAGCCTGCGGCGCTGTCGGTAGTGCTACAAGCAGTGACATACGCAGGTTTGCCGTCACGCAACCCCAAGCCGTTGAGGTGACAACGGTCTTCCGCTGCTAATTTGGAGATAAACGGCGGTTGCCACAGGGGTACAAAACTATAGTCGTTGCTGATGGTGGCTAAACAGCTAAAATCTGTATTGACAAATATGAGATTTTCTGCATAATCTAGCACGACATCGTGGACGTTTAAATCGCCAGTCGTGTATGCCTTGCGGGGAATGTAAAGGCAGTCACTTTGCTGATATGTTTCCCCTGGTGCGAGTAAATTCTCAAAGCGCCAAATTTGATAACGTGTGCTAAGATGTATACTGTTGTTTGATGCATACATGCCCATCGGTTTATCAAACAAGCGCTCGTGGGCAGCTATCCTACCTTGCTCATTGCAGCCAATAAAAAACAGGCGATTAGTTTGATAGGTAGTAAAAGCTAGGCTCACAGACTGAGTTTGCAACCAGGTTAATAAGTGTGGCGAACACTTAATTTCTAGTTTGGGTAAGCTTGATGAAGATATGTCCTGACTGGACGAGAGAAAACTTTCCATTTTCCATAAAGCAGTCTCGAATGAATCAGTAATTTTTGACGCACAAAACCATCTCCCCCACCCCACAAGTAGAAACCATCTGGACAGGGAGAGCGCACCCTATTAATCTGTATTTTTTATCTGTACTGTGAGCTAATATTACGACTAAATATGTGAATATTTGTGGAAGTTCGTGAAAAAGTCAACAAATCATCATAACAATAAGGAAAATGGGATAATGTTAATCAAAGAAGGCAGAAGGCAGGAGGCAGAAGGCAGAAGGAAAACCTCTCCCATAAAGGGAAGAGGTATGAAGCGGACGCATCTTTTCTCGTGCTACGCATCTCGCAAAGAATGTTTTTAATTTTTTGCCCACAAGGGGCAAGGTTTGTACCTTTTTCTTCCTTCTGCCTTCTGCCCTCTGCCCTCTGCCTTTCTTTTTATCAATAAGCATCTACCATCACCTGCGGTGAAGGAGGAATTGAGTGATTCAACCGCAAGCCATAGACCCCATTCCAGAAGAAACAGTGCGTGTGGCTCCCAAACGGCAAATAGAAGAACTAGTAGTCTGCCAAGGAAACTTTGCATGGTGGTTAGCAGAGGGGCAGAGGGGCAGAGGGGCAGAGGGGCAGAGGGGAAAGAACTTGGTATAAGCCTCTCCCCCTCTCCCCTGCTCCCCTGCTCCCTTGCTTACCTCGACGTAGCAATTTTGGGTTGGTACACTACTAGGTGTTTGGTTAGCATCTTCCCTAGCTGCTTACAATAACCGTTCTACTTCTTTAGCCGTACTAGCAGGGGTGTTTCTCTTTCCCATCTTACCTATGCTCTGGGAACTACGGGCAGAAAGCAAGGGCAGTCGGAGCAAAGAGCGCATTTTGACTTGGGGCGATCGCTTGACGCTCAGAACTCTTGTAATCAACTTTGTGGCGATCGCTGCTTTATTAGTATGGCAACCGCGTTTGAGTTTCATAGCTCTCTCAACGCGAGGCGACTGGATGCTGGGTGACTTGCAAGGGCAACCTGCACAGTTAATTCGACAGAATTTATTCAAGCTGGCAAATGGTTTGGAAGGAATGTATCTCAGCTTTAATAAAAATCCTTTTGAGCGTTACGATGACGGCAGTAGTAAAGTCCAACCACAACCCCAAACCGACCGAGATCCTTTTGAGAATTTAAAACAGCAAGATACTGCCAAACCACAGCCTGCTAATAATACCAATGGTTGGGCGTGGCAAGGTATGGGAATACATCCCGCAGTTGCTAATATGCCCAGCAGTGTAGAGACAAGCATCGCATCAGTTGCTCAGTATATTGTTAGTAAAGAATCAGATCCAGTACAGCGAATTAAAGCTCTTCACGATTACGTTGCAGATCGAATTGCATACGATGCTGAATCTTATTTTGCAGGGCAATATCCACCACAAGATGCCGAAACTGTATTTAAAACTCGTAAGTCTGTATGTGCCGGCTATGCAAAATTATTAGAAGCATTGGGTAAAGCAGCTGGAGAAGAAATCATTTATGTCGTAGGAGATGCACGAACTCAAACCAGCGACCTTAGCGGTCAAGGTCATGCGTGGAATGCAGCAAGAGTAAAAGGACAATGGTACGAATGGCACTAAGAAAAGCCGAAACGCTTGTGGATTAAGCAGTTTGCAACTGCTTTCGTAATTCGTGCCGGGGTTTGGTCATTAAGGGATAAGCTTTTGGGCGGCGTTTACGAACTCGTGGTTCGTTTCTAGCAGGACGATCAGGAACAGCTTTGTGAGCAATAACTTTGAGTAAAGTGCGATAAATTTTAAGACGTTTTGTTGAAGTTGCGGCTAATAATTCGGGAATAAAGTTATCTAAATGATGGCGAGTACCTTGCAACGACAAGCGCAAGGGAGGAGTGCCATAAGTAGTTCCTGCTGACCACATCAAACTACGAAGTAGATTGTAAGCCAGCAAATAAGCATAAATTTCTTTACGTACCATTGAAGGAGTTTTACATCGTAAAATATCCATCCCTAAAGTAGTTTTGAGATGTCTTAAATCTAGTTCAACATCCCAGCGTTGACCATAAAGGCCAACAATATCTAAAGTAGAATAGGTTGTTGTATCTAAGAGAGTAGTAATTAAGCTAACTCGTTCAGTGCGAAAGCCAGGAACAACAATATAATAATATATCTCTCGTACAGTTATGGTTGAAGGTAAAGCATTAAATTCATCTTTACTCAATCCCTGTGGGCATCTCTTAGGTTTATACCAAGTTACTAACTTATCACTTGACCCAATTATTTTACCTTTTCGCATTGTGGTTTTTCGGGCTTGGTGTTTCCTAAAAACTGCATCACAATTTAGATTTTTAATAGAAATCAAATCGGCATAAGCGCAAAATGCTCTATCTCCCAAAAGGATATCCAATGGATTAAGAAACTTATATAAATTTCTAGCTAATTTAATATCATGCGTGTTCAGAATATCTATGCATAGTGCAATAGCGGCTCCAGTAGCTAAACTGAATACCACACCGATTTTCGCTTTTTGGTTATCCACATCCAGATGCTTGAGTAGAGGATTGAGGGTATATTTTTTGGTTTTCTAGAGTGTCTGGCATCGATACCGTAGACCCATCTATTACTTTCACATTTCTTCCACACCATAAATATTCTGTTGTCACTTTTTGTTCTAAGTTTTGACCACTCTGTTGAAAAAGCTTTTGTAATAATGTTTCTGGTAATCTTGACCGCGCTTGACAATAACCGCTTGTATCTGTTGAAGGGATTTCTACTTCAAGTCCAGCCAGATAAGCAATGACTTTACTTACTGCATTATGACAACTTTTATCAGTATCCAAAACTTGAGATAAAAACGCCCAAAGCGTTACTATTGGGTCAAATAATCGCCGATAATATCTAATGTTTAGCTCCGAGAGTGCTTGTTCAATTACACTTGTCGGTAACAATTCTTTAAAAGGTAATCCCAAAGATGAATTAAATTTATCCTTGAGGATTTGTACTCGTAGTGTCACAGTAGTATTTATGATGTTTGCTTGCTCGGATCAAGGAAAGTATTTCATGAACGAGTAAGCTTTTCCTACCTAAAATTTTTTTGGACAACCCGTACATTTTTGCACTGTCTGGAGTCAACCATAGCGTAGTTTACCGCCGCAGGCATCCCAACAAGGCGGGCGGTTACGCCGGGAGCAAACTTCATTAGCGATCGCAACACTTCATCAAGAACAATCGCCTGCCCCGTCGCCACACTGTTTAATAGCTTTGAAATCTGTAGCGCTTATCCTGTATAGCTTAGAGCTTTTCTTAGTGCCATTCGACAATGGTACTTAATTGATGCTACTTGGGATAGCGGTTATGTTGATCGCTCGTCAGGTTTTACAAAAAACTACCGTACTGAATACTTAATGCCCCCACCAGAAGTTATGGTGATCAGCCATTTTCCAAAAGATCCTGCTTGGCAGCTGTTATCAAATCCATTACTGCTTGGTGAGTTTTTGCGCCAGCCGATGATGAAACCAAAGTTTTTTGCTGATGGCTTGCAACTTGTCAGCCCTGTGCGATCGCAGACGAATGTTGGTGATGAAGCAAAATTAGTATTGGCAAATCCTAAGAATGTTTGGTTATTAGCCAGCTATAACTCAAAAGGTGGAGACAATTCCCAATCCTGTGGCCACGCGGTACAAGGCGATCAAGTTACGTGTAAACTTCCTGCCTCCGGTTCCTATGAAATGCGGTTATTTACCTCTACTGAAAGTCAGGGTGAATTTAATTATGTAGGGCAATTAGAGTTTAACAAGTCGTGAGAAATAATTTTAAACATTAAAAACTAAGCTAAAAAATACATGAGTAATACTTAGTTTCATCCTTAACCCCATAAAAGATAATCGTGAAAACTGAATTACCTCCATTAAGTAATTGTGTTATATTCTTTGTATTTTTCTTAAGCATAGTGTATTTGTATAACAGCATATATCAAGGAAAATTAATTAAAAAACAACAAAAAGTAGAAAGACCTAAATCTAGTTTTGGGTTTTTGATATTATGGAATCAAATTTTGCTAATTTCCTTTTTTTGCATAACTTATATTGTCGGATGGGATGCACCATCAGTTGGTTTAAAATTCAAAATATTCCCAATACTTTCCTTAATAATTGGCTTGGGTTGCTATTGTATATTTGTGTCATTCTTAAGTAAAATTTTAAATCTTTTTAGAGTTAGTCAAATTGTGGAAAATGATGCTTATCTTGTTTCTGTAAGGCTTATGCCACGCCAAAAACTTCAAAAAATATTATTTATGATTGCTGTATGTATATTAAATCCAATAACAGAAGAGTTGATATTTCGGGGAGTACTAGTACATCAATTAAGCTTATATACAAATAATTATTACTTAGCAATTCTTCTGGGTTTGTTTGTAAGTGTTGGAAACCATATTTATCAAGGAAGACTACATATTATTACGCATCTTATTTTTTATATTTTCACTGTAACATTGCTTTATTCAGATGTAGGGCTTGTTGGATCTATAGGTTTTCACTTGGCAGGGGATATTTACCCGTTCATGTGGCTTAAATATCAGGTTAATAACTATAAAAAACGAAGAAGGGAGGAACGCAGGGCTAAATATGTTTCCAATTAGAATATCAGACATAGCGAGTAAGGAAATTTGGGGATGAGAAAGTAGGGATCGCTCTTAAAGCAAAACGTAGCCAATTGATTTTCTCTCTGACTGCCGAAAGTGCTGCTGATATGGGCTATTAAAGTCATGAGTGGCGTGTTGGTGGGAAATCTGGTGCGGAGATTAGATTAGGGAAGTGCGATCGGTTGGAGCAAACATCTGCTATTTTCTAGAGTCTTATAAATAACTGAAAAGAACTGAATCCATGTACTGATTTTCACTACGAGGAGCGATGGTTTCCCCGTTGCTTTCCTTTCCTTTCCTTCTTGTATTTTATGAGGGCGATTTTGACTCAGTAATAGTCTTAACAGTATTTAACCGTATTTCTGATGAAATGATTGTATATTTTTTATTTAATGGCTGTACCATAAAATCAAATTTTTCACTGAATAGAAATTTAACTTTAGTTAAGTAAATGCTAAAACTAACAGTATATTTATTTCATTAGATAACGATTATAGTACCAAGTAAAAATTATGGGACAAAACACTTCACGTCGCTCAGTTTTACAAGGTTTGATTACCAGTGCAATTGTGATCGGGTTTGATTTTACTACTCGTTCCTGGGTAACATCTGCCAGTGCCACATCTGTTTTTGAAAGTTTACCTTCCTTAGATGGAGTACTTTACACTGATAATGCGACACTTACTGATGCCAGTATTGATTTTGGTAACATCGTCCATCGTCAACCGATAGCAGTACTTAAACCAGGCTCAATTGAGGATATTGTTCAAATTATTCAATTCGCTCGGACGAGAAAGCTCAAAGTTGCCCCGCGCGGTCAGGGTCACTCTACCTACGGTCAGTCACAAGTAGAAGCAGGCATTGTCATTGATTTAAGCACGCTCAACAAGATTCATTTCATTGGTACAGACCGAGCAATTGTTGATGCTGGAGTGTTATGGAGTCAGTTATTGCAACAAACGCTTGCTACAGGATTAACACCGCCCGTTCTCACTGATTATATTGAACTTTCTGTAGGCGGCACTTTATCAGTGGGGGGTATTGGTGGTGCAACTCACCGTTATGGTGTGCAAGTTGACAATGTTTTAGAACTGAAGGTAGTTACTGGTACTGGTGATCTCGAAACTTGTTCACCCTTCTACAATCGCAATCTATTTACAGCAGTACTAGCAGGGCTAGGTCAATGTGGAATTATTGTACAAGCAACTCTTAAGCTAATTCCCGCCACTACCAATGCCCGTGTGTTTCAGTTATATTATGACGATTTAGCTACCTTTACTCATGACCAACGCCAAATCATTTTTGATGAGCGCTTCAACTATGTAGAAGGTCAGTTAGTTTCTAATAATGCTGGTGGATGGCGTTATCTGCTAGAAGTGGCTAGCTTTTACAGTCCTCCTTCTGTACCTAATAATAACCGATTGCTTCGGGGATTAAACTATACTCGCGGTACAGAACAAATAGAGGATAAAACAAAATTTGATTTTCTCAACCGTTTAGCTCCGACAGTTGCCTTTCTCAAATCGATTGGTGTTTGGTCAAATCCTCATCCTTGGTTAAACCTGTTTGTGCCAGGTAGCGCAGTTAACAGTTTTGTTGGTGAGGTCGCTGCTAATTTAACGCTAGCTGACACAGGCCAGGGCCCAATTCTGCTATATCCAGTTAAAACTAAACGCTTCGGGCTACCTAATTTCCGGGTTCCGAACCAGAAGGTTGTGTTTCTGTTTGCCATATTGCGAACAGCAGTGCCACCGGATGATTCTGCAATTACAAAAATGCTCAATGATAATCGTAGACTTTTTGAGCAAAATCGTGATTTGGGTGGTTATCAATATCCTGTAAACGCCCTATCCTTCTCCCCTCATGATTGGCAGCAGCATTTCCGTCCAGTTTGGGGAAATCTGGTAAGTGCAAAGCGACGTTACGATCCAGATAATTTACTAACACCAAGTCAGGGCATTTTCGCAAACTGTTAGAAATGTAAGAATAATTTCACTACTGGAATTGACCAGACACAGACCAGATGCTACTTCTAATGTTGATTAACCAAAAACTCGAAGTCTATATCGGCGTAATAGGAAACCTACTCCAATTGAGCCTATACTAAACAGGAGGCGATCGCTAGCTTACACACTTAAGAGAAGGTTCATGGGATTGGGGGCGATCGCACGTTCTCGGTGGGCGCGGTGTTAGTGGAGCGCTCAATCGTCATCTCCACCCACCGATATATTCATACAGCTGCTGTTGCCTAATTTTTAACAAGAATAACAGCGTGAGGGTCACTCAAATTATCTTTAGTATCACCACTCTTTATAAATGTGGGTAAAACATGGGTAAGTTGACCAGTTTTTTTGTTATTCAAATCGATAATTCCTAATCCCGGACAACTACCTATAGCCGCATGAGCTATAGTTTGAGGGAGAGTGCCGCGTAAAGCAACATAAATCCTCTTACCTTTTAAATCTGGATCAGCTAAATCCGGAGTCGGATCATCGTCAGTCATGGTGTTTAAAGTAGACTTACAGACACCAGAATTTGCCAAACTGTAACTTCCTTCGTATTCAAGTTTCTGACCAACTTTTTTCTGACCAACTTTAAAGACTTCTACATTGTTGCGTATACGATCAAATTGATGTAGATATTTGTCCTTCACAATTACCATGCCATGTGCATCACGATTGTTACCAGCCAAAGTTTTACCATTATCAGAGTCAGCCCAAACAGCTATCGGAGTAGGTTGATTAGGCAAATTAAATTGAGGTGCTGACGGGTAATCTTGAGTTAGCTGATATACGCTAAATTCACTGATATTGGGTGCAGGTGTACCCGTACTGAGAAACATACTACCATTAGCAGAATGACCCCCACAGCCAGCCGCTCGAAATGTATTGACATCATACTCGGCAACAATTTCCATTGGCGTAATATTGGTGTCAACTACAAACATACCCCCACCTCCTAATGTCGCATAGGCATGTTGGCTATTATCGGTAAGAATGGGGCAGATAACTGTATTATTAGGGCGGATGCTCACAGCCTGTTTAGCTATTCCATTAGGTGTGATGGTTGATTGACCATCTGAGACCAAACCTGTTTTAGTACAAGAGATGTCATCATAGGGATCTACATCTACAGCAATTGGTTGAGCTAATATCCTACCTGTTCCACCAACTAAATCTAAACTTGCATCAGCATTATATTGAAAGCCGATCACTATTATATTGAAAGCCGATCACTTTTCTTTTATCGTTTTCGGCTATGTCTACACGTTCAAGCATTTTCCCGCTTTGGTTAGCCAACAGGATTTTTGATCCGTCATCAGTAACCAAACTCATGTGGTTTTGCCTACCTGTACTTGTTTGGGTAGTGCGGAATAGACATATAGCTTTTTTTGTCTGGCTATTAACTATACCCAAATGACCAGAAGCAACAAAATTAAGAGTTACATATTTGTCATCCGGTGTGGGCATAATTCCGTGAATTCGGTTGACGTTATCTCCTGTGGTTTGTTGAGCCATAAGAAATAAATCAGTAGCTACATCCAAAACTAAAGGATTGTTAATGGGTGGATTTTCTTCTAAATCTTTGCTGTTATAAATTCTGACTTTGCCACCATAAAAACCTTTAGGATTTGTGGCTGTAATCCCTTGAGTATTGCCTTGGTCACTCATCCAAATCTCATAATTTGAATTACTAGCATAACTAATAGTCCCGACAACAACTAGGCTCAACGTTAAAATGAAGCCTAGTAAATAGCGGATAAAAAACTTATTCATTTGACATTTTGCCCATTTTATTTGCTTGAGTGCAATCGCTTTATCACGGGAGCAGGCTTGAAAAAGTAGAAATTTTCAAAGCGTACTACACTACCATGTAATCATAGCTTTCAGTACTTGCCACAAGTTCAACAAAATCGACGCTTTGCAGCAAGGAATATATAGCACCGGCAGATCAGCGAGGCGGCGCTGCTAAAGTGGAAAAAGCGATCGCTGCTCCTTGCCTAACGGGTCATCATCCTCCGAACAAACATTCAGCCACGAAACTCGCGGTATTAGTGCTGATAGCTTGCCTTTAGGAATCTCTCAAGCTCCATTTCGTCTTCAAATGGCAGGTGAGAAAGAATATTCTTTAGAACTACTCGCTGGTTTCATTGGCGTTCGTCAAGATTCTCAATCGCAAACTTTACAACCTGAAATTGGTTGGGCAGTGCGCGAATGTAACAATGATTTTGCAATAAAATTTACGAAATTTCTCAACCAAAATCTTTTACCTGTTATGCAACTCATCTGATGGATCTTGAAGATGGTCGTTGTATTGCTTACTTCTTTAATACTTACAAGCGCGAATGTTGCATACTTTTGGTCCAGCCGATTTTAGAGAGCAATCAGCTTTCAGATCCTGTAATTATTGCTAATAGCATTCCAGAACTTTTTAAGCGCATATTTCAAGCTCAGGGGCAGTACTACTTTGACGATGCTAACTTTGACGTTACCCAATTTAAATATGAATTACTGCTTTGGCCGGAAGACTAGAGGCTTACAAAGGATTCAAACCTGGACAATTCCAGTTTCAGGCAAGTGAAGTTATAGTCAGAAGTATATATCGTCATTTGAGAAAAGATGAAGTCAATGGAAATATAACAGAAGATTGGTTCGTTGTAATTCCGCAAATTCGCGTATGCCGATAATAAATTGGATAGGCAACGCAAGCAACGAAAATGCCAGAGTAAATTCATTAGGTTTATACTGGCAGTCAGTAACAAATAATTTACTGCTAGCAGAAACATAAATTTGTGACTGATAACAAACCAACCGATTACGCCGCAATTATCCGTGCCGCCAACCAAACTGTTCCAGAACCTCCTGAATGGCTAAGTGCAGGTCGATATGTTTACTCACCAGAGTATGGAGTTGGGGAGGTAATGGCATTATTGGGCAGACGGTTGATTGTCAAGTTTGTAGAAGAAGTTAAGCCAACCCAATTTGTCGATTGGGAGCAGACTCTAGCTTTGGGATCAATTAAAGCAAGTAACGCCAACTTAGTATCTTCGGCAACATTCCTTGAAGATAACAACGCCGCAGCCACAACAACTGCGGAGCAGATTCAACAAATCCCCCAGGTAGGATTTCAGTCTGTAGCGCAAGAACTGATTGCAAGCATTAGAGCGATAGATATCAAAAATGCTAACCAAGGTATGATTCACCCTCTACCGGGCGATTTACCACCTGCTTTACGTTTAGCGTTACAGAATAACGGTATCACTCAGATTTATTCTCACCAATTAGAAGCTTTAACAAAGTTACGTACTGGGTTTGACTTGAGTATTACTACGCCTACAGCAAGCGGAAAGACGCTGTGCTACAACTTGGCTATTCTGGAATCATGCATTAAGCAACCGCAAACAACAGCATTGTACATTTTTCCACTTAAAGCATTAGCTCTAGATCAAATGCGAAAATTACAGTCGCTTGTCAAGGCAATGCCCAACACTCGCCTCAAACTCGCACTGATGACGGGAGATACACCAGCTAATGAACGGCAGCGCTTTTTTATTCCCAACCCTCCAAACATCTTGGCAGTCAGCCCTGACTTATTGCATTACTATCTCTACAATGTACGCCGTCGAGATGAAGGAGTTGGATGGCGACAGTTTTTAAGACAGTTGCGCTACTGTGTAATTGATGAAAGCCATACATATACTGGGGCTTTCGGCGCACACTTTGCTAATCTCATGCGGCGGCTAAGGTTAGCAGTTGATGCGGTTGGTGGTAATTCCCAAAGACTGCAATTTATTTGTTCTAGTGCCACGATCGGAAATCCTCAAGATATGGCATTGCGATTTAGCGGCAGAACCCATCAACCCCAAAGATTACACCTGATTGAGGATAGTGGCGCTCCCTATAAAGGACGTACCTTATTATCTCTTGCTCCAAACAATGCAGCTAATGTTGAAGCTACTAAAATAGTGATTTCCTGGTTGCAGCATAACTTGAGTGGGATTGTCTTTTGTAACTCTCGTGCAGCTGTCAAAGGTTTACTTGGGTTAATTCAAAGAGAAACACAACGCATTGGATTAGGTTATCTAACCAGCAAGGTAGCAGTTTTCTACAGTTCCTTAACGGGCGATCGCCGTAGCGAGATTATTCAAAAACTCCAAGGTGGACAAATCAAGGTAATTATTTCAACTTCTTCCCTAGAAGCAGGAATCGATTTACCGGAACTAGACTGCTGTTTAATTCGGGGGTTTCCAGGTAGCTTGATGTCATTTTGGCAACGAGTTGGTCGAGCCGGACGCAAACAGCACGGGCTAGTGATTTATCTGCCATTAGGACAAAACCCGATTGATGTATACTACGCTCGACATAACCAAAAGTTACTATCAGGAGAAGTTGAATCTGCCGCATTTAACCCTGACTATCCAACCATTTTAGGTAAACATTTAGAATGTGGTTGCATTGAAAGTAGTTTAACTTTGGGAGAACTGAATACTCGTTTTGGAAAAACAGCCGGTGCAGTTGCAGATTCTCTTTTACAACAAAACAAAATTTTCTTAAGTGGTAACGGAAAACTCTGGGGAAGAGGTTATCCTCATAAAGAAATTAATATCAGAAGCAGCACTCAAAGGTCAATTTCTCTAATTAATAAACATACGGGCGAAATTTTAGAAAGTATGTCGCTACCGTTAGCCCATCGAGAAGTATTTCCCGAAGCAATATATATGGTGCAAGATGAAAGTGGGCAATTAATAGCATACCGTAGCGAAAGCCTAAATTCCGACAAAGGAGAAGCAATCCTAACATTTTTAGGAAAAGATACAGATTTATTTACTGAAGCGGAGTCAGAATTAGATATTCAACCACTTTCTACCTTGGCGGAATCGAAAATTATCCCTACTAATATCAAAGATGCTCGTTTACGTTTAACTCTTGTTTGGGGAGAAATTACGAATTCTGTTATTGGTTATAGATTGATGAAGCGTACCTACGGAATGACTTGTAAAAACCAACGTTGCGCTAATTATAAAAAACCACTTGAAGGAAAAAGCTGTTCATTGTGTAAGCAGGCGCTGAGTGCAGCAGAAGTGACAAAACTTCAAAAAGAAATCGCATTTTCAGAGCCATACGTCACAAAATACCAAGCGCCTTGCGTACTAGTAGAGTTAAATGAGCCGTTACAGAAAGCCCTGCAAATAACTGTCAATAAATACAAACAAGAAATTATGACCGCTAATGGAGGTGAGGTTCCAGAACTTTATCAATCATTATGGAGTAGCACTGCTGAAGTGACGGCACTGCATAGTATCCAGCACCAGATAGTTAAAGCTGTACCTTTGGTAGTTTTATCCTCCAGTTTGGATGTAGATGAATTGGCCATACAAAAAGAAAGCAGAAACATTGGTTACTTTTTTGACACCTGTGAAGGTGGAAATGGGGCAGCAGAAGCTATTTTCTCCGACTTCACAAAATTTGCTGCAGCATCTTACGCTTTAGCAGCTGAATGTGATTGTGAAGCTGGTTGTCCAAGATGCCTACATTCAACGGCTTGTCCACAGCATAATGAACCATTGCATAAAGATGTCGGTTTGTTTTTATTGGATGCAATTAGTCAAGCGAAGCTCAATTCCCAAAATCCATCTTGAACTGAGCATTTGAATTAATGGTCTATCAAATTAGGTGCGATGGTGTACCTGCTAGCCTTTGGTATCGCCCTCCATCAAATGGGAACCATGTTATGTAATTGCGTTCCTGGGCACCATGAAATTATTGAATTTTCTCAAATCCAAACCAGTCATTATAGTTTTAGCAATTGCAGTAAACATCACTGGTATTGATGTACATTCTTCTAGTTCAAATCTTCCCATAGGCAAGAGTACAATTACTCAGTCTCAACTACAGATTCAACTTGTTCACACACTGACTGGGCATAAAAAAGTGACTTTTGGTGTTCGAGCCGTTGCGATTAGCTCAGATGGGGAAACCCTAATTACTGGAGGTAGAGATGATACAATTAAATTCTGGAATTTACGTACTGGGAAATTACTGCATAGTTTAGACGCTCACTCAGATGGTATTACTTCAATAGCTATTAGTCCAGATGGCAAGCGAATTGTAACTGGTGGGATAAGCACCCCAACAATGAAGGTTTGGGATTTACGCACTTTCCTTATGCTAAAGGGCGACAGTGGGCATACCCAACCAGTAGAAACCGTTGCGATTAGTTCAGATGGTAGATTGATTGCTAGTGGCAGTGACGATGGCACAATCAAGCTTTGGTATTTACACACGCTTAAGCTGCTTGATACCATTCCTGCACACTCAGGATTTGTGAGTAAAATTGCATTTAGCCCTGATATGCAAACCCTTGTGAGTACTGGGGGTGGCGATGATAATACAATTAGGCTGATTGATTTACAAACTAAAAAAACACGCCATATTCTCAAAGGGCACAAAACCGGAATTGATGCTATTGCCATTACTCCAGATAGTAAAAAGCTTGTTACTGGTAGTTTTGGTCAGCTAGTTTCTCGAAATCGTGCAATTAGTACTCTGAAATTATGGAATCTTCAAACTGGAAAACTACTGCATGAGTTTAGTGATAATTTTAATTCAGTTGAATCTCTTGTGATCAGCCCGAATGGAAAAATTCTGATTTGCGGCAATTATGATGGCACTATTAAACTGTGGAGTTTAGAGCAAGGGAAATTGTTGCATACATGGAAGGATGGTTCCAGTTCTGTTTTAGGGCTTGCTCTTAGTCCAGATGGTAAAACCCTCGCTAGTAGTAATGAGGACAGCACCATACATATTTGGAAAATAAACTCAAAAACTTAACTGTAATTTGTTAGCCGAACACTACCAATTACAAAATCACGCGGCAGAAATGGCAGCGTTACACGAGTTAAAAAGATGGCAATCGCCTAAAGCAGGCAGTTAGGCTATCTTGCTTGGCTTAACTAAAGTATTATTCTCCCGAACTTAACTCAGATTGGTTCAAAATTGCTTCTAGTAATCCAGTCGGTAAGCTGCTAGTTACCATGTATTTCCACTGAATGCTTAATTGAGAAAAACTTTTGCAAGGATTCAGGTTTTATAATTAAAAATAAAGGGCTTAGAGCATTAAACATAAATGAGGTTAAAGGCTGTGAAAAAAATAGTTGTTGCTGCAATATTTAGCTTAATCGCTGGCTCAACATCTTTACTTTTTCCCCAAGCCGCTAAAGCTGATAGGGTTGTTTACTGTCATCCTGTTACTGAGAATAGAGTACTCAATGAATCGGCGGCTGACCACCCCTATGCTTATGCAAATGGTTTTCGAGAAGGAGAACAAAGCGCTCGGAATAGAGTTGCTTATAAACCTCGGACTGCCGGAGGTGAATTCGCTCGTGGTTTTCACGATGGTTATTTAAATCTACCTTATGCTGGACAAGACAATGTTGTACCTAAAACAATTGTGCAACATACTACTACTGTTTGTAATGAAGATGGTTATTACACCGTAGCGCCTTCTCCAGCTTACATCTACAACCCTTATCCCATCTATGTGTCGCCCTATCCTACTTATGGCATCAACTTCGGATTTGGAAGAGGGTTCCACTTTGGATTTGGCGGAGGGTTCCACGGATGGGGCCACCATCGAAGATGGTAGGGGTGGGGAATTTTGTCAAAGAAAGTTTCTAGGCTAGAGAGTGATCGCAATCGGGGATTTTCATAGTAGCAGTGTATTGCTTTGAAGCAAGCGATGCCTACGGCGGTAAACTACGTCCCAAAGGCAATTTTTCCTCTAAGAATTATTTAGGGAGAGGCGATCGCTCTAGTAAAATCAAAAACCACCCACATCATGTAAGTGGATAACAAAAGAGAGAGTAAGCCATAGTCCCTACCATTAGTGTAAGGATTTTATTTTGTTGACTGGGGTGCGATTGCTGCTTGTAACCTCTGCTGCAATCGAGAATATCTGCCTTGAGCTTTGTCGTAAAGCCTGCGGCATAGCTACGCTTAGAGCGCAACCTAAGAAGAGAAGGGTCGAAATGCGCTAAACTACGCTTTATTACTAACTATCTTTCGCTACATGGTGGTCACTCCAGTAGGTCTAACCTATTAACCTATTTTGAATTCCCCGAAGAGGTTGACTATCAACTGTT
Source organism: Nostoc sp. NMS2 (assembly GCF_017115105.1). Taxonomy (GTDB): domain Bacteria; phylum Cyanobacteriota; class Cyanobacteriia; order Cyanobacteriales; family Nostocaceae; genus Nostoc. The sequence continues at coordinate 44,622 of NZ_JABXKH010000103.1, forward strand.
GGCTATGGACGACAGGACTAATAACTAATAACTAATTACCATTGACTAATGACTAACCAAACCATTCATGTTGTAGCTCGTTTTGTGGCAATACCAGATAAAGTAGAAGAACTCAAAGCTTTATTATTGGGACTGATTGAATCAACGAAACTTGAAGCAGGTGTGATTAAATATGAACTTTTACAAAATCAATCAGATCCAACAGATTTTACTTTTGTAGAAGAATGGGAATCTGCGGCAGCACTGGATACTCATTTAACATCACCCTATCTGCAAGCCGCAATAGCCAAGCTAGAAGGATTAATAGCTGCGCCACTAGAAGATATCCGCCGTTATTCTATTTTGGCTGCGATACCTACTATCCAAGGAGTGGAATCTTGAAATGGTTGCACACAGTGCGTTGGTTCTTTAATTCTTCTCGCCAGGGCTTGAGGGCGATGCCCCGGCGGGTGGGTACGCTATAGCAAGGAGTGGATTTTCGGTATAGCAGGAGTGTACTGCTTTGTCACAAGCAATCGCTTTCTTGTTGCTTTCATTTCTCGAAAAGAATTTTATCAGGGCGATGGCGTAACCGCCCAGCGTAGCTGATATACTCGATACTTGCTGCTTAGGAAGTATTAGGGTTAACTTTAATAGTATTTATGTACTATAAAAAAATTATAGAGAATAGCGACACCGAACAGCCCGTTGTAGACATCGCTTTCTAATGTATAAAGAAAAAAATAGGTAAATAAACTTTGTTTGTATGAGCAATATGTCCAAACAATTGAGTGATTTTCAGGTTTTCCCCAAACATGTTGGCACTTGGTCAGGTTACTGGATCAGAATGGATGCTAATGCTCAAGAAACAGAACGCTTTGAAGCAGAAATTACACAAAAGATAGTTGACAATCAATGGTTACAAACCAATACTTACCATTATGCCGACGGTAGAATTGTCACTAACAGTTTTGTTGGTAAGGTAATTAGTAATGATGAAATAGAAATAGAAGCAGTAAATGTTCCCACATGGTCAAATTTCACCACTATTGCGCGTGAACATGGAGATAGCATTATCATTTTTAATGTCTGGAATAAAGCGACAGGTCAATTACTGGCAACGGAAATGATTAATCTTGTGAATAACGATAATAAATGTCGCACTAGCCAAAGTTTTACAGAAGATGGGAAATTGAAAGGCTTAATGTTGATAGTTGAGAAGCGAATTTCTAGTTGAAAAGTTGATGACCATTGCTTCTCCTGGCGATACGCGATCGCAAAGCAACTACTAAAGTGCGATCACACTCCCAATTTTGACTCGCTTGAATTCTGCACAGATGCCAGAGTGATCCGCCAGACGCACTGTTCGGTTGTTTGAATGGGAAAAGCGATCGCATTCCCAATTTTGACTCTAAGAATTTTAGAGGAGCGATCGCTCTTAATTCAAAGAGGAACCCCAAGCGATACCAAACAGCCTGTTGCAGACATCGCTCACACTTGGGTCAGAATTGAAAACCTTATTACTTCAAGGGGCGACAAGCAAGTCAAAGTGCTTGCTGTATAAGCTTCATAGCCCTTGAACCTTATCACTCTGCATCTTTAAGCTCTAACTGATAAATCCGCATTGATGGGTATTCGTCCATCATCCGCCAGTAATATCCAGTAGGCGGCGACTGCACCCTAGTACCACAGCGATACAAAAAGATTGGCTCGTCCCACTTCATCACTTTTTTAACTAGACTTATTGACATTTGTGGGGAAGAGGGGAATAGGGAAGGGGTAAAAGTATGGAATTTTCCCTTCCCTTTAACATGCAAACATGCACTCCAATATTTTGGCAAAAGTTACAAATGCCAAGATGTCTTTTGAACTAGGCAATCCCGATGCCGCCTGTTACACCATAAACTTCTCCGGTGATGTAGCTACCTTCTTGGGAAGCAAGCAACACATACACAGGAGCAATTTCTACAGGTTGTCCGGGTCTTCCGAGCGGAACTTCAGAACCAAATTTCTCAATCTTCTCTTGGGTCTGACCACCATTCGGCTGTAGCGGTGTCCAAAATGGGCCGGGTGCAACTGCATTAACGCGCACTCCCTTGTGGATCATCTGTTTGGCGAGAGATTTGCTAAAATTCTCAATGCCGGCTTTGGTCATCGCATAGTCAAGCAGACTCGCTGAAGGTTGATATGCCTGAATCGAAGTGGTGTTAATAATTGATGCTCCGGGTTGAAGATGTGGAACGGCAGCTTTGGTAATCCAAAATAGCGCGTAGAGGTTTGTCTTCATCACTTTATCGAAATGCTCAGTCGTGATGTCGCTAATTGATGGGTAAGATGTCTGTGCGCCAGCATTGTTCACGAGAATATCTAAACCGTTCAAAGATTGCACTGCATCTGTCACTAACTCTTGGCAAAAATGCTCGTCGGTGATGTCACCCGGAAGCGCAACCGCTTTGCCCCCTGATTGTTTAATCAATTGGATGACCTCTTGAGCATCAGCTTCTTCGCTCTTAAGATAGCCGATAGCGACATCAGCACCTTCTCGCGCAAATGCGATCGCAACAGCACGCCCGATACCAGAATCGGCTCCAGTGACCAATGCCTTCCGACCTGCAAGCTTTCCACATCCAATATAGCTCTGCTCACCGTGATCCGGTTGGGGTTGCATCTTTTGAGCAAGTCCTGGTACGGGCTGCGGTTGTTGAGGGAAGGGCGGAGTGGGATATTGCTGCCGGGGGTCTTGCATCTTTAATCGATCGGATTTCATCACTTAGCTGTTTTGATAGTTTTTGCTATTCTTGACTCAAGTATCAAGCATTGAGGAGAACGATTCCTCACCCTTTGAGCAGAATAATGTTCCAGAGTATTCACCACTAAAGGCGCGGGTTAATTGATCCGCTTGTATTTGTCATCAGGCAATATCACTTGAAAAGCCACGCTTAACTATTGCTGTTATCTCTCTATTGGCTAATACCCTAAATGCTCAATCAAAGCTACACTACCATCGGAAAATGTCAAAATTTTGGGATAGCAGCAGATGATTGATCTCTACACCTTCACCACGCCCAATGGACGCAAAGCTTCCGTCATGCTGGAAGAAGTCGAATTGCCCTACAATGTCCACAAAATTGACATTACTCAACAACAGCAATTTACACCTGAATACATCGCCATCAATCCCAATAGTAAAATTCCGGCTATTGTTGACCAAGAAACTGGAATTAAAGTTTTTGAATCGGGTGCAATTCTAATTTACCTAGCTGAAAAAACAGGTAAACTCTTACCCACTGAACAAAAAAGCCGTTTTCAAGTACTACAGTGGCTGATGTTCCAAATGGGAGGAGTCGGGCCAATGTTTGGGCAACTGAACCACTTTAAACGCTTTGCACCCGAAAAACTTCCTTATGCTATCGAGCGTTATGAAAAGGAAACTTTACGCATTTATGGTGTCTTAGATAAACAACTGCAAGAGAATGAATTTATCTGTGGAAACTATTCTATTGCGGATGTTGCAACTTATCCGTGGGTAGCGATTTATGAATTTCAGGGTTTAACACTCGACAATTACCCAAATCTTAAACGCTGGGTAGAGATGGTGCAGCAACGTCCGGCTGTGCAACGCGGAATGCAAGTTCCTTAAATATTAGGCGCAGTTGTGAATCTGGCTTCTACCGTGCAATATAAAACTGTTCTAGACGAAAGCTGGAGCAGTTTTTAATAGAGTAAATTATATGGGGGAAAATCAATGTTGTCCCCAGTTTCTACATAGTAAATACTGTTATATAATACTATTCACCTCAATTTTCGTACTTTACGCAAAAAAGGAATAATCTTGAAGTTGGCATTACAAAGGTTAGAAGTCAGCACAAGCCAGTGTATTCCAGACGGCATCCGCGATTTTGAGCTTCTTCCTTGGCGGGCCCCAGGACATGATTGCTGGGTAAGGAAATCTGGGGATGGAGGAAGAAGCGATCAGTCTCAAAGTGGGGTAATCGCTTTAGTAAAATCAAAAACCACCCATATTATCTAAGTGGAGAACAAAAGAGATTGTATATCTTTTATCACTTACTGAACAGTTTATTAAGCAGATCAGCTAGACGGTAGCCTGCCAAGCTCATCCGGCGTTCTGCTATTGGTTTGGCAGTAGCAGCATAATTTGGCGGTAACGGCTTTCCATCATTTTTATCACTACTACCAGAAAGCTTGCCATCAAGATATGCTTTTTGTTTAGCGATATTAAAACTCTCCAATTTTGCCCAATTATTAAATTGAGTTTCTCTTAATTCTGGCAATTTACTGCGTTGATAGTCGGCTCTTATCTTGGTTGCGGTGTTGCGAACAGTTTGAAAGTTTTCTGAGCCTAGTATGAGGTCATCCCAGAATTTATGCAAACTAATTGTTTGACTATTTGGGTTAACTCTAATATAAAAACGTGTACCACCTCTATCACCTTCTGGTTCTTTATACTGGTTAGTTATTAATTTGGTAGTATGCAATGGCTGATGCACATCTCCTACTAGATGGAATAGCCAGCATATTGCAACTGCTTTTTCGCTGTTGGTAGCATTACTTTGGATAATATCAAGATTTTTTTGAAAAGCAAATATAATATTTTCTTCACCTGTAATTTCACGAGGAATAGAGTTTGAAGAACTACCAGGTTGATAAGGAAAATTGATATAGTGCCAAGTTGGGTGATTAAATGCTTGGTTATTTCGAGCTTCATCTGGCCATTTTGCCGCCCACATAAATAAATACAAATTTTTATTCTCAGCAGAAATATTAGATTGTTTGAGGGAATTCCACTGCTGCTCAAATTTAGAGTATTCAGGGTGTTCCTTCAAAATGGCAACCATTTTCTCAATTACTTCTTGATGATTCTGCGAGAGTTCCCTGTAAGCGATCGCTCCTGAAACCATGTGTCCAGCCTTATTCCAAGCAAAAGCTGGGTACTGCCAAACCAAGATTGTTGATAATACTGTCAATAAAGAAACCTTAGCGAAAGAATGTAACTTCAGCATAAAATTCTTTGTTAGAAAATACAGCTAAAGTATAGATTGCATTCAGGTAGGTTAGGGTTAAATTTGCATGAGAAAAATAAATCACCCTACATAATACTCACATATTTCAATAAATAGAACTGTGCATCAACGAGTTTAAGGGTGCGATCGCATCTATTACCCTATGAATGAGTCATTTACCTCCAAGAATTTAGGTTCAGAACCACTTAAAAAATATTCCTGCTTAGAGTAAATAATTTTACATATTTTTCATTATTACGGATACACACTGAGGTTTATTGCAATTCCGTATGACTAAAATGCAACAAACAATATAGCATTAGCTACTTAAGGTAGTGGGTCAAGCTTGCTCAATGACTATCAAAAAACCCTTGGCTTTCAAACAGCCACAGGTAGGGCATATCATTCGTGATTTGCGACTTTTGGCTGGGTTAACGCAAGAACAGTTTGCAGCCACTCTCGGCGTGACATATACCACGATTAATCGTTGGGAGAATGGACGCTCTAAACCGTCGCCGATGGCGAAGAAGCTTATTGAACAGAAGCTTGATGAGATGGGCGCTCAGGGTGAGGATTTGTTAACTAAATATTTGCCAAATTAGTTATTTACTCAGTTTCTGTGTGAGCGGTAAGTATAGCTCTAATAGCCCACTTGTTCTAGTTTTTATATCCAACTGTTGATTGCAATTCTAAACATCAGGTGAGGCATCTAATGAACGGTAATACAAACATGAGAACTAATCAGCAAGTCACGGAAATTACAGGCGCTCCCGCCCAAGTTTGGGGAAACGTGTTAGTTCCAGCAAAAGGAACGATTCTTGTCAAATTTACAGGTGATACTCTTGTTGGAACAACAAAAACTGGTTTAGAAAAGAGAGAGACTTGGATACGCATTCAAAATATTGATTCAGTAGAAACATTAGAAGCCCCTATTTATGCGTTATTGGGTTTTGGAGGATTCCTAGCTTTTTCAGCTTTGGGTGCATTCAGAAACTCTTCTGCACTAGGTTTAATTTTACTTGTTGCAGCAGCAGCCCTAATTGTTTATGCGATAACTAATAAACGTCGATATTTAGCAATTTACAGTCATCGGAATGCAATAGTTGTTTTCATGAATAAGTCCCCAGAACTTTATCAGCAGTTTGCGATGAATGTGTTGGCATTATCCCGCAAACTAAATGCACCCAGTAATACACAAACAAGACAGCCTCAAACCCAAATTCAAGCTTAGTTGAGCAAGTCGATGTATGCGAACTACTGGATAGAGAATATAAATTTAAGCTCCACTGAAAGAAATCGCGATTGCTCTCAATCAAGCGAGTAAATATGTCAGTAGAAGCGATCGCACACTGTAATCAATGTCACGCATTCAGTATTATTCAGAGTATTTTTTGTCCTGATATCAACTAATAGTATAGCGATCGCAAAATATAAATTTCAGGAGCGTCAAATGGTCAACAGCAGAGATACCCAAGCAACTAAAACATCTAATAGAGGAGCAATACTAAAAGTTTTAGCTAGACTAGCAACAACAGGAATAATTAGTTTTGGAATTGGTGGAGCAGTTACTTTTGACCGTTATAACAACTATTGGAATCAAACAATATTTCGCGTTCAGACTGTTGATTTTAACATTTTATCTCATACTCTACCAACGAAACTTTCTTATGCAATTATTAAAAATAAACCAGAAGAAGTACAACGTACTTTAGATAGTAATTATAGTTTATTTGGATTAATCGTTACAGACTCTAGTGGACAAAAAATAATTTCGTATTCAGGTAAAGATTCTGGAAAATCCTCATCTTGGAAAGCGGCTATAAATCCACAAGAGTTAACAAAACATCCATACGATGTGTTGCTTGATCCTCCACCTGCATTTGCACAGTGGACTTATAGCAATTCTCATGCTACTGAACGCAGTGCTATAAATGTCACTAATCAAGGCCGTGTTATCGGTAGGGTTTACTATATTAGGGGTGTAAGACCAACGTTTCAAGAGGATATTGCAACATTAGTAACTAATCCTTTTTCTGGAAGCAGTAGGATTCAAACTTATACCACAAGTTTAGCCGCTTGTTTCGGGGCGACTTTGTTTATCTGGAGTGGTTTAGAGTTTATACTTTATAAAAAGCGAGTTGATAAAAAGAAAGCAGAAAAAAGAGAAGATGAATTAGAAAATATCAACAAAGTTTTAGAAGTTCAATTAGCCGAGAGAATAAATGAACTAACATTATTAAAAAATCAAAGAGAGGAAGAAAAGAATGAATTAATTAGGGATGCCAGTAGAATGCGTATTTTAAATAACAGGCTTAAACAGGAAATTTATCAACTCAAAGAATCTCTGGATAATCTCCCAAAAAACACAGAAAATTTATTAACTCTACAAACTGAACTAGAAAAAACTAAGTTAGAAGCACAAGAAAATATAAACAAACAAAAGCAGTATCAGCAACGTATTGAAAAACTAAATCATCATTTACAACTTGCTCAAAAGAAACAATTAGAAGCTGATCAATTATATAAACTGAAAGAAAATGAATTAGCTAAACTTCAAGAACAAATGAAGAATATTGAAAATTCTCGTTTATTAGCTAAATCAGAGTTACAACAACTACAAAGCAATGAAAAAAAATCTCAAGAAATTGCTACTAGACTGGGACAAGAATTAACTAATCAAAGACTTGAACAAGAGCAACTTAACAATAAATTAAAGATTTTGCAAAGTTCCTTATTAGAGTCTCAACAACGCGCTAAACAGGCACAAGCTGAATCTGACAAAACTAGATTAGAGGCACAACAAAATCTCAATAAACAACAACAGTATCAAGCACATATTGAAAAATTAAACAGAGATTTGCAGATTGCTCAGGAGAAGCAACTAGAAAATAATCAACCAAAAGCAATTGAATTAGTTCAACTGAAGCAACAAATATATGATGCTGAATCTGAATTACAACAATTGCGAAACAATGAAAAAAAATCCCAAGAAATTGCTACCACCTTAGAACAACAGTTAATTAATCAAAGTTTAGAACAGGAACAGCTTAACCATCAATTAGAACTTTTACAAAGTTCTCTGTTAGAATCTCAACAACGTGCTAGGCAGGCACAAATTGAATCTGAAAAAGCTAGATTAGAAGCACAGCAGAATCTAAATAAGCAACAGGAATATGAAGAGCAAATTAAAAAATTAAATCAGGATTTATATATTGTCCAAGACAAACAAGCAAAAACTAATGAACTAAAAGAAAATGAATTATCCCAACTTCAGCAGCAAATACAGGAAATTGAAAACTCTCGTTCTTTAGTTAATTCTGAATTACAACAACTGCGAAACAACGAAACAAGTTCCCAGAGAATTATTACTGCGTTAGAACAACAATTAGCTAATCAAAACTTAATGCAAGAACAACTTAATACTCAACTAGATATTTTTCAAAATTCCCTATTAGAATCTCAAGAGAGAGAACAACAATTAGAACAACGTGAAAAACAGAAACAAGCTGAATTAGAGGCTTTGACTATAGAAATTGAGAATATCAAGAATCAAACAGGTCGGCATACTTTAAATAATTTTGAAATAGCTATTAAAAGTTCCTTAGAACAGCATTTTTCTTTAGAAAGAGTATTGACACAATTTGATGTAGGTAGTGGACAACAAGGAAGTAAATTTACTGATTTTATCCTTGTTACAAATAAGTGCTGTATCGTTGTAGAAGCTAAATCTTATAAGGGAACAATTAAATCTGTTGGTAATCCGCGTAACACTGGATGGACTTGTGATATAGGAACTAGAAAACTCTATATTTATGCTTGTTGGGGAGAGAACCCTTATCAGCAAGTGAAAACTTATGCAGATTCTTTGTATAGATATGTAAATTCATCAAATTGGGGTAAATTTCCTGTATATGGTGTTGTTGTATTTCCAGCAAACTCGGATATTGATCATGGTATTGAATCCAATATAGGTGGTTTTTACAGAGTAACTACACTAAATAATTTGATTAATGTTATCGAACAATTAGACAATCAAGCTTATTTACAAAATGCAAGAAGATATCAAAGAATTTTGCAGCAACTTACAGGCATATCTAATCAACAAGCAGCTTAATCATAAAAATACAGGTGATATCTATTGTGTCTAATTCTAAAAGTAGCCATATTTTCATAAAGTTTCTAGCATTTATTGGTGTTTTGGGTTTATCTGGTTGTCCATCTAATGTCCCTAAATCCGCAGTTTCCTCACCTTCTCCTATCATTGAAAATAAACAACAAAGCTTACAAACAAGTTCTTTAACTATAGGAATTTTGAGTAAGCCCAGTTACTATCAAGAATTAACAACTTACCTACGTGAGAAATTGGGTAATAAAGTACAAATAGTTATTGATGGTGATGAATCAATTCCTTATGAAGAAGCCCGAAAAAGGATGATAAATAAAGAATGGGATATTGCCTTTACTTTATCACCAATACTTTCTGTAGCTGCTAAAAATAACGATTATCATTTTGCAGCCCGAATGTTTCCAAATAATCCTCCATATTACCAAGCTACTTTATTCACAAAATCTACTAGTAGTATTCAATCTCTCAATGATTTAAAATCTACAAATACTATTGCTCTTGGAGATTTCAATTCAGCATCTAGTTTCTATGTACCTGCTTATGACTTATTTGGTAAAAGTCTCAGGGTAGACATGGGCCATCGAGGAAAAGATATTAAAGACTTAGTTAAAACTGGAAAAGCTGATGTAGGTGCTGCTGCTTATGAAGCAGTTACAAATGATAAAGATTTAAGAATCATTCATTTAAGTAAGGAAATTCCCGGCTCTAATGTTTATTTATCACCTAAGCTTTCTGAATCTGACCGTCAGATAATTACAAAAATTTTACTTAACGCACCAGATAATATTAGAAAACAAGCTAATTATGGTGGTGGCGATGAATCTGACTATTCACAATTAATAAAGATTTCTCAAAGAACTGAAGAAATATTGAGATGTGCAAATTTTCAGCAAAATCCGGTTAATTTTTACTGTAGTAATAGTTCCCTAAATCAAAAATATAATAATTCTAATAATACTTCAGAAATATTAGGGCGAATTAATGGATGGACTCGCCAAACTAATGAAATTGAAACTTTCAAGTTGTCAGGAAAAGATAATAAAGTTTACCAGATAATTATACCTCGAAAAATCTTGAATCAAATTCCTGGTGCTTCTAATCCAATTGCTTTACAAGGGAAAGAAGTCAAAATCATAAATGTTGCATCCCAAAAAGCACAAGGACAAGTGTTTGAATTAAAAATTACAGAGCCTAATCAATTGAGTTTATTAGAAAATATATCTAATTCTTCTACTCAGTCTAGTTATCAAGTTAAGCAAGTTGATGATGGCGATACAATCACGGTCACTGATGTATCTAATCAAGAAATCAGAGTGAGGTTTGCTTGTATAGATACCGCAGAAGTACCTCATTCGGATGCAGAAAAGAACAGTGATAGCTCTACTGATACAAATCAGTTTTTATGGGGCAATAAAGCTAAAGAGCGACTAAAAACATTAATACAGCAGGGTGGCAGTCAAGTCAAACTGGATATAGTAGATACCGATTTTTATGGGCGTAAAGTTGCTGAAGTACGTTTACCTGATGGCACTTTTGCCCAGCAAGTATTAGTTAAGGAAGGATTAGCTGTGGTTTATCGAAAATACCTGAAAAACTGTCCCAGTGCTGGTGTTGTAGAACAGGCTGAAGCGGAAGCTAAACAACAACGTTTAAATATTTGGGCAGATTCACAATTTACTGCACCTTGGGATTGGCGTTCGCAAAAAAAATCCTCCAAAAAATCCTAAACTTTCCCAAATAAAATCATTATAACTACCAAAATATCAATATCAATGTCTAAATTAGCCACTAAATTCTTTGCTGTTCCCGCGTTGTTACCAGTGCTACTTCTGTCACAATTGCAGCAAGATACACAAGTAGGAATTAGTAACCGACAATTAAATGAACAATCAATGTTGGCAGTTAATTGGGTGCAACAATCTGGAGAATATAGAGCATTAACTTATCAAGCGTTCAATATAGCCAAACTCACTTTTGATACCGCTAAATTAAAAAATATTACCCGTCCCACCATCATTGTTGATATTGATGAAACAGTTCTTGATAATAGCCCCTATCAAGCAGGGTTATTAGATACTAATAATGGTTTTGAAATTACTACTTGGAATCAATGGATTAAGGAGGAGAAAGCTAAAGCTGTACCGGGAGCAGTTGAATTTGTTAATTATGTAAATAAAAATGGGGGTAAGGTATTCTTCATTTCTAATCGAGATGAAAAAAGCGCTAAAGATGCTAAAAGCAATGATTTAAAAATAGCTACTATTAACAATTTAAAATCTGTGGGGTTTACAGGAGTAAACGGAGAGACAGTATTGTTAAAGGGGGAGTTTACCCAAAAGATTGGCGACAAAGAGAATACTTCTAAACAATGGCGAGTAGAAGCTGTTAAAAATGGCAATGCTGATGGCAAAAGATATACAGTAATTGCCTTGATTGGCGATAACCTAAATGATTTTGATGAAACAATAGGCAGAAATAACCAACAACGTCGTGACCATGTAGATAATAACCGTCAAAATTACGGTATCCTTCATATCGCAAAAGGGATAGTTAAACCTGCTTACATTGCAATACCTAATCCTATGTATGGAAATTGGGAAACAGGAATGTATAGTCCACAGGCATTTAAAAAACAAAGTCCTTTTGATATGACCCCAGGAGAAAGAAGTAAACAACGCCGGGAATCTTTAAATCGGTGGTTGGGGAAGTTTTAAAGGTTTGTTCTCAGTCATTTTATAGTACCTATGTACTGTATAAGTATCCTATCTCTTGTGGCTGAATATGAAGATGGATTTACCTAATCGAAAATGGAACTGTTACACCAATTAGACGGTTTTGGAGCAAAATAGCGATTATCTATTGCGCCAAATCGACACAGTAGTAGTCGTGCATTGTTAATTTTCGCGTGTTGCTAGAAAATTATTCCTTTTCCCCTTTCTGAATAGGAGGTAATAATGCTAAATTTCCAATATTTGCAATACTTCAGGGTAATTTATGAATAAAGGTGAACTAGTGGATGCTGTAGCAGCCAAAGCCAACGTCACAAAAAAGCAAGCTGATGAAGTAATCAGTGCTTTTTTGTCAGTAGTTATCGAAGCTGTAGCGAATGGAGAGAAGATAACCCTGGTAGGGTTTGGGTCATTCGAGCGACGCGAACGTTCCGAACGTGAGGGGCGTAATCCGAAAACCAATGAGCCAATGACTATTCCAGCGACTAAAGTGCCTGCATTCTCTGCTGGGAAGCAGTTTAAAGAAAAAGTAGCGCCATAAAGCATAAATAAGCCACCCTACCCAAAAGGCTGCCCCCAGCGCTCCCAGTTCTCCTTATTAAATGGACTGCGCCACTTCAAAATAAGGTTCAACTCCAACTCTTGCCGTGTGCGTCGATCAACCGGAGCATCCCACCAAAATGCGGCGTTGACTGCTGTTTTTAACCCATAGTGATAATGTAAATCCTGGTAGCTGGCGATGTAATTTTTGCAGGCGTGTATACCCTGCCATCGCTTGTTACTGTGGCACGTTTCGCCTACGTACAAAATAACAGAAGCCGCCGAGTCTATGATGAAATACAGACAAGTTGACCCAGGACTATCAACTGGCATTCGATAAAACGACATTGGCACAAGCCGCAGCAAGAGTGGATCAATTTGGTCTGGGTCGCAGTGCTTAGGGGTAAGGTCAAATAATGCCGTCTGCTGTGATGGTTTGTTCTCTCTCACATAATGCTGATATTCAAAAATCTGAGATTTCCACTTCAACAGCGCCTCAAGACTCATTAACAGTGTCTTTGCTCTGCGTGCTGGTGTGACGGTCAAATCAGAAAATAAATTTAGCTGGTTGGGTTCCAAGGTGATTAATGGGAATGTACAAACCAGTAGATTATCGCCCACAACTGGATGGAGTCAAACCTGTTAGCAGCTTAATAGAGCGATCGCAGTTTTGATTTTGGGCATTTTAAAGTAGCGTTTACTCAATATTGCCATGTTTAAAGGATTTGGTCGCCCAAAGAAAAAATCAGTGCTTGAAGAGAATGAACTGACCACAGGGATTGTTCAGCATCCAGTTACGGGACTTTGGCAGACTTGGATATCATTTACTGGTCATGATATACAGTGTGTCACTGCTCATGCCAATCGAGATGATGCTGACCGGGTAGCGAAACAGATTGCTGATGCTTGGAGTGAGGGGAAATACAAAACCCAGCAAGAGGTAACAGCTTTTATCCAATCACTGCCTACTGATGCTGTCATAGACCCATTACCCCAAAATATTGTGATGCAACTGAGCAAGCAGGCATTAAGCGCAAAGAAGTAAGAAAGAGCATGGCTACGCCAACGTCTGCGACGAACGCTCTAAACAGTATCATCCATCCATCCGCACTCTGGATTTTGACAGTCCCAATGCACCCGTGCTGACCAGTCACGGTCAAATTCAGCACTACACCGAGGGCATCTACCTGTAAACATCGGATGCCAGTCAATCAGTTCTAGCTGCTGTTCTGGTGTCCACCTCGCCTGTGGCTGCACAATCAACTCGCCGTTGTAAAATGTGCGCTCTATTGTCAGTTCGCCATTAACATATCTTGCCCCTTCTGGTTCCCATTGCTGGTTATTATCGTTACAGGGATTGTCATCAGTCTCGCCAATGCCTAGAAAGTCTACAAATTGCTTAGTTTCTAATTCGGGATCATCCCGGAAATCAAGGCAGGTGTTACCGGATGGGCCAGTTGGGTGAACGGCGCAGACTAGCTGAGGGTTATGGGCGTAAAAGAGACAGCGATTGCACTCGAGTAATTTTGACATAGCACCGGTTTTAAAAGTCGTTTGCATAACGTTTGGCAAGCCTTGGCATCAGAGTTACTGCCCAACTAATAGCCAAAACTTGACTTAAACAATGGCCTAGCAGGTAGATGTCCAATGAGAGCCTCCATTTGAAAAATTAGGTCAGTGTACTGCTGCCAACTGTAGTTTAATTGCCATTCGACAGGATCGCTAAATTTAACGTAATCCTTTTAAAAAATCAAATGCTTAATGATATTTTAGTACAAAAGAACTATCGAAATGGTTTGCGGTAGTTGGTTTCCGGCAATATTGTTCAAAAATGAGGAATATGCGATGAGAGATTCTAATTCCTTACTTTCTAGTTATGAAGAATTAGTGCAAAACCATATCAGTCAATTCGACCCACAGATTGCAGATTTGCAACAATTAGTAAAAGCACGAATGCAAGAACTTCATGACGCAGAACAGACATTGGTAGAAACACAAGCAATAGAACTTAAACGGATCACTGATGCTCTGGCTACCGATGCTCGTTGCTTGTTGCCAACGCCAGGATTAAGAGCATTTGTACAAGAGTTAAAACAGACTAAAAGTAATAATTGGTACACGCGCAAATCAGAATTTAGTATTGCAGAAGATCCAACTACTTGGTTATTGGCGATGCTCGAACTACCGATAGGTTTGAGCAACTACCAAACTCACGAAGACCTTAATGGTTATGATGACGAACGTAACTTTATCGGGTATAGCTATACTCTGTCTCTAAAATTAGGTTCAGTTGAGCATTCGCTCAATGAAATACCATTAAAACGCATATATAACGTCAACGAGTCTAGTGAAACTTCTATAAAAGGGCAAATTGAGGACTACATTTATGGTGACATAAAATATTTACTTAGAGATATGGAATATCCAGAGGAACAAAAACAGCAATTAGCGGCTGAAATCAGCACATTAGTAGGTTACTCCCTCAAAATATTCGCACTTAAACCTAGAAGAGCTATTTTTAATTATTCATCCATAGAGGAAAACTGATGCAATTGTATTTGAGCTTGTCAGCCTATGGTGGAGTTTCAACCCGTGAAGCATTAGCAATATTTTGGAATGCAGGAATCCGGTATGTTGAGCTAGCAATTGGGCCTCGACCTGATACTGATTCAGCGCAAGCAGTAGAGGATTTTAGACAACAGGGAATGGTCTATCGAGCGCATCATGCTTTTGTTTGCAGCGCACGCCATTATTTTTTCAATCTAGCTCAACCTCAAGATTGGAAATATTTTGAACGATTGGCAGATTATCTAGCTAGTATAGGTGTTACCGCTTATTCAGTACATGGAGGAAACTTTTGTAAAACCACGGAACGCGTTTTAGCATACACAACATTTGTAGAAAATATTCATCGTCTTCATCGGGTTTGTCTAACGCGAGGTATTGTTTTTGGTGTAGAAACAATGTATCCTACACTCACAAATAGCACTGTTGAGAACCTTTTGGATAATGCTTCAGAACTTGCTCAATTTTGCCAAGATGTTCCCCAGGTCAAGATAGTTGTGGACTTGGCCCATCTCAACATTTGGCGTGACAAAACCGAAATACTGTTGAATGAATGGTTGGGACTTCCACCAGAGAAACTTTTAGAAATTCACATTTCAGACAATGATGGACGGCAAGATATACATTCGCGGATTACGGCCAATACTTGGTGGTTATCTCAGATTACTAATTTTCCAAAGGGAATTCCCTTGGTGTTAGAGAGCCGATTAAATCGATTGCCTGTTTCAGTAGTGCAGCAAGAGTACGACCGGATCGTTGCTTTAATAGTAAGCTTTTAATGTCAAATGAGACTAAGCATTAATAGATTCAGGTAACAAACCAGACATATTTAATAGTTGTTGCATTTTACTACTGGTAAGTGCTTTAAGTCCAAAATAGAGCGCCTGGTTGTGGGATAATATATGCCAAGATCACGAAAAATAGAAGAAACTTTATCTATTCTTGCCCAAATTCGAGAGCATCCCACAAGTGAGGAAGGGATCATAATTTTACGCCAAGCTCTTAAGAGTAAATATTCTATAGCTGTTGCCCAAGCAGCCAAGATAGTAGGCGAATCTACTATTACTGAGTTGGTTGGCGATCTTGTAGAAGCTTTTGCTCGAATGATGGTCAAACCCGCACAAGTAGACCAAAATTGTCTTGCCAAGAAAGAGATAGCACAAACACTGTATCACTTAGAATACAGCGATGAAAACCTTTTTCTGCAAGGGATTCGACATATTCAGATGGAGCCAGTATGGGGAGGAGTTGAAGATACTGCTGCCCATCTGCGGGGTATATGTGCTTTAGGTCTGGTGAGAATGAACTACTCAGATGTAATGAACGAATTAGCCGATCTATTAGCTGACCCCAAACCAGAAGCAAGAGTTGCTGCTGTAAAAGCGATCGCCTACACAGGAAATCCTCAAGGTGTACCTTTACTTCGTTTAAAAACCCGCATCGGCGATCAAGCACCACAGGTGATTTCGGAGTGTTTCAGTGCTTTGTTACAATTAGCTCCAACTGATTCACTTGCAATAGTTGCTGGTTTTCTTTTTGACCCAAAGGAGCAAATCTGTGAGTTAGCAGCATTGACGTTGGGTGAATCACGATTAGAGAAAGCATTTGATCATCTCAGAAATTGCTGGGAGCAAACAAGGAATGTAGAACTTCGGCGCACATTGTTACTAGCAATTGGGATGTTGCGACAAGATAAAGCAATAGATTTCCTAATTTCACTAGTGGCTCAAGGAAAAGACATTGATGCAAAAGATGCGATTGCAGCGTTGGCTATTTATCGAGAAGACCGTAAACTGTGGCAGCGAGTTGATCGAGCTAGTGAACAAAGAGCTAATCAATTGGGACTTTGAAAGCGTTGAGGATGTAGGAAAGTGCGAAAGTCTTAGCTGAGGCGATGAATTTTTGGATCAATGTCTTAATGAAGTTGTGGCGGCTCCTCGGAGTCGAACCGTGAAGTTCTGGATTAGCCATTGGAGCCGAAAATATTCAAGATTTCCAAAGGTGGTGTTGCAGAACTTAGTTGATCTGGGTGTTTTGGTGAAACAAGAACATACCGTACTCTGGTTTTTTCCTGTTCAGCGGTACTTTCTAACCGATGAATCAATCCAACGCGCGATTGTTAATCAAGTGCGTGCAGCTGTTTTAGAAAATATCCGACTGGATTCCCGCACGGCTGTGCTAATCAGCTTGATGAAAACCTGTCATCTCAGCAATACCGTCTTTACATCCGAAGAATTGCCAGAGGTGCGATCGCGGATTCAAGCGATCGCGAATGGTGAATTAGTGAGTAAGGCTGTCTCAGAAATCATCGCCACTGCTCAGGCAGCAATGATCACTGCGATCAGCACTTCGGCAGCCTCTAGTTCAAGTTCCTCTAGCAACCAATAGAGGGAAAAAGATTAGCCAGATCGGAATGCAAGCTTTTGCCAAATTTTCGATTTGGTGGTTCACAATCAACTGATGAATTTCCTAAAACCCAAACCAGCCCAACCAAGCATTTCAATTATCTGCCTGATGAATGTCAGCAGATGCAGCAGATTGTGATGCCTGACGGCAAGCCGTAAAGCGTATACGCATTTCACAGGTGTATTTTAGTGAACTGGAGGAATTGGTGCAGAGGTTTTTAGAGTTGTTGGGAAAGCCCAAGCGTGCTTAATTAAACTTTCTCTAACATTTTTAATTGTCTATCCATTTCACCACCCAGGAGCAAGATAATAATATTGAACTCTCGGTCAATGTGATATTTTTTCTGTAACACTTATTGTCTGCCTTACGATTGAGTACATTTTTTCCTATCTCAATTACTATAAGGCTTTGGGTTTCGCACTCCTGACTACCAAGTTCCCAGTCTAAACTAGTCAGGAGCGCATCTGTGACTGCAACAAGTTGAATTTTTCTTTAGTCTTTTGAACAGTCGTTTGATTTTTTAAGAAGGTATCTACTATGAATCGAATTCTCAAACGCGCATTTCTACCCAGTTTCATGGCTGCCAGTTTAACTGGAATCTCCTTAGTTCCTCTTCAACCAGCAGCAGCTAACGACCGAATTTTAGGAGATGCAGCCCTTGGTGCTGGTACTTGTGTAGTAACTGGAGCTGCTAGAAGACGTGGTACTGTTTTACGCAATGCTGCTAAGTGTGCTGCGGCTGGTGCCGCCGTCAATTTGGTTGGACGTAAGAAAAAACGTAACTTAGGTAGAGATGCCGCAGTCGGTGCAGCAAGTAGCGCCGGGGTTCGCGCTATTCTTGGCGGGCGCGAAGATGTGGCTGGCGATTTATTAGATGGCGCAGCAGCCGGTGCAGCTATTAATATTTTGAGGAGATAAACTCTCAATTCGTAATCTCTAATTTTGAGAGTTTACGAATTTATCTAATCTCCGGCTGGTGCGTCTGGTGTTGCAGCAATTAGTATGTTAAAAAAATAAAATATTTTTCCTTGATGCCTTTTTCTTAGCGCTATTAACCCAAGTACCTTGTTCCTTGCCATACCCTTCAATTTCAATTATTAGAGACGATATGGAAATTCCCATATCGTTCCCAAGTGCTTGTAAATAGTCTTTTGTAGACTTTAGCCTTACAGCGCTTCCGGCTATTATGCAATATAGTTTTCTTCTTACCCTTCTCCTATCATCGCTTTCAGCTTTTAGGATGTACCTCATAGCTGCCGGAAGTGCTGTATGTAGTCAGACAAAAGTTTACGGTTAGCTTTAGTCGTCTGGGTGGCATTAACATAGCCCTTGGGTATCGCGTATTTGGCTATCTACCCAGACTGGGGCATTTGGTTAATTTCTGAATCACACCAAAAGTATGTCAGCATTATAATTGGCTTACTTTTTGTAAATGAGTTTGGCAAAGCGATCGCGTTGCTTCCTGGCTGGCGATCGCTTTTGCATTATCACTACCTCAGTGTAATCAAAAAACTCTAAAAATACAAGCTAGTGTTGTAAATTAGAGGAGAGCTAAATGACAGAGGAGGTCTGCTTTGTGAAACTGTCCTATGTATCTCGTTTTACTTGGGATGAAGAAACAGCACAGCGATTGAGAAAACTACGGGGTAAAACTAGCCGAGATAAATTAGCGAGTAAAGCTGGTCGCAGCAATACTTTTATCCAAAACCTTGAATGGGCAAACCCTGGAAATAGACCAGAATCAATTTCCAAAGAAGATGCATTTGCTATTTGTAATGCGCTTGATGTACCTATTTGGAAGTTATTTCCAGCGTTAGTAATTAATCCTGAAAGTTTACAAGAAATATGCAAAATTCTATTGACATAATACAACATAGTGTTGTAAATTATATATACAAGAGAGGAATTGAGCGCGATGCCTCTCAGAGAAACAAAAAAGCGCTCAAAACTCAAACCAAACAAATTGAATTAGCAACAAAACTATTAGAAACCAATAGCCGGCGGGATGAGTAGCCGCAGTCTAAAACTTGTAATGGCCAAGCCACCGCGAGATGATTCCGATGACCTACCACGTCTAAAAACTGGTTGTAAAAACTCAATCCTCCCAGAATTAAGGCGATTATTACTCCTCAGTATATAATCGCCTTTTCAATTAGTTTCCACATGGCTCTACAGAGGACACGGTAATATCCCAATATCTTCTCTACAGCTTTGTGCTGTCTGGTGTTCTGACATCAGTTAATACGCTTTACCCTTGAACACTTTTATAGAACCCATTTGAGATATATACAGGAGGGCAATCGAATTTGGCTGAACTACGAGCTAAGTTACAAATTTTATAGATTGATCGTCAGGATTTTTTTCTTGCTTTTTTTGTCGCTCAACACGACTGTATTGTAGGGTAATGTATCCGTTCCCATCGGAATTGGCAGCCTAAAACTGGGGCTTTTATGATCGAGTTCGCCTAAATCAATGCTTTTCGTTATATCGCCATCTGTTGCAAGATTTGCGGTAAGTTCGCCTTTATAATCTTCAATTAAAAAGTCTCTAAAGAAAACGACTTCCCCAGCATCAGGATCTATACCAAGGATGACCGTACCTCTGAAAGTTGCGCCTTTTCGTTCTTCATCAACCGTTGCCATTGTGATTTCCGAGGGGTCTTGACCGGATATATGTGCCATAAACTTTTTTCTCTTGCGAATTCTCAACAATTGAAAATGATTTTACAAGAGCGCTATGGGCGATCGCAAAACTCTCAGGACGTATTTCTGCATCGGTCTTGCAAATGTATGGCCAAGTTACTTCTGGTTATACGCCTAATTGGAAGATTGAGTAGAGATGAGTAGGGGCCCAAAGCGATCACGAAGCGTTGCTGCAAAGCAGATCGCATCGCAGAAACCTGATTCCCAAATGGGTTCTATAAGGCTTCGCCAAATCTAGAGTGAGAGTGTTGTGGCAAGCCACAACAAACTGACCAATAAAAATAGGACGATCGCTGCGTCTGCAAAACTTGCGATCACCCTTTTACCCATTTAAGAGGCAATTTATAATGATGACACAAGTTTCAGCCCCTACGCCAACAAAAGATCCGTTAACCACGCGCGATCGCCAAATCATTGCAACCATTGTGAATCAGTCAGACTATTCAAAAGAGTGCAAGCCCGAAGATGTAGTAACTATCTGGATCAACAATGATGATATCGTCTGGGTAAAAATGACCCACGGCTATGCTCGATACCACAAAGAGTGTTTCAAACGTGCAGTAGCAGAGGTGAAAGAGAGCCTTTCTACTCCAGTAGAGTGCAATCACAAGGAAGATGAGGAATTGAAACAAGCTGCTGAGAAAATTGGCTTGTTGGGTGATTGTGATTGGCTATCGTTGAGCGTCCAGTACCATTCTGATAAAGTAATCGGTCATGCTGGTTGTTATATCTCCCACAAGGCTCGAATATTAACCCCACCGCCTGAATGGGATTTTACCCTACCGAAGTGGAATATGCCTGCTGCCATCTGTCCAGACTGCGAAGGACATGGGTGCGGTAACTGTTCGTATCGCGGTACTCGTGCAGAAGACTTGTGTACGCCAGTGGACGGCTACCGACTGACCTATGTAGGACGCACTGACCTCCAGACGGCTCACAATGTATATCTAGATGGGGAGTTTTTGGGCATACTCTTCAAGGTCAGAAACGCTGAGGAAGTCTGGGAAAACGACCCCAAGACATACTACTGGCGCTGTGGCGATGGCATGAAGTATTGGAGCGTCAGAGAGGCTGTAGAGGCGCTGTCCAGAGGAACTGCTCCGATTGAACTGCCGCAAGTTCGTCAGGAGTTGGTAGCGGCGTAAATAGGATGGTGGGTTTATATACCCACCACTAAGCTTTTCTCAACCTCGTAAAATAAAACACAGTTCGCCCTTACAAAATGACCCAACAACCTCACGATAAATTTGCCAAGCAGTTTTTAGAAGAGTTACTTTCTCCCTTTGGGGAAGTAAAAACTAACAGGGAAGTCACTGATGAAACAAGATTTGTTGATGTGTTATTTTCGCCAACACCGACATCTGCGGTTGATGTAGAAACTTTAGGATTATTGGGTAGAATAGGCTCAATTCGCAATTCGCAATTCGCAATTCGCAATTTTAAGGAAGGAGCCAAATGTATGACTCAAAACATTAGTATTGCTGATAGAACAAAAGCTTTGGCAATCAGAATAGTTAAAGCTTGTACTTTCTTAGATGAAAAGCCTGGAGTTTGTCGAACATTATCAAAACAATTATTACGAAGTGGAACATCCATAGGTGCTAATGTTAGAGAAGCTCAATCTTCTCAATCTGATAAAGACTTTCTCAGCAAACTAGAAATTGCACTTAAAGAGGAGAGAGAAACTGAGTATTGGTTAGAAATATTAATAGAATCCGAATTGGTTGAAAAAACTAAGTTTGAATCTCTTCTTCAAGAAACCAAAGAAGTTGGTAAGATTCTAGTTGCTTCTACTCGAAAAATTAAAGATAAAATAAACAATCGGAATTAATTGCGAATTGCGAATTGCGAATTGCGAATTGTTTTTGATGACCAGGAGTTAATCATGAATTTAACAGAAGCTTATCAAGAAGCTAGGGCTGCTGCTGTACAAGAGGGAGTAGAGCAAGGACAACGCCAAGTTGTAGAAAACTTGTTGAGATTTAGGTTTGGTTCTGTGGATGAAGAACTCTCAAGAGTGGTCGATAATTTGTTGCAGTTAGCACCAGATGACTTTGCAAGATTTTTACTGGAATTGTCTAGTTTATCCCGTGAAGAGTTGTTAGCAAGATTTAATTCACACTAATAATCCGTAACTACAAATAATTAGTAATAGAAAGCGCTTTTGTGAAATCAAGAGCGCTGTTTTATTGGCTCTACGTTTCATACATTTGTAATCAACGGCTTCGCCAATGTGAAAGTGAAATGTATTGGTATTGAACAATGAACCCTCAAGAAAATGCTGAACTACTTGCTGCCTTAATGCGCCAGGAAGAATTACTTAAGCAGTTAGTTGCAGCAATCAATAAGCCAAAACTGGGATTGCACTCTGAAGCTGGCAATTGTAAAATCTACTGCAATCGTCAGCACGGAGGATTGTGGTACACACTCAATGGTGAACCGAGTGATGTCCCTCAAACTGCCTTAACTGGATATCTTAAAGAACTGCGGTTTGAGAATACAGAACGCCGCAAAAAAGAAACCTGCAAGTTGCTGATAACTATTCAAGCAGACCGGACGTATATTTTAGAATCCGGTTATGATACTCATTTTTCTAAAAGCTTGTTAACCGCGATCGCAACTCTTACTCCAGAACAACTATATTCTCCGATTACACTACAGCCTACTCCAGGGACGACAGATGAAAGCGTCTTATTCTGTCGGGTATGGGTTGGGTCGGAATTAGTCATGGCATCCTACAACGAAGAAACGAACTGGCGTGAGGTCAGTAAACAAGCAATTGCTGTAACAAAAGCTGCTCTTGAGATGGCGTTTTAGTCCTAAAGATGAAGTAAGGCAGGTAAATCCTGCCTTGTGCGTCACTAAAATCAGCTTCATTCATGAATCTAACATTGCACATCTGATTGACAAAGACATTACCAACTTATGTCTAAACTGTGACAGCAAAAGTTGTAAACAGGGCTTGAGAGACTGTAGCTATAAGTGACTCAAGCTTTGTCTACAGCTAATATGTGCTGTTCAACTATTCACAACTAATCACAGATGAGTATTACAATTGTTCACCCCAACGTCGAAAATCTGCAATCATTTTCTGACTTGTTTGACCTGGAAAAACTTTTGCAATCTGACGGGATTCTACCGTGGCTTTTAGCAAATGGCTGGAACTACGACAATCAATCTTGTTTGATTGCAAATATCGTTGATGAGTCAACAAGTCTTGATGAAGTTTGGGAATCAGACGAATTTGATTTTAAGGCTCTGCCTGATGAAGATCAGGAAAAACTTCACCAGATTTTTGAGCATTTCTATCTCTAATCTTCTGTCACTCTCAATCAATAATTAACGCAAAGGTAACGAATTATGCGTGAAAAACTCTCCAGTTAGATTTAATCAGTCTGACTGGAGAGAAAAATCGATTCCACAAAAGATTATCACACACTCTACTTCAATAGTAATCAGATGGAATTAAATTTGATTAAAGTCTATGACTCAACGCTTTTAAGCTCCTCAAAAGTTTACCAAATCGACGGTACGCTTTCACGATACTTGGGTGATGAAGGTACTATCCAACATCCACAGTATCTATTTGTACCTCTGCCAAATCAAAGAAAAAAAGTCAGCTTTCGGCTAAACCGAAACAAACTCATGACTCGCTGTTATGAGGTCGAAGGCATGGTTTATCAAAAGCCTGCGGTACAGGATAATTCACAGCAACTTCAGCTATTTTAAGCCATGTCAATACATAAACCACCAGTCATTAAAAGACATATCCGACTACAAAATGGCTCTACAAAAGTAATCTGTAGAGCTACTACAGACATTCGCTCTCTTGAGAAATCACCACAAAGAAAGCTTCGCTTAATCGAAAGTGAAAAATAATGATTGAGGTCAATAATAATGGTACAAGCAATCGACAACCCTATTGCTACAAATTTCCTAACTGATGCAGTAGTCGAGCGCCACAATTTCTCACAGTTAAATAAAACCCGCATCAGATTTCGTATCCAGTTGAAGAAAAGTACAAAGTCTGCCGCTCCCAAATGGGCAGATGTACTAAAAGCTGAAGTCTCTGAAATAGAATCAGACCTTGTGAAAGTCACAAATTCCGAAGTCGGTTTGCGAGGTATTAAGGTATTTAAAAAGCTTGATGAGGCTGCTGCCCAATTGAGGCAAGAGATTGCTTCAGTTCAAGAGTGGATGTCTGCTGATACTGGTGATTGGGTTTGTCCGATTGATTTGGCTCCACTTGTTTGGAGCCAACTGCTTAATATCAGAGATAATATCGCCCCTGGTTTACGCAATCAATTAAAAGCTGATTACGAAGCAGGACTTCTTGATTATCAAGAGCGAATTGACCAGTTCCTCTCACTTAACACTTGGGAATTAGCACAGGATAAGCAAGAGTCAGTCAAAGCCAACTTGTTAAGAGCATTCCCGACTCTGACCGATCTCGAAGACTATTTGCAAGTCGTCATTGGTCGTCCGGTGATTATCCCGGCATTGTCCGAACAACTCAATCAGCAACAAGCTGAATGCCTTGACCAAATTACGCGATTCATCCAACAGTATGACCAAAATCTGGAGCAAAGGCTACGGAAATCTGCGATCGCTGGCGGTGAACAACTCGCCGCGCAGTTGTTAGAAGAATTGAGCGACTGGGAGCCAGGACGTAAGCCGGTGCAGTTCAAAAAGAAGATGGAAAAACACCTGATGAAAGTGCGGGTGTTACTGGCAAATGCCTCACCGGAAGCTGGCAGCAGTTTAGAACAGATGATGGCGCACTTAGATTCTATAGTTAAAGATCCAGCGATTGAGTCTAAGAATCTTGGTTCTGATACGCGCAGTCAACTACAGCAAAAGATAGATTCTATCCGCACCAAGTTGCTGGATGAACAACGCAATCTACAATCACTTGCGACTGACGACGTGGGCTTATCGAAGGCTACCGTAATGTCGTTCAAGTTCCGGTAAAAAACAGTCTTGAGCGAGTGTGCATTCGCTCAAGACTAGCACCTTAAACGAGAAATGCATATACACCTCACAAAGAATACCGCACTTCTACTGCTATAGGAACAAAATTCTCATGTCACACTTCTCAACCGTTAAAACCAAGCTTGCTAACCGTGAATGTCTAGTACAAGCTTTACAAGATTTGAAGCTGAATCCGCAAGTTCATGAAGAAGCGCAGCCACTAAAAGGATACTACGGTGGCTCTCAAGGACAAAACGCTGAAATCATCGTATCTGGTCGCACCATAAAAGCCCGTGCAGACATCGGATTCAAGTGGAATCAGTCAAGCGGTGTGTACGAGGTAATACACGACAGTTATGAAACAGTTCCGAAGTTGGGACAAGACTTCTTTAGTAACAAGTTGATGTTGGCTTACGGACAATGGATGGTGAGAGCTAAAGCTGCCGAGTTACAAGAAAGGTTTGGTGAATGTGCGATCGCTGAAGAAACCAACGGGAGCGTGCAAACTCTACGGCTAACTTTTGCCGGACATCAAGAAGTTAAACAATTTGCACGGAGATAAATATGGAACGTTCAATACTGATTCATTTCGACAATGCTACAGGTGAAGTTCGAGTGGAGGCTGAGGGATTCGAGGGCTTGAGTTGTTTATCAGCTACGCAACCATTTGAGGAGGCACTTGGAGTTGTGGAGGGCGAACGGGAATTTAAGAATGAAGCTCAACATCAGCGCATGACTTCAACATATCAAACACGGATACGGCAGTAAGAAAAAGTGGGGGGACAAAACAATCTCCCCACACTCATATTTTGGGAGCAGACAATGTTAGTGTTAGGTTCTGTTCACCCAGTCGATGGTAAAGCCAGAAAATATGGTGAGTTTGGGCTGACAATTTACCTAAACCCAAGCGAACTAGAAAAGCTGAAGTGGGTGCTGAATTTTGAGCCACACATTGATCTGGCATATCAATATTTTACTCCTGAACATTTGGAATCATCTCTAAAAAATGGTGGACTATGCACCTTAACCGCTTGTTGGGAAAAGTCAAATGCTTGTTCTCGTAATGATGCTGAACTATCGGACGATGCAATGTGGCTAAAAGATTGGCTGCATCGAGCTAAGTGGCATGAATTTCGGCATGATGCTGATTTTGGTTTGCTTGTAACCTACTACTTGCCAATGTCCGACCTGATTAATAAAGGCGAAATTCATCCTGATGACTTGCTAATGGATTGTGATTATATGGCTGATCCCAGGAATTTTGAATATTGCGAATTCTATGGGCTCACCACTTATTGGAAAGATGTACATTACGAAACCATAAGTGAATCGTTGGGTATCGAATTCTATGGTTAATCGATGCCTTGATTTCCCCTAGCAAAACATCATGAACGAATTAGCTAAAGAATACCCATTTGTTCACATTTACGCCCAGCAAAAACCACGTCAGCCCGTGATCATTAAAGCAAATACTGAAGGTCTTTGTGTGCTATTGAACGCTTTAATTTCTGCCATTGCCCAACTAGAGGGCAATGGTATGGCTGAGGTTTTTGACGGCGATGCCAAAATCAATTCGCAATTCGCTTTTTCGCCCATTCGCAATTATTTTTAAGAGATTGTTATGAAACAACCTTATTTCTTATTTGCTAAAAATACTGGATTTAGCCAGTTTTTAGATAGCAATTATACAAGTTATTTCTTGATAGTCTCCAAACATAAATTGTAAATTGATTTCTTGGTAATTATAACTGCGAATTGCGAATTGCGAATTGCGAATTATTATCAGTTCCTTATCAAATTGAAAAACAATGAAACTCTCAAATCTGCTCTCCACACTCGATTCACAAATACCCATTGCTGCGGTTGATGTTCTGTCACCCGATGAAGCGACGATTATTCAGTGGTTGACTACACAGGCATCGAGCAAGCTATCAAGTCCAGTATTCTTCTGGAATCTGGGAGTATCAACCTTAGAGCAATGTTTAATCGCAGCAGATGGGGGATTGGTGTTTAAGCCAGTTGCAGAGTATAAGAAACCACCACAGGCTGATCCATTGTTATATGTGTTTGATTACATTGCTAACTTTAGTGGGAATGGTGTATTTATCCTCGGAGATATTCACCCCTTTATTGCTAAGAATTCACCCCAATTGAGTTGGGAAATTTTAAGCAAGATTAAAAACCTTTACCACAGGTTAAAACCCACAGATAAACGCATTGTATTGCTGGGTCAGAACATACAATTACACGAATCCTTAGTCAGATTGATTCCTTATTGTGAAGTTCCTTTACCTAGTATTGATCAAATACTACTTCATCTCAATTCTTATTTGCATGACTTACAACAGTCTGCTATTGAACAGGAATTGACTTTTACTATTACGCTTGAAAATGCTGAATTTGAAACTCTTTCTCGTGCAGCGCTGGGTTTAACCTTAGAAGAAATTAGTGATTTTCTTCGGTTAACAGTCAAAGAAAACTTAACTAATGATGGTGTCGTCGTTGGCGCTGATTTTATCCCCAAAGCCGTCGAGTACAAAACTCGGCTACTGTCTCAAATGGGTATCGAGTTGGGTAAACCTGCGACAATCGCATTCGGCGGTTTGGATCTACTGCGCGAGTGGCTGATGAGGCGGCGGCGGCTGTTCACGCAAGAGGCGCGAAATCTCTCGTTACCCCAACCAAAAGGTGTGTTGCTTGCAGGGCCTCCCGGAACAGGAAAATCTCACTGTGCCAAAAACATCGCTAGCATACTCAATCTACCACTTCTGCAACTCGACATTGCGTCCCTTCTAGGTTCACTCGTTGGCGAATCCGAAGGTAATGTTAAACGCGCACTGAAAACAGCATCCGCGATCGCACCTTGTGTCTTGTTTATTGATGAGGTGGAAAAGGCGCTTTCAGGTCAGGGCGATACTTCAGGTGTTAGTCAAAGGATTCTTGGAACTTTGCTTACGTTCATGAGTGAGTGTACTGCTGGGGTATTTATTGTAGCTACTTGCAATGATCCATCAGCACTACCAAGTGAGTTTAAGCGCAAAGGTAGGTTTGATGAGGCTTTCTTTGTTGATCTGCCCACAGAACCGGAGCGTGTACAGATTCTGGGGATTCACCTAGAGCGATTCGGTATTCATCTGGAATCCGAATATCTCGAAGCGATCGCAGCTTCGACCGCGAAATTCTCCGGTGCAGAACTGGAAACCCTTGCTTCGGAAGCTGCTCTGCTGGCATTCGATGAAGGACGACCGCAGCAGGTAACGCTTGCTGACCTCGAAGCCTGCCGTCAAACGATTACCCCGCTTGCCGTTACTGATGCTCAGGCAGTCGAGCGTATGCAGTCCTGGGCGGCTACCGCACGACGGGCTAGTAGTGCTGTGGTTGCAGCGAAAACTCAATCTTTGCGTGCTGCTAAGTTTCGGAATATGAACTGAGAAATAATTTTGGGGAAAGGGGAAAGGAATGAAGAAAACTCTCTTTTCCCCTTTCCCTTCTTGATGGCCATCTGTTTTAAATGGACTAACAACTCTAGAAGCGGAAACAGTACTTGAAGCTTTACAGCATCAAATTAGATGGGGCAATGCCTAAGTAAAAAGAAGTGTTTGAAAATCAAACACCAATTCACTAATCAAATTAATTAGACCTGAGAAGGAAATGAGTCAATATCTAAGTTTCGAGAACTTCAAAAATTGTTTGTTAAACAAAGATGTTCCACCACCTGCTAAACCCAAACAAGAGAGCTTTGAAACCTTTAAGAACAGGATTTTAGGTATATCTAATCCACAGCCAACGGAGAAATAATCAACATGGAAATCTATTTAGTGTATGTTGATGCTATCCAGAACAGCAATAAGTTCTGGGCGGCCATTGTCGAAGATGGTAACTTAACAGTGCAGTGGGGCAGAGTCGGTTATAAGGCGCAAACGAAAATCCACACATTAGCCAATCATCAAAGAGCCATTGCTAAATTTCATAATCTGGTAGCAGAAAAGAAATCCAAAGGTTACAGCGAAAGCCAGCCGGAGATTGATGCTAGTCGCAGTGTTGCAGACATTAGACGAGCTATTCAATTATTGAATATTATCCGTCCTTGTATTGCTAATAGAATTTTTCACGATGGCTATATTAACGCCCTAAATGAATATCTGAAAATAGTACCAACACCTTTAGGGATGCAAATTGACTACCACAGAGTTTATCGCACGGTAGAAGATATTGACTATCAGCGAGAGTTACTCAGTTCTTTGTTAACGACATCTGCACCACAAGTTGCTGCGGTAGCTGTTGGTCATGCCCCTGAAGCGACAGCAGAACCCAAGGTAGTCAGTCTCAAGACTATCAGCAAGAACTTCTGGCGACATCTTTAGGGTTAAAGAATGTGACTGGCGAAAAGCTAATCACACTTTTAATTTTTCTATAGTCACAATCTAAACATTTAACTTAATACAATTAATTGTAAATATTAGAAGTGCAAAAACAGGCTCATTCCAACTCTGCCATTAGTTTTACTAAATGCTCAACAGCTTGCTCTTCGTCTTCGCCTTCTGCACTAATAGTGACTACTGTACCCTGATCCAGTCCAATAGTTTGTAGTTTAAACAGACTTTTTGCGCTAGCATTTTTGCCGTTAGAGATAATAGTAATTTCTGAGGAGAAACCTTTTGCTTCTTTGACAAACTGAGCAGCAGGGCGGGTGTACAACCCATTTGGAGCAGTGATAGTAACTTCTTGTTGTTTCATAAAACTTGTGATTTGTTAATTAACACATTTATTTAAAGAAAAAACGAGGATCTTACTTATTGACACGCATAACTACATCTCCTATAGTTACAACACCAGTTAGCTTGTGAAGTTCTTTGATTTCATCCAAATTTGAAATCACAACAGGACTCAGGATACTCTTGGCTTTCTCTTCTAGGACAGGTAGATCAAGCTCAAGAATAAGGTCGCCTTTTTTGACCTTCTGTCCTTCCTCAGCGATACGTTTAAAGCCTTCTCCTCTCAACTCTACAGTGTCAATACCTATGTAAACAAATATCACAATACCTGTGTCGGATTCTATACTGAACGCATGATTCGTCTCAAAGATTTTTCTAATGATACCGTCACAAGGTGCAACCACCTCGTTACCACTTGGTTTGATAGCGATACCGTCAGCTTCTATTTTCTCTGCAAACACGACATCAGGTACATCTTCGATAAGCACAATCTCGCCAGATAGTGGAGCAAATATCTCAATCTCGCCAGATAGTGGAGGAAATAGCTTAGTAAATAACGACATTCAATTTGTTAAAACAACAAGTATATACTTCATTTATCAAGTTACAGCCTATCAACAGCATAATCAAGGGTTAGTATAAAAGATCCTACTTTTCCTACTTTTCCTACTTAACTAAAGTAAATATGTAGTTATTTTTTGAATAATTCAAGAGTCAGAAAGGCACTGCTACATTAAGCAATCGCGTTGTTCCTCCCACTTCACCAGCACCCCATCCACGATCGCAACCCCCCACTGCGGAAACTTCGCCATAAGCTTTTTGATCACGATTTGTAAGGCAGGGTCATCATTCCAGCAAGAAAGCAAGTACTCGAAGCCCGGATTCTCACCCGAATTTGTCGCTCGATTCAGTTTCTCCCTTCTTACAGGTAGCACATTTGACCGCGCTACAATCGCCTCATGCGACCATTTTTCAGGATTTGGCACGGGCGGCGCGGAACTTTCACCCTCATCAACTGCTTTGACTTCTTCACCCGAAACTAAATTTTCAGCCATCAACGAAGCGAGATTACCTGCTTCTACTTGCCCCTGTGGTTGATCTGCGATCGCAGAATTTAAAGATTTTTCATTTTGAGCAACGGGCGCGGCGGAACAAGTGCCTTCAAGACAGTCTCTCGGCTCAACACCACAATCCTGGTTTTCAGCCAACAACAAAGCAGATTCACCCTGTGCATCATCCAAAAGCGTCAGCGATGTACTCAAATTCAGGTGGCCAAAGTTTTGCGTGACTCCTAAATTTATTTTTTGGAAATCCCTAATTAACCAACCACAAAATTGTTGTTAGTTAGTGACAATCCAGTTGATAGTTGGGCAAATTTTACCTGAGTAAAATCACCTGCACTGCCATCTTGGTCAAAGAACAATCCACCTGTAGAATCATCATAAATGAATCGTTGATCGCTTGTCGTTGCAGATGTGCCGATGGTAAATTGATTAGCTGAAAGTGAACCTATTGATAACCCGCCACCAAAACCATTAGCTGATACCTGAATCAGTTCATTAGTGGGCTTGAAGTCATAAATACTATCAACTCCTTCATTGTAACCATTGAAACCAAAGGTATCAATCCCGCTCCCTCCTATGAGGATGTCATTACCATTGCCACCTATGAGGGTATCATTGCCACTGCCACCATCAAGGGTGTTATTGCCTGTGTTGAAGTCGCTGCCAGAGAGGTCAAGATAATCATTACCACTGCCACCAGAGAGCAGGTTATTGCCCGTTGAACCGCCAGCCCTCAATGTGTCGTTACCTGCCCCTCCATTAAGAGTGTTATTGCCTAATGAGCGAGAGTCGGAGAAGTTAATGTATAAGCCGACACTAGTGTTGCTGTAAATGCCAGAGATATCAAGATAATCATTACCATCGCCCCCAGAGAGTAGGTTATCACCTGTTGAACCGCCAGCCCTCAATGTATCCTCACCTGCAGGGCAAACGCATGTGTGACTCGTTCCTAAGTTATGTATTAGCTTAGGAACGAGTCACACATGCGTTTGCCCTGGCTAGGGAAGTAGGATGGTATCATAGCGAAAAAAAAGGCTCAACGAGAGAAGACGAATTGAACCAATGGGTAAACTACGACGAATTAATAATGAATATAAAGAATAACCCTGCTTATGGAAGAGGAAGCCTTCCCCAAATTTCGATGGGAATAAATGGTGGGCTGAGTGTTAGTATGATTTATTGGTTCTTTCGCTTTGGAACTTGCAATCTTTAACATTTAAGGCTTTCAGAAGTTTGTAAAGTTATTGATTGCAGCCTCATTTTCCACGCAATAATCAGCATTTCATAAATCCGATACCTGGCACTGGCGGCTGATTGATAGCAATTTGCCTGAATAAATTTTGCTGCTACCTCATGCACCTCCGTACTCTCAGTAGACCGAAAAGTTTGGCGATCGCTAAAAAATAGTAGTGTACGATACCATTTTTGGAGGAATGGAAAAAAGCTGATCGTCTGGGAGAAATGATAAGATTGGCTTATTGATTAACCCCAAAAATCAACCAAAATCAGCCAGACGGTAAACAAACTTGGCAGGCTACTCCATAATTGCGGTCTACTGCTTGACGTAGAAACTCAAGCATCTGTTTAAGGGTAAATAGATCAGATAAAACTTGTCTAGTACTTCTTTTTAAACGACTGAGATAATGCCATACTAGATAAATCCAAACATTAATAATTAAAAAAGATAGGCTGACAAATAGCAGTCGAATAATTGGATTTTTAATAGTAGTTTTGATTCGGCACTGATTTTTCATACGATAACTACTCTCAATCCCGAACCGGAGACGATAGTCGTCATGTATAAGCTGCAAAGTTAACTTAACTTTATAGACTGCGTAAATAAAGAATTCCCGACCATGCGCTCGTCTTTTACCATTCTTATATGTGCAAACTATCCATACTGGAAAAGTTACTGAACCATATTTATCGCTGTTTAAAGTGTAACTGGTCTTGTAACTTCGTCTACCTCGAATTAATTGTTTAGTACCTCCATGTTTGCCTCGAATAATAGCTGGCATTTCAAATGGAATATCCAGAGCTTGCAACCATCTAATGACAGGCACACAGAAGAACTCTCGGTCTAAATATAATCGTTCAATTCTCAGATTTAAAGGCTCAATTAATGCTAAAAGATACGTGATAATTGCTACCAAAGTATTTTGTTGCTGAACAGCTTTGATAGCTAAGGTTACTCTTTTATGCTTTTTAATTACATAAATAGTAGCGTAAGCATAGAAAGAGCAAGTACCATTTTTCGCTTGGCTTCTATAAATATATGGTGCTTCCGATGGTGATGGCTCACCATAATAAGGAATTAAATTAAAGTCAATGGCTATTTTTTGCTGTCCTTGTCGTATGCCACTTGGCAATCGGCTTTGAAGTGCTTTATTTAAAGCCCCTTACAATAAAGAAAGGTCTGAATATTTCTCCAAATGGTAACGAATATCATTACTGGTTGGAACATTTTTTGTATCCGCTCGGTAAATCGGGGTAGAAAGAAAAAATCAGAATGTAGATTGGTAG
>NZ_JABXKH010000005.1 GCF_017115105.1 Nostoc sp. NMS2
GAGAGGGATTTAGGGTGAGGGCGAAAACTACGGTTCTCAACTTAGATGAGGTTTAACAATAGAACCAGTTCAAAAGAGAAGAATATTGCCCTCCTACCCTCTGCCTCCTTCAACGATCCTACTTGCCTCAAGATAGAAGATATTTCTGCCAAAAGAGTTGTATTTTGGAGAAAAAGCCTATCTATGAGGTTGACAATGGAGGCAAAACATGAAACCATCAACCGACGCGCACCACTAATTACTGCTGGAATTTTTCTTGGTGTGGGTCTTGGAGGGTTTATTGATGGAATTTTACTGCATCAGATCCTCCAGTGGCATCACATGCTTAGTAACATTCGACCTCTGACAAACAGAGCGAATATAGATTTGAACATGGTATGGGATGGGTTCTTTCATACCTTGGATTGGGTATTCACCGCGACTGGACTTGTGTTACTATGGCGTGCTGGAAAACGTGATGATGTTCCTTGGTCATCACAGACCTTTATTGGATCAATACTGATTGGTAGTGGGTTGTTCGACTTGGTTGAAGGTTTAATTGACCACCAAATTCTCGGTGTTCATCATGTGAAACCAGGCCCAAATCAGTTAGCCTGGGATCTAGGATTTCTTGCATTGGGTGCGCTACTTGTCGTTATCGGTTGGATAATGATAAAAAAGGAGTCAAGAGTCATTAGTCATTAGTCATTAGTCATTTGTCATTGGTCATTAGTCATTTGTCATTGGTCATTTGTCATTTGTCATTGGTCAATAGTTCTTGCTCCCCCTGCCTCCCCTGCTCCCTGCTCCCCACTCCCCACTCCCCTATGACAGATACTTTTGAAAAAACTAGCTGGAGTTGGCAGCTTTCCCAATTTCAACAACAAGCGGGAGAATGGTGGGAATACCAGTTTTATCGCTTTGAACGGTCTTTGCCAGAATTGCCTACTGGATGGTCAATTAGCCCTTGGGTAGGTGAGTTGCTGAAATTTCTGTTTTGGCTGGTAATCGCCTTATTTATAGTTTGGGTGGGTTGGCAATTATGGCGGGAATTCAGTCCTTATGTATATTCTTGGCTGAATAGAAATGGCAATCTGACAGATTTTCGCGCCAAAACTCGTTCTAGTGAGTCATCCATAGCGCTTTTGTTGGAGCGATCGCAACAATTTTACCGTCAAGGTAACTACCGTGAAGCTTGCCGTTGTCTCTATTTAGCAATGTTGC
This sequence comes from Nostoc sp. NMS2, assembly GCF_017115105.1. Classification (GTDB taxonomy): domain Bacteria; phylum Cyanobacteriota; class Cyanobacteriia; order Cyanobacteriales; family Nostocaceae; genus Nostoc. The sequence continues at coordinate 1,204 of NZ_JABXKH010000005.1, forward strand.
AGCAGTTGCATCAAAAAGCGATCGCACCCCACAAACTCAGCCGTACAGATGGAGAATATCTGCAATTACTGCGTAAGGCTGTGACTCCCATACAGCCTTACGAAACTTTAATCACCACCCACGAACAATTATGTTTTGGTAATACCGAGATTTTGCCAGACAATTATGAACAGTGTCGGCAAGCTTATCGGGAAATTTCCCCAGAATGAAAAAGAGACGTTGCATTGCAACGTCTCTACACAAAACAAACTAATATTCTATTTGGTGACAGCCGCGATCGCTTTTTCCAGAGCTTCCAAGGCAGTATTTACTTCTGCCTCTGTGACAATTAACGGTGGCACAAATCGGATTACTTTTGGCCCGGCGGGTACGAGTAATACACTCTCCTTGATGGCAGCATTGACGACATCGGCTGCGGTTAGCGCAATGTTAGATCGCAACTCCAAACCGTTGATTAAACCCCAACCCCGAACTTCGCTAATGTGCTGAGGATATTTTGTTGCGATCGCTTTTAATCCAGATCGCAACTGTTCACCCCTGTCTTGCACATTCTGCAAAATATTTTCCCGTTCCAATGTCTGGCAAACACTGAGTGCTACACCACACACAAAAGGATTGCCGCCAAAGGTGCTGGCGTGTTCCCCTGGTTGAAAAACATCGCAGAATTTCTTACTCATCATTGCACCGATGGGAATACCGCCACCCAAGCCTTTGGCACTGGTGAAAATATCCGGTTCAACGCCGAGATGTTCGTAAGCCCATAATTTGCCACTGCGCCCCATACCAACTTGCACTTCGTCAAAAATCAACAAAATGCCAGTTTCATCGCAAATCTGCCGGAGTTTTTTGAAATAGGCAACATCTCCCGGACGCACACCGCCTTCTCCCTGCAATGGCTCAATCAGAATCGCCGCTACTCGGTAATCACCTTCATCCAACTCGCTAATCGCCACTTCCACAGCGTTAATATCGTTGTAATTTACGTAGTGGAACCCAGGAACCAAAGGATCAAAATACTTTTGATACTTCGGTTGTGCTGTAGCGGTAACAGTGGCCAAAGTCCGCCCGTGGAAACTGGCATTGGCGGTTAAAATAATCGGTTTTTCAATGTCTAATACAGTGTGGGCATATTTCCGCGCCAGTTTAATTGCGGCTTCGTTAGCTTCAGCTCCAGAATTGCAGAAAAAGACGCGATCGGCACAAGAATGTTCAACGAGCCATTTTGCCAATTCTCCTTGCTCAGGAATGTAGTACAAATTAGAGACATGGTGCAGCTTCTGGATTTGGCGTGTTACCGCTTCTACCATAACTGGGTGAGCGTGTCCTAAAGTACAAGTGGCAATTCCCGCTACAAAGTCCAGATATTCTCGTCCCTGTGTATCCCAAACCCGGCATCCAGCCCCCCGTTCTAGAGCTAAGGGAAACCGGCCGTATGTAGACATGACAGCTTCATTAAAGCTATCTGCATCAAAGGGACTAGATGCTGACCCTGAATCTGGGGGGATGGTGGCTTGGTCAACGAGAGTTTGTAGGCTCACTACCGCTCCTCCTGAAAGTTTTTCATTATATAGTTATTTACTAGTTTCCTAGAAATCCCTAAAAATTACTTTTTATTTAGCACAATTTGTACTTCTTCTTAAATTAACGTTTATACGACCTCAACGCTTGGCGGTGGTGAAAAAAATTTTGTACTCAACGCTTGAGCAATTAAAAGCCACATATCCCCGACTTTTTTAAGAAGTCAGGGTTCTTGTCGATCGCTATTGACTCAGTAAGCCAACAGTTATCTCAAGATGCATCTTAGCTTTGTGCAAATTCAGCAGGTTCTCTTGATCAAACCGATCGGGGTAAGCCATCCTCCTACTTTCCAAGGTTATTTTGATCAGTGCTGCTTGCTCATCTGTGGGTGAATTTATTTCATCTATCACCCCTTCAAAAAATTGAATGACGCTAAATCCAGGAGATTTTAATCCCTTTCCTTCTCTCACTTGCTGGAGTGCTAGCTGAGGAAATGCCATCAGAGAAGTCATGTAGCTGACTTTATATGCTGCACTTCCTGTACGCTTAATACCGTATCGACGGCATAAGTCACGTAATTCTGAGATGGTTTTGATTTCTAACTCGGAATGCGTGAACATAAAATAGAATTACCTCTTGTAAAAGTGGTATCGGTAGGTAACAACTTTTCCAGGGATGATACCTAAGAGGTTCGTTTACTAAAAAGGACGAATGCTAAAAAGTTAGCAAAAAACTAGAAAAAGTAGGTTAAAAGTACTATTGTTACCTCATTCTCAACACTTGAGCAAAAATATCAACGTATCCAAAAGGAGTTAATGGCCGGGGCGATCGCTCTTGGCGGTGTTTTTTTCATTGGCACTTTGTGGTACTGGCTAGTGGAAGGCTGGTCATGGGAAGATGCGGCTTACATGACAGTCATCACTTTAGCCACTGTGGGATACGGAGAGACGCATCCACTGGGTAGCCGAGGACGATTGTTTACAATTGCCCTGATTTTGTTGGGTGTAGTGAATATTGGTTACATTGTCAACAGATTTACAGAAGCGATCATTCAAGGCTATTTTCAAGAAGGAATTCGGCTACAACAACAGAGGCGGTTAATGGAATCCCTAACAGAACATTACATCATTTGTGGATTTAGCCGGACTGGTCGTCAAATTTCCAAAGAATTTCGGGCAGAAGGTGTACCTTTTGTAGTGATTGATTCAGATATGGAATCTGTGCAAAGGGCGCAGACAGAAGGTTACACAGCATTCCAAGGTGACGCTACCTTAGATGACACACTCATGAAAGTTGGCATTGAACGCGCGATGTGTATCGTTGCAGCCCTCCCTTCCGATGCCGAAAATTTATACATTGTTTTATCAGCCAAAACACTGAATTCGGAAATTCGGGTAATTGCACGGGCAAGTACAGAAGAAGCTTTGCAGAAGTTACGACGCGGTGGTGCAGATGAGGTGATATCCCCCTATATTACTGGTGGGAAACGCATGGCTGCTGCGGCTCTCAGACCCCAAGTATTGGACTTTGTAGATGGGATTTTGACAGGTGCAGACCGCCAATTGTATATGGAAGAATTTTTACTCGACCCGGCTTTTTGTCCCTTTGTAGGTCAGAGTTTGCAAAAGGCGAGATTGCGATCGCAATCGGGTGCATTAGTTCTGGCAATTCGTCGCGCTGATGGGACTTTAATCGGTGGCCCCACTGGCGATACAGTCTTAATGCCAGGCGATCGGCTAATTGGGATGGGTACAGCAGAACAGTTGCGTAGCCTTAACCAAATTCTCGGCCCAATTGGTTCCAAGGAACTGCGGCGACCGAAAAATAGTTGATTTTATTTTTCTTTAATTACTTTTTTATACCAAAGTTGTTTGTGAAGCAATCTAAAGTTTGATGGCAACGATGCGAATTCTTCGATAGTCGGCTATCCAATTACCTTCTTGATACAGTGTCGGCAAAAGATGCTCTTCCACCGTGCGAATTATTTGTATTTTTTGCTCAGTAGACAGTCCTGCTAGGAAAGCATCGGCAAACATCTCAAGCCAGTTCGCCATCCCTGCTTCGCCTTCTGTTAGGGGAGTAGGACGAGCAAACAAGGTGGCATAATTAACATCAAAGCCTTGTTGTTCTAGCAGGGTAGCGTACTCACCAATACTAGGAAAATACCAAGGATTCAGTGCTTGTGGGGGAATAGCGATCGCTTTACTAGCTTATACCAATTTAATGTGAAGTTGCACATATCTTGATCCCCCTAAATCCCCTTTTTAAGGGGGACTTTGATAGATGTTTTTCCGGTTCCCCCCTTATTAAGGGGAGCCAGCGCGGGAACAGGGGTCTTCCCCGCCGCAGGATGCGTGGAGCGACTGGCGTGGGCTAGGGGGGATCGAATTCTATGCAGCTTCATAAAAAATTGGTATTAGGTGCGATCGCACCCTGATGACGTGCAAGCATTTCATAGATACATGGATTTGTTGCAAACCGCGCCGGGACGTGTGGCAGTAACCACCCCAGAAGAACTGGAAGCAGAAATGCGAAAGCGGATAGGTCGGGAAGCGCAATAGTGATTGACTATAATCCTTGCAAAGCAACTCTTTGAGTGGTTTACTTTTGGTAGAAATAACCAATGCCCAATGACTAACGCTCTTTTATGACTCTGATGAAAGAAAAAATGTAGGTTGGGTTGAACTTTAGTGAAACCCAACAAAACCAAGGGTTTTTCGTGTTGGGTTTCGTCCCTCAACCCAACCTACTCGTAAATTTATCAAAGCCTTAAAAATCAAGGGTTCTGAATTTTTATTTAACGAGAGTAATAGAAGAGCGCTAATGACTAATAATCAATTTCCTTCCATCCATGCATAGCAGCTATACCTTTAGTAACCCATTCGATCAAAATTGGGGGAGCTTCTGATATCAAGATGCTAGGATAAACTGCTGCACCCCATTCGGGATGAATTAATACACGGCATTGATTTTTAATTACTGGATAGTTAAGCAAAGCTTTGACAACTGCTGTGTCATCGTGGGGAATTGCTCCGGGATGAGATAGTAAAGGGTAGCCTGTACGAGGGTCGATCAGGTCAGTTAAATAGCCCCGATCGCGCAGATTAAATGCCAAATCGCAGCCAAATCGCATAAACTTTTCTCGTAATCGTTCTTTTTCTGACTCTACTTGTGCTGTCTTTTTGACTAATTGATAACGCGATCGCTGCAAGACAATCACTACTCGTAAAAATGGCTGCCGTTTCCAATCTGGTAATATCCGTTCGCAGTTGGCACAGATATATTGACTGGGAGCATGAATTGAAATTTGAACCGCTTGTCCCGTTTCGCCAACTAAATTAATGGGACAGGCTTGCTCCGAAGTGTAAACTTTGGGATAGTTCACTAAATTGATTCGGCTTATACAAGTTTTTTAATTTAATCTACGGTATAGATGATAACTCTTAAAAGTCCAGAAAAATCATCAATTTCTTATAGTATGTTACTTCTTTTAGAAGCAGTTGCTAATAATTTGAGAATTTTAATCCGAATTTTATCCTTTATTAACCTATTCTCATGGAATTTGTTGCGATCGCTGTAGGCATCAGCATAGATGCAGTGTGTGCTAGACAAGCGAGCGCTCCTAAAATCTGTTCGATTAAAACCCCCAAAAATGAACTTTATTTCACCCAATTAATTGAGTTTTAAAGAATTCACCGGTACTTCATCCCAAGAATCGACTGTCCGCAATTGCGCTACCCAACCCGCCGCTTTTTGCGTTTCGGTCAAATTATTCTGAAAGGAATCATGGCACTCTTTAGCTTGAGATTCATTACAAGTAGCAATACAGGCATGAATCATCCCAGACGGATCGATTTGCTCATTTACCCAAATAGTCATGGAATATTCCCTCGAAAAGTGGAGCGAAAAAAGCTATTTGTTATTTTAGAACACTATTAGCGTCAAAAATTGCAGAGCAAAATTGGTAATAAGTAGTGAACTAATCCCAGTTACCGATTGCTAATTTACAATTACCCAATTCCACTTCATCTATTAGGCACATAGGATTTATCTCCTCTTTCATAGCGGCGGCGGTAGAGTAATTCTAACTGTCCACCATATTCTTGAATCCAAGCTATTTGGCGTTGGTAGAGTCCGCGGAAGGTATTAGCAAATAATAGTGTAAAGATTGCTACTACTAATCCTGATGCTGTGGATACTAAAGCTTCACTAATTCCAGATGTGACTCCTGTTGTTTTAGTACCTCCCACATCACCGATATTTAGAGAAGCAAAAGAGTTAATTAATCCTAAGACAGTTCCTAGAAGTCCCAACAACGGCGCAAGACCAATAATTGTCTCAAAAATATTTTGGGAGCGTTTGAGTAAGGGGATTTCGGCTTGTGCTTCACTTTCTAATGCCAAACGAAATTCTTCTGGTGTCGCCTCCTCTAATTCTAAAGCTGCTAAAAAAATTCGGGCGATGGGTAAATCAGCATTCTTTTGCAACTTATCTAAAGCACTAACTACATTATCAAGGCGATAAAGCTGTAGCACCTCTCGCACTACCTTGTTTTGCCGATTATTTATCCTTACCCAAAAGATGATCCGTTCGATAATCAGGGCTACCCCTAACAAAGAAAACGCCAGCAGAGGCCACATGACTACGCCACCTGCTGTAAACAGATTACTAATTTCCATCTATTATTTTTTAACTTACCAACAACGCTAGATTAACAGATTGTTGAGATGCAGCAGTTTAAGAGGATGTTTGAAAAGTCCTTTTCTCGGTAGCAAAACGTTTTAGATCCCCCTAAATCCACGCCACCTGCTTCATTCGGGGAGACCACGCCAGATGCTCCACTACAGCGCAACTCTTGGAGACGCTTTGCGCTAAGCGAAGCTATGCCGTTCGCGCAGCGTCTCGTAGAGAAGGCTTTACGCGCATCCTGCGGCGGGGGAGA
>NZ_JABXKH010000020.1 GCF_017115105.1 Nostoc sp. NMS2
GTAATTCGTAATTCGTAATTCGTAATTCGTAATTCGTAATTCGTAATTCGTAATTAAAAAATGAGTCAGAGTCCCCGACCTCTACAGGTAGTCCCGTTATGGTTGAGGTCTAAATCTCCATCCATAAGGTAATTACGAATTGTTAATTATTTTCTCTGCTCCCTTCTCCTGATGTCTCATTCCCCAATACTGCGATTGCTAATTATTGCATGAGTTGAGCAAGTGGGAGTTTTTAGGATCGTTAATTAAAATTAAAAGGGAATTCAAAGTGGCGGGAGTGGATTTGACAAAGCTTGGGCGGTTAAAATTAATTATGCTTCAGTCTTTTTTATCCCGTGCAACCCTAATTTTTGTATCAAGCGCTCTAGCGGTTTTGTGTGTTGCCTGTAGTGAAGACAAACGGAACACTACGACTAGTGGCAATGAGCAACCCGTGCCAATTGGGGATCTGGCATCAGTACAGCCTGCTGTCGAACCACCAACACCAGCAGTTACCCCAGAAGCACAGCCACTAGAGCCGTCTGAAAGTGAACCAAGTCTTTTTGAACAGGGACTAGACAAAGCGGTTGGCGCTTGGAGTATCAGCCGTTCTGCTCAATCTCCAGGTGATTGGATTTTGGTGGCGAATCAGTACCAGGATGCGATCGCGCTGATGGAAAGAGTCCGGCAACAAAGCCCAGAATTTGCGATCGCTCAAACAAAAATCACTGAATATCGCCGCCAAATTAAATATGCCCAACAACAAGCTACTCCTCGCCCTGTACGCCTTACCGAACCGAAGAGGATAGTAGTTGTGGTTCCCCAAAGAGCAATCACACCAAAGTATACCTCGCCTCCACAACAAACAAAACCGTTATCAATAGAGCCAGGTTTGCCCTCATCAGCAGTGGTGATTCCAGATCAGGAAGTATTTACAGCCCCGATTAAAAGGCGAATTGGTGGAACGCCAATTGTCGAAGTCACTTTCAATGGACAGCAACAATTTGAGATGATTGTGGATACGGGAGCCAGTGGCACTGTCATCACCCAACAGATGGCCAATGCTTTAGGAATCGTGACAGTAGGGAGAGCTAAGGCAAATACCGCGAGTTCCAGAGCCGTAGAATTTCCTGTGGGCTATGTTAATTCGATGGCCGTTGGTGGGGTAATAGTGAATAAAATCCCAGTAGCGATCGCAGGTGCGGAACTAGAAACTGGACTTTTAGGACATGACTTTTTTGGCAACTACGATGTCACCATCAAACGGAATGTCGTAGAATTTCGTCCGCAATCGCGATCGCAAATCAATTCCCCAGAAACTCAACTAACTGCTCCAACTTTGTCCAAGCCGCCCCACTTTGTAGGATATCCTTAGCGATTTTAATCCCTTGGGCGTGATCCAGCAGTGCGATCGTACCTGCTACTTGCAGCGCCAACGACGCATTTAAGGCAACTGCATCTTGTTGTGCCTGAGTTCCCTTACCTTGGAGTACCGCCTTGAGAATTACTGCATTCTCTTGGACATCCCCACCCCGAAGCATACCTATAGGAGCAGGTTTTAGATCCAAATTGAGGGGATTGATGGTAGTTACCTGCACTTCTCCATCTGATAAAACCGCTAAGTCAGTTTCATCTCCTAACCCAGCCTCATCAAGTTTTTCTCGCCCATGTAAAACAATCGCCTTTTCCTTGCCCAAATTGTTTAATGCTTGAGCAACAGTTACCAAAAGCTTAGGAGTAAATAACCCTACTACTTGCCCAGTGGGACGCAAAGGATTTACTAATGGCCCCAGCAAATTAAACACCGTTCGTACCCTGAGAGTCCGCCGCAATTGGGCAACCGCTTTCAGTGCTGGATGCCAACCAGGTGCAAACAAAAAAGTGATCCCCACCTCTTGTAGTGCGGCTTGCACCTTGTCACTGGATGCACTCAAGTTTACACCCAACGCTTCCAATACATCTGCACTCCCCGTGAGACTTGAAGCTGAACGATTGCCGTGTTTAGCGACTGGTACGCCAGATGCTGCGGCGACAAAAGCAACTGCTGTAGAAATATTAAAGGTTGATGAACCATCTCCACCAGTGCCACAGGTATCTATTACAGTGCTGAGTGATGAGTGGTGAGTGCTGAGTGGGGAACATTGAGATTGTAATACTTCAGCCATGCCGGTCAACTCGTCGGCAGAAATGCCTCTAAAGTTTAGCGCTGTTAAAATAGCTCCTGATAACTCTGGGGGAACCGCCTCACTGAGCCAACCTTGCATCAATTCAGCAGCTTGAGTACGAGACAAGGATTGGCCATCTATTAATTGTTGCAGCAGTATATACCAGCTAACAGACGATTCTTGAGCAGGAATTGGGGAAGTTGCCATAGCTAAGGTTTTTGTAGGTATGGGAGCCATCCTACCGAAAAATGAGAAAGTAGCAGCCAAGCTTGGGAAACTAAAATCTCAACCTTTTGCTGTTCTTAGGAGTTGACATTTAAGCAATTACTTATGTATTCTATAAATAGTTAAGCGTTTGCTTAAATATATGGTTAATAGGAATGAGTAGACCTGCTGCCAGTGCCGATGTTTTTGTGGCGATCGCAGATCCCACACGCAGGGCGCTACTGGATCTGTTACGTAGTGGTGAGCAACCAGTCAAAGAACTAGCCCAGCCATTTGCCATGAGCTTGCCAGCGATTTCTCAGCACTTACAGATTCTTTGCGAAGCAGGCTTAGTACAAATGCGGAAAGCAGGGCGACAGCGTTTCTATCGGCTAAACCCGGAGCCATTGAAACAGATATCTGAATGGATTGCTCATTACGAGCAGTTTTGGCAAGAAAAACTCGATGCCCTTGGCAATTATTTGGAGGAAAATTGATGCTCCGAAACTTGAATATGGAAGTGTTCTATCCCTATCCTCCCCAACGGGTTTGGCAGGTACTCACTAACCGTCAGGCATTGGCAGCATGGTTAATGGAAAACGACTTTGAGCCGCGTTTGGGACACAAATTCCGATTTGTGCATTCCACACTACCGGGGCTGGAGGGAGATATAGACTGTCAGGTAATTGAACTTGATGAGCCAAGACGACTGGCGTTCACTTGGCAAGACAGTATGATGTGCCAGCCTTCAGTTGTTACCTGGACAATCCAACCCGTAGTTGGGGGTACGAAACTTCTACTTGAACATAAAGGTTTGATTCAAAAAGCCATCAAGCTGAATGAACCAATGGAACTTTCCCAACCGTGGCAAGGCAAATTGTATGAGTCCAAGGCAGGGATGCAGACAGTAATACCAAATAATCGCAGCACTGTATTCTCATCAATACCCGTTGGTAGATATGAGGCATTAGATAGTATCGTTCTGAGTTATTTTCTCAATGGTGGATGGAACTACAGTTTGCATGAAAAACTACCGCAAATCTTAGTCACAGATTGCACCAGTTAAAGTGGTAATTCACATATTGCACGTTAATATCTACATTTAAATTCAAAGTTTGGCAACATTATCATTTGTGTTGGACGAGTATTAGCCAAGCCAAATTAAATTGATATTTTGGAAAATTAAATATGAATAAACAGACTTTTGTTGACACAGAAGCTGAAACATGGTTTGAGTTTCAGCCTATTTCAGGTACAAAATTATTGACATTAGCTGAACCAGTGCCAAAAGGTTCAATTCATAGATTACAAATGATTGCTGGCACAGTCATTCCAGTTCATTACCATCCTTGTGATGAATATGTTTATGTTTTGAAGGGAACTATTGAAACTGCTGAACGTGAATGCAAAGCAGGAACATTTTGGTTTACGCCTGCTCATACCCAGAATGGCCCTCACAAAGCAATTACTTTCGTTGAGCTTCTTACAATTCGTCTTGGTGAGATGGGAATATTTGAGGAGTTATAAAACAATACGGTTCAGTTAAGAAAAATTGTAGGTTGGGTTAAGCAAAGTGCAACCCAACAAAGCCTCGGAAATGTTGGGTTTCGTTCCTCAAACGCCACTTGCTTCAAGTCGGGAAACCCGCCCACCGCAGTGGCTCCCCAACCTACACAGTTTAAGGTTTTTGGCACTAACTAAACCGTATTAAGTTATAAAAATTCTAATTTATTCAAAAAATAGCCTAAGCATTTTATTAAAAAAATAGTTTTTAATGAAAATTTTATCTTACTTGGAGATATAAAATATGAATTCTCAAATTCAACTCAGCATCCCAATGATTATTCAACAATCAGAAAGAGGGGAACGAGCATTAGATATTTATTCCCGCTTACTTGCAGAGCGAATTATATTTTTGCGAAACGAAGTGACAGACGAGACAGCAAACCTCATAGTTGCACAAATGCTATTTCTTGATGCTGAAGATCCAGAGAAAGATATCACATTGTATATTAACAGTCCTGGAGGTTCGGTGACAGCAGGAATGGCTATTTACGATGCCATGAATCAAATTCGTTCAGAAGTATGTACTGTATGTATCGGTATTGCTGCTTCAATGGGATCATTCTTGCTTGCTGCTGGAAGTAAGGGTAAAAGATATGCTCTACCAAATGCTCGAATTATGATTCATCAACCATTAGGAGGCGTTCAAGGAAAAGCATCTGATATTGAAATTGCAGCCAAAGAAATTTTGTATTTCCGCCAATTAATTAACAAAATACTTGCTGCCAATAGTGGTAAATCGCTAGAGCAGATTGAATTGGACTCTGAACGTGATTTTTTCATGAGTGCCGAAGAAGCAAAAGCCTACGGTTTAATTGACAGCATCATCTTGAAAACATCTGCATCTATTTAATTAGGACTTACGCAAAATATCTCCCAAACTCTGATTTCTTTGCGTCCTCTGTGCCTCTGTGGTTCGTTATTCCGTAACTCGTGCGTAAGTCCTATTAATCTGCAAATCACTCTAATATCGACAATATCGACAAACAGTAATGGATGGAAACCAAAATGAAAATACTCATAATTGGTGGCACAAATTTTATTGGCCCTCCTGTAGTTCATCAACTGATTGCAATGGGTCATGAAGTGAGCGTATTTCATCGGGGAAAAACTACAACTAATTTACCACCAGATGTGGATGAAATCTTGGGCGATCGCTCTCATCTTTTGGAGATGAAAAGCAAGTTTAAGCAGCTTTCGCCTGAAGTCGTGGTAGATATGATTGCCTATAACGAACAAGATGCACTAACTCTAACGAACACATTTGAGGATATTGCCCAGCGTGTTGTTGTAATCAGCAGTATGGATGTGTATCATGCATACGATGTGCTTTGGGGTAAGGAATCTAATGTTGTACCTGTACCACTTACGGAAGATTCGCCCCTGCGCCAACAACTCTATCCATACCGAGAAATGCCCTCTAGACCGATCGCTGTGCCAATTGATTATGAAAAGATTTTGGTGGAGCGGGTGGTGATGGCATCCAACTTACCTGGAACGATTATACGCTTGCCAATGGTATATGGTTCCAGAGATTTCCGACATCGCCTGTATTCCTATCTTCAGCGGATGGATGATAACCGTCCTGCGATTGTTTTGGAAGACAATATCGCTCGATGGCGTGGCTCTTACGGCTATGTAGAAAATGTAGCGTATGCGATCGCATTAGCAGCAACAAACGAACGCGCAACAGGTCGCATTTATCATATCGCTGATGTAGAAGCACTTACGGAAACTCAAAGCATCACCAAAATCGGGAAAATAGCAGGATGGCAGGGTAAAGTTGTTATCGTACCCAAAAGCCAGTTACCATCAGAGTGGAAATTGCCTGGTAATACAGAGCAAGATTGGTTTGTAGACTCAACTCGTATCCGTCAAGAGTTGGGATATAAGGAAATTGTGCCCTTAAATGAAGCATTGCGGCAAACAATTGATTGGCAACGGACTCATTCACCTCAAGAACCGCAGCAGTTTGCAGTACCGTGGTTACTGGACTATGCAATAGAAGATGCGATTTTGTCTAAATTCCGTTGAACTTCATAATTAGTAATGAATAGCTCTTTTCCTTTAGCTGCACCACTTTGTTTGTAATTATTCATGCCGTACTGTAATTCCCACTCTGAAATATTAGCCCATTGAAAATTTTCTATAATTTGCGTTGAGTTGTCGTAGGTAATTAGCCAGCGATGATGACATTGTTGTAAAATTTCAGCAAATCTCTGATGTTCAAAAGAAGTGTGCAAGTGACCATCTTTACCATATAGCTTTGATTTTGTAGCACTAAAATATGGTGGATCTAAAAATAAAAATACATCTTCTCCTTCTGGTTTTAATAGATGACTGTAATCCAAATTAGTAATTTGGACGTTCTTTGATAAGATATTTTCTAATTTTTCAAGTCGTTCTATTGAAGTATCAGTAAATCTTTTATGGAAAGCTTCTTGGGAAAAACCACCTGATTCTACGGTTCCAGAAAAAGTAATTCTATTGAGGACGAAAAAACGAACGGCTCTTTCTAAATCAGATAATTTATTAACATCTACACTAGTCAATTCTGCAAACAACAATTTGCCATCTGTATATTTAACTTTAATATGCCGAATTTCTTTAACTAACTGAGCTATATCAGATTGGGCAAACTTCCAGAATAAAAATAGTTCGCGGTTTAAATCGTTAATCCAAATCTTGAGATCGGGAAACTTTTGTCTTAAATAAATAAATACAGAGCCACCACCCACAAACGGCTCTCGAAATTCTGAAAAGCTCTCTGGTAAGTATTCAGCTATCTGATTTATTGCTTTTGACTTACCGCCAGGATATCGCAGAGGGCTTTTGAGCATAATTCGTAGAAATCGTCACACTTGGGGTAATAACAAACGTCGAAAGCCTTCCTGCTCGAAATGGCGATCGGTGGTTAATGCCTCAGTGACACCACGCTGACGCATCAACACAAAGCTAACAGCGTCACATAAAGAATAGGTCTTGTCTTGCCGCGCCATTAGAAGTTTAACAGCTTCTCGATGCAACAACTCATTGATCCATACCGTCTCGATATCTAGATTTTCTAACAAATCAATAATAAATTGTAGTGCTGCTGTACGTGGAAAGCGACGAACCTGAGCTAGTGCAACAAACTCTGCTAAAACATAGCTGTGAGTTAAACTTACGCTAACACTATCCAGAAACTCAACTGCTTTCTGATGTTCTGGTTCACTACTGTGGACATAGCAAAGTAGCCCAGATTTATCAAGTAAAAGCACTCAATTTGTTTCCTCAGATGTATCGCTGTATGCTCTGACTAAATCAGCATCAATACTTTCATTATCTGCTCCTGTCGCGTAACCGAGGTTAATACTTCCAGCATGACTTCGGAAACGTTGGCGAGCGGCTTCTTTCTCTGTTTCAACTTGCGACTTTTCACGTCTTGGAGAACCATACTGCTGTTCTATGGAAGTAGCCACCAATTCTGCTAGAGATACGCCTGCAACCTCGGCTTGTTGTTGCAATGCCGCGTAAACTTCATCACTTAATTCCAAGCTTAAAACCTGACTCACTGCACTAAACCTCAGCTACTATATGTAACAGGGTTAGCGCGTCTCAAAGCCTATTGACAAGAGGACTTGCCTGATCAGCAATCTTTGTTGGAAACAAAGTGACACCATCCGAGGTAGGGTAAGATTTAATTC
>NZ_JABXKH010000076.1 GCF_017115105.1 Nostoc sp. NMS2
GTGCGGACACCCATCCCACAAGAAAATTTGGGATGTTTTTTTATTTGTCAGTCCCTTACAAAAATGGACGGGAGTTTGAAAGCCCTGGAAGAATAGGTACGTATGTAAACCGTTTTGAAAACATAGAACCGACTGGTAACACAGTTGGGTTAGATGTCGGTTTGAAGGAATACTACACTCAAGCTGATGCTGTAACCTTTGTAGTTCGGTAGTTTTACTTTTTCGATTTCACCGAGAATCAGTGACATAGAAAAAGTTTTAGCCAAAAAGCCAGGGTTTTGCCGTATCAAGAGAACCAAGTTCTTAATTTTGGATAAAGTCGAGCTAAGAAGTTGTTTGACTATTATCCATGTGTGAATTTTGATTAAGAAAAACTGAGAGCCATCAATTCTTCTGTTATGTCGAAGTTAGCTGTGACATTTTGCACGTCATCCAAGCCTTCTAGAGTATCAATTAACTTGAAAAGCGATCGCGCCTGATCTGGATCGGTAACTTCTACACTATTACTAGGAATCCAGCGAAACTCGGCATCAGTTACCTTAAAGCCTTGATTTTTGAGCGTCTGACTAAGGGTTTCTAAATTGCCAATATCAGTAAAAACTTCAGCTATCTCATCTTCAGTCATCTCATAAGATTGGGCACCGCCTTCGAGGGATGCTTCTAAAAGCTGTTCTTCGTCAATCACACCCTGTACGACACAAACGCCTTTTTGCTCAAACATCCAGCCAACGCAACCTGTTTCACCAAGATTGCCACCATTTTTACTAAAAGCTACACGTAAGTCAGCAGCAGTGCGATTGCGATTATCTGTGAAGGCTTCGATTAAAATCGCTACACCACCGGGGCCGTAACCTTCGTAGCGAATCGCCTCAAAGATAGCGTTATCACCGCCAAAAGTGCCTGCACCTTTTGCGATCGCTCGTTCAATATTATCATTGGGGATACTTGCTGCCTTTGCCTTGTCAATTGCCGTGCGAAGTTGAAAATTCAGCGCCGGATCTGGTACGCCGCTTCTAGCCGCCACAATAATCGCCCGCGATAACTGAGTAAAGGTTTTCCCCTTTTTTGCATCTACTACCGCTTTTTGGCGCTTAATATTTGCCCATTTACTATGTCCTGCCATAATCTGAAATTATCAAAACTCTATTAAAGATTAGGATATAAACGCTTGCAAAAACCATCACTTAAGATAATTGTGCAACTCTACATGAGAGTGGCAAAGTTATGTTGAAAAAGAGGCAAGGGAGCAGGGAGCAAGGGGGCAGGGGAAGACAAGGAGGACAAGAGGGATAAGGGAAAATTATTAAATAAGTATTCTCCCTTGTCTCCCCCCTCTCCCTCATCTCCCTGCTCCCCTGCTTCCTGCCCCCTGCTCCCTGCTTCTTTGTTCAAGGAGCTACGAGAATTGATCAATTATTTTAACCAACATCATGGACAATTTTTTTTCGCCTCCTCGCTATGCCAAGCGAAAAAGAAAGAAAGTGTCACACTATCTTAGGAGATTACTACTTGTATTATTCGTAGGCATAATAGCTTTAGTTGGATGTCAAAGTATTCTACCTGGTATTAAGGAAGATAAAGTAATTCATTTAACCCTGTGGCAAGGTGTAAATCCGCCGCCAAATCGGGATGTGCTGCAAAAGTTGGTAGACAAATTCAATCAATCCCACCCAGATATTCAGGTAGAGTCGCTTTATATTGGGCAACAGGATCAGCAAACGCCCAAGATTTTAGCAGCAGTGGTAGGAAATGCACCCCCAGATTTATTATGGTACAATCCGACGATCGCAGGTCAATTGGTAGAACTGAATGCGCTTTTACCTTTGGATGAAATGCTGGAGGAATCTCCAATCAAAGCCGAAATTGACCCCGCTTTGTATGGCTCAATGAAATACAACGGTAAAATTTGGTCTGTACCCTTTGCTACAAATAATGTTGGTATTTTTTACCGTCCGAGTTTGTTTAAAGCGGCAGGGATTACTGAATTACCCCGCACTTGGCAGGAGTTTGCACAAGTTGCAAAAAAATTAACTCGTGATACCAATGGCGATGGACGAACCGATCAATATGGGATGTTTCTACCTTTGGGAAAAGGAGAATTTACAGTGTTCACCTGGTTGCCGTTTATGTGGAGTGGCGGCGGCGAGTTGGTGAGTGGTGATTCACAGAATGCAGCAGCAGTAAATTTGCAAGATAATCAAGGTGCGATCGCAGCTTTGCAATTCTGGCGTGATTTAATTACAGAGGGTTCCGCGATTTTATCTGGCCCAGAACGGGGTTATGAGACAGATGACTTGCTGAGTGGTAAAGTCGCAATGCAATTAAATGGCCCTTGGACTCTGGGGCAACTTCAAGAGACTGGTGTCGATTTTGATGTTTTTCCCATTCCGGTTGGGCAAAAATCTGCTACTGTTATTGGTGGTGAGAATCTCTTCTTTTTCAAAACCACGCCAGAACGTCAAACGGCAGCTTTTAAGTTTGTTGAATATGCTTTAAGTGAAGAATTTCAGACAGAATTAGCATTGGGAACTGGTTATTTACCAGTGAATCTGAAGTCTCGTGAAAGTCCAAAATATCAGGATTTTATCAAAAAAATACCACAGGTAAAGGTATTTTTAGATCAAGCTAAATATGGGCGATCGCGTCCCATATTTCCTGGTTATAATCGCATTTCTGACAGTCTAGGTCGGGCGATTGAATCTGTATTGTTGGGTAAAAGTTCGCCAGCAGACTCACTCAAAGCAACACAGCAACGTTTGGATTTGATTTTCAAGTGATTAAAGCGCGTAGTTTACCGCACTTCGGCAAGCTCAGTGACCACCGTAGGCATCGCATCCTGTTTAAATCAATACGCTTGGGTTAATATCATTGCTTTGTGAGGCTGCGCCAAATTTTCTTTCTTTCTTTGTGTCCTTTGCGCCCTTGGCGGTTCGTTCATCATATATTCATACAGAATTGGTATAAGTCTTAACTCTTTATCAAAGTCAATTTTTTTAACGAACCGCAAAGGACGCAAAGAAGAGGCAGCGCGGTCTTGGGGGTTTCCCCCATGAGCGACTGCCGTCGCAAAGCAAGAGAAGGAAGAGGAGAAAGAAATGCTTAACTGAACTGTATTGCCGTTTAAATTACAAATGGTTCAAGTTCGCGGTTGTACCACTCATCTTCAATACGTTCTGTAACCAACGGTCTGATGATAAACTTGGGCGGACTACCATCGAGAACATCAATCCGCACACATGAGTAAGGCAGGCGGTTCTGAAAATTGGAATCATGACGACCCACAAAAAGCGTTGAATCGGCAACTTTCCGAGTGGGTTTACCTGCAATTTCCGTAAAAGTCTCCATCAATTCAGTCCCCTTTCGCCGTTGATAGCGGGGACGATGACCACTACCACCAGAGATAATGCAGTTAATGTGAGAGTCAGCAAATCCGGTATCAGTTGTGAGAAGATGCTCCAAACAGTGAGCGTGACCATTTAAAATCAAATCGACTATGGGACGTTCTTTAATTAGAGAACCAAGAGTTTCTGCCACTTGTTCAAACACCCAGCGCAAGCGGTGGCGAACCGCTAAGGTTTGTGCCTGATTCCACTTGGTAGCCTCTGTGACGAATGGCGGATGGTGAAAAAAGATTACACGTCCGCGCACTTCGGAGGTGTTCCAAGATTCAATGAGTCTGCTTCGCAACCATTCAAGTTGTTCAAAATCGATCGCAGGCATTTTATGAGATGCCAATTGCTTTTCAATATCGATTTTGATCTCGTTTATTTGATCTAATTTGGCGCTAAGTTCATCAAGTTCTTCAGCTTCCGTGGGTTTATCCGGGTTGAGGCGATCGCATATTCCCAAAATCTGCAATTCTTCTCGATCTATTTCCTGACGACGCTTTTGCAATTCCCGACGGTAAATTTCACCCTCTTGAGTTGCAGGTAAAGGTGATGGTGTATTAAAGGTATTAGAATCCAGTGCAAAAAAGTCAATCCCGCCGTAACGAAAGGTGTAATAGCGATTGGGTAAGCGAGTAAACTGTCCAGGTTCGTAACGCAAACACCGTCCTGTGTCGGTCTTAGCAGTGTAGTGTCGATCTAAATGACGTTCTAATTCTTGTGGGGACATCCCTTGGGTATAATCGATAAATGCCCGTGCATAAGCGTTCCCTTGATACGATCCATGCCAACCAATCTCGATATCTTTGTAGCGGAACAGGCGACGTAATGAAAATGTTGTTCCAGTCAATAAACGGTATATCAACGGTACATCGTAGTAATCATGATTACCTGGTACTGGCAAGAACGGCGTATTAAACACCATCCGGTCATAAGGAATGCCTTTCGGGTTGTCGCCACCTACAAGAAATTCCCGGTAAGGCTCAATAAAGTTTGTTGAATAATACTCTTGAGAACCAACCACATAGATTACATCACCTGTGTGCAACACAAAACTGCAATCATCCCGGTGAGTCAGCATCAATTCGGCAACTTTTCGCTGGGGGTGATGGGGAGAATGGGATTTAGTGCCGGAATCACCGATAACCATAAAGGAAAATTCTGGACTATCTTCCCTGCGATCGTCAATAACCATGCTGGTTTGGTCAATTCCCCGTTGCACAAAACTTGGATGCATCCACCGCACCCGTTCCTTCATCTTTTGAATTTTTACAGGAATCGGTGGATCGGAAATCAATTTCATGGCTGATAACTCTTGAATGCTTAACGCACAAGCTGATTGTAACGAAATAAGAAGGATTTTATTTGAAATTAAGACTTACGCACTCAAAATCTGAAATCTCAATCTCCCCTTAAAAAAGCTTGGGTCTTTATCTTGTGCGATCGCAAAAGTATATGCTACTATCAATATTCGTGTGGTTAAGGACGTATAGCTCAGTTGGTTAGAGCGCTACGTTGACATCGTAGAGGTCACTGGTTCGAATCCAGTTACGTCCATTTACAAGCAATATACAGTAAGGGTTTCAGAAATAACTGGATTTGAACATCACCAGTTTTTACCCCTTATTGACACAAATCTGACCGAAACAATTTTGGATTTTGGACTTCGACTTCGCTCAGTCGAACGATTTTGGATTAAATCTAAATCTAGAATCCAAAAAACGGTTTCAAGCCCCTGAATTCATTCATAGAGAAACAAAAAACAATTCCTTTTTCAAGCCTCCGACTTCAGTCGTGGGGTCAATCCAAAATCGTCAATCCAAAATCGAGTGACCTAGTTTTAGCATCAGATTAGTATCCTAATTTTATATCCGTGCAGCGCTAAATCCCCGTTACAAAACTGTATTTCCTCTCTTCTCTACGAGACGCTCCGCGAACGTAGCGGGGCGTAGCCCATTCCGACTTTCGACTTCTTTAATCCCCAGTCCCCAACAAATGAATCAATGCTTCTACTAGAACTTGATTTTGTTCATCTGTGCCAACAGTAATACGTAATTTATCATCTAGCCCAGGCTGCTTGAAGTAACGGATTAAAATTCCCTGTTCTTTCAGTTTTTGATAGAGATATTCCGCGTTTCTTTGTGGAGGCTGTACCAGCAAAAAGTTAGTTTGGGAATCCCAGATATGAAAACCTAATTGTTTCAAGTCTGTTGATAGCTGATGACGTGATGCTTTAATCTTTGCCACACAAGCATTTTTATAAGCTTGATCGGTAATAGCAGCCGTACCAATTGCACAAGCGATCGCATCAATGTTATAGCTATCCTTCACTTTAAACAGTCCCTGCAACAGTTTAGGATTCGCCACTCCAAATCCCAATCGCAGTCCAGCCAACGAGTACCCTTTAGAAAGTGTGCGAATTATGATGACATTTTCGTATTCGTTTACCAAAGCCAACGCATTCTCTTCGGTAAAATCTACATAAGCTTCGTCAATCACTAAAACTCCAGCTAACTGACTGGCTAACTGTCGTAGTTCATTAGTTGCTACCAGATGCCCCGATGGACTATTCGGCGACGCAATGAATGTGACAGCACCATTGGCAGCAATCAGTTCTTCCAAAGGTAAACTGTAGTCCTCGTTGTAAAGAATCTCAATAATTTCCGCAGCCTGCATTTCTGCTAATGTGCGATATAGCACATAAGTTGGCATCGGATAAACTACCTTCTTTCCAGGTTCTGCACAGGCTCGAATTACTACACTCAACAATTCGTCACTGCCATTTCCTACAATAATCCAATCGCTAGGAACTCCTAAAACTTTACTTGCGGCTTGCCGAAATTCCCCGCCGAAAGGTTCTGGATACCTCCGCAACCACTCCCCCTCGATATTTCGCAGTACAGCTAATGCCGCAGGGGAAGGAGGATAGGGGTTCTCGTTGCTGTTGAGTTTGATTATCTGTGTACCGCGTTGGGGCTGCTCACCAGGAACATAGCTAGCCATTGCATCAACATTGGAGCGAAAGTAGTTAGTCATAGGGCATTGGGTATGTATCTTAAGCAAATTTCAACCCGCAATTTCTGACGATATCGTTTTTTGTCGTTTACATCTAGGACTTACGCAAGAGTTACGGAATAACGAACCGCAGAGGGGCAGAGGACAGGGAGAAATCAGAGTTTGAGAGATATTTTGCACTTATTTCCCCCTCAAAAATGTTTATGTTTAAGTTTCGTTAGAGAATAAAGGTAGAGCGCAGAGGGTCAGAGGGACAAGAGAAGAAAACAATGCCCCATGCCCACTTGCCCTGAGCGACTTGTGCCGAGTGAAGTCGAGGTAAGCCGAAGGGATGACAAATGACAAATGACAAATTACCGATATATTATTTTTTACAAACCCTATGGCGTTCTCAGCCAATTTACAAAAGATGCTCCCACACATAGCACCCTGAAAGATTATATAGATGTACCTGATGTCTATCCTGTAGGACGCTTAGACTGGGATAGTGAAGGGTTACTGCTGTTAACGAATGATGGACAATTGCAACATCGCCTTGCCCATCCGCGTTTTGGTCATAAACGTACTTACTGGGTACAGGTAGAGCGAATTCCAGATGAAGATGCGATCAAAAGGTTGCAAACAGGCGTAGAAATTCAAGATTACCGCACTCAACCAGCACAAGTTAGGCTCTTATCAAAAGAGCCAGAGCTACCTGAACGTACCCCGCCAATTAGATTTCGCAAAAATGTACCGACAGCTTGGCTGGAAATGACTTTGACAGAGGGAAAAAACCGCCAAGTCCGGCGCATGACTGCGGCTGTTGGGTTTCCGACTTTGCGACTGGTCAGGGTCAGCATAGCCCACCTCCGATTAGATGACCTAAAATTGGGTCAATGGCGTGATCTCACCACGTCTGAACTCCAATTTATTTCTTTTTAGAGACGACAGGAAGAGGGTAGAGGAGTAAAGGGGGATGAGGGAGCAGGGAGCAAGGGAGAAGAGTTTTCCCCCTGCCCCCCGCCCCTCTGCCTCTTTTCCATGCCCAAT
>NZ_JABXKH010000078.1 GCF_017115105.1 Nostoc sp. NMS2
TGCTCAGAAGGTTCTCAATCGTTTCATTGCTGAACTAATCGGTTCAGTTTAGCTGTTTGGGGAATTCGCCAACGGTATCCGTATCCCGGCTGTACCCCTGGACGACCAAAAGGGAGTAAGAACAAAAATAAAACAGAAGTAATTCTTACATCTGAACTACTAAAAATTAAGAAGATGATTAATGAGTAAGTCTTGTTAATAGCTAACTTTATCCCCCTGACTTACTTAGTTTTAGACGGTCATTTTGGAAACAACAATGCTTTGCAGATGGCACGTCTTGTTAACCTGCACATAATTTCCAAGTTGCGCCATGATTCTGCATTATATATACCTTACCAAAACCCTGACCCCAATCGTCGCTCCCGTCGTAAATACGGTGATCAGATTGATTATTCTAATATATCTGATGAGTATTTGTGTAAAAGTACCATTGACGAGGATATCAAAACTGATATTTATCAAACTACTTTACTCCACAAGGAATTTGCTCAAGCACTAAATATAGTTATTTTAGTCAAAACCAATATTAAAACTAATGCTAGTAGTCATGTAATTCTATTTTCTAGTGACCTCCATTTGTCCTATGAAAAGATAATCGACTACTACAGACTGCGCTTTCAAATCGAGTTTAACTTTCGAGATGCTAAACAGTTTTGGGGATTAGAAGATTTTATGAATTTAAGCCAAACTGCCGTGACTAATGCTGCTAACTTAGCATTCTTTATGGTCAACTTATCCCATCATCAACTATTAGATTTTCGTCAACACAATCCCGACTCCGGCATTATTGACCTTAAGGCTCACTATCGTGGTTTTCGATATGTTCGTGAAATTTTAAAAATGCTTCCCGAAATGCCTGAGCCTATTTTATTAACCCAGATTTTTGCCAAGCTTACTTCTTTAGGACGTATTCATCCCGTTTCTACAGGCATTGAACCCTCGTAAATTGGCTAAGGTATTGTATTTACTGCTGATTTTATTTTTTGGAAGTCCCTCACTCATTTTCTTCTTTGAATTTTGATAACGGTTTTCAGTTGCATTTTCACCCACATCCCACACTCCATTGTTGTTTGTGCTTGTTATTAGACATGCTTCTGTGTATAACCACCAGAGTCATCGAGATACCAAAGACCGTAGTGTCCCTCAGCACCATTCTGTCCTTGCCAAGGGGGGTCTTGCTTGTTCTGGTCGCTTTTCCAAGGTTCGTCAATTGCCTCAAACAAGTAAGTAATTACACCTTGTTGTGATGCCCACTTATCAATTGCCTCAGAGTATGCCAAGAGATTATTGACGTTGTTATCCGTATTGTTGAAACTAACTCCCTGTGAAGGCCAACCAGTCTCACCAATCATCACCTCGCATTGTGGGTTAACTCCAACAACTGCTGATTTAATCATATTGAAAGCTTCGCTTACCCCATTTACACCGTCTTGGGCAGTAGGTGTGTTTGAACCAGGATAAAGATTGCACTGAATAAAATCGCACTTTTGAATCAGTGTCTTCATCTCGTTGTAGAATGGGCTACTCGGATTAGCAATATTTCCGAAGGTATGGGATCGCACACCAACTTTGAGATTGAGGTTATGAGCATTCTGCTTATTAGTGACAATCATTGCGTTGACTGCATTAGCTGTTTGTGCGTCAACGACATATTCATTAGTAAAAACAAATGAAGTTACCGTGTTGGGAAACACCGTATTTGCTGCACTAGCCGCAGAAAATGCACCTTCAATTTCTCTGTGTTGCAGTCCTGTATCCGACTGCTGATAAATACCTTGAGCGACCTCAATCGCAACTTGACCACGAAGCTTATTTAACTCGGCAGCAGCAGAAGCAACACGACAGTTAGAATCGACTTGATCCCAAGGCGTTTCTGGTGGGTAGTATCCAGCACACCCCATACTGTAGGTGCTAATTTTGCTAAATCGGGATGCAATCACCTCCAGCATCTTCACAATATCTTGCTGGCTGTAGGAGTTCCAATACGGGGTTGTAGCGTTTGGAGGTGTTCCTGTCCAGCGGCCGACATAAGGTTGAAAGGCGACACCGAGAAATTGAGACATAATAGTACCTCACTTGTTGTTATATACTTTTGCGGAGCGCGCATTATATTAAGCCTTTGCGGAAGTTATTCCACTCAGCACTATCTCGTGGTAAATTTTGAAGCTCGTTTCGCTTGTCTATTATTCGCTATTGATGACGCCCGTCATGTCTGCATCAAGCGCGTAGAACCACAGCGCACCCGTGCCGAAGTTCCAGCTATTGTAGTAATTCTGTGAACCAGCACGGATGATCGCGTTGCCGTTGATTGGGCTGCTTCCGGGGAAGCGGTTGCCGACGTGGATACCACCCCCTTCAGCCTGCTGGTCAGCAACGTAGTTATACCAATTCTCTGTAAACTTGCACTAAATAATTATCCTTCTCTTCCTTAACGTTCTTGGCACGCCAGTTGCTTCAAGCCGCGAAACCTGTCCAACGCACTAGCTCGTCTTGGCGGTTCGTTTAATAAAAATTAAGTGCATTTTCATAGAGAATTAATATTATCGGTGACAACGTTAGATTCACCTCCATAGATGGCGATTTTGTTCTCCAACACTAGTATTTCAACGTGGTTGAACGAGAAGGTATTGAAACCGCCACCTGGATCGTTCCACATCGCGATCGCGTCGTCGCCTGTGTTGCGGAAAAAGGACTGTGTAACGGTGGAGTTAGTGACCTTGCGCCGTACTGTGAACTTTTTTTTCAACGTGAAGGCTATGCTAGTTAAGCATTATAATCTTTTTATCTCTCTCGTTTTTGTTTAAGTTACGTTAGAACGGTCGTTGACCTACAAAGTTTCCTTGGGGGCTGTAGCGGCAAACGAGTCTTGTATTCCCATCACCCCCGTCAGCGACAGCGCATCCTACTTGAGTCGTATTCCGCCAAACGACCTGAGTATAGTGTCCAACATCAGCCCAATTGCCAGTATTACTCACATCTGGAAATGTTCCGATCACAAAATGCTGCTTTTCATTTCCCCAACCCTCAACCATTTGGGTAAAGCTAAAACTGCCTGATGTGCCCATCCAAAGATTTTCTCCTTCCCCGTCTGCTCCACTATGCTTGAACGATTGAGTGGCAGCAAGATAGTTTGCCCACTCTTGAGCATGACTTGCTAAAGTATCAGACCAAGCCAGGGGCGGAACACCGACTTCTGAGCGATACGAGTTGTGGGCATTCAATATCTCTTGTGCCATACCACTAGGCGTTGAGACTTCGACTCGTTTAAAGGATGAGATTATATCATTCCAGTCATTTGGAACCGAGGCATATTCACCTGGCGTCAGCCGAAAACTTCTTCCTTGGAAGTTCGTATGTTCAAAAAATTCCCATGTGCCAGCATACACCTTAATTGAGGAAATTTGGTCGTTCCAAGTATCTCCAAGCGAGGCAAACTCTTGATCAATATTCCCTGACGTTTTTCCAGAAAAATTAGCATCAGTAAAGATTTCAATAGACATCGTAATTCTCTGAATCTCCTTTGTAATTTAACGCAATCAGATTACCCATTCCCTGACATATATCGTGATTGGGGTGGATAAAGGCTCCAAATCAGTTAACTCACAATACTAATTCGATGACGAGCGAGGAAGTCTTATCGTTAAAGTCGTCACCTACATAAGGCGTATCAGCCGTAAACGTTTTGCTTTCCCCACCAAAGTTAACATCGCTATAAAAAGTAACTTTCATCCCCGAAGGAATCTTTAGCGAACTAATTATGTCATTATGAATCTGGCCCGAGTCATATTTGCCTGGGTCTAATGTTTGAGCAAATCCCTGATATTCAGAGTCAGTGTAAATAATGACCTGATTGCTAGAACTGGGCTTGGGATAAATCTGACCGATGAAACCATAATCCGATGAGTCAATTTCCGTACCCCCTATAATTGGGTTGCCGTCTTTAGTAATCGAACCAGGGAGCTGGTAACACATGATGGAGTTAGAATCGGCATGGGGAGTGCCCAACAGCGATGATTCTTCGATCGGTGTTAAAACCTGTTGACGAACCTGGTCTGGGGACCACCCCTGGTTTTGTGCAAAGAAGGCAATTGCTTTATCTGGATCGATATGATCTACTAATTCTCTCCGCATGTGCTCATGTGGAAAGCCTAGTGTGTGTCCAGTTTCATGGCGCACTACTCGGTAAAACTCTGAGTCGGGCGTATCCATAGTGAACGAGTCAAGATTCATCGTCGGTTGGTCGCCAGAAATAGAAAGAATATCTGTTCCTAGATATGACCAATATCCCTTTCCTTGTGTTCGGGCAATCCGCACTTGTGGATCTGTATTCGTTTCCACGAACTGAACATTCGCCGTCGCACTCCAAGCATTCATGTGCCATAGGATGCGCCCTCTCAAATCAGCGGGAGCATCATCTAGAAAGCCTACGGTCAAATACACTCCACCCGCTCCCCAGTATTTTGTAGTTAAAACTGCAACATGCTCTGGTTCTGGAATGAACCCTGGCATCAGTAGCATCAAGCGTTCGATCGGTGGATGATTGACTGGGTTGATCTTGGCTGCAATTTGAGCGGCAGCTACCCATTGGTTGCGAGGTAGCATTTTGGGTAAACAAACGATCTGGTTGCACATGGTTATAACTCCTATAAGAGATATGTTTGAAGACTTAGCAGGGAATGGCACTAAAACTTATGTGAAAGCTCGTCTGGGCAGGGTGTTGGGGGTAGGCTGAGTGGGTGTAGGAAAAAATCAAGAAAACTAAATACGGGTACAGACACAAATAAATTTCTTTTTCTTCCTCACGACACCCGACACCCAGAAGCCTTATAAATAATGGGTTTGCCGTTAACTTAGTGCCATTCAACTTAGCAGGAAAGATTTTCGCCCGGTGAAACTCCCAACCTCTGGCAAAAATCCAGATAAAAATTGATTCGATTTTGGGCTTCTTGTCTGCCTTCTGGGGACGCATTCGGTCCACATTCGATGCCACCATTGATGATGGAGATTGTCATGCCGAAACCAGAGTTGCGGATAGCATTGTGGCACGATGTCATCCAGAACCACAGGGCGGTCATGAAGGAAATAGCGCTATCTGTTGAGACCAAATCAGGGTTATTGAGCAGATCAATCCCAAGAGCCGCCCCACATGTAGCATAGTTATAGTTCCACGATAACTGGATCGGTCCGCGACCGTGATAGGTTTTACCCTGCACACACGGATAGGTTGTGGGATCGCAATAGCTACCCCATACTGCTGTGTTCAGTTCATCAATGTATTGTAAAAAACCCGTCTCTTGAGCAACATTTGCTAGGAAGGCAGCCGCCTCACGTCTGCATTGTTCGTCCGATCCTTCATTGCAGAAGCTTGGGTATTTCTGCGTGGCGGTCACTAGACCGTCGTAGGAGTAAAAACCATTTCGGTTTGGGAATAGAGCCTCGAAGGTTTGCTGCGATACAATACCTGCGAAACCATTGCCCGTTGAGGGAGGGGGTGGTGGTGGAGTGACAGACCCGTTAGGAATGCAGATTTCTTGACCTATCTGTAAATTTGTCGCATCCGCGTCTGTTAAGGGAGTGCCATCTGGTTTTTTAATTTCATGCCAACGGTTGCCATCACCTAATTGTTGTTGGGCAATAATAAAAAGCGTGTCTCCGGACTTAACAGTATATGAACTACCAATTGTACAAGACATAAATCAACTCCAAAAATTAAATTACAAAATTGCTGTCACAGACTGGACACCTAGATTGATTGCTTCTTCAACGCTATCAACAAAGATGTCAATCTTTTGACCGATAATTGCCGTACCGATATCTAGAGCAGCGGCAGGAACTTGCCTACCATCCCAAAGCACCAAGGTAAAATTTGTTAACAGGGGAATTACATTTGGATCTACTGCACACTGTAAACGTCCAACGCTTTCACCTTGGCATTGTGACTGCAATTGACCTGCAAGTGCTGCTTGCAATGTTACCCCATGCACGCCGGAGGCAGGTAGATGGCAATTCGTTTCCTCTATACTGTAAAATCTAGCTTCTAGATTTATTTGGTTCCCGGAGGGAGGAGGTAAAGGAGTAGACCCTGGAATGCATATTTCTTGACCCACTTGCAAATTAGAAGCATCCCCGTCTGTAAATGGGATGCCATCTGGTTTGAGAATCTCATGCCAGCGTTCACCATGACCTAATTGTTGTTGGGCAATGATAAAAAGCGTGTCTCCCGACTTGACAATATATGAATTACCGAGTGTACAAGACATAAATGAACTCCAAACAAATACTTCAAAGTATTAATCGCTACATCCGCCTTGATGCTTAACATATAGCGATTCTCAAATGAGTTGAAAAAGTGGTTGCTCACAATTACCGAGTGACAAAGTTTGACATATCGCTTGTGCCATCATTTGAGCGTTTGGGCTGGTGTCAGTAGGCGTTTCTTCTGGCTGCTTTTGTAAACTCCATAGCATCATTCCAGCCGCGTTCGAGTCAACAACCGCCTGTGCCAGATTACGAACTTCCGGTATGGTATAAACATGTCCACCCCATCCTTCTGGTGGTACTTCAACACCCATGACAATGTTCCCCTTGAAATAATTCTGATAAGCAGTTAGGGCAACTTTTGGGTCATATTCAGGGCTTGCATCGTAGGACATGACGTTGAGTTGGTCAATGTACTCAGCTTCAGGCGATCGCAACAAGTTGAGCAATAAACCTGTTAGGGCAGCTTTCGGTTTAGCATCTGTCCATTGCCCTTCACCATAAGCACCAACACTCCAAGCTGCAACGGTGACTAAATATGGTCTGGGTAGTGCTTGGCGAATTTCCTTGACAATGCGACGATACTCATCATCTGTTGTGCAGGTAACTTGACCGTTTGTGGATGAACACTGACCGTTATTGAACGGTTCGTAGTCAATATCTATACCGTCAAATCCAAAATCTTTGACCACATCTGCGATCGCCTTAGTATTCAAAGCCGCAAAATTCTGATAAGTAGCTCCACCTACTGCCACTAACACTTTTGTGTTAGGATTTTTGCTTTTGAGATAGGCGATCGCGTCTTTTACCACCACTCCGTCTGCACTGAAATCAAGCCCTGTACCTGATAGTTTATTGCCACCCTCGTAGGTTGCATCTGGTTTTAGAAAAGACACAATCACTATATTCACATAAGGCGCTATGTTAGCCAGTTGCAGTTTTTTGGGATCGTCGCTCCACTTTTCAGACCAACTCTGGAAATAGGCAACAAGAGTTTTGTTGTTATCAGCCATTAGTTTCTTCTCTTAATAAGGTTTTTCATTGTACTTTGGGTGTTGTTGGAAGCAGGGTTAGCGCGTCTCAAAGCCTATTGACAAGAGGACTTGCCTGATCAGCAATCTTTGTTGGAAACAAAGTGACACCATCCGAGGTAGGGTAAGATTTAATTC
>NZ_JABXKH010000011.1 GCF_017115105.1 Nostoc sp. NMS2
ATTAACTCCATTAGCTAAATAATAAGGCGCTCTCCCAGTTTGGGAGGGCGCTTTATTTATTTACTACTTACTTGATCCGGAAAGTGAGAGAAGCCTGTGCTGAGTGTGAGAATTACAGCAGTTTGCAAGTCAGTGAGGTACAAAATGTATGACTCAAAATCAGATATAAAGATGTTTCTATCTCCTGTCTAATTCTCTCTAAGTCCGTCCAACAAGGCTGGCGACTACTGTAGCCAATTCAGCTGCTTCAATAGGTTTGGGTAAATGTAGCTGATAACCTTCTTGTATAGCTCGCATTCGATCCCCTGCCCTAGCATAAGCTGTCAACGCTGCTGCGGGAATATTTCCCCCTAGTTCTGGTGGTTGCGATCGCAGTTTGCGGATCAAAGAGTAACCATCCTCATCGGGCATACCGATGTCACTGACTAAAACATCTGGTTTCCATTGTGCAATTACCTGCAATGCTTCTTGAACTGATGCTACTGCTTTAACTTCGGCTTGACACTGTTCGAGAACTGTGGTAATAAATTCACGGGTATCGGTTTGGTCATCTACAACTACTACCCGCACACCAAGGAGGGAGACGAAGGCAGGAGGAGAAGAGAGGAAGGGGAGAGGCTGCGAGGCTGTGAAGGGAGGACTTTTCAAAAGTGGTAGCTTGACTGTAAACGTTGCTCCTTGCTCTTTACCTGGACTATCTACGCGAACAGTACCGCCATGTAATTCTACTAAATGATGCACGATCGCTAATCCTAGTCCTAATCCACCATAAGTTCTAGTGTTAGAACTGTCAGCTTGCCGAAAGCGGTCAAAGACGTAAGGGAGAAAATCAGCACTGATACCAATGCCTGTGTCAATCACCTGAATTTGGGCATATTTATCTGTTATCTGTTGTTTTTCTTCGCCTGTTACCACTGACAATTGCACCTCTACCCGTCCCCCTGTGAGTGTAAATTTGATGGCGTTGGATAGCAGATTCCAGATGATTTGCTGCAAACGCTCGAAATCACCGGAAACTAAGAATTGGGAATTTTCACCAAGCTTGCTGTCCTCTGAGTGTTGATTGCTTTGGAATTGTGCTTCTCTTGATTCTAGATTTTCGGTATTGATTCCTAATCCCAAATCTGAATTTGGTGCGATTGTTACCACGGGGAGTATCCCCGGTGGCGCATTTCGCGTTTCTTTTGAGGGAATAATAGAAAATCTTAAATCGATTTCCTTGGATTGGGCGGCTAGGCTAACAGTCTCTAGGCTCGACTCAATTATCGGAACCAAATTACCAGTACGCACATTAAGGCGTAACTTGCCTCTAATCATCCGCGATATATCTAGTAAGTCTTCAATTAGCTGGGTTTGCGCCTTAGCATTGCGCTCAATTGTCTCCGTAGCCTTAGCTATTTGACTTTCACTCAGCTTGCTTCGTTGCAGGAGTTGCGCCCAGCCCAAAATTGCATTCAGGGGCGATCGCAATTCGTGAGACAATATCCCTAGAAACTCATCTTTCATGCGGTTCGCGTCTTGCAACTGCTCAGTTTGTTTTTGCAAAGAAGCAATTAAACTAGCTCGTTCCATTGCGATCGCTATTTGGTCGCATACTGCTTGCATCATCCCCTTTTGATTTTCCGTGAAGCTTAACCGAGTCCGGCTGCCAAAAGAAAGAGTACCCAACAACCGTCCTTGGGCAATCAACGGATAACCATAATAAGCAGTAATGCCTAAAGAACGAATCAATTCTGTTTTTGGGTCAGTTGATTGCTGCACATTCTCTAGAGATATTGCAAAACTCTCCTGGGCTACAGTACCGCAAACCGATTCACCATAAGCCAACAACTCGATTTCCTTCGCCAGTTCTTGGGAAATGCCACTGTAAGACTCTAGTCGCATTACCTGGGAGTTACCCTCAACCAAATAGTTAAAATAAACATCTAAACCAATTTGCTCTCTTAGTTTTCGGTAGACGCTATCGATTAGTAGTACTGGTTCTTGGCTTGATAATAAATCGTTGGCTGTGTTAAATAGTAACTTTAGCCTTTTGTAACCTAAAGAGAGTGCTTTTTCTGCCTGTTTGAGGTTGCTAATCTCTTGGAACACCAAGATACAGGTAGCCGGATGACCGTGCATTGCTGGCAAGGTATCAGCAAATATCAGTAGAGAACGCACACCAGAGGGAGTATGCCAGTCTACCTCTAATCCATTGAGACGTTCGCCAAGGGCAACCCGTACTCCTGGCATTTGTTCATTGGGAATGCGATCGCCTGCCGCATCTGTATAGTGGTAAACTGTATGATAATGTTCTGCTGGTACACCTTTAGGAAATTCCCCCCCAGCTAATTCATTAGCAGAGCGATTTGCAAAAGTTACCCGCGCCGTTCCTGGTTCGATAAACAGCAAGGGTCTTGGCATCAGATTTAGCACATCCTCCAGCCATTTTTGCTGATTTAGAAGTATTTCTTCTGCCTGTTTGCGCTCCGTAATATCTAAAAATGCACCAACGCTTCCTCTAGTTTTACCCTCTTCATCAAACAGAGGTGCAATGTACTCCAACAGGTTGACAATTTTTCCATTTTCATGGACTACCTCAAGTTCACAATCCAAAACCTCGACACCATGAGCAGCAGAGTATTGCATTGGCAGTTCCTCTTCTGACAGTTCCCTTCCCTCTTGGTAGATTTTAAAGCTTGTCGGTTTTTTGTCACTAGGAGCGCCGAGAGAGGCATTAGTCTCTGACGATATCCCCAACTGCTTGGCAAAAGCAGGGTTTACCTTGATATTTTGGCATAGTGGATCTTCGGCAATGCCAATTCCAATGGGAATTACCTCCAACAAAGTTTGTAACTCAATAATGCGGCGCTGTAGATCCTTGTTTAGTTGTAATATTTTTTCTTTAGCCTGTTTTTGTTCGCTGATGTTGCGAGTCACAGTTGCTAAGGCAATTGGCTGACCTGTGTTGTTGTCTGTAACAGTGAAGATATTGTAATCAACTGGTATTGGTTGACCTGTTTGAAAGTGCCGAAAACAGAATTCTCCCTGCCAGCGCCCAAGTGATAGCACATTCGGCAGTATATATGCTTGAAAGTAGGCTTTGTCTTTGAGCATGAAGTAATCTAATACTGTTTTTTGCCTCACTTCGTCAAGACTAGCAAGCCCTACCAGCTTTTGACCTGCATCATTTATGTAGAGTAATTGACCCTCAAGGGTGGCGATGCCGATAAAATCAGAGCTATTTTCTACCAGCGATACTAATTTTTGTTGCTCTGCTTCTGCAAGCTTACGTTCGTTTAAGTCGAGGATAAACGCTACTGACTCTTCACGTTTTTCTCCTAACAGCACGTAACCAACTAAAACCGGGATGCGGCTACCATCCTTGCGAATATATTCTTTTTCGTAGGGCGTACAAGCACCATTGGCGTTACCTTTGGCTTCGGCGATCCCTCGCTCATCCAAGTGTAAATCCTCTGGTGGTGTGATATTGCTCCAACTTAATCTACCTGCTGACAAATCCTCCTGGGTGTAACCAATCATCCTGAGAAATTCGTCGTTTGCCTCCTGGATACCACCATACACATCGCCAAACAGAATACCAATAACGTTAGAATCTACGAAACTCCCCAGTTTATCTTGGTAGGTTCTCAGTACATCCTGAGCAAGATCGCGTTGATGGCTAAGGCGTTCAATAACCCTGGCACTTTGCCAAATCAAAATAGTAAAAATCACAATCAGGACGATCGCAAATACCGATATTGCAAAAGCCGGATCGTATTGTCCTGCGCGTTGACCTTCAACAATTACCCAGCCTAATACAAAAGGGACTGCGATCGCGGCAATCAACAAACGACGTGCAAGTAAGCCACCATAAGTATCACTTGTAACTACCCTCATTAACCCCTGTTCTGCCCGCACCCACAGAATACCTATATTTAGCAAAATGAACAACACCGCCGTATGTAAAGCCATTGATGTTGTATGAGGGGCAAGTCCGTAAAGAACTTTCACTTTGTAGGCATAGCCCATGAGCGCCTGAAAGGAAATTAAAGTAGCGATCAGAGCAATAATCTGAGCATACCAATAACTACGGTGGTTTTTGGGATTAATCAGAATCTTTAGGGCAACGCTGACCAGCATAAAGTTGACTGCTGTGTTCACCCCCATTCGCCCCGGATACAATGTCGCCATACTAGTTGGCGAATCCAGGAACAGCACCCGATCAATGCCAAGATTCCAGCCGAACAGATATTCACAAAGTGTAAGTGCAGCAATTGTGGTGACAGCTATTGCACAAACCCTAGAAATTACCAGAGTAGGGAAGTCGAGAAGTCGAAAGATCGAAGAGTGAGGGTAGTTTGGAATTGTTCTTTTCCCCTTATTCCCTGCTTTTAAAAACAACCACAATGACAAACCAGACAGTACAAAACACAACGCTGTATTAACTTTCATCGTGGCAGGACTACCAGGGAAGCCGCGCTTGAGAACTTCAATTCCAAGCCACCAGCCAATTAGCACCAAGCTGCCAACCAAAATGGGTACTACACTTGCGACTTTTGCCACAAGTGAATTTTTCGGGATTTTGAATATATCTTGCAGCCGCAAGCGGTTAACTTTTAACATTTAGTGTTCTCTAACCGCATCTATCTAGCGTAGTAAACTTCCGTATTCCTTACGGTTCAATCATCTATGCCTTTGTATTTTATGCTACCCCTTGACTGACTTTTCATCTACCCAGAAGCATATTTTTTTATTAGACAATTGAGATTAAGAATTAATAATTCAGAATTGCAGGCTATGTCGTTTACCCGATCTAACTTTTTGACCAGAAACAGCCCGATCATCTAGAACTTGTAGTTTCAATATAACTACTTGTTTGGTTCTGTTCGCAAGTCTTGTAATACCCCTTGCAAAAACTTACCCCATTCCGCCGCCAAAGGGATTTCGGTAAATGGAACGCGCACTGAGTTATCAGATTCGGAAAAGAGAAATTCTAGCTCTATAGAACGACCTTTCTGCGGTATATTATCCACATCTACTAATTTATCGTCTACTAAAAGGTTGATTTGATTAATATCAAGCAAAGAGAATGTTTCTAGTTTAATAGGCCCTTGAGGTGTGGGTTTTCCCCAAGTGAGATTATTGTCTTTTTGACCTAAAACAGCATAAATATCGTACTTAGCCCGTTCAAATTGTTCTGCCCAAGTGCGATAGGCTTCAACTTTTTGATACTCTTTCGAGCCTTGCCAAGCCAACCAGAAAAACATTACTAATAGCGGCAACCACAAAAGACCACGTTCCATCGTTTCAAAAAGTCCTGAGTAATGAAGTGAAACTTGTAACTAAAAGTGCAAAATCCACCAACAAAGGATGGAGATAAGTTATGGTAGTGAGCAAACTGGCAAAAAGCGGTGATGAGTTAATATGAGAAAGCTTATATTATTGTGCTTGTTTGTCATTGGGCTGGGATCTGCCATATTTGGTTTCCTTAATTTCCAGGGAATGGCAGTTAAAGGAGAGTTTGAGACGATTTTGCTTGATTTTCGAGAAGATATTCCATCAGATGTGGTGCAACAGAATCTCGAAGCGATCGCCAAACAATACAACGTTACACCCCAATTAGACAACAAGTTTTCCGAAAAAGACCATGTGTATATTGTCAAAGGCGATCGCCAGCGACTCCAAGAACTGAAAAAATCTCAATTTGCCCAAGCTACAGAATTTATCGAGCCAAATTACATCTATACAAAAATTCCACAACCAGGTGAAAAAGCTTGGTTAGCAGAATTTTTGAGACCCCAAGAAAATGATGATGAGACAAGCCCATCATTAACTGGCCCCAACGATCAATATTACAGCAAGCAATGGAACTTGCACAAAATCGGTATTGAAGGCGCATGGAGCCAAACCAAAGGCAGTGGCATTACAGTTGCGGTAATTGACACCGGCATTACTAAGGTGCGCGACTTATATGAGACAAAATTCGTCAAAGGCTATGATTTTGTTAACGATCGAGAAGAAGCCAAAGACGATAACGGCCACGGTACCCATGTTGCCGGAACTATTGCCCAAGCCACAAATAACAAATATGGCGTAGCTGGAATTGCTTATGAAGCCAGTCTGATGCCGTTAAAGGTACTCAGTTCTTATGGCGGCGGTACAGTTGCCGATATAGCCGAAGCGATTAAATTTGCTGCTGATAAAGGCGCAGATGTAATTAATATGAGCTTGGGCGGTGGCGGTGAAAGCAAATTGATGAAAGAAGCGATCGAGTATGCCCATAGAAAAGGCGTAGTTATCATTGCCGCAGCTGGGAATGAAAATACCAATGGCGCAAGCTATCCAGCCCGATATCCTTATGTCATCGGCGTTTCGGCAATTGGCCCAGATGGTGAAAGAGCGCCTTATTCTAACTTTGGTGCTGGCGTAGATATCTCGGCTCCAGGTGGTAGTGAAGCTGGTAAGATTCTCCAAGAAACTATCGACGAAAATGGCGAAGGCGTATTTCTTGGCTTCCAGGGTACAAGCATGGCTTCTCCCCACGTTGCCGGCGTTGCAGCATTAATCAAAGCTGCTGGTATCAAAGAACCAGATGAAATTTTAAAAGTCCTCAAGCAGTCAGCGCGAGTTATCCAAGATGATGGTTTGAACTATTATGGCGCTGGACAACTCAATGCAGAAGCAGCAGTCAGACTAGCTTTTGGGGGACAAATCAGTTTTCCAGATTTCTTTCGGTGGTTACGCGATAACGGCTATCTTAACCCTGGCTTTTGGATTGATGGTGGTGCAGTGGCACTATTACCCAAGATTTTAATGGTAGTTGGCTCTTATATACTGGCTTGGTTTTTACGGGTTTACTTCCCCTTCACTTGGAGTTGGTCTTTATCTAGTGGACTAATAGCTGGCAGTTCCGGGTTATTCTTCCTCAAGGGAATCTATATTTTTGATCTTCCCCAGTGGCCTTTCCGGGTTTTGGGCAGTTCAATTCCCGAACTAGGTAATACCCTCCAGGGAACTGATGCCTTGAATCCCCTATTTGCCAGCGTACTGATTCCCATTTTGTTAATGGCATTACTGCTGGGAAATCCTAGTTGGAAATGGTTTGCCATTGGTTCAACATTAGGTGTAGCAGCCTGCTTGACAGTAAGTGCGTTTTTAGATCCGGCTGTTTGGGGTTTGGGAAGTGGCAACATAGCACGCCTCTTCCTCATCGCCAATGCCCTAATCTGTTATGGACTTGCTCGTTTAGCATTGAAAAACGAAGAAAAAATAGCATAAATGGGGAATGGGGCACTTGTACTGAGCGACTTGTGCCGAGCGAAGCCGAGGTAAGTCG
>NZ_JABXKH010000168.1 GCF_017115105.1 Nostoc sp. NMS2
GTCATTTGTCATTTGTCATTTGTCATTTGTCATTTGTCATTTGTCATTTGTCATTGGGCATTGGGCATGAAGAAGAGACAAGGGAGACAAGGAAGAGGGGGGAGACAAGGGAGATACTTGTTCAATAATTCCCCCTTGTCCCCCTTGTCCCCCTTGTCCCCCCACTCCCTCATCTCCCTCATCCCCCTGCCCCCTGCCCCCTGCCCCCTGCCCCCTGCCCTTCATCTCCTTACTCTTCGCCTGGTTCAATAATTCGCTGGAAAAGATAACCAGTACCCCTGGCTGTGAGTATCAATTCTGGGTTACTAGGATCATCTTCCAACTTTGCCCGCAAACGTGATATATGCACATCTACTACGCGGGTATCTACATGACGTTCTGGTGTATAACCCCAAACTTCCTGCAAAATTTCCGAACGAGAAAAAGCTTCTCCAGAGCGACTGACTAACAACTCTAACAAGCTGAACTCCATACCCGTCAATCGAATTCGCTCATCGCCTTTGTAGACTTGTCGCTTATTCGTATCGATTTTAATATTAGCGACATGGATTACCCCAGAACTGGGAATACCAGAAGCACCATTTTTATCTACCCGCCGCAGCACTGAGCGAATCCTGGCTTCTAGCTCCTTGGGGGAAAATGGTTTAACTACATAGTCATCAGCACCTAATTCTAGCCCGGTAATGCGATCGGCGACATCACCCAAGGCTGTTAGCATAATAATGGGGACATCTGATTCTTTTCGTAATTCTTGACATACACCATAGCCGTCTAGCTTTGGCATCATTACATCTAAAACTACCAGGTCAGGCTCAGTTTTGCGAAAAATTTCCAAAGCTTCTTCCCCGTCGCCAGCCGTCACTACATCGTAGCCAATCATGGAAAGGCGCGTTTCCAAAATCCGGCGAATGCTGGCTTCGTCGTCTACCACCAAGATTTTTTCTTTATGACTTTCCAAGTTTCTCAAGGCTCCTTAACTAAAAATTTACATGATTAATTTTTAATACCATAATATTAAGATATCATTCCATGAATTGATTTGGAAAAAGCTCTAAATACTACTATTATTGGTTTTTAGTTTTTTTCAAGAATTAAGTAAATATTAAGAATATTTAATAAGATTTAAGAATGGCAAAGCCAAAAACCTTTTTTACTTGTAACGAATGTGGAGCAGAATCGCCCCAGTGGTTTGGTAAGTGTCCAGCTTGCGGTACTTACAACTCTCTAGAAGAACAAATTTCTATTCAATCCTCAGTAGATGTACCCAGTCGGGGAGGAGTAAGTAGTTGGCAATCAACTCAAGGCAATGGCAAATCTCACTCTAAACCAGCTAAAGCACGAGCATCCTTAACGTTTGATCAAATTACCGATCGCCAAATTGCCCGTTGGGAGTCTGGTTATGGAGAATTAGATCGGGTGCTTGGTGGTGGAGTTGTCCCCGGTTCTATGGTACTGATTGGTGGCGATCCAGGTATTGGGAAATCGACTTTATTGTTGCAAGTATCTAATCAATTAGCACAGAAATATCGCATCCTTTACGTAACTGGTGAAGAATCGGGACAGCAAGTAAAATTACGAGCTTCCCGTTTAGGAGTATCAAAACCCCTAAGTGTGGTTAATGAAGAGAAGGTAACAGTAATGGTAGATCCTACACTACCCATAGACCCTGACAGTATAGGTGCAGATTTATATGTACTGCCAGAAACAGATTTAGAAGAAATTTTACGGGAAATAGATTCTCTAAAGCCAAACGTGGCGGTAATTGATAGTATCCAAACGGTGTTTTTTCCGGCGCTGACTTCTGCACCCGGTTCTGTGGCTCAGGTACGAGAATGTACCGCAGCACTGATGAAGGTGGCAAAGCACGAAGATGTCACCATGTTGATTGTGGGACACGTCACTAAAGAAGGAGCGATCGCGGGGCCAAAAGTTTTAGAACATTTAGTTGATACAGTATTGTATTTTGAAGGCGATCGCTTTGCCTCCCATCGGTTATTACGGACAGTAAAAAACCGCTTCGGTGCAACTCACGAAATCGGCATTTTTGAAATGGTGGCGGAGGGACTACGGGAAGTCTCCAATCCCTCAGAGCTATTTTTAGGCAACCGTGACGATCCCGCTCCCGGTACTGCCATTGTCGTGGCTTGCGAAGGTACTCGCCCCATAGTTGTGGAATTGCAAGCTTTGGTGAGTCCTACCAGCTACCCTTCACCCCGGCGGGCTGGTACTGGCGTAGATTACAACCGCTTAGTGCAAATTCTCGCCGTCTTAGAAAAACGGGTAGGAATTCCCATGTCAAAGTTAGATTCCTACGTTGCATCTGCGGGTGGGTTGAATGTAGAAGAACCGGCGGTAGATTTGGGAATTGCGATCGCAATTGTAGCTAGTTTCCGCGATCGCATCGTTGATCCAGGTACAGTATTAATCGGTGAAGTTGGGTTAGGTGGACAAGTGCGATCGGTTTCCCAAATGGAACTGCGGTTAAAAGAAGCTGCTAAATTGGGATTTAAAAGAGCGATCGTGCCAAAAGGAACAAAATTCCCCGATTTAAATATTGAGATATTACCAGTCTCTAAAGTCATAGATGCGATTATCGCCGCCATCCCGCATCAAGAATTGACAGCCGACGATTTAGAACCCGATGAAGATGAGTAACTATTGGGGACTGGGGACTGAGGATTGGGGATTGGGGAGATGAGGGAGATGAGGGAAATGAGGGAGAAGAATTAATAACCAATGCCCCATGCCCCATGCCCCATGCCCCATGCCCCATGCCCCATGCCCAATGCCCAATGCCCAATCCTAAAGGAAAACCCTCATGACAACCCTCACCCAAGACTACCAAATCACTTGGGAAAAACTACCCGATGATTACAAACTCCCAGATGATCCAGTGGACAACATCAACCAACCAGCCTTAGCTGCTGCACTTACAGAAAGCCTACAATTAGCCGGAAAAATTTCAGCTAACACCCTAACAACAACTAATTACGGCATTTGTGCCACTCTAAACAACAAAATAGTCATTAAAGCGCCTGATTGGGCTTTCATTGCCAAAATTAATGTTAGTAGAGAAGAAGTAACACGCAGTTACACACCTCAATTACAGGGTGATATTCCCGTAATTGTGATGGAATTTATTTCCGATACACAGGAAACAGAATATTCTATCAAAGCGACATATCCCCCAGGAAAATGGTTTTTCTACGAGCGCATTTTAAAAGTACCAAACTACATCATCTTTGAACCAGATAGCGGTAGTTTCGAGATGTATCGCTTAACCACAGAACAGTACATTTTGCAAGAGCCTGATGAAAACCAACGCTACTGGATAGCAGAAATGAATCTTTACCTTGGAGTGTCCCAAGGTACTCGTGAAAACCGCACAGGAAAGTGGTTACGGTGGTGGGATGAACAAGGAAACCTTTTACCTTGGGGAACAGAATTAGCCCAACAGGAACGCGAACGCGCCGAGCAAGAACGCCAACGTGCTGAACGACTAGCAGCACAATTGCGGGCGGCGGGAATTGAGCCAGAAGATTAGACTTCCTGTAAATAATTTAGGTTTGCTAGATTAGCGAAAAATTTGCTAAATCTAGCATTTTTTTTAGAAAGATGAAGTTTTAGATAGTACCAATTAAAGCCAAAAGTTGAGAGTATTTTTGTTAATTGGTGGTTGCTAATATTACCAAAGTTAAGGCTAATTTATTCCCATTAAAACTTGAAAATTATTAATAATAATTTTTAAATTTATGGTTGACAAGTATAATTTTATACCTTAATATAAAGACATGATAAAAGCGATCGCCTAATCCCGCGAAGAAGAATGCGATCGCCCTTATCTGGCCCCCTTATCAGGAGTTAACTATCATCATGGCACAACCAGAAGATTCCGCCCAGTCAAAATTAGAACAGTTCTTGGGTGAAAATTTAGATACACCCAGCGTCAATCAACCAACACAACAGAGGCTTCCTCAAAGAAAACCAGTTAAGCATCTACTGATTGGTTCGCCCAAAGCCGTTACCAGTACAATCCACTACTTGCAGGTAATTGGCTACGCTAGCGTCGGAGAATGGAGTCCACTGATACCCACCGGCAACTCAGATGAAGTCATGAGTATTTTAATTCGACAAATTCTGATGCAATAACCTAGATGTAGAGACGTTGCATTGCAACGTCTCTAGATTTTTTAGATATTAATTTCTGTCTACTCCCATGTCTCTGTTTTCTGGTTCGTTGGATTCTCGTGCTTCATTAGCAATTATTTCATTAATGTAGGTAACAATTATCACTAATTCTCCAATGGCTTCCAACTCAGCCTCTTCTTCTGGTGTTTGAGAATTAGCTGTTTTCTTATCTACAATTTCTTGCATCCGATCTGATAATTCGTCTGTAATTTTAAACAGATTAATATTACTGACTTTTTCAAGTTGAATACCTTTCTCTAGCCAGGATGAGGGTTTAACAACTGCGATCGCCATAAATTGATTACGATTGAATATACTGCCTATTGTACGCTCCATCAGAATCGCCTAAAATCTCCCTTGCCAAAGCTCTAGCGATGAAACAAATCAAAATTATTGTAGAAAAACATTCTGACGGTTATGTTGCCTACCCTCTGGGTATAAAAGGGGCGATCGTTGGTCAAGGTGACACTTATGAAGAAGCCTTAGCCGATATCAAGTCAGCTATTCGCTGCTACATTGAAATATTTGGCAAAGAAATGCTCGAATGACTCACCAATAATTGAGGCTTTTCTGACAGAAGCAGAGGTATCTCACGGGACGAATTCTTAACAGCCTATGAGCAAAGCTGAGTAAAGATGCCAAAAACTGATATTTATGGTGTGCAAAAATAAAATATCAGTAAAACTACGGTTTTGACCAATGGCGTGGAATCCAGGGCAGGAGTTATTTGGCGATCGCTACATCATCGAGAGAAAATTAGGCGAAGGTGGTATAGGTATAACCTATCTGGCAAAAAATCGACGCGGTGAGCTGCGAGTCATCAAAACTCTCAGAGAACAAATCCTGAATCATCACGCCTGGATATCACATCAAGATAAATTACGGCAAGACTTTCGGGATGAAGCTTTGCGACTGGCTTTGTGTCGCCATCCTCATATAGTGCAGGTAGAAAACGTCTTTGATGAGGTTAATTTGCCATGTATGGCGATGGAGTACATTGAAGGGGAAGATTTGGGGAAGTTGATAACTGAAAAAGGGGCGTTACCAGAAGCAGAAGCACTGCAATATATTAAGCAAATTGGCGACGCTTTAACTGTAGTTCACGATCGCGGCTTACTACATCGGGATTTAAAGCCGAGTAATATTATGATGCGTGCGGGTAAACCAGAGGCCGTACTAATTGATTTTGGTCTTGCTAGACAATTTGTTTCTGGTGCAGTTTTACAGCATACAGAGAGTGTTACTCATGGTTATGCGCCTCCAGAGCAGTATTTACCTAATGCTGAACGGGGAGAATATATAGATGTTTACGCCTTAGCTGCCACGTTTTATTCTTTGCTGACTGGACAATTGCCGATGCCAGCACCAGCTAGGCTGCAAAATTTTACGCTACAAGCACCCAAGGAGTTGAATAGCAGTGTAGGCGATCGGGTGAATGAGGCGATTATGAAGGGGATGGCGTTAAATTACAAGTTCCGTCCCCAGTCTGTGCAGGAGTGGTTGGATTTATTGGGTGCAAGTCCCATACCGCCAACACAACCAGTAACATTCCCTCCCTACACATTTCCATCTTGGGAATGCGTCCACATCATTCCAGGTATTTCTGGAACAGTAGCCCTTAGCCCCACGGAAGATATCTTAGCAAATGTGACAGGTTCAGTTATTCACTTGTTTTCATCAACTACAGGTCAACTTCTCCGCACCCTGAGTGGTCATTCCAAGGGTGTTAGTTCTGTCGCCATCAGTAGTGATGGGCAAATGTTGGCTAGTGGTAGTAGTGACAACACTATCAAGCTGTGGTCAGTGACAACAGGCAGAGAAATTCGCACCCTGAGTGGTCATTCCAGTTATGTTAAATCCGTCGCCATCAGTAGTGATGGGCAAATGTTGGCTAGTGGTAGTAGTGACAACACTATCAAGCTGTGGTCAGTGACAACAGGCAGAGAAATTCGCACCCTGAGTGGTCATTCCAAGAGTGTTAATTCCGTCGCCATCAGTAGTGATGGGCAAATGTTGGCTAGCGGTAGTGATGACAACACTATCAAACTGTGGTCGGTGACAACAGGAAGAGAAATTCGCACCCTGAGTGGTCATTCCAGTTATGTTAATTCCGTCGCCATCAGTAGTGATGGGCAAATCCTGGCTAGTGGTAGTGATGACAGTTATATCAAACTGTGGGAACTGTCAAGAAACTGGCTACAAAAGATAAAAGTTACAAAAATTCGCACCCTGAGTGGTCATTCCAGTCATGTTAAATCCGTCGCCATCAGTAGTGATGGGCAAATCCTGGCTAGTGGTAGTTGGGACAACACTATCAAACTGTGGGAAGTTGCAACAGGAAGAAAAATTCGCACCCTGGAAATTCGCACCCTGATTGGTTATTCCTCGTGGATTGATTCCGTCGCTCTAAGTAGTGACGGGCAAATCCTGGCTGGTGGTAGTGGTGACAAGACTATCAAACTGTGGTCGGTGACAACAGGAAGCGAAATTCGCACCCTGAGTGGTCATTCCAGTTATGTTAATTCCGTCGCCATCAGTA
>NZ_JABXKH010000143.1 GCF_017115105.1 Nostoc sp. NMS2
GGCAATGAGGCTTATTCTATCTGCATTCTAGCCCTTTTTGTCCCCCCGTAAGATGGCACTCTCACCCCTACCCACATTTATGCCAACAACGGCACTTATACCGCCAAATTTACCATTACTGATAAAGACGGAGGTGTAAGCAGCGATACCTTAACTGTTATCGTCAACAATGTAGCACCAACTATCACTCAACTCACAGGTACAACAGAAGTAGCAGAAGGCACACCAGCCAACTTCACCGCCACAGCCATCGACCCTGGGAACGATACCCTCACCTACACCTGGAA
Organism: Nostoc sp. NMS2; assembly: GCF_017115105.1. Classification (GTDB taxonomy): domain Bacteria; phylum Cyanobacteriota; class Cyanobacteriia; order Cyanobacteriales; family Nostocaceae; genus Nostoc. Next base: position 288 of record NZ_JABXKH010000143.1, read on the forward strand.
CTTTGGCGATGGTTCTGCCCCCGTACAAGGTAAAGATATTAGCCACACCTTCGGTGACAATGGAATTTACACTGTCACCCTTACAGTCAGCGACTCTGACGGCGCTTCTACATCCCAAACCCTATTGACAAAAGTCAACAACGTCGCTGCCACCGTCAACGCAGGTACAGACCAAACCATGTACCAAAACGAACCCGTCATCTTCGACGGACAATTTACCGACTCCGGTATATTAGATACCCACACAATCGAGTGGAACTTCGGTGATGGTAACACTGTAACAAGCGTTCTCAACCCCAACCACATTTATACCCAAAATGGCGAATACACCGTCACCCTCACCATCACCGACAAAGACGGCGCAGTTACCAACGATACCATGACTGTCACGGTGAAGAAACCACCCACAATTCAGGCAAGCGATATCTCAATTATCGAAGGTGACAACGGTAACAAGTACGCCGTCTTTACCGCCAACTTGAGCGAAGCCAGCCGAAGAACCATCACCGCTAACTACTCCACCACCGACGGTACAGCAACTTTTGGCAGTGATTACACAGCCGCCAACGGTACAATTAGCTTCGCCTCTGGAGAAATCAGTAAAACCATTACCGTCCAACTAATTGGCGACACCCTGGACGAATTTGACGAAACCTTCTTCGTCAACCTCAGCGATGCCACCAACGCCATAATTCTTACCAACCAAGCCACAGTCACCATCCTCGACGATGACGCAGCCCCAACATTAACAATTGGTGACAGAATCATCACCGAAGGAGACAATGGTACACTCAACGTCACCTACACCATTAACCTCAATGCCCCCAGTGGTAAACCCGTTAGTGCTAATTACACAACAGCCGACGGTACGGCAACTGCGGGTACTGACTACACTGCCACCAACGGAATAGTTTCCTTTGCTCCCGGTGAAACCAGCAAAACCATTACAGTACAAGTCTTAGGAGATGCGATCGATGAATTCGACGAAACTTTCTTCCTCAACTTGAGCGATGCCACAAACGCTACAATTACCAAGAACCAAGCTGTAACCACCATCCTTGATAACGACGCACCGCCAAGTATAACGATTGGCGACAGAAGCATCACCGAAACAGATAGCGGCGCGATCGCACTTACCTACACTATCAGCCTCGACGCACCCAGTGCCAAACCCATCAGCGTCAAATATGCAACAGCCGATGGGACAGCAAGTGCGGGTAATGACTACACCGCTACCAATGGTATAATCAGCTTTGCTCCTGGTGAAACCAGTAAAACTATCACAGTACAGGTAATAGGCGATACCATCGATGAATTTGACGAAACCTTCTTCCTCAACTTGAGTGATGCTACCAACGCTACAATTACCAAGAACCAAGCCGTAAGTACAATTCTTGATAACGACGCACCACCAAGTATAACGATTGGCGACAGAAGCATCACTGAAGGAGATAGCGGTACAACAAGCATCACCTACACAGTTAACCTCTCCACACCTAGCGCCAAACCCATCAGCGTCAAATATGCAACAGCCGATGGGACAGCAAGTGCGGGTAATGACTACACTGCCACCAACAGTACAATCAGCTTTGCTCCTGGTGAAACCAGCAAAACCATTACGGTACTGGTACTTGGCGATACCATCGATGAATTTGACGAAACCTTCTTCCTCAACTTGAGCGATGCCACAAACGCTACAATTACCAAGAACCAAGCTGTAAGTACAATTCTTGATAACGACGCACCACCAAGTATAACGATTGGCGACAGAACAATTACCGAAACAGATAACGGCGCGACAAGCATCACCTACACTATCAGCCTCGACGCAGCCAGTGCCAAACCAATCTCCGTCAAATACGCTACAGCAGATGGCACAGCAAATGCGGGTACTGACTACACTGCCACCAATGGTACAATTACCTTCAGTATATCTAAGTGTTCAGCAGCTATCCTTTTGTCCAATATAGGTGTACCTATCATTGTCATAAATAGAACCTACAATACATGATGCGATAGGGAAATTATTATATAGGTTCCTCTACCCTCACTTTCTGGCACCCTATGGCTCACCTCTCTATTGGCAACCAGACAATTACCCAATCAGAAATTCCGCATCTACTGGCTGGTTTCCAAATGCTGCCGCAATTGTGCCGTTCGGTGATCATCGAGGGGGCGATCTCCCTAACAGAACTCACTCCATCAGAAAAACTCGGTGTTATTGAGCAATTCTACCAAAACAATCAACTGACAACAGCAGAAGCTGTCGCAAAAGTATTAAAGCATTACAGCATGAGTCTTGAGCAACTAGAAGCTGTTGCCACGCGAGAACTGAAAATTGAGAAGTTCAAGCAAGCTACCTGGGGTACAAAACTAGAATCTTATTTTTTGCAATGTAAGCCTCAGCTAGACAAAGTAATTTATTCCTTAATTCGCACAAAAGATGCCGAAGTTGCTCAAGAATTATACTTCCGTATCAACAGCGATCGCCTCAGTTGAAACTCTTTGCCTAACGCTCAAAGCCTCGGATTTCTTAAGTCTACTAGAACTTGAACCAATAATAGCTAACGCTTTTCGTAACTATTGCAGCTTAGTTGAAGTTTTTGACCTGTTGGGTGCAGAACTAGAACGTCGAGGTAAGATTCCAGACAATCTTAAAGAACTCGCTACTGCTTCAACAAAACAGGCTACTATCCTTAACTTGCCTCCAGGCACAACACCACTTCAGCAATTAGACCCTAATTTACTGTGGTTAGTTAGCAGTAAAGGGTCGAACTATGCAGTGGGATCTTGCCTAAATCTTGGCTCAGATCGAGCTAACATTACTGGAGAAGTTCGCTTAGTTGGTTTTACCGATCCGACACTGCGGATGACTGAATCTGACGTTAACATCGCCTCATTGTCAGATACTGGAATTTGGGCAAACGCACCATTCGCTCCAGAGCGCCCAGAAGAAACAGAAGAAGTAGAGCCAGGGCAAGGAATTAAATACCCGCATATATCGGGTCGTGGCCCTGTAGATGGAACTCTCGCCTGTTTTCAAATGCTAGCGCAACACTTAAGAATGCCATTTCGCCGCGATGTCTTGCGCCGTGCATTAGTTAGTAACTTTCAGCGCACAGGCAGTATTTCCATTCAATTATGTGGTGCTTTGGCAGAATTGATGGGACTTACATCTCAACTGGTGAATGTTCCTGCCGTTGCTATCTCTAAACTACTCACACCAGTTTTGATTCCTTGGCAAGATAGCTATGCAATTCTTTACAAAGCCACTGAATTTGAACTAGTTCTTGGCATTCCAGAACAAGGCATTGTCCGCAAGAAGCCAGTCGATTTTGCTGAAACTTGGGGGGAAGAGGGGCAAGTACTTCTGTTGCAACCCACTAAAGAAACTCCTCAAAAGCGATTTGGTTTAAGTTGGTTCCTACCTGCTATCAAAAAGCATCGTACTGTTTTAATTGAAGTCTTCATCGCTTCACTATTCGTCCAATTATTGGGGCTAGCAAACCCTTTAATCACCCAAGTAATTATTGATAAAGTTATCATTCAAAACGGGATTAATACTCTCAACGTTCTTGGCTTTCTGCTCATAGCAATGGCGATAGTAGAGGGCATTATTACTTGGCTGCGTACCAACTTATTTGTCGATACCACCAATCGGATTGATTTAAGTTTGGGTTCGGAAGTAATCGACCACCTATTACGCTTACCACTACGTTATTTTGAGAAGCGCCCTGTTGGGGAAATATCTAGCCGGATCAACGAATTAGAAAATATTCGCTCTTTCCTCACTGGTACAGCATTAACTGTTGTTTTAGATGCTATTTTCTCTGTTATTTATATTGTAGTCATGATTTTTTATAGCTGGCTGCTAACTATCGTAGCACTGGCAACAGTACCGCTCTTTGCTTTATTAACCTTTATATTTGCACCCATTATTCGTAGCCAAACTAGAACTAAAGCCGAACGCAATGCTGACACCCAATCTTATTTAGTAGAAGTAGTATCAGGCATTCAAACGGTCAAAGCCCAAAATATTGAACTGAATTCTCGCTGGCAATGGCAATCTCGTTATGGGAAATATATTAGTGCTAGTTTTGAGAATGTTCTGACAAGCAATACTGCTAGTTCCCTTTCCAACTTCCTCAATAAACTATCAAGCTTACTTTTATTATGGGTAGGAGCATATCTAGTATTGCAGCAAAAACTAACTTTGGGACAGTTAATTGCTTTCCGCATTATCGCAGGTTATGTCACAAGTCCTTTGTTAAGGTTAATTCAATTATGGCAGAATTTCCAAGAAACAGCTTTATCGCTAGAACGTTTGGCTGATATTCTCGATACTCCCCAGGAAACAGAAATTGCAGGGCGTAATAACATCCCTATGCCAGCAATTGTTGGCACAGTTCAGTATGAAAGTGTTACTTTCAGCTTCGCCAAAAGTCCTAACCCACAACTTAACAACGTTCATCTTGATATCGAAGCTGGTATGTTTGTTGGAGTTGTGGGTCAAAGTGGTGCTGGTAAAAGCACATTAACCAAACTCTTACCTCGACTTTATGAATTAGACTCTGGTCGCATCAAAATTGATGGCTATGACATTAATAAGGTAGAACTCTACTCCCTACGTCAACAAATCGGCATGGTGTTGCAAGACACTTTGTTATTTGATACTACGGTACAAGAAAACATTGCCCTGACTATGCCTGATGCCACACCATCAGAAATTGTGGAGGCTGCTAAGATTGCTTGCGCTCATGACTTTATCATGAATCTACCCAGCGGCTATGAAACTCGTGTTGGAGAGAGGGGTTCGGCTTTATCGGGCGGACAAAGACAACGAATTGCGATCGCTCGGACTGTACTACAAAACCCACCTCTGTTGATTCTAGATGAAGCTACCAGCGCACTTGACTATGCTACTGAACGCCAAGTTTGCTTGAATTTAGCCCAAGTATTTAAGGGAAGGACAGTATTTTTCATTACCCACAGGCTAGGGACAATTCAAAATGCCGATGTGATTTTGATGATGAGTCAGGGAAGGATTGCTGAACAAGGTACTCATACAGAACTCATGGATTTAACAGGGCTTTATTATTGCTTATATCAACAGCAAGAAGCGCAAGTTTGAGTTAATAAGAATAAAAATACGTTTCGCTTAACATAAATCGCTAACTATAGGACTAATATTTGATTTCTGAAAAAGCTCCGTACATTTGAAGAGTGGCAAAATCAAAGGTGTGTGTCGGATAAACCACTCAAACATCCACTTCAGATGTGAGAACGAAGGAATCAAAGCACAGAAACGCCGCACCCATGTTTTAGCTTGTAACCAAATATCCTCAATTGGATTTTGTGATGGGCAATTAGGTGCAAAGCGGACGCAATGAATTTTCCATTGCTCTGGAGATAAACCTTGATTTATTTGTCCTAAAAAGTTTTGAACTAGATGTGAACGATGGTAAGAAGCACCATCCCAAAACAGAAGTAATCGTTGGTTAGGAGACTGATCTAATAAGTAAGCTAAATAATCAATGGTATTCTCTGAATTACCAGCACTGTAAGCTTTGAGAAGTAACTTACCATTAAGATAGTCAACTGCCCCATAGTATGTCTGTTTATCTCGCTCGTTAACAACTCCAACTGCTATTTCTTGATCAGTTTTTCCCCAAACATAACCAGTTAAGTCTCCCCACAACAGATGACATTCATCTATGAGTAACACTCTTAGCCTTCCTGCTTCTATTTCTTCTCTGTTGCTTGCCAACAATGTAACAAGACTGTTTTTTTTGACAGCAACAGCCTCCTCGTCAGCTTTGGGATTCAAAGCAGTTGTTTTCTTCCAACTAATTCCCGCCGCGTCAAATAAATCGTAATAGCTTCGTTTTGAGTCGTAGATGACATCATATTCAAATGCTAATTTGTACTCTAGTTCACCAAGCTCCCAAATATCCTTCGTTTGCAACCAACTCAATACTTCTTGAATCTGTTCATCACTCAAGTAACTTTTTCTTCCTTTATAATTGAGGCGCAGTCCCGATATTCCATATTCTTTGTAGGCTTGCTTCCAGCTTGTTATCGACCCCACAGACACATCTAAAATTGTTTGAATTTCTTCATATTTGTAGCCTTGATACACCAGTTTCACTGCCAATGCTTTCCTCACCTCACGCGCATCTGGGCGATTATCTATAAATTCTTGTAGTTCTGCGTTAGCGAAGCTCACCGAAGGTATCGCAGCCTGTAGATTCTGGTTTATCATTGTTCTCTGTTAGACAGATACATTCCTCCGTATTATCTCGTAATCTTTTTCAGAAATCAAATATGATTCCTATACAGCACTTGCGTCTGTTATGAGGTACAATAAATTAAAATATAAATACCTTTA
>NZ_JABXKH010000013.1 GCF_017115105.1 Nostoc sp. NMS2
ATTACGAATTACGAATTACGAATTACGAATTACGAATTACGAATTACGAATTACGCGAAGCGGTACTAGTCGCCTCAATAATTTTGGAACTTAGATTAATCTGAAATTTCTAAAATCAATCATTGTTTGACGATAAGCTTCTGGTAAACCTATATCAAAACAGTTACCTTTAACAATATATCCTGTCATTCCCTCTTCTTGACGCAATTTTTCCAGACAGGATGTTAACTGAAATTCACCTCGTTCTCGGAAATTTTGCTTGATATGTTCTGCTAGAAAGTCAAAAATTTTCGGCGTAAGTAAATACAATCCAAATATGCCTAAAAACTCATTTTCTGCCATTCCCTCTAAGTGCAAATGCTGTTGTGCATACTCAATAGTTGGTTTCTCATAGAGTTGTGTAACCGACAAAATCGAGTTTAACTCTTGCCAAACTCCTGTTACACAACCAGCTTTATGAATAATTTCTGCTGGCATTTTAGTTATGCCAACAACGCTTTGATTAACTTGTTCGTAAATACCTAAAACTTGACTAGCACAAGATTTTTCAATATCAGATGTATAAATGTGGTCGCCCAGCATTAACAAAAATGGCTCATCTTTTACCCAATCTTTAGCACAAAATACCGCATGACCATAGCCTAATTGTTCCTCTTGCAATAAGATGGTGACTTTGCTACCTAAATCTTCGAGATATCGGCTATATCCTTTATTCTGCGGTGAAAGTTTATCTAAAAGTTCTTTTTTGGGTGGATTTTTCAATAAATCTGCAAATATTTCTTGATCGTCCGGCTGCACCACAATCCCCACTTCTGCAATTCCGGCACTAATTGCCTCTTCAATAATTGCGAGAATGACAGGTTTTGCCCTACCATCTCGATCAATAATCGGGAAAAGTTCTTTTTTCACAACCTTGGTAGCTGGAAACAACCGAGTCCCAAAACCAGCCACCGGAATCACAGCTTTTCTAACTTGATTTTTCTGCATAAACCTCCCCTCCTCTCTCTGCGGACTCTGCGCCTCTGTGGTTCGTCACCCCAACTTCTCAAACAACTCCGCTAACACCACATTAGAAAACAAAAACCCTTGGGGATCAATCAAACGCAACCTTCCCCCAGTAACTTCTACCCAACCTTTATCAAAATACTTTTGCAAACACCAGCAAATTTCCTCCACCTTCTCTTCCCCAAACGCCTCCAAACTCAAACCCTCCGCCAAACGCAACCCCAACATCAACGTTTCTAACAATACTTCCTTTGGGGGGGTAACATCACAATCAATTACACCGCCAGCTTCCACCCACTGGTAATACTCCCTAGTCTTGCGCGGACGAGTGAAGCGTTTCCCCTCAGCATAACTCGCCGCACCCATGCCAAAGCCGTAGTAAGGGCGGTTTTCCCAATAAACTCGATTATGCTTACACTGATGATCGGGTTGAGCATAATTAGAAATCTCATAATGCTCATAACCTGCACCAGTCAAAACCTGCTGCGCCATCTGGTACATTTTGACTGTGGCTTCATCCGTGGGTAAAGGAGTATCACCAGGTTTGTAGTAACGACCAAAGGCTGTACCTGGTTCGATGGTAAGATCGTATATGGAAATGTGAGTGGGTAAAAGTGCGATCGCTTTAGTTAGAGAATCCTGCCATTGATCCAAAGACTGATGCGGCAACCCAGAAATTAAGTCTAAGCTAAATTCGGGAATCTCAACTTGGTGGATTAACTCCACAGCTGCGAAAATATCTTCAACTGAGTGCGATCGCCCCGCCCTTTGCAATAATTCTTCTTGAAAGGCTTGTACACCCAAGCTTACCCGGTTCACGCCTGCACTGCGATAGCCTGCTATATGGGCTAAATCAAAGGTAGCAGGGTCAATCTCCATAGAAATCTCTGCCCCAGACGCAATACCAAAATACTTCTCCAATTCTCCCACTATCCGTTGTAACTGTTCCGTTGATAGCAGCGAAGGAGTACCACCACCGAAGAAAATTGTCTTTAAGGGTTGACCAAAGGTTGGTGTAATGGCAATTTCTTGACATAGCACCTCAACATATTGGGAGATAGTACCAGATGTTTCGCCCCGCAAGCGATCGCCCACAACAGAAACCGGGAAATCGCAATAAAAGCACCGCCGTCTGCAAAAGGGAATATGCACATAAGCAGAACTCGCAATTCCAGAAACACTAAATTTTTGACTCATTTTGAGAAAAGTTTTAAGTTAATCCAACTGCGAATTAGAGACAATGAAAATGAGGAAGAATAAAGGCGTCAGTCGCCAGAATCCAGAATAATTGGAAAATCAAGCGTGCAATAACTTCTTGATTTTATTAAAATTATTAAGTTTGGGTATCAAAGTCTTCTGACTTCTGAATTCTGACAAAATGAGTAGTTTATTTACAAATTTTTGTCGTTTTACAAAGAAACAATGAAAAATATTAAGATAAAAGCCTTTAGTTATAATAATTGCAGATATTGTCAGCCTAAACCCTTAGTGTAAGTCAATATTGATGAGTTTATCTTACCGATGAAATAAAAAATACTTAACTTTATCGGTGAACACAGTTGCAGGAAAACAACATAACCATGCTTGACGCAATTATAATTCTCTCATTTATCCTGGCAGCGTCGGGAATAGGGTTCTACAGCATTGAACTACTACCCAATGGCACGTTAGATCAGGTAACAAATCTTGAAGCTTTACGCTTAGTTGTTGCTGTATTTGCCGCTATTATTGGTGGTGCGATCGGGCTGAGTTTCCAGACGACATATCGCCGCCTAGAATCACAAGTCAAAGAAATGCCTCTGGAAGTGATCTTAACTCGTGCCATTGGCTTAGTAATTGGCTTATTGCTAGCTAACCTCATGCTAGCCCCACTATTTTTGCTACCTATCCCGGCAGATTTTGGATTTATTAAGCCACTTGTGGCAGTTGTCGGTAGTATTATTCTCTCCGTCACTGGCATGAATTTGGCAGATACCCACGGACGAGGCTTGCTACGGTTCATTAATCCCAACACCGTCGAATCGATGGTTGTGGAAGGAACGCTAAAACCAGCTAATACCAAAGTTTTAGACACCAGTTGCATTATCGATGGTCGCATAGAAGCGCTATTAGAAACAGGGTTTCTGGAAGGACAAATTCTTGTACCGCAATTTGTCTTGCAAGAACTTCAACAAGTAGCGGATGCTAGCAAAGACCAAAAGCGGGTGCGGGGAAGACGAGGACTAGAAATTCTCAACCGCATTAAAGAAGAATATCCCGATCGCATTTTGATTAATGCAGTTGATTACGACGATATTCCCACAGTGGATGCCAAGTTAGTGCGTTTTGCCCAAGAAATTAGCGGTACACTGCTAACCAACGACTACAACTTATCTAAAGTTGCCAGTGTACAGAAAGTACCTGTTTTGAATGTGAATGATTTAGTAAACGCCGTCCGTCCCAGTTACTTACCTGGCGACAACCTGGATTTAAAAATTCTTAAAGAAGGTAAAGAACCCAGTCAAGGTATTGGCTACCTAGATGACGGCACAATGGTAGTAGTTGAAGAAGGTAGCAGTTATGTTGGTGGTGAACTGCGAGTAGTAGTTACCAGTGCTTTGCAAACTACCGCAGGAAGAATGATTTTTGCCAAACCCCAAGCATCAGCATTGGCGTGAGAGAAATGTCTGGTGCAATTACATATAAATTGTGCAATCGGTGCAGGTTGACTGCACCGATTATTTATTTGGACTCACCAGATTCACTTACCTGTAAATATTGTAACTGCTCAATTGATAACCCTATCAATAAATTCATGGCGTGTCCCAGCAAATTAGATCCCCGACTTCTTTGAGAAGTCGGGGATCTGGACATCGCACATTTTCACAAATCATTTAGGATTGCTATAGCTTGTTCATTTGCTATTTATTTGCAATTCCAAAAATTTATATATTCTAATTTTCATAAATCTCTAACGGCAAATTATCTGGATCTTTAAAAAAAGTAAATTTCTTACCTGTGATTTCGTCAATTCTGATATTTTCTGTTTCTATACCTTGCGAGTTTAAGTAAAAAACAGTTTCATCAATATTATCAACTTTAAAAGCAAGATGTCTTAAACCACAAGCCTCTGGACTACTAAATCGTTGCAGAGGATTTGGAAAGGAGAATAACTCTATCTGACCATTTTCTCCAACTTTTAAATCTAATTTATAAGAATTTATTTCGGCACGAAAAGTCTCTTTAATAATCGTAAAGCCTAAAGTTTCGACATAAAATGTTTTGGAGCGGTCGTAGTCAGAACAAATAATAGCTATATGGTGAATGTCGGTAATTTTCATGGAGATTTTGTTTTTTATACAATTATTAAGAGAGTGTATGCAGTTGCAACACAACCACATTACATTTTCTGAGGTTGAGTGCTTTAATAATCTTTGCTTAATTCAAGCTTAATTTTTATTTAACCGTTAGAAATAGATACTAGTAAAAAACTGACAATATTGCTCAATAAATACTGTCTTTGAAAATATAGAACTGATATGCTCAACAAAAGTCTAATTTTGTCCTTGTTGGCGCTACTTGCTGTGGCTCCTGCCGCAAATGCAGAGGTTAAATTAATTGCAATTGGGAGCCTAGATGGTAACATTAGCGATCGCTCCAACCAAACATCTGCTCCCCTTGAAAACGGTGTTCCGGGAAACCTCTTAGGTGGACTAGGGTCGGGATTGGCCTACGCTGGCTGTAACACCTTTATCGCTATCCCAGACCGAGGCCCAAATGCCCTGTCATACAACAGTGCCGTCAGTGACACAGCATCCTATATCAACCGCTTCCAAACTATCAAGGTGAAACTCTCACCAAGCATTGGTTCATCATTGCCTTTCACACTTACCCCTTACTTAATTGATACGACTCTGCTATTCAGCAATGAGCCTCTTTACTATGGGAATGGTGCGGGATTGGGGTTAGGCAGTGGTGTGCCAGCCTTGAATACCAAGAATAAAAACTATTTCACTGGACGTTCAGACAACTTCAACCCCACCCAAATCTCGACATATCCCAACAATGCCCGTTTCGACCCTGAAGGGGTGCGTGTATCCAATAATGGCAAGCAGATATTTATCTCTGACGAATACGGCCCTTATGTATATCAATTTAACCGCAATACAGGTAAGCGGATCAGGGTCTTTAACCTTCCTAACAAGTTTGCAGTCAGTAACTTAAGTCCCGTTAGTGATACAGAAATCACTGGCAACACGTCTGGTAGGGTTGCGAACAAAGGCATAGAAGGGCTTGCAATTACTCCCAACGGTAAAACCTTGGTTGGTATTTTGCAGAGTCCACTGCTCCAAGATGGTGGTACTGGTGGTGCTTATACCAGAATCGTCAAGATTGACATAGAAACAGGTGCTACTGAGGAATATGCCTATCAGCTAGATAATATTGGCACCTCGGCTAAACCAAAATATCCCACAGTCAGCGAGATTTTAGCCATCAGCGATCGCGAATTCTTAGTAGATGAACGCGATGGCAAGGGGCTTGGCGACGGCTCCAAGGCTGTTTTCAAGAAAATCTATCGGATCGATCTGACAAATGCTCAAGAAGTAAGCAATATCACCGGGGAAAACAACCTTGTTGGTAAGGCGGTAAGCAAGACCCTGTTCCTAGACGTGGTGGCTGCACTAACTCAAAACGGCATCAAAGAAGAGAACATTCCTGCCAAGCTTGAAGGTTTAGCCTTTGGAGAAGATATCGTTATCAACAGAGTGAAAAAGCATACGTTATTTATCGCCAATGACAACGACTTCGTTGGTACTATAGCGCCGGGTATTGACAACCCAAACAAATTTTTCGTCTTCGCGGTTGACACTACTGACCTGCCAGGTTTCGTGTCGCAAGATATCAAAGGGGAAGATTGATATTCAGTTCAGTTGATATTTAATCATTAGAAGCTGTTAGAGTAGGCAAAATGCCCACTTTAACAGCTTCTTAGAGAATGTTTGAAAAGTCTTCTTATCGGATATCAAAAGTTCTAGATCCCCTCTAACCCCCCTTAAAAAAGGGGGAACCGGAATCAAAGTCCCCCAATTTATCGGGGAGCCACTGCGGGAACAGGGGTCTCCCCCGCCGCAGGATGCGCGTAAAGCCTTCTCTACGAGACGCTGCGCGAACGGCATAGCTTCGCTTAGCGCAAAGCGTCTCCAAGAGTTGCGCTGTAGTGAAGCAAGTGGCGTGGATTTAGGGGGATCT
>NZ_JABXKH010000152.1 GCF_017115105.1 Nostoc sp. NMS2
AGACAAGGAAGAGACTATTCAATAATTCCCCCTTGTCCCCCTTGTCCCCCTTGTCCCCCTTGTCCTCCTTGTCCCCCTTGTCCTCCTTGTCTCCCTGCTCCCTCATCCCCCTCATCTCCCCAATCCCCAATCACCTAATTGCTTGCGCTTGCTGACTCCACTGTTGTACTAGCTCAATTGCTGGACACAAATCTCGTCGCTGCATTGTTGCTACTTGCAAGCGCATAATTTGTTGGTGCAATCTGTGAGTGGGAGTTTGTGCCAATTGTGTTACAGAACCAATACCTGCGTGGAGCAATAAACCACAATATTGTATGCCTACGCTGGGAATACGCGCTAAGTCAGCTAAAGCCATCCATTTATTTACATACTGAAGATGAATCTGTAATTTATTTGCTAACGCCAGCCGGGACTCTAAAGTCTTTCCTTGTTTGACTAGCGCTACTGTGGTATCAATACCATAATTTTGCAGTTGTGATTGTTCTTCGTGGCTCAATCCAGGTAATTGCTCGATTGGCCAGTCACGAGATGCGAGTAGATTTCGATTATTTGTATTTTTAGCAGACATTTTAAAACTGAATATAGGCTTGTTCACTCACGTCTACAGCCATCCTAAATCATTCGTGAAGAACAAGCTGACTTTTCACGGTATCTGGAAAACCTCTCTTCTATTTCTCTCTTCCTTTAAGGCTACGGTGTACACACATCTTTCTAGAAGTGTTTAGGTTTTAAGACTAAATCGACAGCAGTGCTGAAATCCTTAACGATTAAGTCGGGGTGATAAAGTTCTAATTGGGTGCGATCGCGGATACCACATTCTACAGCCATCACCTTAATCTGATAATTTTTCGCTGCGGTGATGTCGGCTTCGGTATCTCCCACCATCCAGGTATCGGCAGCCGGAGGCAATTCTTTTAATGCCCTAGCCATTAACAAAGGCTTATCTTCAATATCACGAGTTTTAACGTAGTCATTACTCAGGCAATAACAACGATTTTCTGGGAAAAATCTCCCTAAATCATATTTTTTAAAAGCATAATCTAGTTCTCGAACTCGGCGCATGGTCATAACTGCTAAATCAATTCCAGCTTGTTGAATTTTTAATAGTGCATCCACAGCACCAGGCGCGAGAGTGTCATAGTTAAAATAAGCTTCTGTATGCACAGTTTGTCGCCGCAACTGGGCAAATTCTTGAGCTTGGGCCTCGTCTAACCCTGAATTTAAGGCAATTTGTTTTTCAGGAATGCGCGATCGCTTTAACTGCCAAAATTCCGCTTTCGGAAGTTCTTGCACTACTTGGTTTGGGCGACGGGTTTTCTCTAAGCAGAATTGATAAACACGGTAGTAGCGTTCCGAAACATCAATAATTGGGCCGTCGAAGTCAGTAATCAGTCTTAGCATCGGCGGTAAAAGTTAATTTTTATTAAAATTATCTCAGATATATGACTATTTTTCGAGAGCATCAAGTCTAGCTAAGGGTTTTTTGTACTCAGGCATCATTTCAGCGTACCGCGTTTGATTTGTTCGCTTTCAATGGCTTCAAATAAAGCGCGAAAGTTACCTTCACCAAAACCTTGAGCTTGGAAACGGCGTTCAATAAACTCAAAGAAAAATGTCGGCTGTTCAAATATTGGCTGGGTAAAAATTTGTAGTAATAAGGGCGCGGGATTTCCTCCCTCTAAAGGAGTATATTCTTGCCAGTCTATGAGAATTTCTTGTTGGGCGATCGCCTCAATTTCTAAAAGTGATAAAGGCAATCCTGGACGCTGTTTTAGCTGGGTGTAATAGCTTTGGGGAACTGAGAGTAAAGATAAACCACTGGCACGAAATTTAGCGATCGCACTTACAAGATTAGTCGTCCGTAAGGCAATATGTTGAATTCCTGGCCCCCGGTTGATATCTAAAAATTCCTGAATTTGAGAATTCCGGGAAGCTGGCTCATTAATTGGCAATTGGACGCTGCCGTTATGCGAAACCATCACCTGGCTGTGTAAAGCAGAACGATTGGTTTTAATTTTAAATGCTTGCTGGGGTTGAAAATCCAAGATATTTTCGTACCAAGTGACGGCACTTTCTAATTCACCAACTGCCACGTTTAACACTACGTGATCTATGGCAGTAAAAGTGTTGTCATTTGTCATTTGTCCTTTGTCAAAAACCAATGACGACGGACAAATGACCAATGACCTTTCTATTAATGTATGAGTCAGTCCACCCCAGGCGGCAATTTTGCCACACTTGAAAAATGCCGTACCTATTTGGCGTTCTTGGATGGGTTGTAAGATTGTAGCACCGTGTTTTTGAGCTTGTGCGATCGCAGCTTCTACATCTTCCACAGCAAAAGCGACATCTGCAACACCAGGTGGATACTGACGCAAAAACTCGGCTACTGGACTTGTAGGTGACAGTGGTGAAGACAGAAAAAAGCAGACAGCACCACTCTGAACCACTTCTGTACAAGTGTGAAATGAACTACTGCGATCGGCAACTGGTTGAAAACCAAGATGGTATACAAACCAATCCCGCCATATTTTGGCATCTTCTACATAGAAATGAACGTGATCAATTTTCATAGATACTGAAAATCCAGCATAACAGCTTATATATCTGTGAATTTTGCCTCTTTTGCTAGATTTTCATGTCCTTCCTAAGCAAGAATTATTTAGGCGAACTCCCACTCTAAAAGAACAGATGACTATAAGGTTGAATATTAATTTCCATTGGCACAGCTTGAGGTTCGGCAGAAAGGGCAAAGAAAATAGCATTGGCAGCAGTTTCAGGACTGAGCATTTTTTTCCGGTCTACTTTTAAGTTGACATTATCCCAGAAAGGAGAATCTACCCCACCAAAGTAGAATAGCGTGAACTTGATACCAAAACGCTTGAGTTCCTCTGCCATGCACTTGCTAAAACCGACAACACCAAACTTAGAAGCAGAATAAGCTGCTGCCATCCCCATCGAATGCTTACCCAGAATTCCTACCACATTACAAATATGACCAGATTTGCGCTTTTGCATCTCTTCAGCAGCCGCCTGGGTAGTATAAAAGCTGCCTTTTAAGTTGACATCTAGCATCTTGTCTAAATCAGCAGGTTCCAGGTTGTTGTAAGGCTTAAGTATACCGACACCGGCTGCATTCACTAAAATATCGATTTGACCAAACGCAGCGATGGTCTTTCCTATCAAAGTATCTACTTGTTGGGGGTCAGTAATATCGGTGGGAACGGTCAAAACTTCCCCTGGTAAATCAGCAGCCAGTGTTGTTAAACGAACTGCATCCCTTGCAGCCAATACCAACTGGACTCCAGTAGGCGCAAGTTTATGGGTTAAAGCTGAACCAATACCACCAGTAGCACCGACAATAACAACAACTTTATCCTGCATTGCAATATTTATATTTATTTACATCTTTTTACATAATACTGAATTACAGGCTCAGGTTGTACGTAAAATCCAGAAAGTATCTACTCGCACAATAGTGCTGTTACCTCGTATTCCTTGCCACTCGCTTTTAATGTAAATGTGGGAGATGATTCTAAATATTTAGTAAAACTGGAACCTAACTTTAATTTCTTGATAATTGAATTAGGAGATTCCCCGGTTATTTTCTGTAATTCTGAACCTAGCTTAGACACAGATAATTTAGTTTTGGGAGAATTTATATGTATATCTTGAATAATTTTAAATAATAATTTATCTAATATTTCTCCATTAGAAATTTCCGTAAAATCTTCTTGTTTGTCTTGGTCTTTAATAGATTTAGCAAATGAGTTATCTACAACAGATATTGGTTTCTCTTTTTCTAATTGATTTAAATCATATTTAATATTTATCTCGCATTTTTCCTGAAATGAAGTTGCAACATCCACTAGACTATTTAATCTAGCATTGATTGATTCCTCTTCAGTTTTAATTAAATCTTGAATTGGAGTAATCACTTTTTCAACAGATGGAACTTCTGTTGCCATTGACAAAGAATAATGAGTTAATTTGCCAGTATTCCGATTTTCTATATGCAAACTTTGCCCTTGTCTGCGTATCCAATAGACAATCAATCCTTGATTTTGGAGTTCGTTACAAAGATGGTTTAAAATTCCATCGCTAGAACAGACTAATATTTCTTTAACTGTTGGATAAGAACGTAAGACACAAGCACCAAATGCGATCATTTTTGCATCAGCACTATTTTTACCTTCGGGTACATGGACAAGTTGATAGCCACGATTATATAGTTCAATATCTTGCTTCCCAATACTGGGATTTTTCCAGTTAGAAAATGCCATTTTTGCTTGGAGTGGATATTCACAAATACTGGCTAAAAATAATTCTGAATTAATATCTAACTTTAGGTTTTCTGCATCCAAAAGTAAAAGAGAAATTCCTGTTTTTAACTTATGTTGAATTTCATTTTGTTGCTGAATTTTTAATAGCAATTGGCTGAACACAGCAGATTCTAAGCAATCAGGCGATAATATAGTTTGCAGCAGTTCTTCAGCTAATATAAAATTAAAAGAGCCAAGACCTTTATCTGTGATTTTTTCTTCTGGCAGGTTTTTTACTAAAGAAAGTTTCGCCGCATCATTCATAGATACTTTAGTATGTCCATTGCTGTTAGCAAGCAAGTCCCTTTCCAGAGAACGAGGTAATGCAGGCTCAAAGAATTGTTTGCCACAATTTTTGCAGAGGTAATTCTGTTGGTCATTGCGACGACCATTTTTATAATATGAAGTAGATTCGCACAGAGGACATTTCATCTTATGATTCAGGTGGTCTAGGCAGATACTTATCTTTAAGTATATAGTATAAAAAGAGACTGTCAATTTCAGTCCCCATTGCCCAACACAAGAAAAACTCAAAGCAAACAGAAATTAAATTCAACCTTAATTTCCGCTTGCACTATGTCATAGACCTCTAAATAGATAGAATTTAAGCAACGCTTCAACTGACGCGGGCAAAAACGTAGTCACGGGTGCGAGAATCCACTGGATTAGTAAAAATTTTATGTGTAGTACCAAATTCAACCATTTGAGTAATACGATTTTCATTACTATAAAAGAAAGCCGTAAAATCAGATAGGCGAGTAACTTGCTGCATATTGTGAGTCACAATCACAATTGTTAACTCAGAGCGCAAGTTATGGATCAAATGCTCAATTTTCATGCTACCAGCAGGATCAAGACCTGAACAAGGCTCATCCATCAACAGAACATTTGGTTTGACTGCTAAAGCGCGGGCAATACATAATCTTTGCTGTTGACCACCAGATAGTTCTAAAGCAGATTTGTGCAACTTATTTTTCACTTCATCCCACAGTTCGGCAGCTTTGATGGCAGATTCAACAATCCCATCTAATTCTACTTTCGGATGCCATCCAACTAATTTCACCCCATAAGCAACATTATCGTAAACGCTCATAGGAAAAAGATTTGGCTTGGGAAAAACCATACTCACTTGGCGACGTAAGCGATTGATATTGACCCGCCGCTCATAAATACTCTGGCCAAAAAATTCTACTTTTCCTTCAACCTTCACTTCTCCTTCTAATTCACTCATGCGATTTAACGATTTAATAAAAGTAGACTTGCCACAACCACTAGAACCAATAATTGCCGTGACTTGGTTTTGGTAAATATCCATTGACACGCCTTCAACTATCTTTTGAGTGTCGTAAGAGAAGCTGAAGTTTTTGACTCTGATGGCTGGAATTAGTTTACTCATATTCCCCAAACGTGTTAAACAAAACTTAACTAAGTAAAACAGTACAAATCAGCACAGCTGTTTCACTATGTTACTCCCAAAAGGAGATAATTCATGGAAATTACGTAGTTATACAGTAGTCATACAGCAGATAAACTGTTATTAGATATTTATATCAGTACTGTGTTCCAAAATTGATCTTTTTTAGACTTTTTATACCTATTTTTGCACCTTAACCTACGTAGCATACTTTCTTATTGACTTACGCAAAACTACACGCAGTAGGGGCAATTCATGAATTGCCCCTACCTGAAAATCTTTCTTTTCGGCTATTGCTTGCTCCCGTCATGAGCTATGTAAAAATCAAAATCTCAATACCATATATCCCTCATGGGTAATGAGGAGTTATTTATCAAGATTAAGTTAAACCACGTCATCTTGAAACCTGTAGTTCAACTCTAATGAATAAGGATTTGCCCTCATCCCCCAACC
>NZ_JABXKH010000063.1 GCF_017115105.1 Nostoc sp. NMS2
TTAAAGGTATTTATATTTTAATTTATTGTACCTTATAACAGACGTAAGTGCTGTATCGTTCACTAAACCGCCTTGTATTATGGCTTGGTAGTAGAATTAATATACAACATGAACAAAGGAGCAAGGACGTGCAAGCCATACTTTTAAGCCGCGAAGAAGTTGGACGACGTGCGAAAGAATTATATGAAAATAGCATTCGTCAACAAGTAGAACGAGAAGAAAACATCGGTAAAATGGTGATTATCGATATAGAAACAGGTGAATACGCAATTGATAAAACAGGCTTAGAATCGGCACGATATTTACGTAATAAACACCCATTTGCTCGACTTTTTGGTATTCGCATTGGTTATAAAGTAGCTGTTTCCTTCAGTGGTGACATGGAGCGCGATTATCGGTGATTTCTGGTATTGTCAAGAACGGACGCGCAACCGTTAATATCATATTTCGACTGCCCAATCAACCAGATTTTACTATTGAATTTGTTGTCGATACAGGTTTTACAGAGTTTCTTTCCTTACCCACAGCAGCAGTTACTCTATTGGGTTTTCCTTTTGTTTATGATATGTATGCAAATTTAGCTGACAATAGTAATGTAATCTTGCCAGTACATCAAGCTACCATTATTTGGAATGGAGAAGAACGGGAAGTGAATGTACTTGCTACAGGACGGCTACCTCTATTATGAACTGCTTTACTTGATGAGCATGAACTTGTCATACAGTTTACTAAGGGCGGTTTAGTAACAATTGATGAATTGTAGTTGCTTTCTGGATATATCGAGTTTCTATTAATAGCAATGAGAATTAGAATTATTACCCCAAGGTCAGTAGCTACTCGTCAATTAGCCACCCACGCTCTATGCCGTGTTCAATTCCGCCAGTCCAGTCCATTTTCAGATGCTTCCGCACTTTATAGAACAGATGTTGAACTACAACTGGATTAATTGAATTTTTAACATATTTTTCTTCATACCTAAATTCTCGGTCAGTATTTTTCTGCTGACGTAGTACGTAAATCTGGTCAACCTTGTACTTACGAAGATTGACATCACTGGTCAACTTGATCCACTCCATAAGTACAACATATAAACTATTTGGATTCCTTGCCTTTAAATCCTCTGCTGCTCGTGATGAACCTTCGAGCATAGTTTTATCGAGATATGTCTTACATTCAATTGCAACAACTGGAATATCGAAAATGTGTGTTTCGGTGTTTCCTATAACTGTAACTTCAGAGTAGTTTTCCGGTTCCTCTTTAAGAAGTGGGAGTATTTCACCAGGATTTTCATCTTTCTCCGGTGGGGTTGCTGCTTCAAATGATACTTGAATAGTGGCTCCAATTACAAAGTCATGATCTTTCTTTTCAATACGTGCATACGGTCGCTTCAGCATCTCAGAGTATTTTGGCGGTACAAAGAAAATATCTTTGAACGTATGTGATTTGCCGATGAGAGCATTTTCTCCAAAGTCTCTGACTAAATCTTTAAACAGATAATAGAGAAATTCCTCCAACACGCTAGAGTGAAGGTTTGATCGAGAATCAAACTTCTCAGCATAGTGCTGCTGGTCTAAAAAATCCTTATATTTTGATAGAAGCTCTACCCTAGTAGTAATAATTGCGTCATCTTGAGCAGTAGGTGTTGATGTCGGCCCTACTAATTCGAGATTAGCGGAACGCCACTTATCATACTCAGTTCTAATCTCACTGAGATATTTTTTACTGTCAACATCTCTGTATTTTGTGCGGTGATTCTCCTTTTGTTCAAGATTAGAGCCGTGAACTAAAGGGTTCCTATCGCTTTTGGGCATAGCTCTAATTTATCTTGAAGATGAAGTGCGATCGCTTGAGCAAGAATAGGTGGTACAGCATTACCTACCTGATTGTACTGGCAAAGAAACTTCTCGTCGAATCTCTCTTCTCGATGTAATAACTTGTGAGATACAACAGTCTTCTTTCCTAGAAAACGATAAGTGTCAGGAAAAGATTGCACACGTGCGCCTTCACGGGCTGTCAAATTGCGATGCTGGAAAGGATGCAGAAAATTGGCGTAAAACGAAGCGGCTATCGTATGTGATGGTTTATATGGATTTAAACGTCGGTTATTCTGGTCATAACTTATCTCAGATAACTCACCATTTCCACTACGGCGTCTAGCCCCATGTTCTTTTGGTGCATCTGAACTTGATTCACCCCATTTAATATGTTTGAAGCGTTCTACAAGCCTCTGAGAATGATCCATTGCAACATGATTGTAAAGTGTTTGGCTACCATTCCTAATCCAGCTTTGATAGTTATTGAGAGGTTCTGAAATATAAGGTTGTTCCTCTTCACCCTCCCGTGCATTCAGTGGTGGTAAATCTGATATAGCATCCCACAAGCTTATGGCAGGAAGTAGGCCCATGCAGGCAAATATTGATAATTGAGAGCTATTTACATGCAATAAATCTAAGGAATGTGTTTTTGGAGGAATACCTAACTCTTTTCCTATCTTATTTCCAACAATAAAAATTCGCTCTCTAATTTGTGGTACACCATATTCAGCAGCATTTAATGACCATACTTCTACAAAATATCCGAGATTTCCAAAAGTTTCTTTAATAATATCTATTACTTTTCTACCTTCAATATTTTTGCGCGAAAGTAAACCTTTAACATTCTCCATTACAAAAGCTTGAGGTTGGAGAAAACATATCCACTCAGCAAAGTTAATGAATAGACTATTTCTAGGGTCTTTAGGATCTTTTTCTGCTGGCCCGGCAATACTAAAACCTTGACATGGAGGCCCACCAATAACAATATCCGGCTTGAAGTGACAGATATCCTTTATGCTACTTGCAGTGTTTAAATCACGGATATCCTGTTGAATAACTGTCATACTAGGGCGGTTATGGCGCAGCGTATCACAAGCCCAGGCATCAATCTCAACGGATAAAGGAACAGAGAAACCTGCCATCTCGAAACCTAAACCAAAGCCGCCAGCCCCAGCAAACAAATCAATAGTGATAGGTTGTGCTGTTAGCATAGATTCTTAATGTGGTTACTCATGTGATTTACCTTCTAAATACTCTAGGATGATACCCTTGTACCACTTTGTCAACCTGCTACACAGTTATTCTGGTCAAGGTATCTGGCTATAAGTAATTTTTAGTATTCTTCAATCAATCGACTGATTCTGAATCAGACCTGAAGTGCATTTAAAATGGGAAAATATAAAGAATCATTAGGAGGAATCAATCGTCATGAGTGTGATAGTTGCTAAGTGGACGATTGACGAATATCACCGTATGATTGACGCTGGCATTTTGAGCGATCGCCTTTCGCAGATGATTTCAGGTATTATTTACGGATATAATCAGTAGGTAAATCAAGTAAAGTGGATATGAAGCCCACAAATGAACAAACTCAGGGACTCTACAGGCTTTGTTATCGACTTACTAATGTCATTTACCCTGGATGGCCATACACAAACATCGAACTTGTTAGGGTAGATGAACGGACTGGCAACTTATACGTACTTGCTGGCGAAAATCTGGACTTTGAGATTAAACCAACCGGAGGGTATGAACCATGACAGTAGCTAAGTATGAAGCGATGAATCTTAATGAACTACGTCGCTATGTTCTCACTCACCGAGAAGATGTTGCAGCTTTCCATGTGTATATCGATCGCTCAAAGTCTGAAGGGCAAATGATCAGCATAGACTTGAATGATGAGAATTGGGAAGACAAAGTTAAAGAAGCAATTAAATATAGTTCTAATGCTATTCGTTGGTACTGTAATAATACACCAAAATATACTAAAGAAGCTCAGATAATTTCTGAATGGTGGAATCATTTAGATAATAAATTTGTCACCAAGCATCATCTTACTGGAATAGAAATTGATCGAGCAACTGGAATCTGGGAACCAATTCAAATTAACCCACCAGTGCAAATACGCATCAGTGAACCAAGTCTAGAAATTGGTCAATTTACTACGTTGCTCAAATATAGAGGTCAAGATAACTCTATAAAACAAATAGAAGCCGTTGCTATTGACTTGGATATTGCAAAGCAAAACCTATTTGTTTGGCCGACTCAAGCAGCAGAAGTTTTTATTTTCTCAACAGAGGCTACTTAACACTTCGCTGTACTCAAGTTTCTTAGGCTACATCCGTTAGGATAAAAAATCACTCCTTCTAAGCATACAAATTAAGAATTAAGGAGCAAGAGTGTGCAAGCCATACTTTATAATGCAGCCAAGTTATGGTTACTAGAAGATGAGTATGAACCAATTGAAGGTAGGCTTTTAGCTGCGGAATTAGTCTGAGTTACTAGAGAGTTAGTAGAGAATATGATTGAGAACACTTGCGTAACTCTTATAAAGTTTCAAGAATATATACGTCATTATCATAGCTATGATTTTCAGCAGAAGTGTCAATCCATAAGCCACCATAGATAATCATTTGATGATTAAACTGTATAGTTGAATGACCAAATCTAGGAGGAGGAAACTTTCCTTCTACTTCTGGAATAATCCCCGTATAAGTTCCACAAGTAGTTTCTTCTAAAGTAGGCATATTTAATAGTACTAAATTGCCAATCGTCACATGACTAATCCCCTTACCGGGAGCCATGCCTGCAAACAAAACTAGGCTATCTCTAAATTCTCCATAACCATGAATTGTTCGGTAGGGAATTCCATCTTCTTCATCATTAATTTCATCATCATAATCTTCATAATCTTCTTCATTTTTGTTCGGTAACAAAATTTGATAACTATAGTTTTCTCTGCCCTGAAATTTGGCTTGCTGCCATTGAAACTCCGGTAGATTTTGGGAATCAAAATCTACTAGTTCTAAAGTTAAAATATTTGAGCAAAATCCTCCGTAAGCAGCATCACCGAGAAATTTGACTAATGTATTGCCCCTAATTATTAGTCCAGCTAAGGCAGAGCTATAACAGTTGTTAACTTGGATATTTATCCAGCACATATTTGTAATATCGAGCAGATGTAAATCGTCTAGTGCTGCGTAGATATCATAAGAGCCACCATCAATTAATAATTTATTTTTAAACAACGCTGCACTATGATGAAAACGAGGTGCTGGTGGTGTTCCATTAGGGGTAATTTGTGACCATTGCCAAGTTTTGAGATTGAGGATATGAATATCAACATCACTAAAAATATATCCCCCATCTTTTGCCTCTTCGTATCCTCCCCAAACCAGCATTTTATCTTCAGCTAAAACAGCAGTGTGAAAACTTCTTTTGGTCGGAATTTCGCCGGAAATTTGAGGTTGTATCCAAGTCAAAGATTCCAGATCCAACAAATGAATATCGTTTAGAGTTTCACTTATATCATTGTGTTCTCAACCAAAAATAATCATATAACTTTGATACAAAATAGCGGAGTGTCCAGATCTCGGTTGAGGAGGTTTGCCTTGAATTTTAGGATTTTTCCAGATGAAGTGGGGGTATTGAATTTGCATTGGTGTTTTCTGGTAAAAATTGCTTAATTCATTAGATAAAAGCAGAAAATTTCTTTTATCTTGCCTTTTTCAACAGTAAAATTTAAACCTCCAGGACTGGGTTCTTCAACTATGTAATTTAAATTGGTAACTTTCCCATCTTGGGATATTTCAGTTTTTCCATAAGTTCTAATTACTTTTGATTGTCTGTCACCTACTTTTACTCCATCTATGGTGGAATATTTAGAACTAGTTGCTTTGATTTGATAAACAGTAAATTTACCTGGTTGAGCATCTTCAGCTAAGTCAACTGTGATGCCTGCATATTTCAGAGTACGAACTTTACCAATAGCAGCTATAAAGCCATTTTCTACTTTTACAGGTTTACCTAAAATTTTTCTGACTTGTGCCTCGGACATAGAAAGTTTTACGCCACCTATTCCTAGACGTTCAATAGTTATTCCTGTTGATTGATTATTAGTATTCTGAGAAATTTGATAGTTAGTGGTGGTAGCAGTTACTTGATTATGGGTATAGCTAGTCAAGAGAATAACAAAAGTAGCGATGCCTACGGCGGGCTGCGCCAACGCCAACAAAATTTCTCTTAACATAATTGCATACTCGACTATTTTATAGTTACCAAGCTGTTATAGCGTTTCCCGGTCCAGTGAGGTACAATAATTAATTAGACTGTGCATCTTAA
>NZ_JABXKH010000016.1 GCF_017115105.1 Nostoc sp. NMS2
CGTCTAGAACGTCAAACCACCCTCTACTGGGCGCACGTCCAACTGCGATGGTCATCGGACTAAAATCCTCTTTTTTTACTAAAATTGCAACGTTTCTATGGCAGTACGGAGAGCCAATGTAACCGACTACCGTGAGGAATTAACGTTTTTTTTGACAATCTCAAAAGCTTAAAAGCAAATGAGATTCTGAGAATTTGCTGATCGCTGAAATCAGCATTTCTCTTTCTTTATGCCATTACACGTACCATCGGCTAGTAATCTAGCTTGTGGTAACTTAATGATTCTTAACTTATCACACTACTCAGGGTTTTTGCCTGATACACAGAAGCAAATTAGGCATGAAACACGAACCTTATAAATAATATGAATATCAGAAATTTTACAATTTGACACAACTTTTCTCAGAAATGTAAGAAAATTTAGTCTAGATGGACGTAGGTGAAACGATTTTGGATTTTGGATTTTGGATTTTGGATTTTAGATTGACCCTGACCACAAGGATGGTGGCGTTAGCGACGTAGGAGCTACCCTAACAAACAAATTACCTGAGTAGTAGCAGGCAGGAGCGCAGCTGAGTTTTTGTCAACAATGTTTGGTAAAATAAGCAAGCAGCAGACCCTCTAAAGTGTTCTTTAGTTAAATGACTAGCCTTCAATTTAGTCAAGCTCTGTCTAGTAGCATTCAGTGTGCGAGTATTTCACAGCAAGTATCTCACAGGCAATGGTAGTTCAATGACGACATCAACAACGATTAACAAAGGCGATCGCCTCCTGCATCAAAATGTTCTCGGTTCTCGTCGGTTCAGCAACTACTGGTGGGCAACTATCGTTACCTTGGGAGCAAGCGGCTTTTTACTGGCTGGGATATCCAGCTACTTAAAAGTTAATTTACTCATAGTTTCCGATCCAACTCAACTGGTATTTGTCCCCCAAGGATTGGTGATGGGGTTATATGGTGCTGCTGGCTTGCTATTGTCCACATATCTGTGGCTAGTGATTTTATTGGATGTAGGTGGCGGTTACAACGAATTTAATCAGGAAACTGGCACAATCAAAATCTTCCGTTGGGGTTTTCCTGGCAAAAATCGCCGAATTGAAATTGATAGCCGCATAGAAGATGTACAATCTGTGCGAATAGCCGTAAAAGAAGGTCTTAATCCCCTTCGTGCCCTCTATCTACGCATTAAGGGGCGGCGAGATATTCCCTTAACACGGGTTGGACAACCGTTATCTTTAACAGAGTTGGAAACAGAAGGCGCAAAGTTAGCCCGCTTTTTGGGAGTCTCATTAGAAGGATTGTAAGGGAGTGGGGAGTGGGGAGTGGGAGTGGAGGGAGCAGGGGGAGCAGGGGAAGAAGAACTATTGATTATTACCCAATGCCCAATTCCCAATGCCCAATTCCCAATTCCCAATTCCCAATTCCCAATTCCCTAAAAACGATAAGATACTCTGGTTAAATCAGTAACTGGCAATGCGGTTAAAAATTTCACAATTTTTGCTTTCTCTTGTGCTTATCAGTGCTGTGATGCTTGGAGGATGTTCAACACAGCAGTTAGCTTCTAATCCGTCTTCTCCAACCTCGACAGCTACCTCGACTACCCAGACGACTACTGAAGCAACATCTGTATCTCAAACTAGTAGTGAGAGTATTCCTGGAATCGCTGGTTTACCACGTCTTGAAGGCAAGGCTACTGTGGTAATCACGGTTAAAGGTTCGCCCATTACTATCGAAGTAGACGGTACTGATGCCCCCATTACAGCCGGTAACTTCGTAGATTTAGTGCAAAAGGGTGTTTACGATGGTTTAGCTTTCCATCGAGTTGTACGCGAACCCCAACCGTTTGTAGTTCAAGGGGGCGATCCCAAAAGCAAAGACCTGAAAGTTCCAGCAGATCAACTAGGAACTGGTAGCTATATTGACCCAAAAACAGGAAATGCTCGCTATATACCTTTAGAAGTTAAGGCGAAGGGTTCGGATACTCCGATTTACAATAAACCATTTGATGCTACTGCTCAACCCGTTATATTGCCCCATAAACAGGGTGCAGTAGCAATGGCGCGATCGCAATCACCAGACTCTGCTTCTGCTCAGTTTTACTTTGCTTTGGCGGATCTAGCCTTTTTGGATGGTAACTACGCCGTGTTTGGCAATGTCACTCAAGGCTTTGATGTAGTGAACAAAATTCAGCAAGGCGATCGCATTGACTCTGCTAAAGTCACCCAAGGGGCTGAAAATCTGAAAACACCAGGGCAGTGAGAGGAAGAGAGCAGGGGGCAGCACTTCGGCTACGCTCAGTGACCGAGGGGCAGGGGGCAGGGGGAGGTAGTAAAAAAACTCCTAACTCCTAACTCTTAACTCCTCACTTTTAACTCCTAACTCCTAAATTGGTCAAAGTTGTTGTCACTGGTATTGGTCTAGTTTCCGCTTTGGGTGGAAGTTTAGAGGATAGTTGGAAAAATCTGCTAGCAGGTAAATCTGGAATTAGGTTACATCAACCATTTCCAGAACTAAAACCACTTCCTCTAGGTTTAATTGCTCAACAACCATCTGAGTTGGCAATGTTAACTCAAATGGTTGTTACTTCTGCTTTGCAAGATGCTGGGTTAGTTCCACCCTTAGCTGATTGTGCTGTAGTGATTGGATCGAGTCGCTCTTATCAAGCATCTTGGGAGATGCTGGCGCGGCAAATGTATAAAGATGCGAAAAATTTGCCCGTTTCTGATTTTGGAAATTGGTTAGATATATTACCTCATATCAATGCGATCGCAGCAGCAAGACAAATTGGTGCAACAGGTATAGTTTTAGCACCGATGGCAGCTTGTGCAACTGGAATTTGGTCTATCGCCCAAGCAGCCTTACTTATACAAACTGGGCAATGTCAACAGGCGATCGTAGGCGCAGTGGAAGCACCGATAACACCCTTAACTTTAGCTGGGTTTCAGCAGATGGGTGCTTTGGCAAAAACTGGGGCTTATCCCTTTGATTTGCACCGAGAAGGCTTAGTTTTGGGCGAAGGCGCAGCTGTGTTTGTCTTAGAATCCGCAGAGTTCGCAAAACAGCGACAAGCAAAAGTGTATGGTGAAATTCTCGGTTTCGGCTTAACTAACGACGCATATCATAGTAATTCACCAGAACCTGAAGGGAAAAGTGCGATCGCAGCTATCAAACAATGTCTAAAACGTAGTTATCTAACACCAAGCGATATTGATTACATTCATGCTCATGGCACAGCAACCCAGCTAAATGACCAGATGGAGAGTATGGTAATTCAGCGTTTGTTTCCCCAAGGCGTGGCAGTTAGTTCTACCAAGGGAAGCACAGGTCATACACTAGGAGCATCGGGAGCATTAGGCGTAGCTTTTTCTCTCATGGCATTAAAGCATCAAATATTACCGCCTTGTGTAGGATTGCAGCAGCCAGAATTTGATTTAGAAGTGGTTACAGCAGCCCGTCCAAGTAAAATTAGGCAGGTTGTATGTTTGAGTTTTGGCTTCGGTGGACAGAATGCAGCGATCGCGTTAGCTAAGTCCCCATAGTACTTTGTACCTAACGCATAATATAAAATATAAAACTGTAACAGAAAATACAAAATGCCTATTTATCCTAAAAAAAGGATAAGCTAGTTACAGAATGATATCCGGTTCGTAAAGATACCGTGATTAGGAGAAAATTTTATGATTTCAAAATCACTAATACCGCTAGAACCTGCTTCTCCAGCGCATATATGCCCATTGGATCAAGCCTGTAGCTACTTAGAAGCAGCAGCTAAAGAACTAAATTTAAATCAGGGTTTGCTGGAAATCCTCAGCCACCCGCGTAAAGTTGTCACAGTTTCCATTCCCGTGAAACTAGATGACGGGGAAATACAAGTTCTCGCTGGACATCGGGTACAGCACTGCGATGTCTTAGGCCCCTACAAGGGCGGAATTCGTTACCATCAGGCTGTGACATTACGGGAAGTATCCGCTCTAGCAATGCTGATGACCTGGAAATGTGCATTGTTAGGTATTCCTTATGGTGGTGGGAAAGGTGGCATTCCCATAGATCCAAAACGTTACAGTATTGGCGAATTAGAGCGAATTAGCCGCCGTTATATTAGTGAGTTGATTAAAGATATTGGGCCTTCCGTAGATATTCCTGCGCCAGACATGGGTACTTCCGCTCGTGAAATGGCTTGGATGATGGACACTTACTCTGTAAATGTCGGTCATGCTGTACCAGGGGTTGTGACTGGGAAACCGCTTTCCATTGGTGGTTCGTTGGGACGCGAAATGGCCACCGGACGTGGCGTAATGATTATTGTCCGTGAGGCACTGGCAGATCAAGGTAAATCCCTAGCAGGAGTGCGAGTAGCTATTCAGGGTTTTGGTAATGTAGGTGGTGCTGCTGCTGAATTATTATATGAAGCAGGTGCGAAAATTATCGCTGTTTCAACTGGTGCTGGGGGAATATTTTCCGAAGTTGGTCTTGATATTCCCGCGTTGAAAATCTACGCTGCTGAAAACCACAAGAGTATTGTAGGTTTCCCACAATCTGTAGCAATTAGCAATGCAGATTTATTAGCTTTACCCTGTGATGTCTTAATACCAGCAGCTTTAGAAAACCAGATCGCTGAAGAAAATGTGAATCGGGTGCAGGCGCAGATTGTCGCAGAAGCCGCTAATGGGCCACTTACTCTTGAGGCTAGCTTGTCTTTAGAGGGACGAGGTGTGATAGTACTACCAGACATCTTAGCGAATGCTGGCGGTGTGGTAGTCAGTTATTTGGAGTGGGTACAGGGTCTTTCTTACGTATTTTGGGATGAGGAGCGAGTTAACCGCGAAATGGAGCATTTAATGGTGCAAGCCTACCATCGGGTGATTCAGCAGTCTAAGAAGCGGCAAATTTCTTTAAGATTAGCAGCTTACACTTTAGGGGTGGGTAGAGTTGCTCAGGCGCTGACTGACAGAGGTCTTTATCCTTAAGATTTAAGGATATACAGGGTTTTTAATTGAATAGACTACGACTAGAGGCACAATAATATATTGTGCCCCTAGAACTATATAGACTAAATTGAATTTCACAAAAAAGGTGATTTAGTAACCTTCAGTCTGATGAATGAAGAAAGCACCACAATCTAAATTAAAATGATAATAATTTTCTCTGAATTGCTTTCATACAAAGGGCGATACGGGAATTGATATCTTTTTGCTCAACTTCATCGATACCCAATTTGACTTTGAGGTGTTGGATATAATTTTGAACAGCCCTAAGCGATATGTGAAGACGATGAGCGATCGCTTGATCATAAATCTCTTGGTTCAGCAGCAGCTATGCGGTTCTTGACACTACTACATAAAACTTCTACTGATTATGTACAAATCTCTAGAAGAATATATCAAGTTCAGACTATAGATGAGATTTTTACCAGAGCAAAACAAAATTGACAAGATTAATTATATTCAGCGATCGCCTATCTTTAATTATAATAATGCGATCGCAAAGCGCGATCTAGTAATCGCATCTCTAACTAAAATTGAGATTGGAATTTAATAAAAGAATCTCTATGCCTAAAATAGTAGCAGATTGAGCTAATTTCTCGTCTGCTGTCACCAGAGAAAAATTATTAATGCTACATACAGCTAAATGCAAAGCATCCAAAGTTCTTAAGGGGAGATCGAACCTGGATATCCAATCTCTAGCTAAACGGTAATGTTGATTTTCAAATAAAACAAGACGATATAAACCTTCATTAAGGTGATTTTCAAACAATTCTGTAATCCGTCTAGCGTCATTTTGGGAAACTTCACCCATTCTTACCCTACGAGATAAAGCAGAAAATAATTCCACCTCAACTAATTGACTAATTATTGGTTGATCTTCTTGTTTTTGTAATAGTTGTTCAACAACATCACTTAGGTTTTCAGGCACATAATAAGGAACAATGGCAGGGTTAGCGCGTCTCAAAGCCTATTGACAAGAGGACTTGCCTGATCAGCAATCTTTGTTGGAAACAAAGTGACACCATCCGAGGTAGGGTAAGATTTAATTC
>NZ_JABXKH010000024.1 GCF_017115105.1 Nostoc sp. NMS2
GGCAAATCCTTATTCATTAGAGTTGAACTACAGGTTTCAAGATAGACGTGGTTTAGTTAAGAATCTTGTTGCCTTTAAGCTAAAGAATGTCGAAATCCAAGAAAATTATTATATGAATGCCGAAGAATTCTTAAACCAAGGATTGAACCACAGTTTGCAAGGCGATTATCAAGAAGCGATGCCTGCGGCGACCCCAGAGGGTTACGCAGCTTACACCCAAGCAATCAAGCTCAACCCTAACTATGCCGAAGCTTACCATAATCGAGGGATTATTCTAAGTGGTCAACTCAAAGATTATCGTGGTGCGATCGCAGATTTTAATCGGGCTATAGAAATTAATCCCAATTTTGCCACAGCCTACTGTCACCGGGGTAATGCACGTTACTTTTTAGCCGACTATCAAGGAGCGATCGCAGATCATAACCAAGCATTACAAATCGATCCCAATCTCGCCCAATCTTACCACAGCCGGGGTAATGCTTACTTTGCCTTAGAAAACTACGACAAAGCGATCGCAGATTATATCCAAACAATAGAAATTAGTACCCAATTAGCTGATAACATCAATATTGATATTGCCAATGCTTATCACAATCGGGGTGTCGCTTGTTTTGAACAAGGCGATCATCAAGGAGCAATTGCAAATTTTCAACAAGCTTTACAGTGGCATCCCAATTTTGCCGCAGCATACAGCAATCGGGGTAATATTCACCATATCTTAGGAAATTTTCACGAAGCGATCGCAGATCATGACCGAGCATTACAATTAGATCCTAAGTTGGCGGAGGCTTATCATAATCGAGGTAATGCCCACTACTCTTTAGAAAATTATCAAAGTGCGATCGCTAATTTCAACCGCGCTCTAGAAATAAATCCCAGGTTTGCTGGAGCATATTACAATCGGGGTTTGGTTCTTGCTCATCTCAAAGAATATCACCGAGCAATTGAGGATTTTAACCAAGCGCTAAAGTTTAATCCCGATGATGTGCAAGCCTATTGTGAACGGGGTCTTGTCCGTAGTACCCTTGAAGACTATGAGGGTGCGATCGCAGATTATGACCAAGCGTTACAAGAAAATCCGACTCTGGCTTTAGTATACGGCTTTCGGGCTAATGCTCTTTGCCGATTGGGAGATTATCAAGGCGCAATTGAAGATAGCAATCGGTTATTACAACTCAATCCTAGTTTAGCTGAAGGATATTGCGATCGCGCGGCGGCTCGTCGTTCTTTAGGAGATCATAAAGGAGCAATTAAAGATTACGACCGGGCATTACAAATTAACGATAAATTAGCCGCAGCTTATTATGGTCGGGGGATTGCTAGGGAAGCTCTGCAAGATTTACAGGGAGCAATTGACGATAACACCCAAGCGATAGAATTGGTTCCTGAATTTTCGCAAGCGTACTGCAATCGAGGAAATGCTCGTCGTCTTTTAGGGGATGAACAAGGAGCGCTCGTAGATTATAATCAAGCATTAGAAATTAATCCTGATTTAATTGAAGCATATTACAACCGAGGTTCAACGCATTATGCTTTAGAAGCTTATGAAAGTGCGATCGCAGATTACACCCAAGCTTTACAAATAAATCCTCAATCTGCTGCATTTTACAGCGATCGCGCTAATGCTCGCTATGCCCTAGAAGATTATCAAGGGGCAATAGAAGATTACAGTCGAGCGATCGCCATCAACTCCAGCTTTGCTGAAGACTGGTACAATCGGGGTCGTAGCCGTTCTCTATTGGGAGATTTGCAGGGAGCGCTCACAGACTTAAACCAAGCCTTACAGCTTCAGCCTCATTGGGCTTCAGCTTACATCCTGCGAGCAGATGTCTACCAAAATCTGGGTGATTCTCAAGGAGCAATTGCGGATTTCCAGAAATCCGCAGATTTGTATTACCAAGAGGGAAATATCCAGTATTATCAACAAATTACCGAGCTTATTGAACAGCTTCGATAAAGGAATTGGGGATTGGGAATTGGGCATGGGGCATGATGAAGAGACAAGGGAGACAAGGAAGAGGGGGGAGACAAGGAAGAGACTATTCAATAATTCCCCCTTGTCCCCCTTTTCCTCCTTGTCTCCCTACTCCCTCATCCCCCGGTTGGTGAGCGAAGTCGAACCACATCCCCCTCATCTCCCCACTCCCCACTCCCTACTCCCTTATTTCTTCAAAACGGAAGCGTTCCATAAAGCGGCGGTCAATACAATCTTTGTAATGCCACAAGAGTTTGTAAGGTGGTAAAGTGAAGATGCCTTTGGTTGCAATTGCCCGTCCATCTCCTGTACCAATTAAACTTAAATATTGTTTCTGTGGCTTATAGGGTTTGAGTGACTTACCTAATAAAATTCGCTGCAAATTCTTAAATAAAGGTTTACCTTGTCTAACAGCAAACACCCCAGCTTTGGGACGCGGATGATTTACCATTGTGGCGATGTCACCAGATGCAAATACCTGCGGATGTGTTTGAGATTGCAACGTGTCTTCTACCAGAATAAAACCTTGCTCATCAGTTCCTAGTCCCGCAATTTTTAACCATTCGGGTGCTGAAGCTTGCGTTACCCAAAAAATTTTATTACACTCTACTGTTAAACCAGAGTCGCATTTAATCTCAAATATTTCTCTAGTTTCCTTATAGTTTTTAGGTGTGATATTACACACACTTTCTCCAAGATGTAGCTCAATACCTCGCTCGGTGAGAATTTGCTGAAGTTGATGCCGTACTGATTGATGGTAATTGGGCATCAGTTCCATACTACGCTGAAATAAATGAATTTCCAGATTTTGAATTGGTTGTTGAGTTTGACGGAAAATCTGATGTAAATGAGATTGCATCGCCAACGCCAATTCTACACCGCCAGCACCTCCACCTGCGATCGCAATGCGAATTGCTTCTTGAGGATTTTTACTTACAGCTGCAATTAGTTCATCCCAATGTTCCAATAGCTGCGATACTGGTTTAGCTGCGATCGCATATTCTGCTGCTCCTGATACAGACACTCTGGCCGGAGTGCTGCCAATATCAATAGACAGCACATCAAAATCTACCGCAAATCCGTTAGCACAGAGAACTTTGTTGTTTTCCAAGTCTAGGGCAACTACTCTGTCAATATACAAATTTGCTTGAGCAAAGTTAGCCAATGGTTTCAAATCAATATGACATTCATCATGGGTGTAAAATCCAGCAATGTGTCCTGGTAACATTCCAGAGTAGGCTGTCTTTTGATTTGCACTAATCAACGTCAAACGCACTCCGGGTAACGGCTTCATTCCAAACATTTTCAGGTCAATTACATGGCTGTGACCGCCACCAATCAGCACTAAGTTTTTAACCATAGTATGTTGACAGTAATCATTAATTATTTTCATGGTGTAAAAAATATTTCATCAATTAATAACAGTCAATTATCAAAAATATGTCTGGGGATACAGGCTTTCCAAGAAAAAA
This sequence comes from Nostoc sp. NMS2, assembly GCF_017115105.1. Lineage (GTDB taxonomy): Bacteria > Cyanobacteriota > Cyanobacteriia > Cyanobacteriales > Nostocaceae > Nostoc. Next base: position 3,448 of record NZ_JABXKH010000024.1, read on the forward strand.
TTAACCAAACTCAGTGTAAGTTCCCAAAAGGGCATTTAAGAAGAGCAATTGAACAACTAGAAAATAACACAATAGAAAACAGTCTAGCTGTAATTAATGATTTAGAGCAAATTGCCCAAAATTATCCACAGTATCACTGGATAGTTATGAACATTCTTACTACTTTTATCCGAAAAAATTCCCTTTATATACCTCAAGAAGAAGTAACGATTAAATTAGCAAAAGTTCGTGTAGATATTCAAGTAGCCCTTACCGTTATCGCTCAAAGAGATATAAATAAAGACCCAGAAAATGAACAACTTGATTTGAGTCATATCGACATTAGAGGAGCAAACTTAAATAGAGCGAATCTACAACAGATAAACCTTTATCAAGCTAATCTGACTGGGGCAAACCTCACAGAAGCTAATCTTGCAGGAGCAATTCTCAGTGCAGCTAACCTTGAAGGTGCTAACTTAAAAGGAGCTAACCTAGAAGGGGCAATTCTTAGTGCAGCTAACTTAAAAGGAGCTAACTTAAAAGAAGCTAACCTGCATTGTGCAAGCTTATATCTAGCTGATTTACATGGGGCAATTCTCAATGATTCCATACTTCATGGGGCAAACCTTAGAGAAGCTAAATTATCTGGATAAAACACCAGTACTGTAAGGCGAAAGTTAGAAATAAAAAGCTTATAGGGCAGGATTTTCACCAATTTTCAATAATTGCTCAATTTCGCCCTAATTTACTAGTATATTCGATATTATTACCTAGTTAAAGAGGGCTTCTGACACCTATGATAATTTTCTGCTAAATGGTATACTATTTTTTCCAAACATCTAAGTAATAATTCTAGGTTGTAAGGAAAATCTTTACCATGTCTTCTAAAAAGACAGACACTCTGTTGAATTGGTTGATAACTATAACAGTTATATTTGGCTGCTCATTGACTGTAATTTTCTTTGCTTTATCCAGTATTAAAGAATTGTCAATTCAGGAAAAAATTCAGTATAGAAACCAAGCGTTAACAACTACTGCAATAGTTTTTCTGGCATCGGCGGCAATGTTTAATACCTATTATGCAGCAAAGCGGGTTCAAGCGATGCAGAAAAATGCGATCGCAGCTGAGAAAAACCTAGAAATTGGCCTTCAGAATGCCAAACTCAATCAAGACAGATTGATTTCAGAACGCTTTATGGGGGCAATTGCCCAGCTTGGTCATGATAAAATTGAAACCCGAACAGGTGCAATTTATGCCTTAGAAAGAGTTGCTCAGGATTTTCCTAAAGAACACTGGACAATCATGGAAATCCTCACTGCCTTTGTGCGAGAAAATGCACCTATCCAGCAGGTGAAGGTGGAGCAACAAAAGCCGGAATATTCACCTGATGCTTACTCAGGTAGGCGTAGAGGTGGGTCGCGTCCGACACAGCAGTTAGAGCAAAACCTCCATGAAGAATTTCCAATAATCCGCACTGATATTCAAGCAGCTTTAACTGTTATCGGTAGGCGTAATTTACTCGAAGACCCAAAAGATCAGAAACTTGATTTACGTCATATTGACATCAGACGAGCAGACCTCTTAGGAGTTAACCTGCAACAAGCAGATTTACGTGGTTCTGACCTGAGTGGGTCTGACCTGCGTGGAGCCGACTTGAGTGAAGCTGACCTGAACGGCGCTAAACTCGTTAGGTCTATTCTTTATGAAACCAAATTACTAAAAGCCAGTCTTTGTGGAGCTAATCTATGTTTGGCTAATCTCAACCGTGCTAATCTTTGTGGAGCTAACCTGCGTTCAGCCAACCTTTCTGGAGCAAGTCTGCGTGTAGCGAATCTCCAAGGAGCAAACCTCTATAAAGCTAACTTGCAACAAGCAACTTTGAAAGTCGCCAACCTCTCTGGAGCAAAGCTGTTTTTAGCTAACTTGCAAGGTGCAAAACTGGGTAAAGCCAACCTGCATCTAACAGGTTTGATTGGTGCTAACCTTTCTGGGGCCAATTTGAATGGAGCAAACCTTTCTGGGGCTAACTTGAATGCAGCTAAACTCCACCAAACAGAAGTTTATTTTGCCAACCTCTCAGAAGCCAGTTTAACAGAAGCTGACTTACATCAGGCAAACCTGATTGGAGCCAACCTGCATAGAGCGACCTTTTATCAAGCTAATCTGACTCAGGCAAATCTGATGGGAGCCAACTTTTTAGAAGCTGACCTCAGTGATGTCAAACTGGAAGGGACAATTTTAACAGGGGCTAAAAACTTAGAGTTACACCAGATTAGAAAGGCACTTGGCGATCGCACTACTCGCTTACCTGATTATATAGAAGCACCGACAGATTGGCGGCAATCAGGTTGAGTTAACATAGCATCAATTAGTTATTTGGGCGCATTCTACCGTTTTCACTTCAGCTTACTTTTCCAGACTCCAGCCTAGCACTAAGGCTACTTCAGCAGCTAATTCTAGCAAAATAAACTTAAATTACAGCGCTTTTCAAATTATTAAACCACACCATTTCCCATAGGTGTCAACTTAACGTGAAATCGTTGCAATGGCGTTATACCAAGTCCACTC
>NZ_JABXKH010000138.1 GCF_017115105.1 Nostoc sp. NMS2
GAAACTGGTTTGCTAGTTGCTGCTACTGTACCTCATAACAGCTGTAGATGCTGTATTGCTAACTGATGGTTGTCCGCCTGCATTCGTAGTCAATTTAACCTCTTGTTCAAGTATTGTATTTGTTGCCTATAGTGAGGCCCGGAGGCTAGCAAAAAGAAAGAATTAATCTTCAAAACATATCAGCATTTGCCCTGTCAGCTATGTTTGACAAATGAAAAATTACAATTTTTTTATATGGATACTGAACAGGATTTCTTATTTTTCAACCCTCGAATCGCTACCAAATATAATCCCTTTTATGAAGGAGAGTATCTGGTAATCCAGACCTATCCCCGTGAGTATAAATTAATTGTTGAGCATCGCAGTTTTGATTACAAAAATGCCAAAAGTCATTGCGAACTAGAAAATCTAGCTCATGACTATACATCATTTTCTCTTAGGATTTTCCACGATGATAAACTGTGTGAGGTAAACTATGAAGGCAAGCCACAAAGTATTTCTAAGCAACAGAACTGGAAAATTGCCCAAGAATATCTAGAAGCTCACTACGATCCGCATACTGATGGTGAGGTGGTCGTATGCCAATGCAGTTACCCCTATTTTTCGTCACTCACTAGTCATATTAGCAACAGTGGTGAGGCCATGACTTCGTGGCAATCGCTCACTTGTCTAGTTAAAGACTTGGGGCGAGATATTCAAACCTGCCCCAACTGTAATGCATCCTTAGTTCGAGTAGATGAATCGGAGGATGATGATTTTGATGACCAAGTTAGCCGACCAATAGCTTGCATCGGTTGCACTAACTATCATGGAGTTGAGTATGGAGACAACGTGCTAGTCTGCGGGATACACCCGAATGGGTCGGATAGCGAGAATTGCCCAGATTATCATCCATAACATTAATCTAAAACTTGCATAGACAGTGTAAACAACTATTTTGATTCATGCAGTGCTGTATGAAAAGCCGTTTCCAGAAATTATGTTAAAGTTTTGCCACTATTAAAAAATCTTCTTCAGATAATTCAGCACTTAGGAGTCAGAACTTAGAAAAAATTCAACGTGATTAGTACATTCATTTATCAATTTTTTACTGATTCTTTAAGTATTCAGGCGGATGTATTCATAAGGACTGAATTCTTATGCTTTTTTACCCTTATCTGCACCCGTACCCAGTACTGTGTCCCTTATTACTCAATTTGAGACTACTGAGATAAATTGGGTTCACCTTGGGCTGGAAAAGTCTTAAAATTGCGCCGTACCCAATCCATTCCCACCTCATTGTTCAACTTAATTCGTTGTGGGGTATTAGGGTAAATCTTGCTTAAAATCCTTGCGTCTTGCTCTATGACTACATCAATCAACTTTAACAAATTGCCTTTAATTAAATGTGCAATCGGAGAACGTGCTTTCATGTACATCAAGACAAACACACGAGATTGGTGCTCTGTTTCTGGAAGATAGAAGTGGCATTCTTTCAGGCTTAACAGCTTATTGTCACCGTGCATCAATCCCATAAACGGAAAGAAATTTTCTAAATGAGCTTCTAACACTTTTGGCATCGCTAGTTGAGCAGGGTTTTGGAAAATTTCAGCAAATGTAGGTTGCTTTCTAGGTTGCATCAAATAGGCATGAGAATGCAACCCTTCGTCAATGAACTGCTTTACCTGAACTTCTTCAATCTCAAATAATTCTCTATGTGTTCCATTTTGGTGGTTGTAGTCGTGCATATTTAATAGCAAACTCAAAATATCAGTCGAAATGCTGCGTTCTCCTGTAACTCCTATGAACTCATAATCTGCTGCAATTTCATTCATAATATTTGGAATTGCTACCTTTGATTCATACCCTCCATAAGTCCAAATAAAGTCTCCTTGGATGACTAAATCTAGCGGCTGCATTAACGATTTAGTTGGCTTGTTATCTCCAGGCAGGACTGTACAACCTGAACCATCAAATTCCAATGCATGAAAAGGACAGGTGATTACACTACTGCCATTAGGTTTTGTTATGCACCATCCCTCTGATAGCATTGCACCCATGTGAGGGCAAGCGTTGGGTAAAGCACTAATTACACCGTAATCATTTTGCCAAAGGACGTAATCATTACCTAGCAAAGAAAATTTCATTGCTTTATTTGGCTTAAGCATGGAACGATGTGCCAACAGCCACGGTGCGCCTTGCAGTTGCTTCATAGTTAGAGAAAATTAACTTACTAATTAATCAGTAAGCTTATCAACTTCCTGCTGTGCCGTCAATTCACAGATTCAATGTCTTCAATATTGATGCCTCTTTGATACCATATAAACATAAACATTAAATTAAGATGCAGTGGTTCGACACAGTAAACGAGTTCGCCCAGTTCGAGATGCCCAGATAACACAACAACAAATTTTGGATGCCGCAGAGTACGAATTTTCACGGCATGGCTTAAATGGTGCGCGTCTGAGTGCGATCGCTAATCGCGCCAAGGTGACAACTGCAACACTTCATTACTATTTTGAGAGCAAGGAAAGCTTATACAAAGCAGCCTTACAACGTCCAGTCGATGAACTTCAAACCATTTTTGGGCAATTGAATTTTGACGGTTTATCTCCCGAAGAAGCTCTAAAGCAGATTATCCGCATTGCGATTGCCAATGAAGCTCAAAATCCTCAGCGTCAAATGCTCTGGTTTCAGGAAGCAAGTCAAAATCAAGGAGTATATTTCAAGGAATGTAACGTTTTGAGTCTCCATGAGCATCTGCTCGAAATTTTAGAGCAAGGCATTACAGAAGGATATTTTCGCCCCCTCAAACCGTTTTTGGCGCTGACCCATATCTTGAGTATTTGTCTGTTTTACTTTACAGTTCATGAAAACTGGAAGCATCTAACTCCAGAGATTAATCGTCTTAGTCCAGAAATAATTGAGGAACACACCGAAGAAGCAATCACCTTTATTTTGGCAGGTATTAAGCGCTCACATTTATAAACGGAAAGGTGTAGTACGACGAATTATTTGACCAGAATGGCAGATTGTTTGTCATCAATTTAAATTTTTCTAGGTTTCCTGTTCCAGCAATTTTTATAACTCAATGCCAGAAATCCTAAAAATTAGATACTGAATGCTTACATATCACCTGTGCTGCTATTGAAAGGTTAACCAAAATATAGTCAGCAATTCCTAAACGAGACATTTGAGGATGAGACTGATTACCCTGATCTATCAAAATCGTTTTACACCCTGCACTATTTCCAGCTTCTACATCACTGAGATTATCGCCAATAAACCAAGAATTTGCTAAATCTATATTTTGTTCGCTAGCTGCACGTAAAATCAAGCCTGGTTTAGGTTTACGGCACTCGCAAGCAATTGCATATTCAAATATTACACCATTTGGATGATGGGGACAGTAGTAGAAACCATCTAGCGATAGACCCGCTTTTTCTAATATTTCATTCAATCGCGCTTCCACTCCCAGCAAGGCAGATTCTGGAAAATAATCCCGTGCTACTCCCGACTGGTTAGTAATCACAATTAATTTATATCCAGCTTTGCTAAGTATTTGTAATCCTTCAATAGCACCAATTTTCATTTCGATTAATTGCGGATCAACATTATTTGGTACATTTTCAATTAAAGTACCATCTTTATCTAGAAATATCGCCGGCATTTGAGATTGCGAATTTAATTTATTAGTTTGATGCCAAATTTTCTGATTTTTCAAGAAGTATATTTCCCCATCTTAAATCTAATACCACTTGCAAAAGTTTTTGCAACCAAATAATTGGCTGTGGGAGAGTACATCTGTACATTACAGTTTTCTGGCTGCCACTTGGACTCTTTACATCCCTGCTTATTATGGCTGGTAGTGTAACGATGCCCCGCCCTACACTAAGAGCGATCGCCCACAGCCGAATGTCCAGTACTTCACCAAAGTTTATGCCCGTAACCTGAGTGTTCACTTAGCACCTGTCAAGCTTTCAGAGCAAAAGTGAGTTTGGGGAACTTGTGGAAAAGATGGAGTTGTCAGAGATACAGTTAATTTCCACTGGTTGCGTTGAGTTCACCCCTTTTCCCTTTTCCCCTCTTGTTTGTACCTTGTGTCACCTGAGCTTCTTCTTCCTTACTGGAGTTAACCATTTTCATCAAGTGCTGATTTAGATAACTTTGTGCAGAGATATACAAACTTTCCCAAATTTCTTGATTGCGGCTGATTTTTGTGCCGACTGTATTTCCTGCTGTTTTCTCAGACACTAAGTATTTACGGAAATAGTTATTCCACAAGTGTTGCAGGAAATCTTCAGCGAATTCGTTAAACGGCAGAATCCATTTATAGTCTTTATCCAGAAATACGCGATACGATGCAATTATCGGTAGTGCCAGGTCAGTTGGCGCACCAAACCCAAAAGAATACTTGCTATCAGGCAACAATGTAGTTTTACGTGTATCTATTGATGCTAGGTCGTTAACACCCTTTCTTCTGGGGTTGCTGATATGTTCTTGGATTATTTCGTACAGTCTTTGCTCTATCCACAGAGCATGAGTTAGCAGAGGCAAAAGTGCAGTTAATCTTTCCCTTTCCGTGTCTGTGATGTTAGATGGGGGACTCATACCTGCTGGGTGTTTGGTTCGTTTATTGCCGTCGGGGTTGTATCTATTTCTATCGAGGCAGTTAATCAACTTTAGCAAATGGTTCACATTGCACTGGGCATTTCTAGGAGCGCCGCTTTGATTCTGGTAATAGGCGATGCGGAATTTTCTATCTTCTTTCTGTTCTAACTGGGCTAAGTACTGCTTGATGAATTTGTAATCACCCCTAGCGTTGACTTTGGAGCGAGAATCTACTGGCGTTGTCGTGTTGGAGGCCAAGGCTATATCCTTAGCCTCATCTTCCGAGAGTCCGATGTGGATGGTAACTTTTACTCTGGCTTGACTTAAATTGTAGTTGTAATTTTTCGCTTGCTCAAACCCTAATACTGTATGCCCACCGTTGATAATGCCATCGCTGCCCCCCTCGTTAGCTTCTAAGACTTCTAACTCTAGTTCAGTTTTGTTTTTGATAGGTTTAGCTTTATTCGCTGACAGAACGATTCCACCGTGGCGAGAGAAGAATTTTTCGGGTTCGGTTGTCAGGGAGTCGAAGACTTGTCTGTAGGTCGCGCTTTTGCGGTTCGGTTCGCGGATGTTCGGTTCTAGGGGTAGGTCAGTGGGGAAAGAGTCTACATGAGCAGTGGCGATAATGCAATTGGGGTTGGCTTGAATATAGTTATCTATCTTTATGTTCCAAGTCTTGGGCATACTTTGTTTGCAATGTCAGGGGAATTTCTATGTTAACCAAAACTAGTATCTGATATTGCATTTCTCGGTAATGCCAAGTACCATTGCATGCCAACCCAAAAATGCGCTGTCAGGGCTAGGGTAAGGGGTGCATGGTAAGGGATTTAAACTAGTGTGGTAAAACTTACTAGAGAAGACGACTCTCTAAATTAGCCAAGTAACCC
>NZ_JABXKH010000105.1 GCF_017115105.1 Nostoc sp. NMS2
CGTCTAGAACGTCAAACCACCCTCTACTGGGCGCACGTCCAACTGCGATGGTCATTAGAGCAAATCTCCAAATGTTTATAAGTACAGGTTGTATCTGTATTATAGATGGCTATATAAAAGCCTTCCATAAGCAGAAAGTTAACCGGGTTGTTAACCAAGTTTACAATTTTTTACACACCTTTAATCATATTAGGTGTAAATCGCTAATTTTTCTAGGGGTTTTGTCATAAAAATTAATTTTTGACTCAGATGAGGTAGATAAAGCAGGGGAGCAGAGGGGAAAGAGGTAATTTGAATTCTCCCCCTTGCTCTCTGCACCCTGCCCCTCTGCCTCTTCCAATGCCCATTTCCCTAGAATCAGTCAGCTGACGCTAAAATGAGTCCACAGTTAAATTTGATTATTGCTAAATGTTTACCATCGATTTAAGCATCAGAAACACTGCTTTCCCTATCTCGGTACAACGTAAGTCAGCAGAGGATGCTGAGGCTGTCTATCAGCTAATTTTGGCAGCAATCCGTTCTGGGAACCCTGACATTGTGGAACTCAAGTGTGAGGGCAAGACAGAGAAAAAAATTGCTGTCCGCGCTAGTGAAATTTCTGGGGTGCAGATTGTTCAAAAAGATGGTACAACCCCTGGTGGTGGCAGACCACCTGGATTTTTCGCTGTAGCTGCTGAGTAACCAAGGTTGACAAATGGCTCAAGTGGGCATTGAGGTCAAGGATTTAAATTTCAGTTGGCCAAATGGAGAGAAAGTTATCAAATCTTGCTCTTTAGAAGTACCCAAGGGTGAGTTTTGGATGCTCTTGGGGACAAATGGCAGTGGAAAATCAACGTTACTTAGACTGCTGGCGGGGTTATTGGCTCCTGAATCTGGCGAAATTAGGGTTTTGCACCCCGTTGGCTTTGTCTTCCAAAATCCAGATCATCAACTGGTGATGCCAACGGTTGGTGCTGATGTGGCTTTTGGATTGGTGGAAGAAAAGTTGCCACCTGCTGCTACTAGAGCCAGAGTTGAGGAGGCGCTTGGAGCGGTGAATTTGCTTACCCTCCAACGACGACCGATTTATGCACTCTCTGGGGGACAGAAACAACGAGTGGCGATCGCAGGTGCGATCGCCCGTCGCTGTGAAGTCTTATTATTAGATGAACCCACTGCCTTATTAGATCCAGATAGCCAGCTGGATTTAGTTGCTAGTGTCCGTCGCCTTGTCAAAAGTAGAGGAATCACAGCCCTGTGGGTAACACATCGATTAGACGAGTTAAATTACTGTGACGGCGCTTTTTTGCTAGAAAAAGGCTCTCTGGTAGATAGAGGTGAAGCCCAACGCCTCAAACAACGTCTAATGGAGGTACACAGCGAAACCTATTAATTTAGGGCTGAGTGCTGTACATGGATAGCGGGGCATTTAACCCGTGCTAAGTGCTGAGTAAAATAAAAAGTAGTTAGCACTTTCATACTCGATACGTGCTGTGTTCTTGATATGTAGTTTTTTGACTCAGCACTCTTCATTTTCACCACTACTAAAAAAGAACTGCAACGCGCCTTTTAAACAAAGGCGCGTTTTCAGTTGGTACGTCTATCTTAGGTTGTAGTTTTATGAGGCTGCCGTATTTTTTATTCTGTGTAGCATAGTGTTACAGACAATGCATCAATTATTATAAAACTTATGAATGAATTTTGTTAACTCTAGAAAATTGTGATTAAAAACCATGCCCCGTTCCTTACTCCAAGCCGTTTTGTTAGTGGACGGCTACAATATAATAGGCGCTTGGCCTTGCCTTAAAAAAACACGTGATAGCGTTGGGTTAGAGGCCGCACGGGGCGAACTTGTCGAAGCAATGACTGGTTATAGTGCGTTTCAAGGTTATACAACTCAGATAGTTTTTGATGCCCAATATCAGAATTCTTCTAGCAATAAAGAAATCATTACTGAGCTTTTATCAGTTTATTACACTGATTTTGGGCAGACAGCAGATACTTATATTGAAAAATCCTGTGCTTCTTTTCGTCACCAAATAGCCCAATCTTTAATTTCTCGTGTGATTGTTGCTACATCAGATCGGGCGCAGCAGTTGATGATACAGGGGTATGGGGCTGAATGGTTGTCGGCGCAACAACTTTGTGGGGAAGTGGAAGCTACTGTCTGCCGGATGCGACAGAAATATCATACGCGCAAGCAATCTAAGAGTAGGTTTTTAGCTAATGCTATTGATGCTAAAGCACGGCAACGTCTGGCTGAATTACGAATGGGATTACAGTAGATATCTAGTATTTAAGAGTCTCTGCTTAAGTTTTTAAATGGATTTTAGCTGCAAAAATTATCTAAATCAAACATCTAAAAAAAATATTGGCGAAAGTACTTGCCAAATACTATTTTTAGCCCTAAGATTATAAATCGTGAGTGGTCCTCAGTAGCTCAGTGGTAGAGCGATCGACTGTTAATCGATTGGTCGCTGGTTCGAATCCAGCCTGGGGAGTTTTACAATTTTGGATTTTAAATTTTGGATTCTAGATTATCCTTCAGTAATCTATGGCCGCTTGATCTATCTGTGACATTTTTGAATCATAGGTCTTTTGGTGATTGTCCTCAACAAGTGCTGGGACTCTAACAGCTTTTGCGTAAACGCAACTGCAATAAGTTGGGGTCTTTGAAAGTAAGTAGTGGCGTTTTGTAAAAATATTTGAGCAAAAATCCGAAAAGTAGCAATTTCATTTTGTAGATTCAGTATGTTTGAGAGTTGACAACGTTCATTATAAAGATTTTTGATACTGAACGTCCTATGCTCAAATGCTCGGATTTTCCCTAATTAGTATCGAAGCAAAGCTCTATGTCTGTTAATTTGTTCGACGCAAATTTTTATCGCACTGCCAACCCAGACTTGGGAGCAGGAGGATTAACAACAGATACACAATTACTATCGCACTTTCAAAATTATGGTTTGAACGAAGGACGTTCCTTCTCGCCGTTTGTCAATCTCAATTTCTATCGCTCTAGTAACCCTGACCTAGCAGCAGCTGGGTTAACCAACCAGCAATTATTTAACCATCTGGAAAACTATGGCGTAGCTGAGGGACGGCGCTTCTCACCGTTTGCCGATATTAACTTTTACTTAAATGCTAACCCCGACGTAAATCAAGCATTTGGAGGTAACAGGGAACAAGCATTTAATCATCTCAGCAGCTATGGTGTGGGAGAAGGACGCAGATTTTCACAGTTTTTCGATATTAATCGGTATGCAAATAATAACCCAGACTTGGTAACGGGATATGCTAATTCCGTAGGTAGACGACCAGATCAATTGGCAGCAGATCCAGGCTTCAGACAGTTTCTACTGAATCACTTTGAGTTAGCTGGGGTGAATGAAGGACGGAATTTTTCATCTACCTTTGACGTTAATTACTATCGGAATGTCTACTCGGACTTGGCAGCAGCAGGTCTTAATAATCAACAGTTATATCAACACTTTGAACTGAATGGTCTGGGTGAGGGACGAGCATCTTCATCATCGTTTAATGTTAGTTACTACCTTGCCAATAACGCTGACTTGAGAGCAGCTGGCTTCAACAACTCCCAGTCCTACGATCACTTCGTACTCTATGGTCAGAGAGAAGGACGTCGTGGTACCCAATATGGAAGTTTCTTGACTGGTGCAGAAGTATCAGCTGGGACGATTAATCTGCAAACTGGAAGCCAAACAATTAGTGTTAGCTTATCTGCTAGCGATCGCGCTAACCCCACCCGTTTAGGGAGCTACGGTGATGACTATCGTTTGACAGGTATTGCTGTTGGTCAGCAAATCCAGTTGAAGATGAATGCTGGTTTTGATACTTACCTGCAATTGGTTAATGCGTCAACGGGGCAAGTGATTAACGAGGACGATGACTCAGGTTCCGGCACCAACTCAGAACTGAGCTTTACAGTTGAATCTGGAATTGATTACATTATTCGTTGCAGCAGTTATGATGCCCAGTCTATAGGAAATTACACCCTTACTGCTGTCCCTACCAGCACAAGTGCAGGCTCTATTGGTGCGAACCAGTCGCTTAATGGTGATTTGAGTTTTAATGACTTTGATAACCCCACTCGGTCGGGTAGTTACCGCGATGACTATAGTTTGACTGGGGTTTCTGCTGGTCAACAGGTGCAGATCAATCTGGAAGCCGATTTTGACACTTACCTGCAACTGGTGAATGCCTCAACAGGGGAACTCATTGATTACAACGATGACTCTGATGGGAACACGACTAATTCAGAACTAAGCTTTACAGTCCAATCTGGAACTAATTACATCATCCGTGTTGCTAGTTATTATGCTAATGGAACTGGCTACTACAATCTTTCGACGACGACATCGGGTGAGGCAAGTATTGGTGATAATCAGACAGTGGCTGGTTCCTTAGATAGCAGTGATACATTCAGCAGTAATTATTATTATGACTACTATCAATTAACAGGAGTGAGTGCTGGTCAGCAGATTCGGATCAATTTAAACTCTTCTGCATTTGACAGTTATCTCTATTTGGTCAATGCAGATAATGGTTCGACAATTCTTTTTAATGATAATTCAAACTCAAACACTACTAACTCTGAGTTGACTTTTACTGTCCAGTCTGGAATCAACTACGGCATTTGGGCTAGTAGTTTCTCCACTAATCTGACAGGCTCCTATACCCTGACTACCACATCTGGCTCATCAAACCAGGACTGGTTCACCCAAAACATTACTGATGCAGCATTGCAAACCATAGTCCGTAGCCGATCTGCTGACGGAACACTCGATCGCAATGATATGTTGGCGATCTTTCGTAACGCAGAAGATAATTCTGTAATTGATGGCACTGAGGTAACAGATTTAAGGGCATTAGTCGCTAATAGTACACGTTTTAGAATGCCAGACTATGTAGGTTATCTATCTACCAGGGTATCTGAAGCTGCATCCGCGAACTTATCTGCTAATCAGTTTGAGTCTGATGTCCTTGGTAATTGGTTCTTAGGAACATTTGCTGCAACAGCTCAGTTTTCAGAGCAACAAGGGGGTAGTTCTTACGGGTTCACGTATGCAGAAGCCCAAGGTAATCTATTTGGTAGCTCTGGATATGCTCAGATTGGCGATATTGATCAAGGCGGCCTTGGAGACTGTGCTTTTTTGTCAGCATTAGGCGCTACTTTTGGGCCGCAATCCAATGATTTTGGTAATCAGCGTAGTTCAGTTATTGACAGTATGATAATTGACAATGGTGATAATACATACACTATTCGCTTCTATGATAGCGGTACTCCTAACTGGGTAACTGTTAATAGTTACTTGGCAACCTACAATGATCAGTTATTTGGTGCCAGTGCTAATGGTAGTAGAAACCTGAGCGACTCCTCTAATGTACTTTGGGCGCCGCTAGTTGAGCGGGCCTATGCTCAGTGGCGCGAATGGCGAGAAGGTGCTGCTGGCTATAATCTGATTGGTAATGGCGATCATCCCTACCGTCCCCTTGGGTTCGTTACAGGACGCACGGCAACGCAATACGGTGCAGGAGGTACAGGTGATTTTAGTAGTGTCACTTTCACCCAAATAGTTAATTCCCTTCAGAATGGTCAGGCTATAGAGCTAGGCCGATACACACAATCGAACACATCCTATATTGTTGGTGGTCATGCCTATGCAGTCACAAATGCCTATGTTTCTACCAGTGGTGAGCAGCGAATTACAGTCCGTAATCCTTGGGGTATAGATGGTCTTTCACCGAACGGAGATGCAAATGATGGGTTTGTTGATTTGTCCTTCTCCGAATTTAGGAGTAGTTTTGATTCGATCGCTTTCGCTTAAAGCTGGATTGGAGGAGGCAGGAGGCAGAGGGTTGTTTTCCTGCTGCCTCCTGCCTTCTTTGATAATTTCAGGCTGATTAATTGGGATACTTAGCGTGACTTTCGTTAGCAAAAATCCCCGACTTATCAAAAAAGTCGGGGATCTATGGCTTTCAATTCTCACAAATAAAATAGGATTGCTACAGCTTTTTCAATTCAACTTAACTATGAAATATCACAGTTAGTAGAGGCAGGAACGCCAACAGAAAGCCATGCCAGGATTGCAATTTAGCTTCTGGGGTTGGTTCTGGTGGTGCTAATAGAGCTTCTACTCTTTGTTCTAAGCGATCTGTACCAGAGGAGCCTAATGCAGCACAGCAAATTTCTGATAAGACGGGGCTGCTACTAACTACTAATAAAAGTGATTCCGCTAACACCAGAGGGTCTACTTTCAATGCTGCATAACCGTCGGCACGGAGTTCGCGCAAAGCTAAAAGTTCTTCCCACAAAGGCTCTGTATTTGGCAACCATGCAGTGCAGGAACGTACCCAACCCAGCCAGAAAAACCAGAATGTATCCCTGTAATAGTGATGGCCTTGCTCATGGGCTAAGACGCTTTCTAAATGAGCCGGTGAGAGAGTTTGCACTAATCCTTGGCTAACCACTAGTTCTGGTTGCCAAAAACCAATTTGACCTGCGAACAGTGCCCCCGTTTGCAGCAATCTGGCTCGTCTATCGCCAACATTCACTAGGGGGCAGTTCCGGGCAGATTCTACAGACTGCCAACCCTGAAAGGCAAGTCTAATGCATGAAATGGCAAAAAATGCTAAATAAATTAATGCTAGTAAATAGCTGACTGAACCTGTATACATTCCACCCATTTGTCCTTGAGGCCCCATGAACAGCACAGCGATCGCTGTCATGAAAATTAGCAAGGGTGGGAAGAGGAACAAAAATAGCGATCGCTGCCATCGCAGATTCCAATTGCCTTGGAGTTGATTCCAAGGGGATCTTAAGCACCAGGCAACTGCCAAAGCAGTCAAAATCATCATCAGATGCATCATTGTTCCTCCCTGGCTTGGCGTGCTGATTGAATGCGTTTGGCGATCGCTGCTATTTGCTCACTAGCTGCTTCATCCAGGCTATCAGCAAAGGCTGCAATAACATCGGGGTTCCCCACCGCCAGAAATCGCTGTAACTGCTCGTGAGCTTTGATCACATCTGATTGCTGCTTACTTAGCATTGGCCGCCAATAGAATGCCCGTTCTTTCTTGTCGCAGGTTAACCAACCTTTATCAGTGAGGCGACGTAAAACGGTGGTGACAGAAGTATACGCTAATTCGCGGTTGGGATCGGTCAAAATGCGATCGTGTACATCCTTGACTGTGGCTGAACCAAGTTCCCAGATGATATTTAAAATTTCCGCTTCCAATGGGCCTAAAGATAGTTGTTTAGGGCGGTAGTCGGGTAAAGGTGCCATAGCGATTTCGATTTGAGATTTTGGATAAGCGAAGTGGAGGTGAAAATTTCGGTTTTTGTTTGGCAAGGTTAGTCAGTATGCGTAGTGGTGCTAACTTGGAATGCCAAATACAGCTTTAGAAAGTCTGTTCTTGTTTTACATTACAGGATAATGCAGCAAGTCTAAAAGTCCATAAGCATAAAAATCGACTTTTTGAGTATTCATGTATTGAATAGGTTACATAATGCATTCTGATGCTAGAAAAATCTTTAGGAGTAATTGTAATTATAGTTAGTGACACCAACTGGGTAGAATGTTATTTGCGGCAGTTGTATTAAAGCAGGTGTATCCAGCGCGTGAAGCTATTCGTATACCACACTCCTGAATTGACTCCAACGGGTAAAGCGCCAGAATGTGCGATCGCAGTCGATGTCTTGCGAGCCACTAGCACAATTGCGACAGTTTTGGCAGCTGGAGGCGAAGCTGTACAAGTATTCAGCGATTTAGATCAGTTAATTGAAGTTAGCGAAAAATGGCCATCTGAAAAACGGCTACGGGCTGGAGAACGCGGCGGCGCGAAAGTACCTGGCTTTGAGTTGGGTAACTCTCCCCTCGACTGCACACCAGAATTAGTGCATGGGCGGCGGTTATTTATTAGTACCACTAATGGCACTCGTGCCTTACAACGGGTACAAGACTCCCCAAATCTATTAGCAGCAGCCTTGATTAACCGGGCGGCGGTGGTGCAATTTCTCCTGGATAAACAACCAGAGACAGTGTGGATTGTCGGTTCCGGTTGGGAAGGTAGCTTTTCTTTAGAGGATACAGTTTGTGCAGGTGCGATCGCTCATAGTCTTTTACAACAAACACAGTTGTCACAAGAGGAATTAGCTGGGAATGATGAAGTAATTAGTGCGATCGCTCTTTACTCTCAATGGCAAGATAATTTATTAGGATTACTTCACCAAGCTAGTCATGGCCAACGATTGTTGCGTCTTGACTGTCTAGATGATTTAAAATATTGTTCCCAAACAGATATTTTAGATGTCTTACCCATCCAGCATGAAACGGGAGTATTGAAAAGGGGATAGGGAGTGGGGAATGGGGAATGGGGAATGGGGAGATGAGGGAGCAGGGGAGCAGGGGAGCAGGGGGACAAGGGGGACAAGGGGGACAAGGGGGAATTATTGAACAAGTCTCTCCCTTGTCTCCCCCCTCTTCCTTGTCCCCCTTATCTCTTCTTCATGCCCAATGCCCAATGCCCCATTCCCCATTCCCTATTCCCCATTCCCTATTCTTAATTCTGTGAGCATTTGCCGAAGTCTTTGTCGCCAATGAGGGGCATAAGTACCTATAATTGCAGAAATTTTCCCACAAGCAAGCACAGAATAAGCTGGGCGAATTGCTGGTGTGGGATATTCGGCAGTTGTAATGGGGACAATACGTTCAACTTTTAAAGGAAAGCCTAGCTGTTGAGCTTCTTCAAAAATGGCAACTGCAAAGTCATACCAGCTAGCAACGCCGCTATTAGTATAGTGATAAGTGCCGCTAATTTCTGGGGTTAACTGGGGAATCATCTGGGCAATGACTGCGGCTATATCTTGCGCCCAAGTCGGGCTACCAATTTGATCGGCGACAATACGAAGTTCTTGGCGTTCTGAACCTAGTCGCAGCATGGTTTTGACAAAATTACTTTTGCCAAAGGTTCCATAAACCCAAGCAGTGCGGAGGATGAGGTGATGGGCGCAAGTTTGCCGAATTGCTTCTTCTCCAGCAAGTTTGGTTTTACCATAAACACTTAAGGGATTAGTTACATCGGTTTCCTGGTAAGGGCGATACCCATTACCATTAAAAACATAATCGGTTGAAATATGAATTAGAAAAGCTCCTAATTTTTGGCTTTCTTGGGCAATAATTAGGGGTGCAATAGTATTAATAGCGCTAGCAAGTTCGGGTTCGCTTTCGGCTTTGTCTACAGCAGTGTAAGCAGCAGCATTAATGATGATTTGCGGCTGTTTTGCTCTGATAAAGTTGCGGAGGTTATCGGGTTGGGCAAGGTCTACTATTGGGCGTGTTACTGAGATAATATCGCCATAGCTTGGGAGGATTTGTTCTAGTTCCTTACCCACTTGACCGTTGCTACCAATCAGCAAAATTGATTTACTCATTTGTCATTTGTCATTTGTCCTTTGTCCTTTGTCTGTTATTCACTTAATGCCCAATGCCCAATTCCCAATGCCCAATACTTCGACTTCGCTCAGTACAAGTGCCCAATGACCAATGAGCAATTAATCAAATACTTCAGCAGTTCTCAATGATTTACCCGCTTGGTCTTTAGCTGATAAAATCGGTGTAGCACTCACCGGCCAATCTATCGCTAAATCTGGATCGTTCCATAGAATTGTGCGATCGCCTTGGGGTGCGTAATAATCTGTAGCTTTATAGAGAACTTCGGCTATTTCTGAAAGCACAATAAATCCGTGAGCAAAGCCTGGTGGTATCCACAGTAGGCGTTTATTCTCAGCACTGAGTTCATAACCTACCCATTTACCGAAGGTAGCCGAACTTTTTCTAATATCTACGGCTACGTCAAAGATAGTACCAACAATAACCCGAACAAGTTTACCTTGGGGTTGTTGAATTTGGTAGTGCAATCCCCGCAGAACATTTTGTTTAGAGCAAGAGTGGTTATCCTGGACGAAGTTGGTAACAATACCAGTCTCTTGAGCAAATTTTCGGTCGTTGTAGGCTTCAAAAAAGAATCCGCGATCGTCTGCAAATACTTTGGGTTCGAGTTGTATAACTTCGGGAAGTTTGGTATGTACAATACTCATCAATATTATTTCGAGTAACCCACTATAGTGTTAATTGTGAGAGTAATTTAATGCTTGTATTTTACAGCTTGCAGGTAAAACTTCGACCGTGGCTTTTCCTCTTTTCAACAAGTAAATCAGGTTAGTTCAATTTGACAGTCATCACCAATTAGAAATCGCAAGGCTTTGGGACGGCGAGGTGCAAGAGTCAATTGTGCCCGTTGCCCAATCACACTATCAATAATGCGCTGATGAATTCCGGCAATTTTAGCGCCTTCTAAAATCACACTGTGTTCTAAATCAGTATCAATGAGTGTCGCATTGTTAGCAATACTACTATAAGGGCCAATAAAGCAGTTTTCTAAATGACAATTACTACCAATGACTACTGGCCCCCGAATTGTGCAGTTAATTACTTTAGATTTTGTACCGATTTGGACTCGCCCAATAATCTGACTTTGGGCATCAACTTCGCCAAGAACTGATGCTGTTAGATAGGTGTCGAGAATCAATCGGTTAGCTTCTAATAGGTCATCTTTTTTACCCGTGTCAAGCCACCAACCTTGGAGATTGTGCGCTACAACCTGCTTTTTCTGATTAATTAGGTATTGAATAGCATCCGTAATTTCTAGTTCGCCTCTGCTGGAAGGTTGGATATTTGCGATCGCATCATAGATGAGGTGAGAAAAGAAATAAACCCCTACCAATGCCAGATTTGAAGGAGGAACTTTCGGTTTTTCAATTAACTGTAATACCCGTCCAGTATCATCTACCTCAGCCACACCGAAGGCGCTAGGATTGGCAACCGAACGCAAGAGAATCAGAGCATCTGGCTGTTGTTGACTAAATTGTTGCAGAAAATAACGTAACTCCCCTAGCTGAATTAGGTTATCGCCCAAGTACATGACAAAGGGAGAATCTCCTAAAAAGGGATGGGCAATTTGGACGGCGTGAGCAAGTCCGAGTGGCTGCTTTTGTACGATATAGGTGATGTTTGCTCCAAAGTATTCTCCATTTCCGGTTTTCCCTTGGACTTCTGCTCCAGTTTCCGGGCTGATGATGATGCCAATATCAGTAATCCCAGCCGCGACCATTTCTTCAATGCCATACCATAAAACAGGTTTATTAGCAACTGGTACGAGTTGTTTGGCTCCGCTATAAGTGAGGGGACGTAGGCGTGTACCTTTACCACCAGAGAGAATTAGTGCTTTCATCAGGATTTTTTATTGGGCATGGGGCATTGGGCACTTGTACTGAGCGACTTGTGCCGAGCGAAGTCGAGGTAAGTCGAAGTATTGGGCATTGGGTATTAGGGACTGGGTATTGGGTATTAGCCTAAGGGACTTCCAAATAAAAAAATATCCCATCGCTTTAAGGGCAGGGGGCAGGGAGCAGGGGGCAGGGGGAGGGAAAATCGCAGTGAAGTACAGAAATTAGATAATTTATTTTTTGGAGTTCCCTAAGAGTTGTTTTCCAGTCCGCAGTCCCTAGTCCCTCATCTCTCTGGTTTACTCAACGGTAATATTCTACACGTAGCGGGATAAGACTTCGGCGGTCGCTTGTCCAGTTTTTTCCCAACTGAATTGTTGGGAGTGAATGATGCCTTGGCTAGAAAGGTGCGATCGCAATGCTGAATCAGTTGCAACAGCCTGCATTGCCTCTGTAATTTCTTCGGTGTCGTAGGGATCGATCAAAATCGCCGCATCTCCAGCGACTTCTGGTAAGGAGGAGAGATTGGAGGTAATAACGGGAGTACCACAAGCCATTGCTTCCAGAACGGGTAAACCAAAGCCTTCCCAGAGACTGGGGAAGACTAGAGCGATCGCTTCATTGATGATTTTTGGCAATTCGCTGTCAGGAACATAATCTAGGAATTTCACTTGATTAGTTATGCCGAGTTGTGCAACTTGCGCTTTTAAACTTGGGGTGTAACGGCGATCGCTTGGCCCTGCTAACCACAGTTCGTAATCTTTGCAGTTAGGTAACGCAGCAAAAGCAGTAATTAAACGTTCAGGATTTTTGTGAGGATTATGCCGTCCTAAATAAAGGAAATAATTTCGGGTTGGCAAGTCTAAAAAACGAAAATTTTCGCTGTCATATCCTAGTGCGATCGCAGTTATTTTGTCTTCCGTAACTCCCAAAAACTTGCTTAAATCTTCAGCCGTTGCCGTGGAATTACAAATAACGTGTTTTGATTGTTGTATTACAGCCCGAACATAATAACTACAATAAAGTTGCTGCGTTATAGAAAACCATTGTGGAAATCTTAAAGGAATTAAATCATGAACAGTAATTACATAAGAACAGGAAGAAAATAAAGGAGCCTCTGGGATAGGAGAAAATAGTAATGTAGACTTTATTTTATGATATCTACTTGGCAGTTTAAATTGTGTCCATAGCAGGCGTTTTAAATGTCCATTTATGCCAAAATCTGTAGTTATATCTGATGGAGAATCATAACATTTAATACCAGAAATTTCTCTTGGACTTAATACATCAATATCTAAATATTTTAGCTCTTTTAATAAATTCAAACTATAACTTAACCAACCGGTGGGTTGAGTTGGAGCAAAAGATAAATTTGCTAGAATAGACATAATAAAATTACTGTATTATTAATTAGATACAGATACTTGAACCGCAGCTTTTTTAACCGTAAATAACAAAATAATGATTTTTAAACTGTTAGGATTAGCTGTGGTGAGAAATTCGCCAAAGAATTTATAAAAAAGATATAGATATAAAAGCAATTGCTCCCACAAAGGACGATGTTTTTGATAATAATAAATCTGGCTGCGTCTATATTCTATAGCCATTGTATTTGCAGCCTTTTGAATTGAATATCCTTTCAAATGAATCAAAGATACATGAGGCGTATAAATAATTTTATATCCTTGATACTGCGCTCTTTGACATAAATCTGATTCTTCAAAATACATGAAAAAGGTTTCGTCAAATCCGCCTAATTTATGAAATAAACTTGAACGAATAAAAAAAGCAGCCCCAACAACAATATCCACTTCTTGAATTTCTTGAAATTTCTGCTCAATCAAATTTTGCTGAGAGATATTTAGATAATCTCGATGCATCTGACGAGCTTGATATTCTCCTTTAATTCCTAAAGCTGGTGAAACAGAAATTTGTAAACTACCATCTGGATTGAGCAATTTTGGCCCGATAATTCCGACTTTTGGGTCTGCTTGCATCAATTCAATTAAATGGAATATAATATTACTAGTAAGTACAGTATCAGTATTTAACAAAAATAAGAATTCTCCACTAGCAACTTTTGCACCTGCATTATTTCCCGCTCCAAATCCGCAATTTTTAGCTTGTTTAAGTAAACTAACTTCTGGAAATTTTTCTGCAACCAATTCAACACTACCATCCGTAGATGCATTATCTACAACGATAATTTCATGGTTAGGTATATCAATAAATTTTTCTATAGAGTTTAAGCAATCTGGTAAAATTTCTGCTCCATTATAGTTAACTAAAATAAAGGATACTGAGATAGGTTGTTTCTGGTTCATTTGTTTTGGATATTGCTCTTAGTTGCTGGAAATATAGGCAACACCTTGAAGATATAATTTTGAACTCGTTGAATATCGAATAAAATTTTAAAAATCAAAATTCTTAGTGCTATGCCTTCAGAACGATATCCCGCTTTTAAACTTTGGTAACAAAGCTTAAGAATAGCCCAACCAAAATCTAACCGCTCATCCTCAAAGGGATTATACCAGCTTGAGTTTAACTCGTGGTAGAATCTAGCCTGAAATGCTTTACTCAAGTTACAATGAATTAAATAACTTTTACCTCTAATTCGATATTTTTTCGTTAACCACAGCAGAAGTTCAGTGTAAAAATCTCCAGCATTTTGCATTGCTCCTACTGTATTAGAACTATGGAGTCTATACCGGACTAATGATTGCCGAATATAACCAATTTTACCTTTTTGAATTGCAACCAATGCTACCCACCAATCATGATGCCAACCAATTTCATTTTGTTGGGGAAACGGTAAAATATATGTGAGTAGAGAAGTACAAAATAACAACGAGCATCCCGTTACCACATTGCGAAGCAGTAATAATTCCACCGTAGCTTTTTCAGGATTACGTCCTTCAAAATTGCAGGTAGAAGAATTTATAGTTTCGTCCTGACTGTTAATAAGTTCCAGATCAGAATGAACTAAAAGTAATTGTTCTGAGCGCAGTTTTGCGATCAATATTTCTAATTTTTCTGGTTGCCAAATATCATCTTGATCTGAAAATGCGATCGCTGTAATTGTAGAGTCCGCAGCACAGTATTTCAAACCACGTTCAAAATTGTAATAATGCTTAACGTTCTCACTATGAAAATGACCGATAAATCGTAAATCATTGTCAACAATTTTTTTAATTTCAGCTTGATATTGAGGTTGTGAGCAGTCATCGACAATATGACAAATCCAGTTTTTCCAAGTCTGGTTTTGAATAGATTGAATTTGTTTTTGAAAATATTCAAGTTGAGGATTATACGTCGCTAAAACAACACCAATTTTTTCTTTACCATGCATTTGAGTTAAATTTATAAGGTTTAGGTTGAAGATAAATTTAAAAAGATAAAGATTATTATAGACTTTTTAACCATTGCCAAGTTTCTTTAATACCAGTTTCTAGTTGAACAGTAGGCCGCCATTGAAGAACAGCCTTTGCTTTGGTAATATCAAGAACATTTGTAGGAATGTCAACTTTTCTTCCCTGTATATACTCGACTTTAAAGTCGTCTTGAATCACCTGACGAATTTTTTCAAGTAACTCATTGAGAGAAATTCCTTGGCCGCTGCCAATATTAAATAATCTTTCAGTTAAATTAGGATTTTGGACATCATAGAGAGCTTGAACAACATCTAAGATATATAAATAATCCCTAACTACTTCTCCATTTCCCCAAATTTGAATTGGGAGATGCTGAAGTATACGATTAAGAAATACAGTTACTGCACCAAGCTTACCTGTAGGATTTTGTCCAGGGCCATAAGGGTTAGCAATACGGAGAATACTATAGTCAAGACCATATAAATAGTTATACAAATAAAGATATTTTTCAATAGTTAATTTAGTAATACCATAAGAGCAAATTGGTTCAGTAGGATGTGTTTCTAAAATAGGAAGCTGTTGAGGCAATCCATATACTGTGCCACCAGAGGAAGGAAAGATAATTTTTTGTACGGAAGCATTAACACAATTTTCTAAAAATTTTAGTGTATTAATTATATTTAAATTCACATCTCCAATGGGATTATCATTTGATGTACTTGGAATAGTGTAACTAACCAATTGGTAAACAATATCAACATTTTTTAAAGCTATTTTTAACAAATCTTGATCGCCAAAATCACCATAAATATACTCCACTTCATCCAAAGGTTTTAGATAAGGGTTAAGTGAATGATTATAAACTCGTACTGACTGGTTTTTTGCAACTAATAAGTTAGTAAGATGTGAACCAATAAAACCATGTCCTCCAATAATTAGAGTCCGCATAAATTAATCTAAAAATTTACTATGTGGTTCAATAAAACTTAATTTTTTTGGCTGCGTATAAACACATTTTTAACAGCAACAAACCTTCTTGAAAGTGTTTAATATTAGATTGCCCATAGGTTCTAGGGTAATAACGGACAGGAATATCAGAAATATGCAGATTCAGTTTGGATGCTCCAAACAATAAGTCAAAGTCTCCAAAAGGATCGAAATCACCAAAATATTTGCGATTGTCAGCAATTTTTTGATAATTAATTTTGGATATAGCTTTCGTTCCACATAAGGAATCCTTAATCCGGTTATCAATCAGATAAGAAAGTAAAAATGCAAAAAAACGATTTGCTGAAAGATTTAATAAGGGCATAGCCTCCTTGGAACAAGGATAGATCAAACGACACCCATTAGCAAATTCACATCGATTTGAGGCTAAGGCATCAAAAAAATGTGGTAGGTCTTCTGGGCGTACAGTCAGATCAGAATCTAGAATGATTAAGATATCCCCAGTAGCGATCGCAAATCCTTCTCTAACAGCATTCCCTTTTCCTCTTTTTGTTTGTTGAAGGATTTTAATATCAATTTTTTCGCCATATTTAGCTTGTACTTTTTGAATTTCTTCCCAAGTATTATCCTGAGAGTGACCTTCAATAAAGATAATTTCGGTATGCTCACCCATTTTAGGAAGACGAGTAACACAGCTTTCTATATTTCCCGCTTCATTACGTGCTGGAATGATGACAGAACAAGTTTTGAGTCGGTTTTGATATTTAATTCTGGACTCATAAGGACTTAATCGAGCCACAATAAAGTTTACTAAACCCAGTTGGTTAAATCCTGGCAAAGGACTAATAAAACGGTTCAAGAATGGCGCTATTATCGGAACTTTTTTAGGTAAAAGTACCTTGGAACCATGCTGAATTACCTCAAAACCGGATAATTCTAAGAGGTTACTTGTATCCTCATAACTTAACCAGTTAAGAGGAACAGTTGGCATTTTTTGTTTTAGAAAAACGGCAAGTTGGAGAATAGGATTCCAGACAGGGTTATGAAAGCTAATAATTAAGCGTGTTGAATCCGTACAAACTGAGCGAATTCGCTCAAAAGCTTTTTGAATATCCTCAAAATAGCAAATAGTATCTGACAAAATTACATAGTCAAAAGTTTCCTCTATTTCTATTTCCTCTATATCAGCCGTTTTGAAGTATAGATGAGGAAACATCTCTTGTGCAGACTGACACACTTCCGGGACAATCTCAATACCTACCCCATAACTTGGTCGAACCGCATTTAACAATGAACCCGTACCTGCACCAATCTCTAAAACTCGTTGTCCTTCCGGTACTAAAAAGCGATACAGAGACTCAATACTATCATAGTAGTAACGATTTTTTCTGTGCCAATATTCAAGATCGTAATTATTTGTTTGAAGGGATGCTTTAATTAAAGTCTTGTGATAAGTTGAAGATGAAAAATTCATTGATAGTCAATTGTTAATTTTTTGATTGATTCGGATTAGTTTTGAGCATATATTTGGAGATAATCTCCAAGACCTTGCGAAAGTCAACTAAGTGTTGGTTAGCGATCGCCACTTGATTAGGTAAAATCTCAACCCCAACGATAGTAGCACCAGAGGTAGCCAAATGTTTTATAAACTCAGCATTGTTAGCATCAGGCTCAATCACAACTTTACCAGAGCTTAGACTACCATACCGGATAAATAACTTGGCTCGTTCATCTAGGTGAAGTCGTCTCGCTTTTGTAATTAATCCTCACCAAACACTGCCTGAACCTGTCGTTAAAGCATTACAATGTCCTTTTTCGCGATCGCTCCGACTATTCACGCTCATAATTTAGTCTTTCCTAACCATTGTGAAAACCATATAAGCCCACCGATGAGAGGGGGTTATTTTGCTAAACAAACTAACCATCTGTGTGAGCAAACTACAAACTATCTGACTCTCAGCCAGCTTTGGTAAGCCGAAATTATAATGTAGTATAAACCGAAAGAAGTTCCAAGGTTCTACAAATTTAGGTGCAAGCCCAAAAGTTTCTAAATTGTCTATTTGTTTAATTAACCTAATAATATACTTTGGAGTAGACTTTACCAGATATTTTTCAGCTTTAACTAACTTGCCAAAAACCCAAACGACAAAATTTAGACCGTTTGATTCAATAACAACAACCTGTCCCCCTACTCTGGTGAGCCTAGTCATCTCCTGAATCAGTTTAACTTGCTCAGATGGATTAATATGATGAATTACATCTCGACAAAAAACCAAATCAAAAGATTCATCAGGAAGCTGAACATTAGTCGCATCACCTACCATAAAATTAGCATCTAAAAATTTCTGTTGAGCTAATTCAATTTCCTCATAGTTAATATCAATACCAGTAAAAGAAAAAGTTTTACCAATAGCTTTCAAGTTAAATAAATTGCTACCAGTGCCGCATCCTAATTCTAAAACTTGAGAACCTGAGACAATGGGCAAATAGTTCAACAGTTCTCGTTCTGACTTAGAAATAAATGGGTTTTCAGTTTGCCATTTAAACCGTTGCTGACAAGACTGAGCAAAATAATCATCTTGATTTCTTGTAAAAAACTTAGACATAGTTAATTTGTTGTATATTTTTAGTCTAGCTATTGGCTTTGATTCATATCTAGGTTAAGGAGTAAACGATGCTTGTTCCAATCACTGGGGCCACGATCAGTAACCAAGAATGTGGACGATGGTGAATAAATACCAAAACCAATAGCTTTTGCACCATTAAGTTTATTAGCTTGAATTTTTACTATGTCATGCCATAGTGTGCCTTTGTTGACTATCCGCTTGCCAGTATCTTGCTCATAATCTGCCTGAGCTATGATATTTTTTGATGCGTCAAGAATATGAACAAAATTCAAATATTTTAGAGGTTGATCCTTAAGGCTTTGCCAAACAAGTTCAACTGTTAAGCCATCCTCTGTGTCGTTAGTGAAAGCCCCCAAGAGAGTAAACTGGTTTCCAAAACGAATACCTTGAAATGCAGGATAGCTCTTAGCTACTAGCGCCTTTTCTGTTTCGGCATCTATCCATTTGACCGGGTTGGCTTCAAGAAAAACCTTTCTCAATTTATATTTGCCTCTTAATAGATTCAGAGCGGTTTCAAATTTTACTTTGTCAATAATTTTTAACAACCTCAAAGATGTCTCAGATTCAACTGATAAACCAGCATCATCATAATTGATAGTGCTTAACCAAGCATGAAAAAGATTAGTTTCAGCAGCAAAGTTCGGCACTTCTATATTTTTAAGAATGTTAATTGCTTGAAGTTTATTTTTAATTGGTTGAAACAGCAGCAAATAATCGCTCGAAAGCATCTGATAGAATCTAAAAGTAGATTCCGTAGTCCAACTGATTGCAGATTTAACAGCAAAAGAGGTTAGATTTGGGTGCAAGATTTTTTCATATTGTCCAACACCTGCAAACATACCAGCAATATTATCCATAACTATAGAGTAAAGAATCAAATCACGTTTGATTTTTCTAGAATCATCTATCAATAATTTAGCTTGCTGTATCTCATGGGTTAAAGAACCGGATGTGAGGTTTACACCCAAAATGCGCTGTAAATAAATTGATGGACTAGAAATAAGCAAAAGAAGCGATAACAACAACATTGGAAAAACCAATGAAGCCATCATTATCTTTAAATACCTATCAGGAACTTTACTATATAAACTTCTTATCCTTGGAAATAATAAGACAATACAAATTAGAGCAAATGGGAAAAAATAGCGAATCTGTGACTGATCAGTTGCTACTAACCAAAACCATAAACCAATTAACAAAACACCTAATGTACCGATTAAATCTACTGGCAATGATTTGATAGAGTTTATATTAGCCTGTTTGCTTATATAAACAAAACTAAATACCCCTGTAAAAAAAATGAATGTCAGCCAATGCCAACCAAAAGAAATATGTATTTGTGTAATTAAAAATTGCAAAGAATCTTTACTAATGCCCATACTGAAGTCTTGCTTTAGTACTTTCATGGCATCTTTGCCATATACCATGTTTTCAATAGAGAAATAATTAGATTTAAAAGCCAACAATAACCCAATTCCATAGATAGATATAAATGTAATGGAACTTAGAATTAAATACTTACGAATAAAAAGATTTTGTTGCCATTTATATCGCACAATTCCATGTGTTGACCAAATCAATAAAATTGCAGCCATAACCAAACCACCTGATGGCTTGATAAATAAACAGAATGTACTGGTAATAATTCCGGTAAATGTTAAACGGATAGAGGCTTCCTGAACACCCCGTATAACTAAGGCTGTTGCTAGGGCTGCTACAGAGGCAATAAAGTTATCTACGAGTCCCCAGTATGTAGGCGAAGCTAGTCTGCTGTCTATACTGGGTTCAAAATGATAAAATAAGGGTAGAGTAGCAAATGCCAGACATAAAGTAACTAATATCCATTGATCTTTTAAAGTTGCACAATATGGTCTGGCAATTATCCATAGTGCTGCTACAAATAAAATAATAGGTAAAAAAATGGATCTGAATAAAAATCCATGAGGATTATCTGAAAATCCAAGCGGATAGGACATCAAAATAGTTCCAGGAGGTCTTACTGTCGGCTGAATATTTAGGGGAGAAACCCAAGCTTGAGGTTCCAACCAACGAAATTGGTGAATAGTATTCCAGAAATTTTTAGCCTTGGTTATATAATCTAGTGCGTCAAAAAAAGGAATCTGCTGACTTAAAGAAACATGGAGAAATAGTATAGTTCCTAATGTTGTTAAAGCTAGAATTAAGATTGCTAAAGGTAAATATTCTTTTTTCATTTTTAAATACATGGTGGAGAAGTATAAAGAGATATTAGCAATCACTATTTTTTAGCATTATTCCCATTTAAAGAAATGCCATTTATTTTAGTTACACCGCTCTATATTAACTAGTAATTTATATTTAATAACAGTTTGAGTATCTATTTTAGAGGCTTGAGAACTACAATATCTTGCCATGAGTGGATTGCACCTTTACAATAATCAACTATTTTAAACCAACGGCTCCAATGATTCCGAATATATAATTCTGGAATGAAAGTGATCCCATATTCAAAAAAAGAAGTAGTTAAATGACCTTGCTGTAAAATAAAAGCATATTGATTTTGAGCAAAAGCACTACGTGCCTTTTGGAAGAGTTTTTCTTCAACAGAAATCATATCGCGGATTGTTGTTTCATTGATAGAACGTTCCAACGCATGCTCCCCATGAATAGACAGCAATAAATATCCATTAGGAATACAAATGCGTTGAAGCTCACTCAAAAATTCATCTTGGCTATTTTCATTCAAGTGAGTAAATACAGAATTGGCAATTATTCCATCAAATTGATTATCATAAAATGGTAGGGGAGGATGAGCAGATGTTACTACTGATGTCATGTAAGTAAGATTGTCGTTAATCCACTTTATATGACGTGAATCGATATCACATCCAGTCACTTTATGAGGATGTCCTTTGAACATTCTCGCCAATCTACCACAACCACAGCCAAAATCTAGAAGATTTTGATACTCAGTCAGTGGGATAGGTGAAGCTTGTGAATATGCTTGAAATAAATCAACACCGTGGGATGCAAAATCTTTTTTATTCTGTAAACCAGAAACGTTATACATCAGTTCTTGAGGGGGAAAAGGAGCAACGTAAGATGTTAAATCTGGCTTTTCAAAAACACCTACACGATTTAACCCAGCCCACTCCTCAGCAGAAATACAACAGCCTAAGCTATAATCAGTCTCATTCATAATTTATGATCGTGAATTTTGCAAATATTGTGTATATAATTTAATATACTAAACGATTGTGTTTGGTAAAAAAATCAACTAAAACCACACAGATTGTTTCCTAGTTTGGTTGATAAAAATTATGAGCAACATTAAATTTAACTGAACTTAAAGTTTGTTTTTATGTAAAGTAATCGGTGCATTCCCCTCTAAATTATCAAAATAGCCAAGATATTTTAATATATGCTACTTACTTATCTTAATAATTTGCTATGGAAGCAGTACTAGAAGTATTTATTGTTGTAACTATGCGGCGGATGAATTTATTTAAGCCTAAAATAGGCTTTGATAAACATACTCCAGATCATTAATATATTGAAACATTGTTTTGCTAGGATGTAGTTGAATATTACGTTGTAGATTATTAACTAACACTGGCTCGTCTAAGCATCGCTGCATCTGTCGAGCAAGATGATAATAGTCACCCAGGGCAAATAGTAATCCATTGTGTTCATCTTTTACTAGCTCAGACATACCTCCCAAATCTGTCGCAATTACTGGTAAACCTACTTGCAATGCAGCATGCATAACTAAAGGAGTGTTTTCATACCATCTGGATGGTACTACTAAAAAGTCTACCTCTGCAAGCACATTGGCCATTTGTGGTGCTGGAAATGTGCCAGCAAAAAATATGTTAGGATCATTACCTGCTAAATCCTGAAGATGCTTACTGTAGCCAGGGAAATGGCTTAGGTTTCCATAAATGATTAGTTTAGCTTTTGATGAATGTTGAAGGCGTTGAAATGCTTGAATCAGCAAATCTGCACCTTTGTGTGGAGAGAGAGTGCCAATAAAACCGAAATTTACCGTATCTTTTGGTTGCGATCGCTCTATTTTCGGTAAGGGTTCAATACCGTAAGGTAATTTGATTAATTTATCACAAGGTAGACCATTACGAGAAAATATTTCCCGCATCAAATCAGTAGGAACGATAATCAAGTCTGCAAAATTTACATGCTCAAGTATCCTCTGTTGGCGCTCTGGAAAAGCTTTTAAAGCATTCACAGCCTTAGATGTTGCTAATTTTGAGTGTAAACTAGAAGCGATCGCCATTCCTGCTTTCAGCACCTCATCTGGCAAATGGCGACTCCACTTGATAATCTCTGGTTGAGAACTGTTACTCAGATAGCAGCGCAAGCATTCAATACCATCTGCATCTGGCCCCTGACATAACTGATTATTATGTTTAAGTAACTGAATGGTTGGACAAACTAGCCAAAAGTCTGTAGCAGAATAAACTACAGGCATTCCTATAGATTTAATTGCTGGAATCACCTTAGTGGAGAGAAGCAAGCAATGATTAATATGTACTAAATCTGCTTGCCAAGTTTGTAAAAAACTCAAAATTATCTCCACTTGTCCTACAGATTTAAAGTCACTTACAATCGGATACTTCTTTTGAAGAGTTGTGCAAATCCTAAAAACAGTTATACCTTCATATTCATCTTCAACGCTAAACTTATCTGAAGTTCTTACTTTCAAAGATGCCTCACTACAAACAACTGCAACTTCATGTCCTCTCTGCATTAACTCTCGTGCCATCTGCAAAGTTAAAATTTCTGTACCACCAGAGTATTTAGGAAGAAATTGATGCACCAAGATAGCTATACGCATGATTGCAATACATCTTGATAAACTTTGATAACTTCTTGAGTCATTATCTCCGTTGTTCGCGGGTATTCAGTTGTTTGCGACATTTTTAATGATGTCTCTGGATTCTCAATAATTTTTTGCATTATTTGTTCTAATTCCTGGACATTACCCATTTTAAAGGTGTATCCATTTTTGCCTTCTTCAACAAATTCTGTCATTCCTTCTACATCTGAAACTATCACAGGTGTATGACTTGCCAAAGAATTTAATAGAACGAGCGGACTGTTTTCATACCAACGAGATGGAATTACTAGGAAATCTAGATTAGAAAATATTTTTAACATTTCTTCTTTCGGAAAAGTCCCGCAAAATTTTACAGTATAACCATTTGCTTTTTTGTGTAAATTAAGCGAGTAATCTGGATCTTGCTTTTCTGAACCGAATAAATATAATTCTGCTGCTCCATAAGGAAGACGACAGAAAGCATCAACTAATATATCTACTCCTTTATGAACTGTCATCTGTCCGATAAAACCAAATCTTATCGGTGCATTTATTGGTCTAGCTGATTTTGTCAATATTGGCAAATCAATACCAAATTTAATGTCATAAATGGGCACCGTTAATCCATTCCGCACATAAGCTTTACGGAGAAATACAGTGGGAGCAATTACAGCTCGATAATAACGATAGTAGTAGCTTAAAAGGTCAGGTCTACAAGTTACATCTAGTACAGATCCAGCAATTACCCCCCGCTGAAATCCAGGAATTTTAATCAATAAGTTCAGTGCTTCTGCTGTTATGCGAGACTGAGGATATTGCCCGACATAACGTTCTGCTAAAGTTGCCGTTGGGAAACTACTCCTTGCTTTCAGCAAACACGCCAAGCAATTTGTTCTTTTGCGATTAGGACCAAGACATAGAGAACCATCCGCTGCTTCTAATTTATTATTAAAGCAGAAACCATAAAAATCTGTTAATGTTGCAACTGTAGAAATTTGCAGTTCGTTAATTACTTCTAAAAGAATAGCAGTATGATTAATCAGGTGGGTAACATGAACAATATCTGGCTGAATATCAACTAATATTTGTCGTAATAATTTACGTATTTCTGGCTGATAGTAAGTATCTTTAATTCGCGTATTGGGAATATAGTTTTTATCTATACAATAAACTGGAAGACCCTTGTATTCATAATATCTAAGTACACTATCAGTCTGCGGTTCACCTGGAAACATTGCAGAAACTACTATTGGTTGATGTCCTAGTTTTTGCAGGTTTATTGCCAAATCTAAAGTGTAAGTCTCTGTGCCATAGAAATGCTCTGGAAAAAAGCAATGAACAAATATTGCAACCTTCATAAATTCTCCTGTAAAAGCTCACTGTAGAGGCTGCTATAGCTTCTAATCATTGCTTGTACAGAAAACAATGCCTGTGCCCTTTGGCGATTTACAGAACCAATTTGTAGTCGTTTCTCACGATTATCTAATAAATCAATAATAATTTCGGCTAGTTTGCTGCTGTCCCCAGGAGGAGCCAGTAATTGATTATTATTAATAATTTCTGCTATTCCTCCAACGTTGTAACCAACAACTGGAATACCCATATTCATTGCAAAAGGGCTGACCTGTCCAAAGCTTTCTTGCCATACTGGTGCAACAAAAATACTCATTTGTTCGTAAAATGAAGGTAATTTATCGTAGGCAACATAGCCTGTGAAAGTGAATCTATCAGCAATTTTTGCTTTGTTAACAGCCTCTTTATAAACTTCTAAAAAAAGCCCACCACCAACAATTAATATTTTTGTTTTTGGTCTTTGTTGAGCTACCTTAATAAATACATCAATAGAATTTTCATTTAGCTTATCTGCTTCCAGACGATAAACCATGCCAATGCAATCTTTTGGGATACTTCTCTGGTTATCTCTCGAAAACATATCAAAATTAGAACCAGGATAAATTGTTAAATGTTGAGGATGCTCCAGTCCAAATGTATTTTTAACATAATTACTTACATAAACATATTTATGACAATTTTTGCTTAAATAAGGTTTTACAGGGGTATTAATATTTTCTACGACTATGCACTTATTGTATTTTTGAACGGCATTAAATACATTTTCATACCAAGGAGTATCACAATCTCCCCAAAAATGTATATGCACTATTTCAGGACTAAACTGATTTAAATATGACAGTATATCTTGTTCTACAGTAAAATGATGGATAGTTAATCCAGTATAGCTTGGAGGATTAGGAATATAACTTGTAACTACTTCCTGTTCATAAATATGACCAAGATGTTCAATTAAATCAATTACAAGACGTGAAGAGCCTCCAGTCATAAAATTTGCGATCGCATGAACTATACGAGGTCGATTTGACTGAGGAGTCTGCAATATTTTAACTTGATAGGCTGTTGATGAGACAGTGGAATTTATAAGATTTACAACAATACCAGGGTCTTTCACAAAACCCAAAAATTTTTTTAGCTTAAACCATTGGGTTCGGATTGTCCAAAATTTGCTAGTTTGTATTGCGGCAATAGTAGCTTTTAGATGTTCTACTTCGGCTTGAGATTGTTGCAACTTAGACAACATAGTAGATTTTAAGTACTCTACATCCGGTTGAGTTTGTTGTAGAGAAGAAATCGTAGCTTTTAAGTAATCTACATCCGGTTGAGTTTGTTGTATAGAAGAAATCGTAGCTTTTAATTGCTCTACCTCTATTTGAGTTTGTTGTAATTTAGATAATATGGTAGCTTTTAATTGCTCTACCTCTACTTGAGTTTGTTGCAAAGACAGCATCGTAGCTTTTAATTGCTCTACCTCTGCTTGAGTTTGTTGCAACTGAGGTTGTTGCAATTGAGACAGCATTGTAGCTTTTAATTGTTCTACCTCTGCTTGAGTTTGTTGCAATTGAGACAGCATTGCGACTTTTAAATTTTCTACTTCTGTTTTAGCGTGTTCTAATTTAGACATCAAGCTTACTTCTCCATACCGAGAGATAGTCAATCTGTAAAGAAATTCTGACATCTTGCTTTTGTCAAGCTCAAGTTGTTCTGTGTCCCAAATAGGATACATCGCATCTACTATATCGATAAATTGTTTTGTTAAATCTGAATTTACGCTATCAAGAAAATTTTGTAGCCCATCTGTAACATAATCTCTGAGTGGTGGTGGAAACAGACCTTCTTCAGAATTAAAATCTTGTAAACATTGTTGTAAAACTTTTGGTGTGTGGTAAAGTTCATAATGTCTTCTAGAACAAGTAGCTTGTTCTGCCAAAATTTCAGGAGTCAATGCCTGCAAATAACTATACAATTCTTCAGGCTTTTGCCAAAAATAAGCTTCTGGATAAACGATATCAATCCCACTAAGTACACGAGAATTATAGTTTTGATGACCAATAAATGGCGTACCTGATCCCATGACTTCAATCGATGCTCTCCCACCACCTAAAGGGAAAGAATTAAGGTATATATCTATTTTTTGCTCACTTATTGTCCACCATAAACTTTTTACCCAAGGAATGTAAATAAATGATTCTTGGGTAATACCTCTTTGTTCTAAGCCTTGCCTAATTCTTTCTAAACTGTAATGTGATAGTTCCCCAATGTGTATATGTACTCCTTGCGTCACATCCAGAATTTTTGGAACTTCTTCTATATAACTGTAAGGATAGATTTGCTCAAACTTATTACCACTACCTGAAGAGCAAGTTCTCAGTTTGCCATTTGCAATGAATGGTAATTCGGGTGAACGTGTACCTAAATCTTCAACTATCAAAGGTATGTATCTAGTATTGGCAACACCCAAATTATGGCGGCAGTTGTAAAAACCAAAAGCGTGTGGATCAATATGTTTTGCGTGAGATAAATATAAGCCTAAACAAAGTTGATGATCGCAGTGATGGTAAAAAATTAATTCTTGGGCGAGATGAGGTTGTACAGCTGCAATAGCTACAGCATCTTGCCAGTGATTAAACAAAAAAACCTGACTTAATTGCCTCTCTATTAACTGAGATTGCAACCAAAAAAGTTTATCTAGTAAAGTACTTTGGGGTGCCCACTCTATTTGTACATTGGGGGATGCAAACCTACTTAAAATAATTTCACGATTAACTGTGTTAAATATATCTGTAATTAAAATTATGTGTTTTCTATGCGGTTGCGCTTTAATTAAATCTTCTAATACTGCAGTGTGTCCACCTGTTTTATAAAGTTCAGTAGCAATATAGATAATATTTCCGTTTTCATGATTAGGGTATGAGTCGATTGTCAATAATGGCTTTTGATGTTCTAAAGCTTTAGCACCAATCTGCTGACAGAGTTTATCTAAGGTTGCCGAACCAAATACTTTCGCTGTGGCTCGATTATCTCTAATAATTTTTTCGACAAAGTTAACAAGTAAATCTAGAGGACTTTCTAAATCACCCGATTTCATATATTCAGCTATTTGAGATTCTATATTCAAAATATAATTGTTATACATAACTACTACAAAATTGCTAAAACCAATTGACTGCTAAATTTAATACAAATATCATCCCCAATAAAAGGATTTTGGAAAACAAAATAAGGATCGTAACCACATACCATCCAAGTCTCTTTATTTTTAAGTTCTATATGTATCTGATGGCGTTCAATTGAGTTATCTTCTGGATTGCAGTTTATTTTTTCCACTGCTTCTATTTCTTGAATACGGATAATTTCAAAGTTAGGATTTTTATGGAGGGAAAATAAAAATCCAGGGTCTATCCGTAAATATTGTGGTGATTTTAATAAATTAATTTTGATGTCAATAACCTCACCAAATCCAGCAATAGTTGAAACTAATAAGCTGTGAGATTCCTGAAAATCTAATGTATTTGCATAGAATAATTGTAAAGTAAATTGAACGCTGTTTCGCTGTTTTTGAGATAAAATATTAGTAACTAATGATGACGAGTAAAGATTCACTTTAAAAACCCTTGTTGAAATAATTTACAATTATTGATATTTGCTCCTCTGTGATATGGGGATGTAAGGGTAAACTTAGGACTTCCTTAGCTAGTTGTTCTGCGATCGCAAAACTTCCTTCATGCCATCCACTGCCGATATAAGCACCTGATAGATGGGGAGGAATTGGATAGTGAATTAGTGTACCAATCCCAGATTGGTGCAAATCTTGCTCTAGGCTGTGCCTTTTGGGGTAACGTACAACAAATAAATGCCACACTGACTCAGCCCAGTTAGGTACAAAAGGCAAGGCTACGTTAGCAGTTCTGACTAGTCCTTGCAAGTATTGTTCCGCTATGTGAGCGCGGCGAGAATTCCATTCATCTAGTTTAGTTAGCTTCACTCTTAAAAATGCTGCTTGTAATTCATCCAGTCGGCTATTGTAACCCTGAATTTCATTTTCATACTTTATACGAGAACCATAGTTACGCAGTAGGCGAACTTTATCGGCTAAGTCTACATCGTTAGTTGTTACCGCTCCTCCATCGCCGATCGCTCCAAGGTTTTTGGTGGGATAAAAACTGAAACCTGCTGCATCCCCCAAACTACCTACACGACGATTCTTAAATCGTGCGCCATGAGCTTGAGCAGCATCTTCAATCACTTTGAGATTATATCGCTTTGCAATTACATTGATAGCATCCATGTCCGCTGGTTGACCATAAAGATGCACTACCAAAATCGCTTTTGTGCGTTCCGTAATTGCAGCTTCAATAAGTTGAGGATTTATATTATACGTTCTCTCATCTGGTTCTACTGGTACGGGTGTTCCTCCAGCGTAGGAAACTGCCAGCCAGGTAGCAATGTAAGTATTTGCTGGTACAATTATCTCATCACCAGTAACAATTTCCATAGCTCTTAGAATTAGATGCAAAGCATCTAAACCATTACCTACACCAATGCAGTATTTTGTTTGGCAATAAGCAGCAAATTCAGCTTCAAAAGCCTCGACTTCTCTACCAAGAATATACCAGCCAGCTTTCATCACCCGTTGGTAGGCTGAATCAAGTTCTTCTTGAAGTTCAAGATAGGAAGCCTCAAAATTGAGAAATGGAACTTTCATTATTCCTTACCCCGAACAGATGCTAAAAATCCTTGGTAATCTCTATAATAGTCCGCCTCATCATAAACTCTAGAAGCTAAAACCATACATACAGAACCAGAAGAAAAATTATCAATTTCTCGCCATACTAGTGCAGGAATATATAGCCCATAATAAGAGCGATTTAAATTATAGCATTTTTGCTCATATCCATCATTTAAGATAACATCAAAGCTACCTGACATAGCTATTATAAATTGATTGCAATTTTTCAGAGCGTGCCCAGCCCGATTAGCACCACCAGGTACATCATATAAATAAAAAACCCTTTTGAACTCAAAGGGAATATGTCTATTTTCTTCAATAAATGTGAGATTTCCACGGGGATCAGTAATTTTTGGCAATTCGATTAATTTACAGTTTTCAAGGCTCATATAACTTCTTGACCTATGAGAGGAATTTCATAAAACTCCTGTACCACTCCACCACCTCCAAATTCTGATTTAAATTGGTAAAGGCTAGCTTTCAGATCCTGACCCTCATTTTGGTTGCTGGTTCCAAAATCAAAATAATGCGCACTTTGCAATTGCGCTTTTTTCAGGCAATGTTCAAAAAGCAGGTCTAAGGCACATATTTGATTGCCCAACTGACTCGAACCAATATACTGTGCGCGTAAAACTTTAGGCCCAGAAAACAAAACTATACCTGCTACAACCTCATGCTCATATAATCCCACGACAAACTCGATATTATTGGGAAACATAGAGTAAAGGTAAATGATTTCATTGAGAGAATGAACTGGTAATGCACCAATTTTTCTCGCAAGATTATCTTCGAGTAATTTCCAAAAATCTTTAACAAATTCAACCCCTTCTTTGATTTGAACTCCATATTTTAGTGCTTTCTCTAGTCCTCTTCTACGCCTTTTAGTTGATATTGGTCGATTTAGTAGGTCAATAGCACAGGAGAGATCGCAACGATAGCGTACCGCACCTATACGAAAAAGTGCATACAAATCATCAGCAGCGGGTACTTGATGGTAAATGTTTGGCACTACCTTATATCGAAGTGATTCAAATCCATGATTGGCATAGTAATCACGCAGTGCTTTAAAAGCCTCAATCATATTTGCGCCACGCAAATTACCTGTATGCAACAACCCGCCGTAAGTGATACCTGGATGACTAACTACTCTTTTACTATTAGATGGATCTATAGCTGCTGGAAATAAACCAACTAGTCGATTTTTCTCATCCTTAATCATTAAGGATACATCCTGAAATCGATCGGCATGGTAGGAAAGATAGCGA
This sequence comes from Nostoc sp. NMS2, assembly GCF_017115105.1. Lineage (GTDB taxonomy): Bacteria > Cyanobacteriota > Cyanobacteriia > Cyanobacteriales > Nostocaceae > Nostoc. The sequence continues at coordinate 30,391 of NZ_JABXKH010000105.1, forward strand.
CGAGTATGGAGAAATGTAGCCATCGGTGTGCTAACTAAAAATTCATCCCAGATCGCAGAATTTTTTTCAGAGTAGGGAAGAATTTTTAGAGAATTATTTTGTTCAACATACTCTTCATCTGTATTTATAGTATTGTGACTTTGATTACTGTAAGATTGCAACTCCAAATCCTGTTTCTCCGTAGTTATTTCCGTTGTAAAACATATAAGTGCCGTATTTTGTTTTTTGGATGCAAGAGCAGTGTATCATCTGAGAGTCCCAACCAGTTTTAGATACATCAAGACTAACTTTTTGATCTTGACGTAGCCAGTTTTGACCATCCAAAGATTCAGCATAGCCTATTCTATAGCCCATACTTATAGTACGGATCGAATACCACATTTTGTATAAATTATATTCTTTAGTTACAAAGGGTCTACCAAATCCGTATTCATCATCGTTGGCAAGTTCTAAGCAAACGACACCTTGCTTTCCCCAAGTAATTCCATCAGCTGACTCAATATAGCGAACATTATAGGTAGGAACTTGCTTACCATTAACATTTATCCATTGATCGCCAGCTACATACCACATTCTCCAGTAGTCTTCTTCACGATGAACATAAGCAGCTGAACGTACAAAAAGTTCGCGATCGCTTCTCTCCAATATTGGTACCTGGGAATATCTTTGAAAACTTTCACCATTATCCTCACTAATTGCTAAACCCATCAACAAGAAGTAGCGAACCTTTACACCTAACTGCCAGCCTACATAATATAAATACAAACGCTCTTGATATTTTAATAAGCAAATAGGTGTGACACCATTATCATCAAAGGTTCCTGGATGACCAATATCTAACACAGGTTTATCAGAAACTTTTAATATCTGAAGTGGATTTTTTGCTTCCAGATCAACAAATCCAATGCGCCCGACTTTGTGACTATCTAAAAATGCTACATAAACTCTGATGCGTTCCTCATCTAGCATCATGGAAGTAGGAATATAAGCATGAGAAATAGCCCAGTCCTTTTCCCCGTTAGCTACATAGACTAATCCCAGTTTTTTCCAAATCATTAACCTACTCCGGTAGTTTGAAGAAGCGATAAGTGGTTAGCTTTGCAGGTTCTATATGTGGTATGCGGTAAATTTCTCCTACTTTTGTATCCTTGGTTATAGTCACACTAGGCCCAATCCAGCAATCTCTCTCAATTTTGAGATTGTTGCTAATAGTTGAATTTACACCGAAAAAACAATTTTTTTCCACCTCAACAAAACCAGAAATCACGACATGGGATGAAAAAAAACAATTGTCTTGAATAATTGAATGATGACCAATATGATTTCCACTCCATAGAATAACATTATTTCCTAATTGCACAAATGCCTGAACAACATTGTTTTCAAATATAAAACAATGCTCTCCTAATTTGACATTTCTCCAGACAAAAGCTTTACTACTGATGTAGCTTGCTAGCCTATATCCTTTATCTTTAGCCTGATTGCATAGCCTAGTTCTTAAGCGATTCAACTGCGTATAGACAATGGCTACAAATATCTCATGTTCACGAGGATTATAAACTTCTTCTAGGGATTCAAAGGTAACTACAGGTATTCCAAATAAACTATTTTTCTTGAGATAATCTTTTTCTACACTAAATGCTACTACTTCGTATTCTGAATCATAAGTAAAATACTCATAAGCAATTTCAGCAAAAGCACTATCACCCACAATTACTAACTTGCGATTTTTATTCATAACTTTCATCAAGGTTTTCTAATAAGAATATCTTCTCGCCTATTTGCCATCGGTAAATCTGATTTCTGAGGTAAGATATATGCATCAAAGCCTTGATTTCTCGCTCTAGTAACTAAAGATAAAACTACGGAGTCGTCAATCAGATGGTGCTCAATATTATTGAAGGATACTTCTGGTAATTCTTCTTTGCCTGTAAAATTCTGATGAAATTTAATTCCATTTTTACTGCTAAAAAAACGCTTTCTTTTAGAGACATTAGGGATATCTCCTATCAGCATTTCCCCGCCATCAGACATTAATTCCAGGGAGCTATCCAAAAAGTTCCATATATTTGACTCAACAAATATATAGTGTAATACACTATAAGTTAATATGACATCTACTTCACCTCTATACTTATTAAATAAATCATTACAATCAGGGTAATAACCAATAATTTTTTTAATAAATGGTTCATTTGGTAAATGAGATAGCATTTCCTCTGAATCAATGAGAATCAGAGTATGTTCATTTTTTCGACACAAATCAATCAGCATGAGGGGTAGTTCACTACAACCACAGCCAATATCAAGAACCACTTTATTCTGCGTACATAACAGAGGCAACTTGCCGATAATATCCTCAAATATTAAATGTTCTTTGTTTTGGCGGTAAGAGTTGGGAAAACCTATTTTTTCGTAGCAGCTTAATGAATCATCTTTTGCCATCTTCCGAAAATCATCAAATGACAAATTGGCAAATCTACTGTAATCATTCATATTTAAGTAATTTAATATTTATCTCAAGGTGAGTGTAATTTTAAGAATTTGTTATTTTTAAAAAATCGACTTCTACATTTGCATAAACCATACCTGGAAAACGATCTAGCGGATCTTGCGCTAAATTAGATTGAAAAACAACAGCATTTTCTAGAATATCTAGAAAAATATGTTGTTGGTTTATAACAACAGGTAATTCTATGCCGATCGTAATTGTATAAACTCCGTAGTTTAAAATATTTGTACCTTTTATTTCTATTACATAAACTTCTCCTGCTTTCGCTGAAGGCATTTCTATTCTCTTTGCGGTGGTCATATAAGCAATCAGCATTTGCCCTTTTAAATCTCTAAATGAATACCCAATACAAAACGACGGCAGGTCTTGTTTAAAGAGAATAGAAACCTGAATAGTAAAATCTTCTTTAAAATCAAGTTGGTCAGTAGGACGATGCTGGCTATTTAGTAGCTTAATATCTAATATTTTTGCACTATCATCACCGTAGCGATGAGCGCCTTCAGCAAACTTCGCTTCTTTAACAGTAGAAACAAATATTTTCGATATAGTAGATTGCCCATCTAAATTATTATCTTGTGTTGCTTTTTCATGTTGACTAATAGTTGGGATATTTTCATTTATTAGTTCAACTTGTTGCTTTAACTCCTGATTCATTTCACTGTGAACAATACTTATATAAGTATCTACTACCTCTGAAGCTTTACCAATTTTCAGCAGTTTTCCTTTTTCGAGGAAAGCACATCGCTGACAAAGACTTTTAACTGAACTTGTATCATGGCTAACAAACAGCACTGTCACACCTGTTTCCATCATTTGCCGCATTCGTGCCATACACTTCGCCTGAAAAAACATATCCCCTACAGCCAAAGCCTCATCCACAATTAGGATATCTGGGTCAATATGAATCGCTGAGGCAAAAGCCAACCGGACATACATACCACTGGAATAAGTTTTAACAGCTTGGTCAATAAAATCTCCAATATCGGCAAAAGCGGCAATCTGATGGAAGCGCTTATCCACATCATGTCTGGAAAGCCCCATGATTGCCCCATTCATATACACGTTTTCTCGCCCGGTGAATTCTGGGTTGAACCCAGCGCCCAATTCCAGGAGGGCGGCAACACGTCCATTCACTTGAACTACACCACTGGTCGGGGTCAAAGTACCGCAAATCATTTGCAGGAGAGTGGATTTACCTGCACCATTACGCCCAATGATGCCTATAGTTTCACCCTTCATTACCTGGAAGGAAACATCTTGTAATGCCCAAAATTCTTGAGCGTAGGTTCTTTCTGGTAATAAAATCTCTTTTAGCCGATCGGCTGGTCGAGTATATCGCTTGTAGCATTTCGAGACATTTTTGAGGGAAATTGCAATTTCTTCTCCCATACTGTTACTATCAATCCTCAAAACTTCTAGTTATTAAAGCACCAATTCACAATACATCAGCAAATGCTGTTCGTAAACGTTTATACACATAAAATCCGCTACAAAACATCACTAATGCAATTATTGAGGATACTCCCCATTCACCCCAATGTTCAACCTTTCCAACTAAAATTAAATCACGATACACTTCAACGATCGCAGTCATGGGATTTAACCAAAATACTACACTTCGCCATTCCTCTGGAATTGCTGATGCCGGATAAATAATCGGTGTCAAATACATCCAAATGTTTAAAATCACTGCTAAAGTCTGGGGAATATCTCGCAAAAAAACCGTTAGTCCTGAAGCTAAATAGCCTAAACCTGTTGTTAACAACAACTGTGTTAGCCAAACTAAGGGTAATAATGCTAATGTAGGATGTAAAATATGAGTATTAACTGCTACAAAAAAAATCAACATTATTAAACCAAAAGAACTTTCAATAAATGTTGATAAAATTGGTACTAGTGGTAGCAATGCTAAAGGAAATACGACCTTTTTAACTAAATTATTCTGTGCTACTACTGAGCTAGCGGACTGGATTAACCCCCCTGAAAAAGCAAGCCAAGGAAGTAAACCTGCAAACAGCCACAACCCAAAGGTGAAGTTATTTTCTGGTAAGCTTTTGAGGCTTAACTTCACTTTCAGCACAACCGAAAATACATAAGTGTAAATTAATAATTGTGAGAGCTGATTTAGCAAAGGCCACAAATTTCCTAAAATAGAACCCTTATACCGTGCTTCTAAATCTCGCCTAACCAAAGTTCTCAGCAAGTCAAATTTTGTCCACCAGTTTGCATTGACTGGCAGTATGCGCCTCAGTCTGGCTGCTTTACGTACAAATCCTTGCATTGTTTGTAATCAATCCTGTTTCCTTGTTCACTACTCATACACCCAATTTCTCTTTATAAGGCTTCATAGCCATAAGAGTAACGTTGTATTCTTTGGAGAATACATCATTAACTATCAAATCGTACCTAAATTAGGTTGGCAATACTGCTTTCTTTTTTTGCTTAACTCAAGGTATCTGGATCAATTCCTTGCGATCGCAAATACTCTGCTAATCGATCAGCCCGTTGGCGTTCCTGTTCAGCCCGTTGGCGTTCCTGTTCAGCCCGTTGATGTTCCTGTTCAGCCCGTTGATGTTCCTGTTCAGCCCGTTGACGTTCCTGTTCAGCCCGTTGGCGTTCCTGTTCAGCCCGTTGACGTTCCTGTTCTGCTTGTTCTCTTCGGGTTGGAACCCAACCCGCAGAACTATACCAACGCAACCACAAACCTGTTGTCTGCTGATAAGTACCTTGCCAAAGACCCAATCCTAGTTCTAACTCTTCCAACCATAAGCGATTCTCTGGTAAAGATATTGCCTCATAGTGATTACCACTGACTTGAAAGGCACGCAAATGATTTTCGTAGCGATCGTAGATAACGTAGTAGGGAACCCGTAAAATCTGTTCATATACTTCCCACTTCGTTGGGGGTCGGTTTACTTCCCGCAGTGTTTTTCCTAAGTCTTCTTGTTCTGTACCAGGTGAAAGTAATTCAACTACTAAAAATGGATCAATTCCTTCTTGCCAAATGACGTAACTTAAGCGTAGGTCTTGCTGTTGGCTACCACTAGGTAATCCTAAAACCATGTACCAATCAGGACGCTTGTACCACAAAGGATGCCGGGGATCGTAGTAAAGATTTAAGTCGCTAGCAAGCAAAATTTCCTCAGATGGATAAGTGAGAGGCTGACAAGTCTCACTGAGCAAATCTGCCTGAATCCGGTGAAATTCATCTGGCAAACCTGATTCCCCCACTAATTCACTGGGTAAATCATACATCGTAGGCATTGTTTCTTGTGGCGGACGGGGTGGATCTGTTTGATACATGACTACTACCTTGGTTGCTTAACTCAAGCTATCTGGATTAACTCCGAGCGATCGCAAATGTTCCGCTAACCGTTGCGATCGCAGCTGTTCTTCTTCCAACCGTAATTCTACTTCTGACACCTGTTGCTGTGCTTCTGACGCTTGTTGCTGCGCTTCTGACGCTTGTTGCTGCGCTGCTAACGCTTGTTGCTGCGCTGTAATAGCCACTTGTTGCGCTGCAATAGCAGCCTCCTCTGGTGTTGGAACTAAATCACCATCGGATGTAAAGTAGCGCAATTTACCTGCTTCTACACCTAAATACAGCCTAAGCACATCGCTCCAACGCCATCCCCGCGCATTTGGTGTAATTTCTTGATACTTGTTACCTACCAATTCAAAACCCATAAATTCCAGATTCTCCGGCGAAAACCAAAAATATTCTGGTGTGTGAAATCGATTTTCATAGAGATTCTTCTTCAAATTCCGGTCAATATCAGCCGTACTTTCAGAAAGTAATTCAATAATCAAATCTGGATAACGACCATCTTCTTCCCAGACTACCCAGGAATTACGCGATCGCTTTTCGGTATCTTTGACCAAAAAAAAGTCTGGGCCGCGAAAATCTCGATTTCGCAACTGCTGACGGCTAAAATAGATTGTTAGATTTGCACCTATAAAGAAATCATTACAGTCACGCCACAGCCACTCAAGGGAAGTTACTAGCAGCAATAGCTGCATATAGTGCAATGAAGTTTCCATTTCCGGCTCATCACTTAACAACCGAGTTGCATCGGGCATTTGCTGTTCTAGCTGCTGCGCTGTGACAAACATTGGGTGTGTACCTGTTTGGTTGTTGATTTAATTTTAAGCTTTTTGTGATTTGTTATTTTTTATTTGTCATTGATTATTCGCCGCGTCTCCCTCATCTCCCACTGAATTTATGAGAGCAGAGTCACGGATTCCGCTACACTGAGACGAAGGTTTGTTGCATTGTAATCAGGCATGGAAATCGGACAAAAGGTTAAAGTCTTTCGTTTGCGCGATCGCGTTTCTCCCCCAATTGTAAAAAAATTAGGACAAGTGGGTATCATCCAAGGCTACAAAGTCATTGATGGTGGGATCGGTGTAGTAGTGCTGTTTGAGGACAATACTTCTACTTGGTTTTTTGAAGATGAAATTAAACCTGTGTAGTGGTAAAGAGATCAGATCCGGGTTTTTCTCGGCATCTGAAAATTTCCAGCACAGGTTGAGAATCTTTATTGAGTGCTAAGTTGGAATTGAAAAGACCGGCGGTGAAAATAGGAATCAAGTAATGGCTCTAATATTGACATTTTTGGGCAAAGGCGGCACCGCTCGTACCAAAATTGCGATCGCCGCCGCCAAATTATTGGCAAGTCAAGGCAAGCGTGTACTTCTAGCAGGACAAGCAGAACCAACATTGTCAATCCTGTTGGGTACTCCCATTTCTGCCGATCCTCAAGAAATCGCTCCCAAGCTACAGGCGGTACAGTTTCAAGCATCTGTACTGCTTGAGCGCAACTGGGACGAAGTGAAAAAACTGGAGGCGCAATATCTCCGCACGCCCATCTTCAAAGACGTTTTTGGTCAAGAACTGGTAGTATTACCAGGGATGGACAACGCCCTAGCCCTCAATGCTATCCGCGAATATGATGCCAGTGGCAAATATGATGCGATCGTCTACGATGGCACGGGTGACTCTTTAACGTTGCGAATGTTGGGTTTGCCAGAATCTCTCAGTTGGTATGTCCGGCGATTTCGGCAATTGTTTGTCAACTCCGATTTGGGGAAAACTATTACTGAATCGCCTTTAATTCAACCGCTAATTAGCAGCTTTTTCAATATCAACTGGACAGCAGATAACTTTGCAGGGCCTACCAACCAAGTCAATAATTTCTTGGAAAAAGGGAGAGCCGCTCTTGCCGATCCTAAGCGTCTCGCTGCTTTCTTAGTGACCACAGGAGATCCCATTGAGGTAGCAAATGCTCGTTATTTATGGGGTAGCGCTCAACAAATTGGTTTAACAGTCGGTGGTGTTTTGTTTGTGTCTCCTGAGACAAACGTCAATCTGTCAGAGGAATTTATACCCTTACCTGTGAGCGTCGTTCCTGACTCGCCAACAGGTGACTGGCAACCACTGATAGATGCACTGCCCAACTTTGAAGCACAAGCTCTGCAAGCTCCTAAACCAATTGAAATAGACATCCACAATCGTCAAGTACGCTTATTCTTGCCAGGATTTGACAAAAAGCAAGTCAAGCTGACCCAATATGGGCCAGAAGTCACGGTAGAAGCAGGAGATCAGCGACGGAATATTCCCCTACCCCCGGCTCTCAGTGGCAGACCCGTTGCTGGAGCAAAGTTTCAGAATAATTATTTGATAATTTCGTTTTAAGTTATGGGAATGGGGAGTGGGGAATGGGGGATGAGGAAGATGGGGAGCAGGGAGCAGGGAGCAGGGAGCAGGGAGCAGGGAGCAAGGGAGAAGAGTTTTCCCCCTGCCCTCTGCCCCCCGCCCCTCTGCCTCTTTTCAATTCCCAATGCCCAATACTTCGACTTACCTCGGCTTCGCCCTTCGGCTACGCTCAGGACAGGCTCGGCACAAGTCGCTCAGTACAAGTGCCCAATTCCCAATTCCCTATTTATCAGTAAAAATTATGTCAGAATCAACTCCCATTAACCCAGAACCCAATCCAACTGAGGCTATAGACTCAGTAGCAATTAATCCCAGTGAGCAAGCGATCGCAACGAGCGATCGCAATGCGAAAACTAGGCAGTTGCTGGGGATGAAAGGTGCAGCTGCTGGGGAAACTTCTATTTGGAAAATTCGTTTGCAGCTAATGAAGCCGATTACCTGGATTCCCCTAATTTGGGGCGTAGTCTGTGGTGCAGCTTCTTCGGGTAACTATACTTGGACGCTGGAAAATGTGTTGAAAGTATTAACCTGTATGTTGCTGGCTGGGCCATTGATGACAGGTTACACTCAAATCCTCAATGATTACTACGATCGCGAAATCGATGCCATCAATGAACCCTATCGCCCGATTCCCTCTGGCGCAATTCCCCTAACCCAGGTAATTATTCAGATTTGGGTACTACTGATTGCTGGTATTGGTTTGGCATTTGTGTTAGATGTGTGGTCTGGTCATGAATTCCCGACAATTACAGCGATCGCAATTATCGGTTCTTTCATCGCCTATATTTATTCTGCACCTCCCCTGAAACTCAAACAAAACGGCTGGCTAGGTAGCTACGCCTTGGGTGCAAGCTATATCACCCTACCTTGGTCTACAGGACACGCTTTGTTTGGCGAACTGAATTCCACAATTGTGATTTTGACAATGTTCTACAGCTTGGCTGGATTGGGTATTGCCATTGTCAATGATTTTAAGAGTGTAGAAGGCGATCGCCAGCTAGGATTACAGTCACTACCTGTAATGTTTGGCATCACCACTGCGGCATGGATTTGTGTAGTCACAATTGATGTATTTCAAGGATTTATCGCAGCTTATCTCGTCAGCATCCATGAGAATTTGTATGCAGCAATCCTAGTACTGTTAATCATCCCGCAAATCACCTTGCAAGATATGTATTTCTTGCGCGATCCCATCAAGAATGATGTTAAATACCAAGCCAGCGCCCAACCGTTCCTTGTACTGGGAATGCTGGTAACAGGTTTAGCACTAGGTCATGCTGGCATTTAACTTATAAGTAGGTTGGCGCAATTAAAGCTAACTGGCAAGGACTGTTTTTTGTCCTTTGTCAACTAGAGGAAAAGGGGCAGTTCTTGCAGGGAGCAAGGGGGAAGACCGGGACGGAGCTTGGACTCCGCCCCGTATAAGCGTCCTTTATGACGGGGCTTGTACTCATGTTCCGCTCCGCTATCGCGTTGGGGGAAAGGGCTTGTTCCCCCTGCCCCCTGCTCCCTTTCCCCCTGCCTCTTCCGGTCAGAAGTTAGGAATTAGGAGCAAAGCCAGAGACGCTCACCTCCGGTTAGGAGTTAATATACTTCTAATTCCTAATTTGTACAGGACATAGTGTGTTAGAACTGATATTTTTCTTACTTCATGGGATTCAACCTTTATTAGTCCCAATTTGCTTTGTCGTTGCTTGGACTGTAACTATTCTCGTTGTTTGGAGTCTCTGTGCGGCGGCGCGAGATAGTGTGACTACAGCCAAGCAAATGCATCAAATCCCCTGTACTGGTTGCCAATTTTTTACCGATAATTACCGTCTTAAATGTACTGTACGCCCATCTATTGCCAATACAGAAGAAGCGATCAATTGTTCTGACTATCAACCGAAGACTAATCCTTATCTGTATTAGGGAGTGGGGAGTGGGGAGTGGGGAGTGGAGGGCAGGGGAGGCAGGGGCAGAAATAACAAATGACTAATGACAAATGACAAATGACAAATGACTAATGACTAATGACTAATGACTAACAATATTTTTAAAACACCCCGACTCTGGGCGTGTTCAAAAGCTGCAAGCCCTTCAATTAGAGGGTAAGTGGCATGAATCAGGGGTTGCACGTCAACTTGTCCTGTGGCTAGTAGCTGGAGGGCTGGGAGAAAGGGGCCACAACGGGAGCCGATGAGGGTGATTTCATCCACTACTAACGAAGAAGCATCTAGGCTGAGGTTGCCAGCATAAGTACTTTTGAGTACAAGGGTACCACGAGGACGGAGGGCGCGACGGGCGATCGCAAATCCTTCTGGGTTGCCAGTACATTCTACTGAAATATCGAAATATCCATCTGTAACAGCATTAGCTAAACCAGTTTTAATCCCCCGTGCCTCTAAGTTAGCCAGTTTGTCTTGATGTCGCCCCACAGCCAAGAGTTCACAGCCAGTTAAGGCTAGTGTCTGTGCTACCAACTGCCCTAGTTTGCCATCTCCAACCACTAGCACTCTGTCGTTTGGACGCAATGGCACTTGCTGCTGAATTTCCAAAGCTGCTGCTATCGGTTCAGTAAATGTTGCTACTTCTGTCGGCACATTATCGGGTACTAAATGCAGGTTCTCCACCGGCAAACAGAGATATTCACCAAAGGCTCCATTCCGATTGACAATACCTAAAACTGTGCGATTTTCACAATGAGTTGGTTGTCCACTCCGACAAAACCGACAATGCCCACACACAGCGTTAATTTCTCCAACTACACGTTGGTTAACTAAGTGTTCTGGCCCTTTTTCAACCACGCCGACAAATTCATGCCCCAAAATACCAGTGTATGGATAGTAGCCTCTAAGTAGTTCCAAATCAGTGTTACAGATACCTGCACGCAAGATGCGTACCAAAGCTTCTCCCGGTGGTGGTTCAGGAATGGGAATATCTGTACGTAGTTGCAACTGGTTATTTTCGAGCCAAAGTCCTTTCATTTTTCTTCACGTCCTTTGCCTAATATCCTGAATTCTTCTTCAAGTCTCTGTACTAGGTATTTCTTTAATTTTGGTTATATCAATTTTGCTTAACCAAGTAACTAAGTCTTCTGAATCGAGTGCGATCTCGCTTCCTAATGTTTTGATATAAAGAAGTCCATCACTAATAATTAAATCTCGGATTGGATACCATGAATCCCGTGTCCTGATCAGAAGTTCCAACGGAATTCCTGGTCTTGAAGTATACTTACGATACCTCCACCAAGCTCGCCATAGAAGCACAGATTTAGTACAGTGCATCTGATAGCCTTTGGGAACTTCGGTGTATTGATACTGATAGAAACCCCGACTATCTACTTCTCCTTTGAGGAGATAACTATATTCTGCTAATGCCTGATTTATCAATTCCCACTGGGATGATTTTGGAGAAATAGAGAATTCAGGTAGTGTGTTAGATAGTTGGACTGTGGCAATCACGCCTTCAGCTTTTGCTGTCAGTTGGTTAGTCTTATATACTGTTTGCGCTGTCAAAGCCGGATTTGACAACAAAACTTCTTTTTTCTGGATAGAGTTTTGCACAAACTCTCGAATTAAATCTAGATTAGATAACATAAAATTTTTTATACTAAATTAAGCAGTGTGATTAAAGCCACAACGGTACTTAAATTAGTAACTACACTGGTTTTGCACTTAAATCAGGATTATTATCAGTCTTATTTATACTCAATTCTCTGTCTGACTAGGGCTTTATTAACTTTGATGTCGGGTATTTCGTCGCTCACTAGTTTGGTTGACAAAATCACTGTTTTCATATAGAAAAGTGGCGGATTAATTAAATTTTTACGCCATCTAGAAAAGGTTGAAATACCGGAACTAATTCGGGACGACTGACAACAAGGGTGGGAAAAGAGCGATCGCTATAATCTTCTCCCGGTGACAATGGAAATGGTTCTGACTTCAGCGATAACCATACCCCACCAGCAGCCTGGACAATCACCCAAGCCCCCGCTATATCCCAAACTTTTGGTGTCGCCTCAATACCGCCCAGAGTAGCCCCAGTTGCAACCGTCAAAAAGTTATAGCTAGCCACACCCAACATCCGAATTTTACAGGGAAAGCCCTTTTGGATAACTGCGGTGCTACGGGAACAGAGGTTAAAAAAGTGATTATTGCTAGGACTATCAGCACTGGTGTGGATAGGGTGGTGATTGAGAAATGCTCCTGTTGGCGTTGCTAAACCAGATGAACCCGCCCAAAAACCATGAAAAGCTTGATTCAAGGTTGGTGCGTAAACATAACCGAAAATGGGCGTGCCTCGATACAGTAAACCCAGAGATATTGTCCAGAGGGGAATACCGCGTGTGAAGTTGGTTGTACCATCGAGAGGATCAATTACCCAGCACCACTCAGTACCGGGAAATGACTGATCGCTCTCTTCGCTCAAAATGCCGTAACCAGAGAAATTAGAAGCGATCGCATCCCGAATTTCCTGATCTGCCCATTTATCTGCTTGCGTCACCAAACTTCCATCAGCTTTTTGAGAAGCCTGTACTTGCCCAAAATCTTGCATTAGCTGCTTACCCACTCTGGTAGTGGTAGTTTGGGCAAACTCAAGAATTGTTGTCCAAAAATCATTCATTGGTTAATTCTCGCGCAAAGGCGTAAAGAAGCAAAGCGTTTTCGGCATCTTTGCTTGAGAAGGTGAAGTTCAATCTAGTTCCCTTTCCAAAATAGATGCGATCGCAGTCTTGGCATTCATCTGAAATTCTTTTACATTCACCCGCCACAGTAACGAAACAGCAACAAGCATCCCTATTGCTTGCACAGCAAATACCATGCTGTATGCTAACACTGGTGACGGAAACAGCATTTTACCTAAATTTAATACTGCTCCACCAAGTATTGTAGCCAATCCCCTAGCCATTGCCTGAGATAATCCCCAAGCCCCAATAAATGTACCCGCCGTTTCAGCAGCAGTTAAATCCAACATCAAACTGGTAGCACCAGCTGTAATGACTCCAGATGACAGACCGAAACAAAGTAGGCTACCCATCAGTAAAGCTGAGTTGGCGCTAAACCCTGACATGATGATTAAGGCAAAGCTCACAGCTGCACCGATACACCCAATTTTAGTAGTTTGTTTCTTGTCTATGCGGGGCAAAAGCAAAAAACCAGTAGAGCTAATTCCGATGAGGGTACCGATCCCAAAAGGAATGTTTAGTCTAGTAGTTTGGGAAATACACATCCCGAAAACCTCTCCACCATAGGGTTCTAAAATTGCATCCTGCATAAAAATACTAATAGTCAACACCAACAAAAAGCCAAAAAATATTCCTGTTTGGCGATTAGCAGTTAGCACTCGTAAGGCTGTACCCAAAGTTATTTGGTCTTCTCTGCCTACCAAAGAAGAACGGGAAGTGTAACGGGAATACTTCTTTTCCACGCCGAAGGTTGCCAATATTGATAGTCCAAAGACGATCGCAGGCATAATTATAAAAACGGGGTTGATTGTAGATTGTAGTTTGGCTATATCAACGACTTTGTTTGTCTGAGAGGGGTTATAGGCTAAAAGAGCCGTCCCACAAATTTCTGGTCTTTCTAGCAACTTAGAGCTAACTACTGCTCCAATCACAATGCCAATCATCAGCATTGACCACACAATCCCAATTAATTTAGAGCGGTTATCTTCATCAGTAACATCTACCAAAAGAGCAGTAAAAGGTGTGGAACTGGCACTCAGAGCTAAACCATATCCTGCAAAAGTTAATGCCAGCACTCCTGCCCAGCCATAGGTTTGGAAACTCCAGCCAGTGGTTTGCAAACTGCTACCTAGTTGCCAGACTACTTGCAGAGCCAAGAAAGATACAGTTGTAAATAAGATTGCACCAATCCAAACATAGCTACTGCGATGATAGCCCAGCAATGGCTTGGCATCAGACATCTGCCCAAACCAAATTCGTGCTGGGCTAACAAATTGGTGCATGGCAATAGTAGCAGCCGTAATTAATGGCAAGACTTTCAACTCATCAATCATCACTCGATTCAGTACACCCAAGGTGAGAAGCGACATGATGCCTAATCCCATCTGAAACAAACCCAGTCGGAACATTGTCAGTAAATTAATTCTCGGCAATGATTCCAAACGTACTGATGAATTTGATTCCGGATTGGGTGAAACATCGCTGGTGGCCATAGCTACTTTTTCGTCTGGTTTATAGGATTTAATCTCTGTCTCTTTAAATAAAGATAAACTCTACCCACTCTAAATCAGCGAACAAAAAGTGGAAGTTGCGATCGCATTTCGCCCGCCAGAGGCGATCGCACTTATTTTAGCAAGTAATTATACACCTCAATTAGCATAAACTTCAGCCAAGTTAGGATTAATCTTTAAAGCTTGGTTGTAATTTGCGATCGCATAACCACAATCGCCGTTTATAAGTTTTCTTCATTGAGTAGAGAGGAAGTTGAAGCTATGCTGGGACTGACTTTAGAGCAAACAAGGGTTTATCAAGAAGCGAAAGCCGAAGGTCGAGAAGAACGGGAAGCTGAAATGTTGAAACTTACCGTGCCTCTGTTATTACAAACAGGGATGAGTGTGGAGCAGATTGCTCAACAACTCAATGTTGATATAGAGGCTGTCCAGATTGCCATACAGCAAAACACATAGAATGAACATTTCATGTCTGTTGTCATATTTTTGCAAAATGAGGAGAGCTTGATTAAAATCCTCAATTGCCCTTTTATGGTATCTAGAGCGATCGCACCAAAATGTGACAGATTAAGATGCTCATAACTTCATCGGAGTTGGAACCTAAAGTTTGCATAGCACTTCTACACTCACTCCTCCGAAAAATTATTATGCTGCGTCGCTACCCCTCTTTTATTACTCCGAAAAAATAAAATATTCGTAGGTTGGGGAGCCACTGCGTTGTCCGGGTTTCCCGGCTTGAAGCAAGTGGCGTTTGAACTTTAGTGAAACCCAACAAAACCAGGGATTTTTGGTGTTGGGTTTCGTTCCTCAACCCAACCTACACCTAAATTCATCAAAGTCCTTAAAAATAAGAGTGGATGATTTTTATCCGACGAGAGTCATAAAAGAGCGCTACTCCACACTTCTCGCCGAAGGTTATAGAATTTCATCCACCAGAACCGTACCACCCTCACAAAAATCTATGCTGAGATGATAATCTTCAAGCAACGCAGTTCCAATGAGTGGACGACGACCTATTAATCGAGATAATTTTGCCAATGTTCTCCTGTGTCTCAACTTTGGCACGGATACTTCTTTCATAGAGTTCCTTTCCACGTCGGGCGACTTCTTGGCTACTGAGCGTAGGGTGGGACATACTTAGCTAACGACAAAATTCACTAATTTTCCAGGCACCACAATTACCTTTTTAATCTCTTTGCCTTCGATGTAACGCTGGGCAATTTCTGATTCACGGGCATATTTCTCCAACGCTGCTTTATCTGCTTGTGCTGGTACTTGAATCGCGCCGCGAGTTTTGCCCATAACTTGAATCACTAAAGTGATTTCATCAGCTACCAAAGCAACAGGGTCAAATGATGGCCAAGTTTGAGTATGAACAGAATCACTTTCACCCAACAAATGCCACAATTCATCAGCAATGTGTGGTGCAAAAGGTGCGAGTAATATCACCAAAGTCCGAATACCTTCTGCGTAAATTGGTGAATTTTTACCGTCAGCATCACTTAAGGCATTACTCAACTTCATCAATTCGGAAATAGCTGTGTTGAATTGATATTCGTCTTCCACGTCTTCCGTCACCGCTTGAATAGCCGTGTGAATCGCCCGCCGCAATTCCTTTTCTGCCTTAGTTAAATCAGATAGTTGAGCTTTCTTACGAGATACCCCAGCCGCAACATAATCTGTCACCAAAGGCCAAACCCGATTTAAAAAGCGAAATTGTCCTTGCACATCGGCTTCATCCCATTCCAGGTCTTTTTCTGGCGGCGCTTTGAACAAAATGAACATCCGCGCTGTGTCTATACCGTATTTGGAAATTACATCTTCTGGCGCGACACCATTGCCCTTTGATTTAGACATAGTGGCGTAGAGACGTTGCAAAGGTTCGCCTGTCTGAGGGTCGCGGGGGTCGGCAGAATTGACCAGATTAGAAGGAATCCATTTATCCTTACCTCCCTTGTTAGGATTTAGGTAAGTTAAACCCTGTACCATTCCTTGAGTTAACAGGCGTTGGAAGGGTTCATCAAAGTTCAGTAACCCTCTATCCCGCAAAACCTTAGTAAAGAACCGCGAATACAACAAATGTAAAATCGCGTGTTCAATCCCACCCACATACTGATTCACTGGCATCCAGTCATTAACTTTACTGGAATCGAAAACCTGTTGTTCATTTTTAGCGTCAGGGAAGCGCAAGAAATACCACGAGGAATCAATAAAAGTATCCATCGTGTCGGTTTCCCGCTTCGCTGGAGTGCCGCAAGTTGGACAAGGGACATTTACCCAGCTTTCTAACTGAGTTAAAGGTGAACCACCACGTCCAGTAAATTCCACCTCTTCTGGCAACTGGACTGGCAAATCTTTGTCAGGTACTGGCACTATCCCACAGTTGGGACAGTGAATTACAGGTATCGGTGCGCCCCAATAACGCTGCCGGGAAATTAACCAATCCCGCAAGCGATATTGCACCCGCACTTTCCCAAAACCTTGTTGTTCGGCGTATGCAATTATCGCTTGTTTAGCATCTACGGAAGCCATACCAGTAAACTGACCAGAGTTCACGAGAATACCAGCTTCCAGGTAGGCTGTATTCAAGATTGCTGTGCTTCTTTGTTGAAACTCCTTCTCAAGTTCACGTTTGGCTTGGAAGTAGTTGGTTTGTGAATCTTGATTACCTGTGTTTTGCCAAATCTCATAGGCGCGTTGCTTCACATCTTCTTCAGTGAAGCACATATCAAGTTCACGTTTGGCTTGGAAGTAGTTGATTTGTGAATCTTGATTACCTGTGTTTTGCCAAATTTCATAGGCGCGTTGCCTCACATCTTCTTCAGTGACACCCTCTTGCACAGTATGCATCTTGCCTATTTTTTCTTCAGGCACAATCACCACTTTAATAGGCAAATTTTGTTCTTTAGCAAACTTAAAATCTCGGACATCGTGTGCTGGCACACCCATCACTGCCCCAGTACCATACTCATACAGTACATAGTCAGCAATCCAAATCGGCACTTCTTCCCCTGTAAACGGGTTAATTGCCACCCCACCTGTAGGGATACCCCGCTTAGGTTTGTCTTCAGAAGTACGTTCCAACTCACTTTGATTGGAAACCTCTTTAATAAAGACTTCTACTGCCGCTTGTTGTTCTTTTGTAGTAACGCGCTTTGTTAAGGGATGTTCTGGTGCTAATACTAAGTAACTGACACCATAAACTGTATCTGGGCGCGTGGTATACACGGCGATTTTTTCATCTATCCCGATGATGGGAAATTCTAAATAAGCGCCTGTAGATTTACCAATCCAGTTTGCCTGCATCAATTTGACCCGTTCCGGCCAACCTGTCAACTTATCCAAGTCATTGAGCAATTCTTCGGCGTAGTCGGTAATCTTAAAAAACCACTGCCGTAACAATTTACGCTCAACTATTGCGCCACTGCGCCAGGAACGTCCTTCGTTATCAACTTGCTCATTTGCTAATACAGTTTGGTCTATTGGGTCCCAGTTTACGGCTGCTTCTTTTTGGTAAGCTAACCCCGCTTGCAAAAACTGCAAGAAAATCCATTGTGTCCACTTATAGTAATCTGGTGAACAGGTAGCAAGTTCACATTCCCAGTCGATGGATAAACCAAGACGCTGCAATTGCTGCCGCATCTGGGCAATATTCTGATAAGTCCACTTTGCTGGCGGTACACCACGGTCAATGGCAGCATTTTCTGCTGGCAAGCCAAAGGCATCCCAACCCATTGGGTGGATTACCCGATACCCTTGCATTCGCTTGAGGCGGGCAATTACGTCGGTAATCGTATAGTTACGGACGTGACCCATGTGTAGGCTGCCCGATGGATAAGGGAACATGGATAAAGCGTAGAATTTTGGCTTGTTGCTAGCTGTAGGTGTTTTATCTAAGCCAAGTTCTACCCATGTTTTCTGCCATTTTTCCTCAATCGCTGCTGGGTTATATCGAGAATCAACAGAATCACGTATTTCCAATGGTTTCATGCCTGTTACACTTTACTTCTACTAATTTTCTAGTATTTGACCCTTACTAGTACCGCAAGGCGGAATTCGTAATTCGTAATTCGTAATTCGTAATTAACTGTTCGCAAGAGTTTCAGACATTCCAAATGGTAGGTTTATTTCCGCCGTTACGTACTAGTACATTTGAACCACTATATTAAGGGAATTATCTGTCTAGTAATTTTCTAATTTAATTTACAAAATTAATTTACTATTTCTTTCTACCCCCTATTTCTATCTATCTTATATCCCTAAAGTTCAACAAGTTTAGGTATATAGGACATAAAAAAGTCCCTAAGCTGAGGATGCTGGGGACTAGATGTGTTATGGTTCTAAACTGATTTACTGGGTTAGTAATGCGATCGCCATTTCAAGGTGTATCTTAGCCTTATGCAAGTTAAGCAAATTCTCTTGGTCGTATCTGTCAGGATAGCTCATAGCTTTGCCTTCCATCGTCAGCTTGATCAGTGCTGCTTGCTCATCAGTAGGTGAATTCATCTCATCTACCGCCCCTTCAAGGAATTGAATAACGCTAAAACCTGGTGACTTCAATCCTCTTCCTTGCCTTAATTGAGCGAGTGCTATCTGTGGGAATGCCATCAAGGTGACAATCCAACTAGTTTTGTAGCCTCCATTCCCAGTAGGTTTTAGTCCGTAACGCCTACATAAGTCTTTTAACTCAGCAGTGGTTTTGATTTCGAGTTCTGACCTTGTGAACATAAAATAGAATTACCCATTTGTAAAAGTGGTATCGGTGGTGAACCATTTACCAGGATGAAAGCACCACCGATTTAAAACTCTATTTGAATGTTAACCTTCCAATCAAGCTATATTTACTTTTCGCAATAATGCCTAATCCTAAAGGTAATCCTCAGAATTTAGAACCTGCACCATCAGATAGAGAAATTAAGTTAACCGAACAATTAAATTTTCGTGTCACCAAGGAAATGAAGGAAGAAGTGAAGGCACAAGAAGATCCTCCAGAATTTTGTAGAGAAGCAATTCAGAAAGCACTGGATGAGAAAAAAGGAAAGTAGTAAGCTAATCGGTATTCAAGTTGCATAATTAGGGCGGGCAAGATGCCCACCCCACAAGATATTGAGAAAACTTTAATATGCAAATTAGATGTTTTTTAGTTTATTTAATTGTTTAACTATTAATCGCAGTAAATAAAAATCCCTCTAGAACTGATATATAGAGGGATTCACTATGATGGGTTTTTATTGCTGTCGATTCAGATGGTAAAAATAAGCGATGGTTGAATCAAATATAAAACTTTCTGATTTGGTGCGGGTTTTTGTTTACGGCACGCTAAAACCAAGTGAAGCTAACTATAAAAGATACTGTGCTGGCAAGGTAGTTGATATTAAAAGAGCTTTTGTAGAAGGTAAATTGTTTGCTTTGCCAATGGGCTACCCAGCAATGACGCTGGGGGATAGCAAAGTTTACGGATATTTACTTTCTTTTACTAACCCAAGAATTTTAAATGAGCTAGATGTGCTAGAAAATTACCAGCCCACTAGACAAGCGCCAAAAAACCTCTATAATCGGCAAATTATCGAGGTTTATGAACCACAGTCGCTCTCTCTAGGTTCGGCTTGGGTTTATTTAATGACTCTAGAGCAAGTTGACCAATTAGGAGGATTACTCCAACCTGACGGCTGGTGGAGTGGCTGTGGTTTAACCGCAAAGCACAATTACGATCTGTGATCTGTTAACTTTGCGATTAGTTTATGTCCTGTTTGGAGTCGTGCCGTTGCGGCTGTACCGGATAGATTGGATTTTCTGGAGAAGCTACTGCTGCTTTCGGAATTTCAATTACCGGGTTATTTAGTCCCACCATCAGAGGGGAAGGTGGAATTATAGACGCTGAGGACGTTTGAATCGGTTCTTTTTGTGGTCGTTGCGCCAGCTGCGGCACACTCAAACCACCAGGTACTAAGCTAGATACTGCACCGATTACGCAAGCAGCAACGGCTGCACCTCCCGCCATCCAGTTTAAACGGGAACGGCGGCGCAAACGTGTCAATACTTGCTGAACTGTTGCTTCTGGTGACTCTTGGGCTGTGGGGACTGGGAGAGTCCGCAAGCCTTGACGCAGCTTTAACAGTCGGGCATACAAGCATTGAACCGAGGCATCATTTGCCAGCCATTCTTCTACTTGCCTGCGTTCTATAGCCGTGACTTCACCATCGAGGTAAGCACTCAATAACTCGAAGCGATCGCGCTTCACCATATCCATAAGACCCGTTGATTCATTGGTATGCTTGGCCATTCCATCTGACAAATCTTGAGGAAGTTGCAAAGAAGAACGGTCGTAAAACTGAGAATCAGTAGTCATCTTAACATTATTACCAATTCATACACGGGTAAACTGGGCGGGAATTTCGGGAAAATTAGCCATTTTTCCTTCTTAGGACAGAAGCGATCTATGTCTTTCTGGTAATTCTTAATCTATGCTTAAATTCTGTCATTGGGCAGAGGCAAGATCCTGTAAATTAGGAGTCTAGATAATTCTGCAAGTGGGCTTGCAGTCTCGATCTAGCTCTGGCTATTCTTGACTTTACAGTTCCTAAAGAAACTCCAGTGATTTCAGCAATTTCTTCATAAGCCATGCCCTCGATTTCTCTCAGGACAATGGTAGTACGAAAAACTTCTGGTAAATCCGCGATCGCTTCTCGCAATTGCTCGTAAAATTCTCTAGTTGTCAGTTCTTCTTCAGGCCCGGGAGTATCGCCAGCGATTTCCCAATCCATCTCGCCGTCCTCTAACGAGCGAGGAGCATCCAGTGATAAAGGGCTAACAACCCGCTTGCGTTTCCGTAACTCATCGTAAAACAAGTTGGTGGCAATGCGGCTTAACCAGCCCCGAAATTTAGCAGGCTCTTGTAATCGGTTAATATTCCGATACACTCGAATCCAAACTTCTTGAGCTAAATCGGCTCTGTCAGCCCAATCTGGAGCTAGGTGGTAGAGAACTCTATCAACCTGACTTTGATAGCGGCGTAATAGTTCTGAAAACGCAACACGATCTGGTCGCAGTCCTACTTGACAGCGCAAAATTAAATCGTGGTTAGGGAGTTTGTCAACTTGCACTGATGCTTCTGGATACTTTGCATCAACAGTTGACCAGGATACAGTAATCGACTGACTCATAGATCGTACTGGCTCTAAATCATCCCTATCTATTAGACCTGCTAATGGGACAGAAGTTCCATGCTAAGGTGACGGATTTATGACTGGAACACGGAGGCAGACAATTTTGGATACATTTATAGCAATAAGGTAAGCCACTTTTTCCTTATACTGCTCGCATAGTTGCCCTTACACCCATCAACTCACAAAAGCGCAGCAATATGCACATTTTAGTACTTTTAGCAACTGGGTATATACGCTTGATAAAAATAATTAAATCTGGTTATTAAAGATGAAGAGAAAAATTTTGTAATTCTAACTTCTCGATCGCTTTAAAATTCAGGTAATAATTTCTGGGAATTGGGTTGCTGTGGTTACTATAATGGTGATTTATTTTTTTGATTTTGTTACCAGAATAGTTGCTGATTGTTCTAGTTGTGACCCGTAGATAGCGCCAGAGTTATGTTGCTCTGGTACACGAACTTGAAAAAATAAATTGAGGGAAAATGTAATTGTGACTGCTAGCAATAGTTTTTCAAA
Organism: Nostoc sp. NMS2; assembly: GCF_017115105.1. GTDB lineage: Bacteria > Cyanobacteriota > Cyanobacteriia > Cyanobacteriales > Nostocaceae > Nostoc. The sequence continues at coordinate 52,478 of NZ_JABXKH010000105.1, forward strand.
CATGGTTTTTCTCACACCGACACCACTAATCATTGATTGCTACATTGCAAAAGTTCCACTAGAAAGTCTAAGTATTGGCTTACAACCCCCAGAACTTTGGAGAAATGAGGTTAGTTACTTGAAGTTTTGCTACTGGGACAATTTGCATAGTCTTAGTTTGCCCAAAGGTGTTGGCAGATTTATAGCGGAAATGATAAGTATTGATAAATTTTTGATAATCGGATGATGAACACATCCAATTTCTCGGCTGGATATGTCAGGGATAAACAATAGGCGATGGCAATGGTAAGAAACGAATCTGTAGGGCGGATGGTAATGTTGCTCTGTTTTGGCACAGCATTTTTATCTTTAGCTGTCCATTGGCGGATTACTACGGCAGAACGGCAGTCTGATAAGTCTGCATCTACTTCGATGCGGCGAGATTCTACCCTAACCAATCCGAAGAGAAGCCGCTCAGAGGGAGTCTACAAGAATCTGTCACAAGTGAGTTTAGGGGAAATTACCGTGGGTGCATCTGTGACACCTGGTGAAGTTGCCCAAGGCTCAACTGTCCAGAGGGCGGTTACACCAAAGTCCTCTGCTATTAAGCCTCGAACTAAGTCGAAAATAATTAAGAAGAATGTAGCTCAAGCAACGACTCGCAAGACTTCTACACTCAAATATTCTGCTATTAAGTCGAAAATAATTAAGAAGAATGTAGCTCAAGCAACGACTCGCAAGGCTTCTACACCAAAATCTTCTACTATTAAGCCTCAAACTCAGCCAAAAACAATTAGGAATAATGTAGCTCAAGCAACTGAACCACCAATTAAGATGCAGCTGGTGGCGCAAACAGAAAGACAAAATCCAGTTGCGGATAGTTGGCCAAAAGGTCTATGGTCTCAGGCTTCAGCCCAACAAGTACCATCTGCATCTGATCGGCTGGCAGATGGCAAGACGCAAGTCGTGGTTGATTTAAGTGATCGCCGCACTTATGTATATGCAGGAGATGAGGTAATAGCTAGCTACCCAATCGCTGTAGGTAAGAAAGGTTGGGAAACGCCCACAGGTTCTTTCCAGGTGATCCACATGCGACACTATCCAATCTGGCGTCACCCAATTACGGGCAAAGTATTTCAGGCTGGTACGGACAGTCCCTTGGGAGACAGATGGATTGGTTTTTGGTCAGATGGACGCAATGAAATTGGCTTTCATGGCACACCCGATATTGACCTGGTAGGAACGGCTGTATCCCACGGCTGTTTAAGAATGCGTAATTCTGATGTCAGAATGCTTTATGAGCAAGTGAGTATAGGGACAGAGGTAGTAGTACGTAATTAATTTAAGAGTCATTTGTCATTTGTCCTTTGTCTTTTCTCTAAAACAAATGACCAATGACTAATGACTAATGACTAATGACTAATGACTCTTAGAATTATAATTTTTGCTCAAAATTAGGTGCGTATGTCTGGAGTAAGGCGCTAACTTGGCGCACAACCTCATTACCAGTGTTTTTGCCTAAAGCTTGCCGTTCTGGGAAGAAATCGGGTCGATCTAGATAACGATTAATCGCCTCACTTACTTGCTGAGAAATTAAGTCTTGCAGTTGTGCCTGAGCTGTTTGGCGCTGGAAGCTAGCACCCTCTTCCGTAGTAGCATACAAAGGTGGTAGTCGATTCAGAGCATAAGCAGCAATATCTCCGACATCTAGAGAACTTTCGCTGGTGGCTTCAATTTCCGCGACTCTGGCGATCGCTTCTGTCAGTACTAATTCTTCCATGACGTTAATGAATTGTTTGCGAGGTACCGCCACTACCTCACCAGTCAATAGCGCTCCCATGAGCCGATCCAGCGCCATATACTCTTCAATTGAGAGTTCCGAAGCGTTATCACAGATTCTACCGACTTCTGCTTCCATTGCTGGTGTCAAATAACCATCCTGGAGAGCTTGTTCTACAATTTTTTCGATACTCATAACACTTATCATCATTTACGTTAGCCAAGTAAGGTAGGGACGGTATCAATCCAATTGATTTTGCCTAATCTTTCAGCAAAAAAAACACAAATTATGCACAGACGCGATCCACTCCGCCTCTACTAATTAACGACCTTAGTTCGCCAAGGTGTTGGATCAACAGATTGTCCGTTGACATACAGACCCCAGTGCAAATGTGGCCCCGTGGCAGCACCTGTTGAACCAACTGCGCCAATTACTTGACCAGCTTTCACAAAATCACCTTCTTTGACGTTAATACGACTCAGGTGCATGAAAATACTGGTTACTCCTTGACCGTGGTCAATGCCAACTACGTTACCGTGTATCCGAAACCCTTGGGATACCCTACCTACCAAAGCAACTCGCCCAGGGGCTGGGGCAATCACCGGAGATCCGGCAGCACCAGCGTAGTCAAGACCACGATGATAGTAGTCCTTTGCAAATGTACCATTATAGTAGCGGCGTACACCATAGTTTGTACTCATCCGCCCTGCATTTGGCTTCAAAAATACCCCATTCCAATACTTTTCTGGTGTTTGTAGTGCCTTGAAAGCCGCTACACGCTTAAGTTCATATTCTGTAGCATCCACTCCGGCTTTGCCAGGTGGCAAAGTAATACGTTGTACGGGGAACTTGCGATTAAGCACATTCACAGCTAAGTTTTGTACTTGACCATCCCCTGCAACCTTAAGTGTTCTAGTTCCAGCTTTTTCTAGTGGAGTTGTGGGAACAAAAGCCCGATACTGATTGGGGGCAATTTGAAAGGCTGGGTATGTATTATTGCCATTTGATACTGTTGGATTTTTAACATTCTCAGGATTATCTAGATTAATCTCTACCGAGAGTGTATCCCCTAATTTAGGACTAGTTGGAGTCACCTTTACTTGTAAAGCATCTACAGGCAATGCCAAGGTGATAGGGAGAACAGCAAATATTCCCTTTAACACATTTATTGCCAGGCGATTGGCTGTCAAACTTTTGACATCAAAACCGAGCAAATTGTTGTTTGAACTACTAGTGCTATTCTCAATAATCATAGAGCTACAAAAATTCCTTGCTTGTGTTGGAAAATAGACTAGCTTATTTTTACTCGTGTTTCCTCTTTAATGTAGATGTTTTTGAAACCCTCCAGAGACTTATGGGCAGTACACTGGCATGAGGTAGGAGATAAGAGAGAATGATTTGTAACTGTAATTTAGTTAGTTGGTATTAAATTTATGTATTACATTGGCATTGGCAATGATCTTAAAATTTAACTAGATTGAAGGCAAAGACTCTATAGTGGTTTGCCAAGGTATCATTTATTAGGCAACAAAAGAAACCCGTTGTGATTATACCCATTACATAATAATACTTGAAGAAAATTTTGTAATCAACTGGACACTTGTTCAACTGGACACTCGTACTGCATTGTTAAGTTAAAATTGGTGCAAGTAAATCACGCAAACCAGGTAAACCAAGGGGAAGGTGTTAGAAATAACCCTATTAAATTTAGGCAAAGCTCGATTTAGTAAGTTATTGAGCATTTAATTTGCAAAAATAGGGTAGTCATCTTGCCTACCCTACAATAATTTTTAGTAAAATATAGTGTGAAATTATTGGATTTTTGATTTATCTAATTCTTAATCACCGTTTATATACTAATAACAAATATTATTAGTGTTGATATAAGGTTTAAAACAACAGTGATTTTACTTAAAATTTTCTGGTTTCGATTTCTGAGCTTGAGGAATGAAAGCTGATTAACTTTAGGTTGAGAGTGTCAATTCTGACTTGAGCTTACCATCTTCCATGTCAACGATGCGATCGGCAATGTCAAGGATACGGTTGTCATGAGTAACCATCAAGATGGTACAGCTTTGTTCTTTTGCCAGTTTTTGCATAAGATTGACTACATCCCGACCCGATTGACTGTCAAGGGCGGCGGTGGGTTCATCCGCTAGGATTATTTGAGGATAACTGACTAAGGCACGAGCGATCGCTACTCGTTGTTTTTGTCCTCCAGATAGTTTTTCAGGATAGTAATGTAAATGATTTCCTAATCCTACCTGCTCTAACATCTGGGCTGACCTAGCTAGCATCTTTTTTAACCCAAGATATTTGTGCAATTCCAAAGCCATTTTGACGTTTTGGAGTGCCGTTAAACTCCCATGCAAGTTATGTGCTTGGAAAATATAACCGTTATGCCGTCGCGCTTGGATTAATTGTTCACTACTAGCACCACAAAGTTCTCGCCCCAACACCTGCAAACTACCAGATTGGGCAGAACGCAATCCACCAACTAAGGTTAGCAAGGTAGTCTTTCCAGAACCAGAGGGGCCGGTCATAATAATAATTTCACCGACGTTAATCTCTAAGTTGATGTTAGATAAAACTTGCTTGCGGAGTGAACTATGACCAAAGTAGTGGTCGAGATTTTTAATAGAGATAACAGATTGACTAGTCATAAATAGCTCGATTACTCGTGACGATTGTCATTGGTCATTTGTCCTTTGTTTTTTGCAAATGACCAATGACAAATGACAAATGACAAATTTAAAACATATCAGCAGGATCGGTGGCTTGGAGTTTGCGGGTGGCGATCGCACCGGAAATTGTACACATAATGATAGTCAGCACTAATACTTGCAATGCCCGAATCGCAGTCATGTACATGGGTAAATTTGTGGCACTGCGAGTCAGTTGGTAAAGTGCTAAGGACACTCCCAATCCGGGAAGGAAGCCCAGTGCTGCCAATATCAACGATTCTTCAAGCACCACACCCAGCAGGTAGTAATTGCGATATCCCATTGCTTTAAAGGTGGCGTATTCCCGAATATGGGCATTAACATCGGTGGAAAGGACTTGATAGACGATAATCACGCCCACCACAAAGCCCATTGATACACCCAGGCTGAAAATAAAGCCTATTGGGGAATTGGTTCTCCAGAAGTTGTTTTCAAATTCAATAAATTCGGCGTGGGTTAAGACTCTGACATCATCTCTCAGGTAGGCTTTCAAGCTTGTTGCGACTTTTTTCGGGTCATAGCCTGGTTTTACCTTAATCAAACCTAGACTGATGCTACTTGACTGTCGCCCTGAAAATAGCCGCAAAAAGTTTTGATCGCTGGTAATCAGGTTGCCATCGGAACCAAAGGAAGCCCCGACTTGAAATAAGCCACTAATGGTAATCGTGCGCCGTTCTATTTCGGTGGTTAGGGTTTTACCTTGGTCAATTTGAGCGATCGCTTTTTGATAATCTCCTCTTGCACCACGGTCGAACAAAACGGTATCTGGTAGCTTAATTGCCTGCAATTGCTGGTTAACATCTGGTAAGTCAAAGGCTGGCTTATCTGGATTGAAGCCGATAACTAACACCCCCGTCTCACGATGTGTTTGAGGATTTTTCCAGATTGTGTTATTGAAATACATTGGTTCTGCCGACTTCACCCCTGGTATATCCATTGCTTGGTAAAGTCGCCGCCGAGAAAATGTAGACAAGCTTGGCAGGTTACGGGCTTGGGGACTGGTTAAAACAATGTCTGCTTGCAAACTGCGATGTAGTCTGGTGTTACTGTCATACAGCGCAGTCTGAAAGCCCAGCTGCATGAACATGAGAAGATCCGCAAAGGCAATGCCTGACAATGCTACCAAGAGGCGGCTTTTTTCATGGTTCAGTTGCAGCCATCCTAGAGGGGTTCGCCGTTGCAGTTGTTTGATTAATCCCATAGTGGGGGTGGGGATGAGGGGGATGAGGGAGCAGGGGAGGATGAGGGAGTGGGGGAGATGAGGGAGATGAGGGAGATGAGGGAGATGAGGGAGAAAAATGAATAACCAATGCCCAATGCCCAATGCCCAATGCCCAATGCCCAATGCCCAATTCCCAATGCCCAATTCCCAATGCCCAATTTACATTTCAATTACTGCCTTAACTTGCATATTGGTTAAGCTGGCAGCTTTTCGGCTGGAGGCTTCATCTAGTCGGATATAAACTTCTACTACTCTGTTGTCGATATTGCTGACGGGATCTGTGTTAATGACATTCTGCCGTCGTACTTGCAAACCTTTGCGATCTACGATTCCCTGCAATTCAATCGGGAGGTAATCGCCAAATATTCGTACTTGTTGCCCTGAATTAACTTTGCCGATATCGCTTTCATAGACTTCGGCTATGACATACATTTGGCTAGTTTGTCCAATATCAGCAATGCCATCATTTGAGACTAATTCGCCAGGATGGGTGTGGATCTCGAATACCTGTCCATTTTGGGGCGATCGCACTTGGGCCTGTTTTAGATTGACTTTTGCCAGATTCATGGCTGCTACAGCCCGATTGATTTCTGCTTGGGCAGCTTCTACATCTACTCCTCGTACCTCAGCAATTTCCTCAAGGGTTGCTGTGGCCTGTTTTACCTTTTGCTGACTAGTTGATTGAGTACGATTTAATTGTGCCTGTGATTCTTGCAGGCTTTTTTGGGCGGTTTCTAAGTTTAAACGCTTACTATCCCGTTGGGAGGCGGAAATTGCACCCTGTTGATATAGTTGCTGATAACGTTCGTCTTCTGCTTGGGCATTTTGCACTTCGGCTTGGAATCGCTCAATTGTCGCTGCTTGAGTATTAATATCACCTTGGCGTTCTGCTTCTAAGCGAGCGATCGCGGCTTTTTGGGCGGCAATTTCACCATGTTTCGCACCTGCTTGGGTGCGGTTTAGGTTTGCCTGTGCTACTTTTACTTGTTCCTGCGCCTCTTTTAATTCTGCCTGCAAGCGATCGCGGCTATTCAAAATCGCAATCACTTGTCCCGCTTTTACCCAATCCCCCTCCTTTACTAACAACTTTTCTACCCGACTTCCTTCAGCAGATACCGCAGCAGAAAGTTTTATTACCTTTCCCTGTGGTTCAATTCGTCCTAAAGCTGTTACCGTTTTTAACTGTGGCAATTGTGTTGCTGGCACTTGTGTCTCTGGATTTGCATAATTTTGCCAGCGTTTTACTATATAAAAACTTATTCCGCCAACCAATAAAGATGCAATTATACCTATAGCAACAGATGGACGCAGAATAGACTTAGGGAATGTTCTGTACCCTAGCTTTGAGTTTCGTACCATAGATTACCTCTTAACTAGTGGCGCAGAAAAAACTAAACTTCTGTTAGTTATTGTTAATTTATCGATTCAAAGTTCATAAAAAATGAAAATTGTTGACAATTTATCAATCTGCTGCGATTTGTCTGTATACGATAATAAAAAATCACTCTCCAGTATTAAGAGCTTTATGTTAAGGATGAGTTAGTTTTCTTTTTTGAAAGTACTTAGGTATAGTAAACGGTTTCCAAATTACGGGTTGTAACAGTGCCAACAATCAGAGGTAAATTCAGTCAAAAAGAAATATCTTTTGTCATGATAAATAAATAATCTTCAATTCCTAAAAAATCTCTTGAAATTTTATACTTTTATAAGTTTTGTGATATGTTTTTACTATTAAAAGTTATTTGAATAAATTAATTCTGTTAGCGTACCCGGAATTTATTCAGGTGTCATAAACTTTTCTGACTTTTTACGGTATCTGGAAAACCTCTCTCTAAATCTCTCTCCTTTTAGGAGAGAGATTTTGAATTTTCCCCCTTCCCGCGTCGGGAAGGGGGCTAGGGGGTTAGGTTAATCGTTAGCTTACGTGAAAAGTCAGATAAGCTTTTATTTAGATATAGCTTCTAAAGATGTATCCATGTAATAAGAGCGCACAGCTAAGTGTACGCCCGCATAAATAAATGTATTTCACTGAATTGAAATATGTGATTTAGCTCATCGAATTGCTCAAAAACACGATGCCGATCGCACAAAAAGCGAAGCCAGTAATGCTAATTTTCCAGGGTAAAGTTCGGTTTATTTCTCCCATACCCATTGCACCACCAATTTCTCTGGCACTCATGGCAACCGCAAACAGAGTCAATGCCATACCTAGTATATAGGCAATTAGTGGCATCATTCCTGCCCCAATAATAGACTCAGCAACAGTGTAACCCTGAAATAAACCAGCACTGATGCCCATCAGAGCAAGTACCACAAAGTTTGGTTGATTTGGCATCATCAGCATAGTACTAAAAACGATGGTAGAAATAGCGATGGCTGCGCCAACGCTTTCAGCGAACGCTATTTCTGTGCCTGGGAAATTTACCTGGAATAGATGAATTACAATGCCCAAGATTGCTGCTAAGACAAAATATCCAGCGATCGCAGCGCCACGAACAAATATAGATGAGAGTAAGCCAATAGCAACAATCCCCACTAAACAATCTAAGCCAAGTACTGGATCTGCCAATCCCCAGAGAAAGCCTTCCCAGCAGTTAGTGATGGTATGGTTAAGTGGTGTTCCACTCAATGAACTCAGTAAGCTAATTAAAATTAAGGCTGCGATCGCTCCAATATGGCGATCCATTAACTTCGAGGTGTAAAATTCCTGTGAAGCACGGAATTCTGATAATTTCCTTTTGAACATCACTATATGCCAAATTAGTTTTTTCGGTAATTTATACTACCCACCTATCCCAAAAAACTAACGTGGTAATTACATTACTTTGTACTAGCTTCATGAAGTTATCCAAAGCCACAGTGGTTGAAAAGTATAACGGACTGCATAGGCGTTGGTGTAGCCTCTTGTAGAGAAGTCCGTCGCAGATATCGCTACCAACAATCGTCAATACTTGATATTAAAAACGGTATCTAATCGACTGCAAATATAGTAGGGAAATAGAGCGCAATTTCCTTTTATCCTAGTATTTTCTCTCAGATGGAATGCTCACCTTTACTTAACCTAAAACTTCTCTTAATTGAACTCTATTCAAAAGAAGACTAATCTAGAAAATACCTTCATTGGAAGAGAGAATGAAATTTATCAAATTGTTACTACTTAGTACTGTTCTCATCTTCTTTGTATGGATTAGTCCACTGCACGCTAGTCCAATAGCCCAATTGCCAACTCCTTTACTTCCAGTTTCCCAACGGGAAACAACATCTCTCAAAAATTCCCAGGATGTATTGACTGTTGCAACTTTTAACGTCGAGAATTTAGATCCAAAAGATCGACGCTTTGAGAATATTGCCAAAATTCTTGGCAATAATTTGAACGCACCAGATGTCATCAGTTTGGTTGAAGTTCAGGATAACAACGGGCCAATTGATGATGATGTTGTGAATGCAAACGAGACTTACCAAAAACTGATTGCTGCACTCGAAGATATCGGTAGTCCAGCATACGATTTTGTGGATATTGCGCCCAACGACGATCGAGATGGTGGAGAACCTGGAGGTAATATTCGTGTCGGTTTATTATTTCAACCTAGCCGGATAACTCTAGCAAAACTGCCCAAAAAAGGCGGTTCATTAGATGCTGTAGCTATTACTCAAGGTGCAAATGGTCTTGACCTCTCACTCAACCCAGGTCGGATTGACCCTACGAATAGTGCTTTTGAGGAAAGCCGTAAGCCACTTGCAGCAGAATTTATATTTAACGAGCAAAAGCTGTTTATCATTGCTAATCACTTTGTTTCTAAGCTGGGAGGTTCTCCTAGCGATGTTAAACGAGTCAAGCAAGCCGAAATCGTTAATGAATTCGTAGGACAAATACTAGAAGTTGACCCGCAAGCCAAAGTAATTGTACTGGGTGACTTAAACGATTTACCCGATTCTTTACCTCTGAAAACTTTAAAGGGTAATATTCTTGAGAATCTGACTGATAGTTTACCTGCTAGCGATCGCTTTACTTTCAATTTTCGGGGAAATCCTCAACTTATTGACCATTTGTTGGTCAGTGAAAATCTTTCTCGTGTTGCTCAACCAAAAATTGACATTGTGCATGTCAACGTTGGCTTTAGTAAGCCTGTCAGCGATCATGATCCTGTGATTGCAGCGTTTACATTACCTGCTAACCAGTCCACCTCTGACACGATTCCTCCTGTTGTTCAACCCACTCCCACTCCTGTAAGTGATTCGGCAATTATATTGCCTCAATTATCCAAAGTCGCTCTAGTTGAAGAACTTGCTAAGGAATATACGCCTAGCAAAGCTTTGAACTACGATCGCGCAAGAGACGAAATGTTTGGCATTATTGACAATCAAGCAGGTATTGTGACAGATGTCTATGCCAATTACCAAATTCGTCTAAATGGTAATGGTAATCCTAGTCAGGAAGCTGACAAATTAGGACTGAATACTGAACACGTTTGGCCACAAAGTAAAGGGGCTAACAACGGTAATGCCCAAAGTGACCTTCACCATTTATTTCCTGCACGAGAAAATATTAATAGTGAGCGAGGAAATAAACCCTTCGACGATATAGCCGACACAAGTACTAAAAAATGGTATCGGAATGATACTGTTCAATCTACAATTCCTAGTAGTGCAATTGACGAGTTTAGCGAATCATCTTCTTCTAAATTTGAGCCTAGAGAGAAAGTAAAAGGGGATATAGCTAGGGCAATTTTCTACTTTTACACTATTTATCGGAATCAGGCTGAGAAAGTAGACCGAAGTTACTTTCAGAATCAGCGTCAGACTTTGTGTAAATGGAATCAGCAAGACCTACCTGATATTACTGAAATAGAACGCAGTCACGCGATCGCCAAATTTCAAGGTAATGACAATCCATTCGTGCTAGATGTCACATTAGCTGAACGGGCATACTGTAATTCTTAAAACAGTAGTGTTTTAGAATGGTTGTCTTACGTCTTAAAGGATGTTTGAAAAGTTGCAAAGTATACTAGAAACACTGCTTCCATTCCTCTCCCCCACTCCTGAGAGGCTTTGAAACCAGTTAAGGGAGCTAGATTTGAGAGGTTTTGATGTTACCAAAAAATTTTTCAAACATCCTCTTAATGGTTAGACCAAATTCAATACGGTTCAGTTAAGGCTTAACTTTTTGTCAAAGTCAATTTTTTTAACGAACCGCCAAGGACGCCAAGTACGCAAAGGAAGAGAAGAAATAGAAGAGAGAAATGCTTAACTGAACTGTATTGAGACCAAATTAAGCAAGTTGGCGCGAAAAAACCCAAGTATGTTACGAAACGCAAATAGGCTTTAAGCCCTTACTAATGACCAATACTTCGACTACGCTCAGTACAAGTGACAAATGACAAATGACAGCATTTGCTAGTTAGCTTTAATTGCGCCGATCAAATTACCATCAAACAGACTTTATCCGAATCGGAATCTGGATGATAAACTCTGTGCCTTGAAGCGGTGCAGAAATACACTTGAGTTGGCCACCATGCTTGTTGATAATTTGGTAGCTAATTGACATTCCTAGACCTGTAGCTGTACCAACAGGTTTAGTTGTAAAAAATGGATCAAAAACTTTTTGCTTTACTGCTTCTGTCATACCACAGCCATTATCAGCAATCCGAATTATCACTTTATTGCTATCTAAAATCTCAGTGTAAATACGAATCCGGGGATTGTTAATTGTCAGTTTTTGCTCGCCAGTTTTTTTTATATTATCCACTAACAGATGACAATTAATTATTGATTCTTTCAAAGCATCAATAGAATTATTCAAAATATTCATAAATACTTGATTGAGTTGTCCAGGATAGCACTCGACTTTAGGCAAGTTGCCGTATTCTTTTATAACTTGGATATCTGGATGATTTCCTTCGGCTTGCAAGCGATTTTGTAAAATTAAAAGTGTGCTATCAAGACCTTCATGGACATCGACTTCTTTTTTGTCCGCTTCATCTAGCCGCGAAAAGTTCCGCAAGGATAAGACTAGCTTGGAGATCCTCTGGGTTCCCATTTTCATGGAAGATAAGATTTTCGGTAAGTCTTCTTTAATGAAAACAAGGTCAATTTCTTCAATAAAAGCTTGAATTTCTGATACTAAATGGCAGTCACATTTCTGATAAAGCGTAATTAAATTGAGTAAATTTATATTACATTCGTTGACAATAATGATGTTCCCCTCAATAAAATTCACAGGATTATTAATTTCATGGGCAATACCCGCAACTAATTGCCCCAATGAAGACATTTTTTCAGTTTGAATCAGTTGAGATTGCGTATTTTCAAGTTCCTTTAAGGTCAGTTTTAGTTGGCAGTTAGCTGCTTCTAATTGTGCTGGACTAGGCAAAGCCAGAGCTTGGGGAATGATGGGTAACAGTGCGATCGCTGTATATAGTGAGATAATAGCCGTAATAAATTTGATGAAAGTGGACAGCCAGTAAGTTGGATGCCAAAGAGTCCATACATCCATCACATGGGTTGTACCACAAGAGACGATAAAAGCTCCAAATAATAAAAGTATCCACTTGAAGGGGAAATCCTTTCGCTTGTGGACAAAGTAAATAAGGATGATGGGAATAGAATAATACACTAAAGCAATCAGAGAATCTGAGATGATGTTTAGCGACACTAAACTCGGCTTCCAGAGGTAACAATGTCCATGTGGAATAAATGAGCTATCACTCAAAAAATTTTGCAAAAGTTCCAGCATATATCATCAAACGAGGTAATCTGTCAAACATTGGATTACAAATTGTACACGCTGGATAAAAAATTGTCCTTACAGGGTTTTTCAAATACATAAACCACGGCGTAGGGACACAGCAATCTTCCCTACAAAAATCTGTGGTTCAATTAACTGAAAATAGCTATGAGAAGGAGTCAGAAGACAGAATAATGCCTCCAGCACGCTCTTCGCGTTCAGAATTCAGAATACCCCAGCAGTCAAGTCAGGGGTAACAGCCACGGAAAGAATTAATATCACGCGCGTTTCAAATCGGGGGCTTTAAACCTGCCTTGGACATCCAGTCGCACAGAATCCAGAATGGATTCTGGCGGATGTATTCTGAATTCTTCTTCGGTAATGTTAAATATTGTACTAGTGCAATAATTCCTCAACTTGATGCTGGCTCCACAAAGTTCTATATAAACCCTGTTGTTGCAATAGTTCTAAGTGATTGCCTATCTGAACAATTTTTCCCTTTTCCATCACAAAAATTCTGTCAGCCGCAGCTGCCGCCGATAATTGATGGGTAATGAAAATTACTGTTTTGCGTTCAGTACCACCAGAGAGATTTTTGAGAATTTGTGTGGCTGTTTGATTATCCACACTAGAGAGGGCATCATCCAAAATTAACACTGGAGCATTGACCAGCATAGCTCTAGCTAAGGCGGTACGTTGTCGTTGACCGCCAGAAAGAGTAATACCACGTTCCCCAACAAGAGTCTCATATTGTTGGGGAAAATTGTTAATTTCTGATTCAATTTGGGCAAGTTTAGCAACAGATTCTATCTGCTCTTGTTCGCTAATTGGATCGCCATAGCGGATATTATTTTTGATTGTAGTGCTAAATAGAAAACTATCTTGAGGAACGTAAGCGATCGCACCTCGTAAAGAAGCCAAAGCTATTTTAGTAATATCCAGCCCATCTAAAAACAATTGTCCTGATTCAATATCCAACAAGCGCGGCAAAGCATTGGCTAAAGTCGATTTTCCTGAACCAATTGCCCCAACAATGGCCACGGTTTCTCCGGGAGCAATGGTAAAGTTAACGTTTTCTAAAGCTGGAGTAGTAGAACCAGGGTAACTGTAGGTGAGATTTTTAGCTGTCACTTCCCCTTTAAGTTCAGCTATCGGTAGATATATGGCATCGGCTGTGTCTTGAATTTTCGGTGTGACAGAAAGAATAGATTCAAGGCGATCTATACTAACTTCACCCCGTTGGTAGGCAGTAATTGTGAATCCTAAAAGGGCTGTGGGGAAAACTAGCCGCTCTACATAAATTAACAGTGCTAAAAAGTCACCAACTTGAAGCGCCCCAGAAGACATCCGCGCCGCCCCTAGCCAGATAATTACCAGCGAACTGACATTAGCTAGCCCGCCAATTAGCGGAAAAAGTGTATTGCGGAGTTTTGCCAGTTCCAGGTTAGCAGTCAATAGCTGCTGATTTTTCTTAGAGAAGGCTCGACGCTCGTTTGCTTCTTGGGCATAGATTTTAATTAAAGCAATGCCACTAATATCCTCCTGGATGAGTTCGCTAATGTCAGAGAGTTGCTCTTGAACTGCTGCTTGTTGTTTGCGTAAGCGATCGCTAAATAGACTCACCAACAACAGCATAAAAGGGTAAACTGCCAGAGACGCTAGCGTCAGATCCACACTAATCGCCAGCATTACTGGCAGTGTCAGGGCGTAGGCAAACACCGTATTTGCCAAACTCAAAACGGCAAAACCCAATAACCGCTTGATATTGTCTACATCACTAGTAGCCCGATTAATCAAATCGCCAGCAGTATTACTGGCAAAATAAGCCGGCTCCAGCTTGAGTAAGTGTTCAAAAATCCGTTGTTTCAGGTCAAATTCCACCTGACGACCCACTCCAAATAGCCAAATGCGTGATGCCATCCGCATTAGCCACATCGCCGAACTGAGCAAGACAATGATTACTACATAATGTAGTATTTGGCTCCAGTCGAAGGTTGTCGAGAGTTTATCAACACCAGCACGAATCAACCAAGGGATATAAACGCCCAGTGCATTCACAGATAACAAAGCGAGAATGCCTAATGACGCTTCCCGCCAGTGGGGTCGTAGGTAAGCACTGAGTTTAGCGATTCGTCGAGATTTTGCCATTAAAGCAATTTTGCAACTTTATCATCCTAGATTAACTGCTAGTCCAAGCAGGCAGCTATGTACAGAGAATATCGTTTGTAAATGAACAAGAAAGAATTCAAGAGGAGGTAGTGCGGTCTTGGGGTCTTTCCAAGTAGAGCAACTACCGTTCAGAATACCCTTTCAGGGAAGCAAGCTACAGAATTTAATTCTGTGCGACTGCCGTTAGCGCGGTGCAAGCTAGGGACGAGCGACACCCGTTCGCTCTTAGCTTTTCCACAGGGTAGGGTGGATGGATAAAGGGGTTTAAGCCCCTCACCAAATTCCAAATTTGGTGGTCTGTAAGACGCTCTCTAAGAGAGGCTACGCATAGTTTGCTTCAACCTAGTAGTACGCGGACTCGCTACCTCTACGCAATCAGTGGTAGGTTCAATCCCCCACTGATTGCATCCTGAATTCTGTATTCTGAATTCTGACTTCTCTCTTACTTTATTACCGTTGAACACGCATGAACCTGTAAACTTCAGCGAGATAACTTTCCCAAGTTCTTGTTGTCAATTGCAACGTTTCTGAATTTGGTACAAAGTCTTCAAGTCGCAAACCGCGTGTGCGAATATCTTGAGGACTTCCTTGTAACAGGTAGGGAGGCACTCTCAGATTATAAGAAAGAATGCGATCGCCCGCTACATCTGAGATGTTTCCTGTGGTGTTTGGTTGCCCTAATGCCACCAGCGTCCCAGATGTTGGTGCAGCAGATGCTACAGAAGTTTCACCTGTCATTGCTAGAGGTGCCCTATAGAGGAAATAGGCTACTGCTGGTGTACTTGCCAACAGCAAAATCGTCAGTGCCCAACCTATCAAGTATCCTCCTGGTTTTTCTATTCCGCCTCCTTTAATTTTTTGAGCCGCCAAAATCATCAGTAAAACAGAGGCTCCCAGAGGCTTGAGTGGAAAAGACAGCATTCTCCACAACGATGCCACAGCTGGTTCACTGGGGTTAAGAAATGATAGGGCTACGATTACCAAGATCACGACTAGGATTAATCGCCCGACAAAAGTTCCAGAGGGATAAAATCGCTGGAACAGAGAATATACGATAGTGCCAATCAGCAGCCACAGCAGTACTCGGCTTAACAATAGAAACATAGATTAACTCTCAAATTTTCTGGTGCAGTGAGCCAGTGTGGTGGTAAGACAGTCAGCCTTGCTAGGAGTTTTCACGACATTGCTTCTCTTAACAGGAGAAGAAGTGGCTCCCCAAGAGGACTTGTCCTGCATGGTTTCCCTGTATAAAACAACTAGTGACTTCTTCGCCGCGACGCTAGAAGCGTCACCCGTAAGGGTCAACCTAGAGGTTTCGGGAAATGGATTTATTTTATTGTCAAATTGCGATCGCACTGTTTGACTTAAAATACTTCAAACCTCACACCCAAAGACTACCGTCGTAGTGATTTTAGTTCAAATTTTTAACACTGCGTCTATTATTTATAATTTTCCAGAAGAGTAATGTAGCACCGGTAAACTAAATTAATTGAGTAATCCACTTAAAAGGAAAAACTATGTCGCCTGGAAAGCCTACCATTTTGGTAACGGGGGGAGCTGGATACATTGGTTCCCATACGGTGCTTGCTTTGAAGCAAGCGGGTTATAACGTTGTCATCCTTGATAATCTGGTCTATGGGCATCGTGACCTGGTAGAAAGGGTTTTACAGGTAGAGCTGGTAGTAGGGGATACAGGCGATCGCGCCTTGCTTGATCACCTATTTAAAACCCACGATATTGCTGCTGTGATGCACTTTTCTGCCTACGCCTACGTAGGAGAATCGGTGACTGACCCAGCTAAGTACTACCGTAATAACGTTGTTGGTACTTTGACTCTGTTACAGGCGATGCTGACGGCATCTGTGAAGAAATTTGTCTTTTCTTCTACCTGTGCTACCTACGGCGTGCCGGAATTTGTACCGATTCCAGAAAACCATCCCCAAAATCCGATTAATCCTTATGGCGCTACAAAGCTAATGGTAGAGCGGATTCTTGCTGATTTCGATGTTGCTTATGGTTTTCAATCAGTGCGTTTCCGTTATTTTAATGCTGCTGGTGCTAATCCCAATGGCTTACTCGGCGAGGATCACAACCCAGAAACCCATTTGATTCCCTTGGTGCTAATGACAGCTTTAGGTAAACGAAAATCTATCTCAATTTTTGGTACTGATTACCCCACGCCCGATGGTACTTGTATTCGTGATTATATTCATGTTAACGACTTAGCAGATGCCCATATTTTAGGATTGGAATATTTATTAAAAGGTGGCAATAGCGAAGTTTTGAATTTGGGTAATGGTAGCGGCTTCTCTGTCAGAGAAGTAATTGCAGCCGCCCAACAGGTGACAGGAATTAGCATACCAGTAGAAGAACGCGATCGCCGTCCTGGAGATCCCCCAATTCTCATTGGCACTAGTGAGAAAGCCAGAACAATCTTAGGCTGGCAACCTCAATATCCATCCATCGAAGATATTGTCGCTCATGCGTGGCAGTGGCATCAAAAGCGACATAATTAGACTTAATGACCGAATAATTATTAATTCATAAATAGAGAATGGGTACAAACCCTCCACTGAATTAGTGATTTAGTGGTCTTCAATCAGTGGATAGTTCAAGAATTACCACTGATTGAAATTATGAATTATTTTGAGATTGAGCCTAGATAGCTGCATATTTAGAAATTAAAGCTCTTAACAATTATCCTGCTTATAACTATGGAACCAACAACAGAACAGTTGAGAGCATTTTATAGTAGATGTGTGAGAGCAAGTAATATGTTTCAACCGATCAACGTGGTGCGATTGGACGAAAGAACAAAACGCATATACGTTTTGATAGGGGACACAATACAAATAGAGATATATCCAAATGGTGAGGTGACATTTCCATGACTAAACCTGATTATCAAGCCATGTCAGATGATGAATTAAGAGATTGGGTCAGATATCACCCACAGGACACCGAGGCATTCCATATTTTAATGGACAGGTTAGACCAGCGACCAAAAGTCATCACTCGCACTGCTGAAGAATTTGAAACCGAGTTACAACGGCGTATTAGCCAAGCTAGTTGACACGAAATTAAAATTAGCGAAAACTACCCAGGGTTAGCGCGTCTCAAACCCTATTGACAGAGGGATTATGGCAGAGGGTCTGAGTTTGGGAGAGCCGCAGCCAAAACAGAAAC
>NZ_JABXKH010000112.1 GCF_017115105.1 Nostoc sp. NMS2
GAATTAAATCTTACCCTACCTCGGATGGTGTCACTTTGTTTCCAACAAAGATTGCTGATCAGGCAAGTCCTCTTGTCAATAGGCTTTGAGACGCGCTAACCCTGACGGGTATTAAAGCTTGGTACATTGAAATGGTCATTGAGATTTCTCCAGAAAAAGTTCAAACGGCTTTGAGCCGCCCCATCTAATATTAGGGGGTATTGACTGTGATATTGTGTCAAAGAATATGGAACCGAATTTAGTTACAGATCCAAAGATACTAAATGTTTCCCCATAGTTAGTAATCCCTGGATGCTCGATAAGAGTTAGTTCTTTTTGCTTGGGAGGAACTGACCTTTGAGCGATCGCTTTCTGTGCCCAAATTTATCACGCCATCCATCCAGTCCACTGCGGGGAATCTGTCATGAGTTGAGCTAATTTTTGCAGCTTGTTTTTGCTTGTTCTCTAAGACAGAGAAGTACCACCGAGGGTTCAGGGGCTTCTTCCACCTAGTCAACTCAAACAGGTATTCATCAGGGTCTAGGTCAAGCATCGTAACCCATTGATTGATTTGACTGCCGTTGATTTTATTAGTGGGGGTTGATTTGAAAAGGAACACCGTTTGTCAGTTATTTATCCCCTATAATTCTTGGACAAACTTCAAAAGCTAATTCATGGCGATAAAAACATACATTGAATTCTGCAAAAAAGTTCATGTTTCCAAGAATTATAGGCGCATCTCTTGATTGAGTCCAAGCAAATGCCAGCAATATCGGCGAAAAGTTAGCAACTTTACCCGATACAACTAACCCCCGTGCTTCGTTTTCAGCCAAATTTCCGCTTAAAATTATTGGTACGGTTTGTTGTTCCCAAACTGCTCCTAGTTCTAATCCAATTTGATATGGCAGAACATTTACACTTGCACCTGTATCTAATAATGCCACGACTTCTAAAGATTTATTGCCATTACTAAGGGTCAATGGTAAATAAGGCATAGTACTGACTCGCCCAAAACTATCGGTTCTCTCTGTGAATAAAAAACGCTGATGGTCAAGCATTGGACTGTTCTTTTGCTGTTGCTAACAGGTCTGATAAGGCTTGAATTGACCTATTATCCGCTTGAGGCGACCAGACTGTGGCACTGGTTGAGGCGAGTTGATTTAAAAGTATATTCTCTGCGTCACTTGTTTCTAGGCTACATCCTTCTTCTTTGGCAACTGCTAATAAGAGAAAATGGATTAGTCGTAGTTTATCTTGATGTGATAGTTGGTTGACTGTGGATAAAATTTCGCTGAGAGTCATACGGGAGTTGAGTGGGGATAATTTTATTATACTTTCTGCATCTGGGGTTCGTCTATTTTGACTCGTTTTTTACCTGTTAATAGTTGCTGCATTAATCCGCGTTTTTGTTGTTTATAAGCTGCGAATTGTTTTTCTAGGTTTGAGATTTCAGTATCGGCTGAGGAGAGGAGAGAGGCGATTTTTTCTGGTGAATAAAAAATGGGCAGTCAAACGATTGACAGTAAATCTCACGTCAACAGAAACACAAGAATTATCACAATACTGTGCAAAAACAGGTAAGTTACGATAATTGTCTGGTTTGAAATCAGCAAACTGAATAAAGATTATGACACCAACTCAACAGCTAAACATCTAAGATATAAAAACAAGTTAGCCGAGTCCTACTATTTACGGGCTGTGACGGACTCTAAGAAATAATTTCAAAGAAAAGTAGTTAAATAAAGGCTAGAAAAGAAATGAAATTACCTGATCTAAATTCTGAAACCATTGAGCGGATCATTGAAATGGCATGGGAAGATAGGACACCTATGGAAGCCATTGAATCTCAGTTTGGACTGCTTGAGAAACAGGTAATTGCTTTAATGAAGCGTGAAATGAAAGAATCTAGTTACCGGATGTGGCGAGAGCGAGTTAACAAACGTGCAACAAAACATCTAAGTAAGCGAGAGTTTATTGCAGGTAGATTCAAGTCGCACAACCAAAAGACATAAATGATTGTGAGTAATTAAAGATAAATTAAAAGACAAAAGGTAATTTTCAAAAAATATTTGTATTAAATAATACAAGCTATTAGAATTACGTGCCGTACCGTTAATGAGTTTAGCTTGTACAAAATAACATCATTATAGAGTTTCCCTCTAGCCAACTTAACTCAATTCGTTATGTGATAAACAGTTTGCTGTCATTCCCCAGCACCAGTTTCTTGATTGACATCACCTGACAGTGGAACTTGGCTACTAAGCTAATCGGCATTCAGGATAAGCAAATTTAAATTCAAGCTACAGATTACCGCAACATTCCCGCTTGAGAGTGGAAATTAAACCTTGATGTAATTGAAAATATTGTAGAGTCAAGAAAAGTCCCAAGTATTTCCCTACGTAACTCACCCTCACTATGGCGATCGCACCCTTAAGCTGGCAAGAACTAGAAACTCTCACGGACTATCAAATAGATACCGTTAATGGTCTCACCAACGCGAAAGCCCGGTTGCGGTTATTTGGTCAACCGGAGTCTGATGTGCGGGTAACGCTATACCGCGATAACCACGCCTGGTGTCCTTACTGTCAAAAAGTTTGGTTATGGCTAGAGGAAAAACAGATCCCCTACCGCATCGAAAAAGTGACAATGTTCTGCTATGGGGAGAAAGAAAGTTGGTACAAACGTAAGGTACCATCAGGAATGCTCCCCGCGATCGAGCTAGATGGAGGGATTATTAAGGAAAGCGATGACATTTTGATCGCTTTGGAAAAGGTATTTGCTCCATTGAACCAAGGCATGGAAGACCGCACGGTGCTTCCACTACGTCAATTAGAACGACTTTTATTTAGAGCCTGGTGCGCTTGGCTGTGTTCAAAAGCTGGTTCCTCTCAACAAGAACAATTCAACCGAGAACAATTTATGGCCGTGGTGGCTAGGGTAGAGGAGGCTCTGGGTCGCACCCCAAGCCCTTACTTTCTATCGGGCTTCGGCATCGTCGATGTCATTTTTACGCCATATCTTGAACGGATGAATGCGAGCCTTTACTACTACAAGGGCTACTCACTGCGCGAGGAAAACCCTTGTTTGAGTTCATGGTTTGCCGCAATGGAAAGCCGAACTACCTACTGCGGTACCCAGAGCGACTTTCACACCCACGTACATGATTTGCCGCCCCAGATGGGGGGCTGTTGGGAAAACGGCGAAACCCAGATGCTTCTCAATAAAACACGAGTGGATAACGGCCCCTGGTTTGGGCTACCAGATGTTACTTATCCAGAGCCCGAAAACTCCCGTATGGAAGCTCTTCAACGAACTATCGAACACCGCATTAATATTATCCAAGTCAACCCCTTAGATGATAAATTGTTTGATCAAGCGCTACGTTGTGCTTTAACACAGATGATGACAGGTGAAGACTGTGTACCTCCATCGGGTTCTGATGTCGCTCTCCGATATTTGCGCGATCGCATTAATGTACCACGAGATATGTCTATCTACGCAGCCAAGCGATTGAGGGAATCCCTGGAAAAAACCGCAGCCCTTGCGGGTGATGGGCAGCCAGCCCCCATTCCCACTAAGCATCGAAGAGATCAAGACCCGTCTAACTTTGCCATCAAGTAGGATTACCGCAGCCATCCTGGCAAATCGCGCTCCTCTAAAAGTTAACAGTGAACAGTTGTTTTTTTCAAGGGCAAGGCAATAGAGATTATTTTCTCCAAACTGGGAAACTGCAAAATAACCGACCCACAGGAACGCTTTTGGTAGAACAGTCAACTACTTTGACCTACACAGCAAAGAGCCAATTACAGACCACAGGCGTACACCCCGTGGCAAAGTTAACCCAAATCTGCCACTCACTGCCCCAAATACCCATTCCAGTAAGGCTCACCATCAGCAACACCAACGGTGTCGTGATTCGACTCGTCCAGGAGGTTACTGAAAATATAGGAGAACCAGCATGAACTATGCCCCGCAACCTCAGATGAGGATAAACCTCCGCCTTGCTACCTTGGCTGATTTGGATCTGCTGCGACATTGGGATGACCAACCTCACGTGATTGACTCCGATCCTAACGATGACTGGGGCTGGGAAGTAGAACTTGACCGCACCCCCGAATGGAGAGAGCAATTGATTGCTGAAATTGATCGTCGTCCCATCGGATTTATTCAGATCATCGATCCGGCATGTGAGGATAGTCACTACTGGGGTGATGTTCCGGCGAATCTTCGCGCGATTGATATCTGGATTGGGGAAGAGATTGATTTGGGTAAAGGTTATGGAACCCAAATGATGCAGCTTGCACTTACTCGATGTTTTGCTGATCCGAAAGTGATGGCTGTACTCGTCGATCCACTTGCTGGCAATACCCGTGTTCACCGCTTTTATGAACGTTTTGGTTTCCAATTTGTTGAGTCTCGACGATTTGGTAGCGATGACTGCTTAGTTTATCGCGTGAACCGAGCAGATTGGCATCATGAAAATGTGATCGCATTGCCGTAGGGCAGAGCCAGCAAAAGTAGAACGTTTTCGTCAATCTGCCAGTCATAAACCTCGATTAGCCAATTCGTGATAGTATTTATGTACTATTAAGTCGAGAATTTCCATCATTTTACGCCGTTTCTAGCCCCTTGGGGTGGCTTTGCTGACGGTGTTACAATTCGCGCTAATCGCATTCCTCAATTTCTCAATGATTGATTCATCAAAAGGAGCTAAAGCAATGGAGACAGCCAAAACACAGCAGGAGCCAACAATGAATATTGAGCCACAAAAGGAACATCAGTGGCTACAGAAACTCGTCGGTGAGTGGACTTATGAAACAGAGGCGATGATGAATCCAGATCAACCACCTGAAAGAGCAACAGGAACGGAAAGTGTGCGATCAATCGGTGGACTCTGGGTTGTAGGTGAAGGACAGGGCGAAATGCCTTGTGGTGGTGCGGCAACAATGATAATAACGCTCGGATATGACCCACAGAAGCAACGCTATGTAGGCACCTGGGTTGGGTCAATGATGACTTATCCTAGTGTGGTAAAACTTACTAGAGAAGAGTAAAAATCCTGTAATCTTGACCTTGTAGCGAAATAATGGTACGAAAACTTGGCAAGAAAAAGTCTAAAACCAGAGGCAACATCGTTTGAAGTACTCGATTGTGTTCAAAAAAAATGCCC
>NZ_JABXKH010000080.1 GCF_017115105.1 Nostoc sp. NMS2
GTTTCTGTTTTGGCTGCGGCTCTCCCAAACTCAGACCCTCTGCCATAATCCCTCTGTCAATAGGGTTTGAGACGCGCTAACCCTGCTTTCTCATCCTCATCTGGAAAACCTCTCTCCAAACCTCTCTCCTGCAAGGAGAGAGGCTTTGAATTCTCCCCCTTCCCTAGTAGGGAAGGGGGCTGGGGGGTTAGGTTCTGCGTTAGCTTTTCCACATCACCTGAATTATCAGAATCATCTTCTTCTATTTCTGTATCAAACAAAGCTGCTGCTACAGAATCAGCATCTTCATCATTATTACTTGTATCTAATAACTCAGCTTCCTGAGTTCCAATAGGGATATCAAGCCCTTGCTCTAAAGCATATAAATAAATGAAGTTCCGTAAAATATGACGTTCAATTGATTGGATAAAAGCAACGCCACTACTTTCTAAACGTTTAAATAAATTAGTGCGAGAAAAACCCATTAACCTCCTACCACCACGGAACAAGCTATTAATAAAACGTTGTTCGATGTCTGTGGGTGTCTGTTTGGGTTTAGCAATAACGTAATTTCCTAGCCCATAGCGAGGTAAGTTAAGTTGATTAATTACTTCTACTACTAACTCTGAGTAAAGACGAGAATAAAAGTCAGTGTTAGAACTTTCTAAAGGAAACTTGAGACTACGAGGTAGACGCTGGGGAAAATAAGAACGTCTCCCATCAGAAAATTCTAAATATTTCCGCCCTGTTTCATCTGTGTGGGCATAATTATCTTTAATAAATGAGCGAGTACGTCGCACCATGTAACGCTTCATCAATTCTCGCCAGTCATCAGGGTGTTCGCTTTTTTCAAAAGCCGCTAAAGAACGGACTGAACATTGATGTTTTCTAATAAACTCTAATTCTCCTACGGAACTGCCACCCAGTTCATTAATTAAAGCTTCTGGTCTTAATCCCAAATCTTCGTCTTCTGGCACAAATAGCCGGAGTTGGGCAGAAAGGTCAAGATAACTTTTATTGTAAGGAGTCGCAGATAATAAAATACATTTACTTTCGTTAGCAGCAATATATTCTATAATTGCTCGATAACGTTTGCCTTCGCGGTTCCGTAAGTTGTGACTTTCATCAATTAACACAACTCGATAACGGCGGAGTTTTGGTAATTTATTTTGTACTTGACTAATTGGCATAACTTCAGCAAGTAGCCGATAGTTATTTACATATTCTTGCCACATTGACACTAAGTTTTTTGGGCAAATAATTAGTGTTTCTAAAAAACAATCTTCTTGTAATATCTTGGCAAGGGCGGTTCCAACTAAAGTTTTGCCTAAACCGACCACATCACCCACTAACACGCCACCACGCCTAGTTACATGCCGTGCTGCTAGCTGTACAGCAGCTTTTTGGAAATCAAATAAGTTGTTAAATTCGCGGGGGATACGAAATTCTGAAAGTCCGGCGATCGCTTCATGGGATAAGTGGTAAGCTATCTTCAGGTAGATGTAGTAAGGTAAAACTAACTCATCTCTCGCCCAACTCTGGTCAATAATTTCCGCCAATTCTTGGGAAATATCTACACAACCGTAATCTTGCCAGCGATCGCTAAACCACTTTTGCAGTTTATTGCACGCATCGTGGTCTAAAATATCAACATTCAACTCCCCTTGTTTCGCCAGTCCGGGAAGGGTTAAATTACTACTACCCAAGAATCCCACAGTTGGAGTGTTAGCGTCATGACGATGCACAAGATATAACTTGGCGTGAAGAGAATGGCGTAGAAACAGTTTAATAACTAGTTTCTGGCTTTTTAGCTGATGACTTAACCGCCGCAACCCCGCTTCATCCTGATTAGTCGGCGCACCGATAGTCAACTGCTTACGAAATTCCGCCGCCATGCGTTTTTTAAACCGCACGATGCTACTATTGTCAATCCGTCCATCACCACTAACAAGGCTAAATGCCGCATGAACTTCATCACTGGGTAAGCTTTGCATCCCAATTAGCAAACGGCAACAAGCATTTTCACTACCAACATACTGTTCGATTAAATCATCAATTCTTCGCCAACCTCTGAGGTTAAAGTAGCCAACGCAAAAATCTGCCCGATAAGAGACTTTGAGGGTTTCTCGTAAAATCGGCAGTAGTTGTAAATCAATGTTGTCAAAGATGCGGGGCATTATTTAAAACTCTATAAATATTTTGTACATCTGTTATGTGAGTAAAAAATTTTTCCAGCCAGATTTGTGAAGGGTGCAATGCTCTACATATTCTTGGCGTTCTTGGCAGTATCGAACCGCCAAGTCGCCAAGAACGCCAAGGAGAGAAGGAAGAAATGCTTAACTGAACTGTATTGCGCTATTATTGGCTGTTTTACTCAATACTAAGAAAAATAGAGCAGTTGCATAATACAACTGCTCTAAAAAATACTTGGATAGATATTATAGCGGTTCTCAGTTGAGTGCAATACAGACCTAACCCCCAGCCCCTTCCCTACAAGGGAAGGGGAGTAAGATTCAAAGCCTCTCTCCTCTTAGGAGAGAGGTTTGGAGAGAGGTCAAACTGTATTGCATCCATTCGAGAACCGCTATATCTACCTATCCACAGACCCCATAATCACATCAACACTACCGAGAATGACCACAATATCTGCAACCTTCATGCCGCGCAGTAAATGTGGAACAATCTGGAGGTTGTTGAAATCTGCTGCGCGAATCTTCCAACGTGCAGGAAAGACGTTATCATCGCCAACCAAGTAAATTCCCAATTCACCTTTGCCGCTTTCTACACGAGAGTAGATTTCACCTTTGGGAATCTTGAAAGTAGGCGAAACTTTTTTACCGATGAATTGGTAATCAAATGCGTCCCACTCGGATTTTTTACCTGCGGCTAAACGCTTGGCTTCCAAATTTTCGTAAGGGCCCCCAGGAAGTCCTTTAATTGCTTGGCGAATAATCTTCACAGATTCGCGCATTTCCCGCATCCGCACTACGTAACGAGCAAAGCAATCACCGGCGGTTTCCCACTGTACATCCCAGTCGAAATCGTCGTAACATTCATAATGGTCAACTTTCCGCAAATCCCATTGCACGCCAGATGCGCGTAACATTGGGCCAGAAAGTCCCCAGTTAATTGCTTCTTCACGGGTGATAGTGCCAATACCCTCAACACGTCGCCGGAAGATGGGGTTATCTGTTACTAAGCGTTCGTACTCATCAACTTTGGGTATTAAGTAGTCGCAGAATTCCAGACACTTATCTACCCAACCGTAAGGTAAATCGACTGCTACCCCACCAACGCGGAAGTAGTTGTGATTCACCATCCGATAACCTGTGGCAGCTTCCCACAAATCATAAATCATCTCCCGTTCCCGGAACTGGTAGAAGAAGGGAGTTTGTGCGCCTACGTCAGCTAAAAAGGGGCCAAACCATAGCAAGTGGTTAGCGATGCGGTTCAACTCCAGCATGATGACGCGAATGTAGCTAGCGCGTTTGGGAACAGCGACACCTGCAAGTTTTTCTGGGGCGTTGACAGTGACGGCTTCGTTGAACATTCCCGCCGCGTAGTCCCAGCGACTGACGTAAGGAACGTACATTACATTAGTACGGTTCTCGGCGATTTTTTCCATTCCCCGGTGCAAATAGCCGATAACTGGTTCACAGTCAACGACATCCTCGCCATCCAGAGTCATGATTAGCCGCAGAACCCCGTGCATTGAGGGGTGGTGTGGCCCCATGTTTAGCACCATTGGTTCAGTGCGGGTTTCTAGTCTGGTCATAGATTTCGTGTTCTCCGTTCGTGAAAATTTTGAATTGAACCGCCTAGATGCCAACCACAGCCGATTTATCTAGTCTGCCAAAATGAGGTTTGTAGGGGCAATCTATATAATTTTGACTCTACAGGGTTATGTTGGAGAGAGGATAGCAGCGAAAGTGTTGTAATTGATGTTTCATTTTGTTGCACCTCTTCAATTATTATAGGGAAGCTTGATATGCAAGGGATTGAGGCACAGGTTTTTTTTCATCTAATCTCTTTTTGCATTTAAAATCCTGATGTTGAGGATTGGGGAATGGGTGTTAAACAATACTTACGTATAGGTCACGGAAAATTAAATTTTAAAGATGAAATCAGATTTACAAACACCGCTAGATTTAGAAGAACTGGCTTTTTCTCATATTTCCGTTTTGGGACGGGAGGTAATTGAGGGTTTGGCGGTTCGTCCAGGCGGGC
This sequence comes from Nostoc sp. NMS2, assembly GCF_017115105.1. Classification (GTDB taxonomy): domain Bacteria; phylum Cyanobacteriota; class Cyanobacteriia; order Cyanobacteriales; family Nostocaceae; genus Nostoc. Next base: position 4,207 of record NZ_JABXKH010000080.1, read on the forward strand.
ATTATTTAGATGTGACGGTAGGCGGTGGTGGTCACAGTCGCCTGATTTTAGAAGCTGCTGCGGATGTGCGGGTAACGGCAGTTGACCAAGATGAAGATGCTTTAGCAGCTGCACAGAAGAATTTAACTGAATATGGCGATCGCATACAATTTATTTACAGCAATTTTGCTGACTACCAATTTACCCCTAACACTTTCGATGGTATTTTAGCCGATTTGGGGGTAAGTTCTTACCATTTAGACCAAGCAGAAAGGGGTTTCAGCTTTCGCCAAGCCGCGAATTTAGATATGCGAATGGATCGAGGGCGATCGCTAACTGCTGCTGATGTGATCAATAATTGGGATGAAGCAGAATTAGCTGATATTTTCTTTAAGTACGGTGAAGAGAGATTATCACGGCGCATTGCTCGTCGGATTGTCGAACGCCGACCGTTGCATACTACTACAGAATTGGCTGATGCGATCGCTTCTTCTGTTCCCCCAAAATACCGTTATGGCAGAATTCATCCTGCTACCCGGGTTTTTCAAGCTTTGCGAATTGTCGTCAACGATGAGTTAAAATCCCTAGAAACCTTTTTAGATAAAGCCCCAAATGCCCTTGTTCCTGGTGGCAGAATTGCGATTATCAGTTTTCATAGCTTGGAAGACCGCCCGGTGAAGCATGGTTTAAGAAATTCACCTTTATTAAAAGTCTTGACAAAAAAACCAATTATTGCTCAAGAAGAGGAAATTAGTAAGAATCCGCGATCGCGTTCTGCGAAACTTAGGATAGCTGAAAAGTTGCTGTAACTGCAATGCAGCCTTAGAGGTTGTTTGAAAAGTGGTTGGCTGTATCTTTGCACTTATTGATCCCCCCTAACCCCCCTTA
>NZ_JABXKH010000102.1 GCF_017115105.1 Nostoc sp. NMS2
TCAACACTGACAGCCGTACAGGTACAGTGTGAGCCTTCTTGCTGTTTAAGGTAAATTGTTAAACTCCAAAACGAGAAAAGTTTTATGAACAAAGAAATTGAGAATGAAATGGAAGACGAATTACGTTCTGAGTACGATTTTGCTCAAATGGAGGGAGGCCTCAGAGGCAAGTATGTTGAGCGGTATCGTCATGGGACAAACTTAGTACTTTTAGATCCCGATGTTGCCCAAGCTTTTCCTAATGATAAAACGGTGAATGACGCATTGAGGTTGTTAATTCAGGTTGCCCAACGCCAGCAGCCTAACACTGTGGTGCAGCAGACAGACTAGAAATACTCAACATAATTCGTAATTAGTAAATGCAAGTTGCACAGCTATCTGCTTGAGGTTGTACAGAAACTTATGTTACTCAAACCTCATAATCCGCCGCATATTTTAAAAGTCTTATCAAAAAATTCATATATTTCAGCAGAAAATAGTCAATTCTTTTTTGGCGATATTTTCCGAAAAAATCCGTGCAAGGCACATAATTGACGAAAAAGGCAGTCAAATCTGTTTTACACAAATGTAAATCAGAGAAAAATTACCGTAACAAACTATACTAAATTGCGAATAAGAAACCGTTAACTTAATGAAACCGATAAATGTAATTCAGGCTACATAAAAATGCGCCTAGAGCAGTTGCAAGCCTTTCTAGCGATCGCACAAACCGGCAGCTTTCAACAAGCAGCGCGAACATCTGGTGTTACCCAATCGACGATTAGCCGCCAAATCCAGGCATTAGAAGCAGATTTGGGTGTAGAACTTTTTCACAGAACTACTCACGCCAAATTAACGCTGGGAGGTGAATGTTTATTACCACGTGTCCGCAAAATTTGCCAAGAATGGGAGACAGCTACACAAGAGTTAGCTGATTTAATCGCCGGAAAGCAACCAGAACTTTGCATCGCCGTGATTCACTCCCTTTGTGGATCTTACTTACCGCCAGTGTTGCAAAAGTTTTGTCATGCTTATCCAGATGTGCAATTACGGGTGACTTCACTGGGAAGCGATCGCGCTCTGAAAGTCCTCAAAGATGGATTGGTAGATTTAGCAATTGTGATGAATAATCGCTTTTTAACAACTGCTAGAGAAATGGTAGTAGAAGTACTTTATGATGAACCGATAGAAGTTCTCACCGCAGCCAATCATCCCCTGGCACAATATGAATGCGTCCCTTGGTCGGAGCTAATTCGTTATCCCCAAGTGGTTTTTAAAGATGGTTATGGGATGCAGCGCTTAATACAAGATAGATTTGAGCGAATGGAAGCTACACTCCAGGCGGCTTTAGAGGTAAATACCCTAGATGCCTTCCGGGGAGTGGTTCGCCAAGGAGAACTAATCGCTTTGCTACCTCAATCAGCATTACTGGAAGCACGCCTTGACCCTACCCTGGCGATTCGTTCCTTAGCCAGCAACAGTACTAGTGGTTTAGCAGATGGTTCCAGCTTAACTCGGCGGGTAGTAATGGTAACAACTCAAGACCGGCTGCAAATTCCCCCTATCAAGCACTTTTGGCAACTTGTACGCGAAAATATACCATTACAAATTGATCAACAGCGATCGGCTTCTTGAGTGTCATTAGTCATTGGTCATTGGTCATTTTCGGTTATTCACAAAGCACAATGGACAAATGACAAAGGACAAAGGACAAATGAGCAATATATTTAGGGAATTACTGAAAAAAGTAGGTAGCGGAAACCACACAGGTGAAAATTTAACTCGTGCCGAAGCAGCCAGCGCTACTAAAATGATGCTGTTGGGTGAAGCGACACCAGCCCAAATCGGAGCGTTTTTGATTGCTCATCGAATCAAACGTCCTACGGGGGAAGAGTTAGCGGGAATGTTGGATGCTTATGATGAACTAGGGCCAAAACTGCAACCATTCGACTCTGGCAAAACTGCGATCGCTCTTGGCATCCCTTATGATGGCAGAACTCGCACAGCACCAATTAGTCCGCTAACAGCTTTACTACTCGCCGCAGTTGGACAACCAGTGATAATGCACGGTGGCGATCGCCTTCCAACAAAGTACGGCTTACCCCTGATCGATATTTGGCAAGGTTTAGGAGTCGATTGGACTAACCTACCACTGGCAAAAACCCAGCAAGTGTTTGAGCAAACGGGAATCGGCTTTATTTATTTACCCCAGCATTTTCCCTTAACCACAAGTATTTGGGAATACCGCGACCAACTCGGCAAACGCCCACCCTTCGCAACAATGGAGCTAATTTGGTGTCCTTATGCTGGGGATGCTCACGTCATTGCTGGATTTGTTCATCCGCCGACAGAAGGGATGTTTAAGATAGCTTTGGGGCTGCGGGGCATAACAAAATTTACATTAGTGAAAGGATTAGAAGGTAGTTGCGACTTACCACGCGATCGCACTGCAATTATCAGCTTATCTTCATCCGTAGCATCCCAAGAGGTAGAACGATTGCACCTCGTACCGCGTGATTACGGCTTTACTACCAAGAACGTACCCCTTGGAACTACTGAAGAATTGGTGGCAGATATTCAGAATATTTTGGCAGGTAAACCAGGTGAACTAATGCAAACAGCCTTATGGAATGGTGGATTTTACCTATGGCGGAGTGGTATTTGTTCAGATATGCCAGAGGGTTTAGCTAAAGCAGAAGAATTATTAACCAATGGTGCAGTAGCAGCTAAACTCCAAGAACTCACCCAGTCAGTAAATTCCCTCTCAGCAGCATTTTTACCAGTGTAATTAATTACGAATTACGAATTACGAATTACGAATTATTTCGACTTCTCCAAAATAGATTTTTGTTGCAACCAATCCTGACCTACTTGAATACTGACATCTGAGCCAAGATTGCCAGTACTTTCCACACGCACTTCGCCAAATCCCAAAGTCTCACGAATTGATTCGGCGCTGTTACCATCTCCTTGTTGGGCGACAATATGAGTCACATCTAGAGGTTCACCCCATGCTTTAGCTATATAGACGTTGCGATATCCAGATTTTTCCAAAGCTCTAATTAGTGGTTGGAGATTAGAGCGATCGCCACCTGTGCTATCTTGAATTGCTACACGCAAAGAACGTGGATCGGTTGCCTGCTGACTCTGTTCGGATTCCAAACCAAAGTGTTGAGCCATGAGTTTAGCAATACCATCTTTATTGGGCAACCAATAACTAGCATCAAACTCATTCTTCTCGCTAAAGCGACCTGGAAGCATTAGCATTTGCATATTAGAGCGATTAGTCCGCACCCCAAAACCCATTAGCGCCACTAACTCCTCAACCGTTAAATTGGTGTCGATGTGTTCTTTAACTACATCCAGAACTTTAGGTAATTGAGCAACAGTAGCTGGGTTGAGTGTTTGATCCATCAAGGCCCGCATAACCATTTGCTGGCGCTGAATCCGACCAATATCACCGAGTTCGTCATGGCGAAACCGCAGTAATTGCAATGTCTGTTCGCCGCTCAGATGCTGCTTACCCGCCTTCAAATTGATGTACAAATGTTGAGAATCATCTTGATACTTCATATTTTTGGGGACATAAACTGTCACGCCACCCAAAGCATCAATTAGCTTGGCAACTCCCAAAACGTTAATTCGGATATAGCGATCAATTCCCGCCCCACCCAAGAGATTACTGACGGTTCTGGCAGTCAAAGCTGGCCCACCGTCAACATTAGCAGCATTAATTTTTTTTACTCCATACCCCTCTATTTCTGTGCGGGTATCTCTGGGAATGGAGAGCATGATTATTTTTTTCGTCTCTGGATCAAATTTGAGTAAGAGCATTACATCCGAAAGACCATCAAAGGAGTTTACCTGGGGCAGGTATTTGAGGTTTTTGGTGTCTTGGGGAGGGTTTTGGATATCTGGGGGAAGTACGCTCATCCCCATAACCAAGAGATTCACCGGGCGAGTTAATTGTGAAAATCGCATCACACCTCCAGAAATGCGATCGCCATCAAAGGCCGCCTCCTCCTGTGGACTTAGCTGGGCTTGCTGCAAAGGCGTACTGGTTAAAGACACCGCCAAAAGTGCCCCTGCTGTTGCTGACACCATTGCAATCCCACTCATACCTACCCAAAACCACAGCCAACGCCCAGATTTCGAGTTCTGAGAAATTTTTTTATTGGACTTTGAGGCTTTTCCCGACTGGTTTTCTTCCGCCGAACTTCTTTGAATGGTCACAGATTTCCTCACACTTACTCAATAATCAAATTCGGTAAATTTGCAGACTAAAAATATCCAAACAAATCAACCCATAATAGCTAACTCTTAATTATCAGTGCTAACTTTTTTAATGTAGTGTCAACCACAACACTTATAGCAGCATTTTTTCTTCTTTTGGGCCAATCTAGAGATGTTTTACTGAAGTATGGCAATAATAAACTGGATTTGACTAGATATATAGATAAATCAACTGTAATTTTTTAGGAAATAAGTAAAAACACTGATAATAACCCCCTAAAAAATTAAGATAAATACTTGCCAAACACTCGTTCTGCTAAAGTACTAAAGCCTGGTAAACGCCCAGATTTTCCCTGCATCAGACGCAAAATCAACCAGACACTCACTAAAAAGTAACCCGACGTGAGAAAGCTATTCAGGATAAATAGACGTAGCGGAAAAAAATCTGAAGTTGCTGCTCCGGTACTTAATAATAAATATCCCAACAGCCAAGTAAGTGCCAAAGTAATAGACAGACGACTAACAGAAAGTTGTTCCCGACTCCCCCGGCCCCGATAGAGAGTCCACAAAGATGGAAAAAAGCCAATAATCGGAATCAAATATAAAAGCAACTGGGTTTTGGGAATTGGGAATTGGGAATTGGGCATTGGATATTGGACATTATTATTCTCCCCCTGCTCCCCTGCTCCCCCGGTTACTGAGCGTAGTCGAAGTATGCTCCCCTGC
>NZ_JABXKH010000107.1 GCF_017115105.1 Nostoc sp. NMS2
GTTGGTCGCCAGAAATAGAAAGAATATCTGTTCCTAGATATGACCAATATCCCTTATCTTTTATCCGACATAATCTACGATTAATACTACTTTCCTTGATACATAACACTTTCACCAACATGCGATCGCGGAAGGAGCATGTTGGCAACGGAATAGAAACTATTGCGCTGCCGATGAATTTTGCTTGTCTTTGGTATCGCCTTTGATGCGTAATCCAAGCGATAACCATTTACAGGGTGCTAACTTCCAGTTACAGTTAGCCGTAACTTATTATATGCACAATGCAACTATAACTTTGACTTGGTGTAAAGATAGTTTACAAAAGTTGCTCAGGCGGTTGCCTTAGTCTATGGGAATAAAAAAGTTTAACAATTTCTGTTAAGTGCTTTACCCCGCTCCAAGCATCCGTCCATAAATCGCTTGAAAGAGCCTCTACGGCGCACCCACGCTACGTTATTACTAGAGCGATCGCCACTGGCTCATGACGGTTACGCCATCGCTCTTAAGCTCTTCAAAGATTTCTGGTCTTATTTCCCGGTAACTCTATTATTATCCAGTCATCAGTAATGGGAAGTATATTTTCCAGTGTTGTAGAGTTTCTTGTTCTTGACTAATAAATTTCGTCTTCTTCACCTACCCAATCTTCATCCCAGAGAAGTTCATTGTAAACCTTAGTAGCTTGAGATATTTTTAGGTTGTGAGCTGCGGTCACACAATTTCTTGGTTGCCAGCCAATGAGGGCGTATCTCCCATGTAAATGTCTGACAGCATCTTTGCAGTCATTAATTACTGGAATATCTTCTTTGATGTATTTCCGCAATTGGATTCCTAAGCGAATTGCCTCCATTTCATAATTGTGAAAATAGGGTTCTTCAACATCAGGTGTAGAAATCAGCAATCCTCTCACCCAGGCATAATTTTTATAGATAGCCTTCGCTACAACTAAATTGACTTGTTTTGGTGCCCAGTTGCTCCTTTGGAAAAAGTTATCTATTACTGATTCATCATCTAAATCTATATCGACGTTAGATTCTGAAAGTATTTCCGAGATATCTGTATTTTCTAAGAACAGTTCGTACCACTCTTGAAAAGTTTCGGGACTAAATAGTTTTCTGGCTTCTTCAAATGAAATTTTCTCCCATCCAGCATCTGTAACTATTTCGTTACCAGTAGGAGCAATGAACAGATTTTCTTCTTCTACCATCCAAGGGAAGGGTGTATTGTGATTTTTTCTCTTTCGTTTATCCATTGAACTGCTATAGAGGATCACTCTTATTATCCTGTCTCCTATCCTACCTGACAAATTGAGTGTCTCTAGTCCATGAAAAGCGATGCTAATAGAAACTATTACAAAAATAATTCGATTTCGAGGAAATCTAGTTAATATTAATTAGCTGAAGTAAAAATATCTGGTTAGAGTCTTTATGTTTGATTTTCATCCTTTGCGATTACCATCAAAATATTTTAATATTCTCATTACAGTACTAACTTTTGTTTTATTTTTTTGGTTCACTCCTGTCGTTGCTCAAGCATTAACTAAAGCTCCGGTTATTTTGGATGGACAACAGCTTTTTCAGATCAGTGATTCTGGTCAGTATAGCGCTCAAGAACGGACACATTTAATCAACTCACAACTAAAAAATGTGATTTCCGCTTCTGAGTCTATTCAAGTTAAAATTGAAAAACGCAACCAGCTACCTACTATTTTATTAAATGACCGCTATTTGTTAACAGTTACACAACAAGATACTTTACCAGGTAGTACACTCGATGAGCAGGCTAACATTTGGGCGCAGCAAATTGAAGGAGCGTTACAGGAAGCTCATTTAGAGCGAACTAGAACCTATCTTCAACAAACAACTTTTATAGCAGCAGCAATTTTATTCATAACTGTAGGATTTAGTTGGCTATTGGGATGGATTAAGCATCAATTTATCCGAGTAGCTTCACTTCGTTTAACAACTAGCAATGCTATACCTAATTCGGAAACACTTAAAGTATTGGAATTATTTTTCAAATTAGTGTTGGCAAGTATGCGTATCGGACTTTGGGTGAGTGCGATTCTTTATATCACTAATCTCTTTCCTTTCACTCGTCAATGGAGTTACCAAATTTCAAATATCCTGATTACCAGTTTTACCTCACCTATCCTGACATTAGGAAAGAATCCTTACTCTCTTACTGAATTAATAATTTTGGTTGGTTTGTTGTTTGGCTTAGTTATCTTTGCTGGAACTTTAACCAACTTTTTACGTTCTCGGATTCTCTCTTTTACTGTCATCAATCGTGGCGTTCAAGAAGCGATTATAATACTTTTAAAATATGGTCTAATTTTTATTGGCACACTGGTACTCCTACAAATCTGGGGGCTTGACATTAGCTCTTTGACAATTTTAGCAAGTGCTTTAAGCGTTGGAATTGGCTTTGGTTTACAGGATATTGCTAAGAATTTTGGCAGTGGTTTAGTACTAGTATTTGAGCGCCCGATTCAGGTTGGAGATTTTGTGGAAGTTGGGGAATATACAGGTATTGTCGAACGAATCGGTGCCAGAAGTACCGAGATTCGTACCCTTGACCACGTTTCAATTATTGTACCCAACTCTCGCTTCTTGGAAAAAGAAGTAATCAACTGGAGCCATCGCAACCCGATTTCTCGCCTTCATCTCCCCGTTGGCGTTGCCTATAGCTCAGATCCCAAAGCAGTGCAATCTGCTCTGTTAGAGTCTGCTTCTAAGCATCCCAATGTATTGCAGACTCCTTTGCCTCTAGTACTGTTTAAAGAGTTTGGCAACAACACCTTAAATTTTGAGTTATTAGTCTGGACTACAGAACCTAATAAACAATTTTTGCTCAAAAGTGATTTATACTACATTATTTACGAAGTATTAAAGCAACGAGAAATTGAAATTCCTTTTGCTCAGTTAGATTTACATCTGCGTTCTGGAAAGTTGGAATTTACGCCAGAAATGCAGTTAGCTTTAATACAGATGGTTGAAGGATTATCAAATCAGGAGTCATGCATAGATTCAACCAATACAATTGAAAGGAACACAGAGGGTATAGATGCATGAACGCTCTGTAATCATGGGGGTCTACCCACAAAAATCATCCACCCGAATATCCCGCCAGACATCCGAAACCTGCCAGCCGGAATTGCCCACAGATTGTACTGGAGGATTGTCAAGAAATGGAATATAGTCAGCAACTCTAGGCTCTGGAGTAATTACAGGTTTCTCCTCAACCACAGGGGCTGTATATTTGACAGTATTAGCTTGAAGAAGTTGGTCTTCTGCTTCTTCAATTAACTTCATCTGTCTCAGGGTAAGCTTGTCGGATTTTTTGATGATCTTCTTCGTATCTATATTATTAGAAGTATTCATTGGCTGTTCCCTCAAAGGCATTGGCTTAAAATTTGGATGATTAAAGTTGGGAGAAGATGGGTATAAATAATTTGCACGGAATTAACAAGCTACACCAAATCGATGGAAAATACGAGTCCCTAATTGTAAGAATTTACCAATTGAGTACAAATCTCTTTTCAGGTAGATGCCTTAGCACAATAGGAGGACAGATACAAGTATTAAGCGATCGCTTCTTTCCTCATGACTGTAGCCCAAGATTTTTTTGCGCTTTTGACTCCTAATAAGCAGATAATTAAGGGTTAAGAGTTCTCGCTGTCGAGGAATAGCAGAAAAATATGAGTAAGCTCATCTTAATTACAGGCATAAGTAAAGGTCTGGGTTATGCGATGACCGAGGGTTTTATTCAACAGGGACATACTGTTATTGGTTGTGCCCGTTCATCAGATGCGCTCGATAAAATACGCCAAAAGTTTAGTGCGCCCAATGATTTCACATCTGTAGATGTAGCAAATGAACAGCTTGTAAAAAAATGGGCACTAGACGTACTTCAAAAATATTCACCGCCAGATATAGTAATAAATAATGCGGCAATTATTAATAACCCAGCACCTTTGTGGGAAATCCCATCTGAAGAATTTTCGGCTCTAATAGATATCAATATCAAAGGAGTAGCGAATATAATTCGCCATTTCGTACCAGCAATGGTGAAAAAGAAACGGGGTATTATTGTTAACTTTAGTTCTGGCTGGGGACGTTCGACTTCAGCCCAAGTTGCACCATATTGTGCTTCTAAGTGGGCAATAGAAGGATTAACTCGTTCTTTGGCACAAGAATTGCCAACTGGTATGGCAGCTATACCCCTCAATCCAGGTATTATTCATACTGATATGCTTTCTATTAGCTTTGGAGAAGAAGCTGCTAATTATACACCTGTGTCCGATTGGGTATTGAAAGCTGTTCCGTTTATTCTCAATTTAAAACCCAAAGATAACGGTATTCCCTTAACAATTTCATGAAATTGATTATGCGTGAATTGTTTTGACTGTATATTAACCAATGCAACAGCGAACGGCAGCATTAAAAATTGGGAATTGCTTTAATCCTTAGCCGCTAAAGTGCTAAATCTGAAACAGAAAAATATAGTAGAGCCTGTTAAAAAACTATTATGTTTACTTTTACATTCAAGTAGGGCAAAGTATGACTGCTCTGAGATATTTTGCATTCTTTGTACTACTATTAGCTGGACTATTATCAGCAATTAAGCAAATGAGTCTTGCTTTAGATGAAGGAAATATTGAGTGGTTCACCCTTTGGACAGGTGTTGCCTCTATCATTGCAGGTTTACCAATTATATTGTGGTAAATCTCAGGTAAGCACATAATCTTTTTCGGCGTTGCATAATAAGGTATGAATATAGGGTGCTAAAACATGAATTGTCCTGAAT
>NZ_JABXKH010000054.1 GCF_017115105.1 Nostoc sp. NMS2
GTTGACCTTTTGAGGCTCGACGTTGACCTTTTGAGGCTCGACGTTGACCTTTTGAAGCTCAAAAATGCCCTGGCGACTAGAAGTCGCGGCTACACAGACAAAACCCGCCTGCGCGGGTTTAAAAATCTTTGGATACAAAACGCGAAAAGGACATAACATTGTTATGCCCCTACAAATGACGTGTATTTTACTAAATAGACAACTGGTATAATTGCTTATTTCAAGGTTTAGCTAACTGGGACTTCGGGTTGCTTTTTCTTAGAACGGCGGTTAAACCTGCGTCCCATCTCATCAATTACTGCATCTAAACCTGTGACATCACCGCTAGCTTTGGCATAGCTATAAACTGCTAATGCTGCTGCATAGGCTTCGCTAGCAGAGGCTATACAGGTATCATCCACCAATTCTTGCAGTTGCGTTAGAGACAAAAGCACTGGATACAACGTCTCAAACAGCGCCAAATCTCGGCGCATCTCTTCTAAATCAAAAGAACGGGGCAAAAAGTTAGGGTTTTGTGTCGCCACTTCTAAGGCTTTGCTTACAAAAGCCCGACTTTTATCTCCCATCTTCAGCATTGTTCGCCGGTCTTCAGGGGTCAAATCAATTAAAAACGGTAACTTTTCTCTAATTGTAGCGATCGCCTGCATGACTGCTTCTTTATCGGCTGGGGATAGGCTGGCACTGATACGATTTTCTGCCATTTTTAATACTCCTCTAGGGTACTTAATTTCAGTATTCCCAAAGTTGGAGAAGCGATCGCGTTTGTTGAAAGGTAATTAATAGAATTTTATCTAGATTTGCAAAAAAGAGACGGGAGTTTAGAAGAAGACGCTTAGGATAAACTAATGAAACTGAATGCAGAAATAAATGCGTAAACAAATTATTGAATATACATCTCCACTAGATGCGCTGATTGCCCTTACCAAACAGTTAAATACTTATGAAATAAAGTACCAAATGAATTCAGAAGATTTTTTTGCTAAATATAGCCAAGGCGAAACTTCTGACGATGAAGTGTTTGTCGAATGGGCAGCAAACTACCAACATTATCTAGCTCTACACCAAGATATAAAGAGCAAACTCAGAGATGTCGCGTAAACTTATCCAAGCCTATTTAGATGAAATTGAGCAACTTTTACTCAATTGCTCTAACACATACGTTGAGGAATATAGTGCAGTAATTTTAACGACAGAGAGAGCAAATCTCCGCATTAGGATACGTTTCGCTCTCAAATATTTACTGGCAGTCAGTGAAGCCTTTGTTATTGTAGATAATCAGATTACATATATCGATTACCGCTATCACTTTCAAGATGAGCAAAATAGTCTGATTTTCCGTTATGACAGTACACCACACTTTCCCAACTTGCCTAGCTTCCCGCACCATAAACATCTTTTCGACAACGTAATTGATTGCGAAAAGCCACACATAGCCGATGTGCTACAAGAAGTGATGGAGTTTTTAGAGTAGGAACATGGAATTTGTATCGCAAAGAACCATCAAATGTAACCGTTAAAATTTTGCTCCTTGATGCGTTTCTTTTAACCGCTAATTACAGCGATCGCATCAATTTCTACCAATACATCTTTAGGTAAGCGCGATACCTGCACACAAGCCCGCGCTGGGGCTGTATTTTCCGGGAAATATTTAGCATAAACGGCATTCACCGCCGCGAAATCATTCATATCAGCTAAAAATACAGTAGTCTTTACCACATCTTGAAAAGTCGCTCCGGCGGCTGTCAGGATGGCTTCAAGATTAGCTAATACCTGCTCAGTTTGCTTTTTGACATCATCAGTGTAGACGACATCACCAAGGCGGGGATCGATGGCAATTTGTCCAGCGACGAATACAAATTGACCTGAAGCTGCGATCGCTTGATTATAAGGGCCGACTGGTGCGGGTGCGTTATCAGTATTAATTACTTTACGGGTCATAGATATTACTTTCTCTAACGATGTTTCCTGTTTACCGATTTCCGCTTCAGCTGCGATCGGTTTGTAAACCTCTCCATCTGGCATTATCGCACCAGTCAGGTCAGCATTTTTAAAGTTGACACCGTAGATATTTGCGCCAGTTAAATCTACCTTCTTCAGGTTTGCCTCGTTCAGATTCGCGTTGATCAAATCTACTTTTTGCAGTTCTGCTTTCTCTAAATTTATCCCTTTGAGGCAGGCTTTTCTGAAATTTACGCCTATGAGATTTGCTGCACCTAGATCAGCTTCAGCCAGATTCATCCCTGATAAATCCTTTTCAGATAAATTAACACCCCGAATCTTGGCTCCCTGCAAGTTAGTGTCTTTGAGTATCACACGAGTTAGGTTTGCTTGACTCAAATCAGCTTTAAACAATTTAGCCCCAGTTAAATTAGCAGTACTAAGGTTAGCTCTAACAACTTTTGCCTCATTCAAGGATGCTTCGGTTAAGTTTGCACAGTCGAGTGTAGCGTCACTCAAATTGGCATTATCTAGGTTGGCGTTACTGAAATTAGCGCTACTCAAGTTTGCTCCACTCAAGTTGGCATTATCCAGGTTGGCGTTACTGAAATTAGCGCCCCTCAAGTTTGCTCCACTCAAGTTGGCGTTATCTAGGTTGGCGTTACTAAAGTTAGCGTTATCCAGGGTTGCTTTACTCAAGTCAGCACTACTTAGGTCTGCCCAACTCAAATTTAAACTAGAACTTTTCACTAAACTACTCAAATTTGCACCTGTCAAAGATGCCCTAGTGAGGTTAGTACTTTGAAGAGAAGCGTTACTCAGGTTGGCATCGTTTAAATCTGCTCCCGTCAAATCTGCACCTTTTAGGTCTATTCCACTCAGATTTGCATATTTGAGGTCTACTCCTCTAAGATTTTCGTTGTGAAATTGGATTTGTCCTTCGCCGTATTTCTCCAACAACGACTCAGCGTCCATAATGCACCTTTAAATACCACTGACACAGTATAATCACAAAAACTTTGTGTCACAGGTATTCCTCCCCTCTTCCCTTTGCGCCCTCTGCGCCTTGGCGGTTCGTCCCTCTTACCCCAACCTCGGACGTATCCCATAATGCCGATATCGCCAATAATCGCGCAAAATGCGATCGTGGTCAAAACATAAATTACCAGGCACACACCAATACTCAAAAATGCCTACACCCTTGGCATCATCCCCAGCCTTTGGTTCTCCCGTAGCTGTCGCCAAAAACACGATACTAATCGTATGCTGACGCAAATCGCGATTGGGGTCAGAATACACCAGTAATTGTTCAACCAACTCCACCTGCAAACCCGTTTCTTCTTCAGCTTCTCGCCGGGCCGCCACTTCCACCGCTTCCCCATAATCTACAAACCCACCAGGAATAGCCCAACCTAAAGGAAGATTATGTCTTTCAATTAACACTATTGGCCGATGAGGTCGATCTACTAGTTCAATGATGATATCAACTGTCGGTGCAGGATTTCGGTAAGGCATGGAATTTTAGATTTTAGATTTTGGACTTCGGCTACGCTCAGTCGAACGATTTTGGATTAACTAGGTGGGCATCAGGCATTGGGTATTAACCAAGAACAAATGACAAATGACAAATGACAAATGACTTTACCCTGCAAATACTGTTCCGTGATAAATTCGATGCGATTGGCTTTGCCACTGCCCCTTGGGCGATCGCGTATGTGCATCAAACAATTGCTCTCTCTCATAATTCAGGTTAGTTATGCCTTTTCCTAGATCCAGTGGTATTTTGCTGCATCCTACATCTTTTCCCAGTCGATTTGGCGTTGGAGATTTAGGCTTAGAAGCCTATCGCTTTATTGATTTTCTCAAAGAGAGTCATCAACAATATTGGCAAGTTTTACCCCTGGGCCCCACTGGATACGGTAATTCACCGTATATGTGCTACTCGGCAATGGCGGGAAATCCCCTGCTGATTAGTCCAGAAAAACTGCAAGATGAGGGTTTGCTATCTGAAGAAGACTTTGCTAATCTACCAGGATTTCCGGTAGAAAAGGTAGACTTCGACCAAGTTGTACCGATTAAGATTGGGCTACTAAAAAAAGCCTGTGAAAACTTTAGAGTCAATGCTACGCCTATCCAGCAGAAAGAGTTTGAAGGTTTTTGCGACAGCAAAGCCTACTGGCTAGATAATTACGCCTTATTTATGGCTCTGAAAGATGCCCACAATGGTGCAAGCTGGCATACATGGGAAGCAAAATTTGTCAAGCGTGAACCAGAAGCATTAGCTCAAGTAGAGGATCGGCTCAACGGAGATATTTTTTATTACAAGTTCGTCCAATTTGAGTTTTTCCGGCAGTGGTCTGACCTGAAAAGCTACGCCAACATGCGCGGTATTGACATTATCGGCGATATCCCCATTTACGTATCTCATGATAGTGCTGACGTGTGGGCCCATCCCGACATCTTTTGCTTAGACGAAGAGACAGGAGTTGCTGCTCAAATGGCGGGAGTCCCACCAGATTACTTTAGCGCCACCGGTCAATTGTGGGGCAACCCGGTTTATAACTGGGAAGAATTACAAAAACAAGATTTTAAATGGTGGGTGCAACGCTTTGAGGCAATGCTGGATTATGTAGATATAATTCGCATTGACCACTTCCGGGGCTTCGAGGCTTATTGGTCAGTACCCAAAGGCGAAGAAACTGCCATGAATGGCCAATGGGTAGAAGCGCCTGGAGACGCTTTTTTTGAAGCGATTAGACACAAATTAGGCAAGCTACCCGTCTTAGCGGAAGATTTAGGAGTAATTACACCAGAAGTAGAAGCGCTACGAGATAAGTATGAATTTCCGGGGATGAAGGTTTTACAGTTTGCCTTTGGTTCTGATCCCGGTAATCCATTCTTACCATTCAATTACCCGCGAAATGCTGTAGTTTATACTGGCACTCACGATAATGACACAACTGTAGGCTGGTTCAATTCAGCTAACGACAACGAAAAACAAAACTTATGGCTTTATTTAGGTTGTATTAGTCCTGAAGGTGTCCACTGGGATTTAATTCGACTAGCTTTGAGTTCTATAGCTAACCAAGCGATTATTCCCTTGCAAGATATCTTGGGATTAGGAAACGAAGCGCGGATGAATTTTCCCAGTATTGCTGAGGGTAACTGGGAGTGGCGCTATCAAGCAGGAGCGTTGAGAGAAGAATTAGGCGATCGCTTAAAAGTTCTTACCAGACTGAATGGACGCGCCCCGCAAGACCATTGAGAGTGGGGAGATGAGGAGGATGGGGGAGACAAGGGAGAGGAAGGCGTAAATGCCTCTTTGTCCTCCTTGTCTCCTTCTCCCCTCATCTTCCTGATCTCCCTCATCTCAAAACTTAGGCTTGGCAGCAATTCTAACTTCTTCCTCTTTCCCTGGCTCTCCCATTTCCTTGGCTTTCTCTTGATTGACGCTCATTAACACACCACCAGCATTATCAGTTTTCACTGTCAGTTGCTCTTGAGCTTTCCAAATCCGGTGAGTTCCCTCTGGAAGAATACCCTCAAACTCGGTTTTGCCATCGGCTATTACGCGAATCCAGGATGACGCTTTCAAAGTGACACCAATTTGGACAACCTGTCCCTGTTGTCCGCCGTCATGGGGATTACTGGCAGGTTGAACTTTTAGGGAATCTTTTGGTTGGGTTGGCTCTGGATTAACAATGGATTTTTGTTTTGGGTATAGTTGGTTTTGGCTATTACTTGCTTGTAGTACTGCGTTATTTAATAACTGAGATAAGCCATTTACAGAGCATACAATTAGCAATATGTAAAGAAAGTAAAGATGAATCGGACGTAGTTGATTAATGCGTGAAGTATTCCCCATGCCTTGAGGGTTTAATTGGGCAGAACTGATCGGAAAGGTGGCAGAAAATTCTACTCCATTCAAGCCTAGAGCATCGGCAAATTGCCTGATCAAACCCTGAATATAGACTGGTTCTGGGAGTTCGTTTAAATTACCTTCTTCGATCGCCTGCAATAATCGTTGGGGAATTCTGGTTAATACAACCACTTGCTCTAGAGATAGTCCTTGTTCTTGACGCAAAGCCCAAAGTTGAGCGCCCAATTCTGCCAACTTTTCGGTTCGTTGTTGCTCTAATGAAATTGATGGCTGGTGATTATTCTTCTTTCTTAGCCATTTCATGCCTACTGACACTCCTTAACTCCACTGAATCACTAATTAGGTTGCGTTATCTGATCTTGCAAAAAGCGAATTTCACGATCGCTAAGGGAACGATATTTACCCTCTGACAATAAGGGTTCTTTTGGAGTTTGTAATTGAATTGGGCCGATAGCAGTTCGATGCAGCTTGATTACTGGGTATCCTAACTGTTGAGCTATCCGGCGAATTTGGCGGTTTCTTCCCTCCTGCAACACTATTTCTAAAAAGCTTTGTTCGGCACGATGTTCTATTAGGTGTACCTCAGCAGTCCTAGTTTTTCTACCCTCTAACACCACACCCTCACGCCACATTTGCAGTACTGCTTCTGGGGGATGTCCTCTGACCAAAACATGATATGTCTTGGAAATGCTATGGCGGGGATGGGTTAGTCCAAATGTCAGATTTCCGTCATTTGTGAGGATTAAGGCTCCTGTAGAATCTGCGTCTAAACGCCCAACTGGGTGAATCCCTGAACCCTCCCGCAATTCTTTCGGTAATAGATCCAGGACTGTTGTTCTTCGGTGAGGATCGTAGCAAGTCGAAACTACTCCCGCAGGTTTATGCAGCAATAGATATATTAAAGCCGGACGCTGCTTTTCGGATACAGGTTTACCATCGATTGCGATCGCATCTTTTTGGGGATCAACTTTTTGACCCAAATGTGCCAATACCCCATTGATTTGCACCCGTGAGTGCCTAATCATTTCTTCAGCTTCACGACGTGAGGCGATGCCCCATTGAGCAAGAATTTTTTGTAACCGTTCCTCCATCTGGAATTGCTGATTTACTGTTAACAATTAAATGATATTTGCATTTTGTAGCGAGTAGGCATAAATGTTACATTTAAGACTTGTTTAATTTTTGTCCAGTTGTTGAGCAAATACTCATAAACAGATTGCTTAGATGCCAGAGCAAAATTCCCAAACGACAAATGCAAATAAAATCCGTATAATTACGCAGGTACTCACCAAAGCCCTAAAGCTCTGGTTAAGAGCGCAAGTGAGCCAAATATCAGAATTAGAAGTAGAGATTAAAGCCAGCGATCGCCAACTTCTCTCTGGGCGTATCCCCTTTGTATCTATTTTTGCTACTCATGCAGTATATCAAGGTCTCCTAATTACACAAATTCAATTAACGGCAGAAAATATTCAGATAAACATTGGTTCCGTACTTAAGGGAAAGCCCTTACGATTGTTAGAAACAGTACCAGTGGTCGGCGATTTGATCGTAGACGAGAAGGATCTAAATGCTTCTCTCTCATCTGACCTATTATCGACTGCTTTGAGCGATTTGCTGGTTAAGGTTTTACCAACACATTTCCCAAATTCACAACCAATAAACTGGCAAGAAATTATCCTTGATAACAATCAAATTATACTGCGAGGTTTGAGAGTAACCAATACTGAAACAACGCCTCTAGAGATTTGTCTGGGCGGTTTAAAGTTACTCAGTGGGCATGAGTTACAACTGGCACAAATAAAAATCAAGCCCAACCAGGGAAATATATTAGACGACAATCATGAGTACAATCTGGATCTTGGCTCAGATGTCGATATCCAAGAACTAACGTTGATCCCAGGTAAGCTGGTGTGTCGAGGGCAGATTAACGTTAATCCTTGATCGTGAAAAATTAAATATTTTTACTTCTGGGCATAAATAAATTTATTTGCTCTGAAATCCAGTCCGGCAGAAATACTGCGTAGGTTTTGCTTAAAAAACCACTCCAGGGTAGGTTCGTTTGAGGAACGAAACCCAACCTTGTATCTTAGAAATAGTAGTATTGAGTCCGGCAGGGGTAATTCCACTATCTTTCCCCCCGCCCCCTCTTCCCCCTATCCCCAGAGGGGGCCCCGAGTCCCCCTGCTCCCCTGCCTATAAAGGTTGTGTATTGAACTCAACCCAAAAGCTTTATAGTAGCGGCAACAGTAGTGTCACAAAATAATAAACCAAAGGTGCGGTGAAAATATAACTATCAGTACGGTCTAAAATACCACCGTGACCGGGAATTAATTGTCCAGAATCTTTAACTCCAGCATCCCGCTTCAGCATAGACTCGGTAAGATCCCCTAAAAGACTAGCAATGCCAATCAGCAAACCCAATGCTAAACCAGTAAACAGGGATCTTGGCAAGTGGAGATAATAGGCTCCTGCTATAGCTACGGCAACACTTGAAGTAATGCCAAAGACAGCACCTTCTACAGTTTTTTTCGGGCTAATCTCAGATAGACGGGTTTTCCCAAAGAATTTGCCAATGGTGTAAGCGCCAATATCGGCTGCCCAAATACACAAAAAAGTCAGCATTGTGGCTGTAAAACCTTGTGGTAAAGAAGCAGAACTTGCTTTTTCCCAGAAGTCTGTCCAGGTTGTAGGCCAGTAACCTCCTAAAGGGAGATTGCTAAAAACGGCACTATCAATTGCTCGTAATCGCACCCAGTAACTAGGCAAATAACCTACGTAAAATAGCCCCATGATAGAAGCAGAAACATCAGCGATCGTGGCAAATTTGGGCTGAAATAACAGGTAAAAACAGATAAGTGTGCCAGCTAAGGGCATCACAGCGTCAGCTAAACTACCATCAATGGTACAAATTACTAGCAAAACTAGGCTGACAGCCATAGTGGTTTTAGCGGCAGGAGCGATGCCTCTGGCTCGCACCAAATTAAAATATTCCTGTTGACCCAAAAAGATGACAACCGCAAACATGATGGTAAAATACCAGCCCCCCAAAAGGGTAACAGAAAGAGCAAGAGCGATCGCAACAATTCCACTAATAATCCGAGACCAAGGCATAGAAGTATTTTGGATTTTGGATTTTGGATTTTGGATTAGAGATTAGGTATTCGAGATTAGGGATTAGTAATTGTGGCTTGGTTTCTTATGACCTGTGACCTAAATCCCTAATCTAAAATCTAAAATCGTTCGACTGAGCGTAGTCGAAGTCTAAAATCTAAAATCTTTTGGATTTAGTCTAGTTTCTCACCACTGAGGATAAAAATGGGATCAACGGCGGTAAAGGTTTGAGAAAAGCCGCGCGTCTCTAAGCGGTTAACAGCAGACTGCACTACTTCGATATTTCTAGCTCTTAACAGAGAAAAGCTCTGAGAAATAGCATACAGACTTTCTAGATTAGCAGCTGTAGCTACAACCCGACCCGATGGTGGCAAATAATGCCATGCTGCTTGCAGAATATCCTGGATAGGTCTTCCTCCCTCAATACAAACGCGGTGAGGAGCAACCTTGAGGTTATGTAAACACTCTGGGGCGCTACCTTCAATAACTTCGACGTTTTTCACCTCAAAGCGATCGCAGTTGCGCTTGATCAGGTTAGCTACTTCTTCATCCCTTTCTATAGCGATAATTTGACCTTTTGGACACAATAGCCCCACTTCTACGGGAATTGTACCTGTCCCTGCGCCAATATCCCACAACACAGAATCTGATGTTAGTCGCAGTTGGGCAATTAACAGTAGCCGGACTTCTCGCTGACTCAAGGGAATTCCTGGCAAATGCTCGAACAATTCATCAGGAATACCAGGGGTAATATAAGGCCAAAGTTGGGAGGGCATAGAATTACGCAATTATACTAAAGATATGGATTTGCCGAAATTGAAAAGTCATAAGCTATAAAAACTTTTCAAACGTAGCATTATAAGAAACCATAATGATTGGTGAAATATTAAGCGATCGCTACCAAGTTAAGCAGCTATTAGGCAAAAAAGCAGGGCGGCGGACGCTTGTAGCTCGTGATTTTAACACTCAGGAATTAGTTGTTATTAAGTTACTCTCTTTTGGTGGTGACTTTGAATGGGATTCACTCAAGCTGTTTGAGCGAGAAGCCGAAACTCTAAAATCTTTGTCACATCCCTTAATACCTCGCTATTTAGACTATTTTGAGGTAAATTCACCCACCATCAAAGGATTTGCCCTAGTACAAAGTTATATCCCAGCCCAAACTTTAGAGCAATACTGCCAATCTGGGCGGACTTTTACCGAAGCTGAAGTCAAACAGATAGCCAAAGCACTTTTAGAAATTCTCATTTACCTACATGGTTTATATCCGCCTGTTATCCATCGTGATATTAAGCCTAGCAATATTTTATTGGGAGAGCGTTCAGGTAACAGTGTTGGTCAAGTTTACCTGGTAGATTTTGGTTCAGTGCAAACTGTCCTCGCTACAGAAGGTGGAACTATGACTGTGGTGGGAAGTTATGGGTATATGCCACAGGAGCAATTTGGCGGACGCACGGTTCCAGCTTCTGATCTTTATAGCTTAGGTGCAACGTTAATTTATTTAGTGACGGGTACTCATCCAGCCGATTTACCCCAAAAGGATTTTCGGATTCAGTTTGAACAAGTGGCTAATCTAAGTTTTGAATTGACTCGCTGGTTGCAGCAAATGACTGAACCCAGTTTAGCAAGGCGTTTTAATTCTGCTGCTGCTGCGATTGCAGCTTTAGACAAACCACAAACGACAAACTTGCCTACTTTGGTTATGAGCAAACCAGATGGGAGTAAGATTCAACTAACCAAAAATGGGGATTCTCTAGAAATTATCGTTCCACCATCTGGTTTTGATCCGTCAATAGTCTTCACAGGTTTATTTGCGATCGTCTGGAATTCATTTATCTTATTTTGGACAATTGGCGCACTCTCAGCACCTTTTCCTGTCAACATTCCCTTTGCTTTGTTTTCACTTCCTTTTTGGGGTGCTGGCTTTATGATGGTGTATAAATTTATCTTTCATTTATTTGGACACATCAGCTTACGCCTAAATGCAGAACAAATTTCCCTAACCTGGAAGTTGTTTAGTTGGAAATTTTATCGCCCTCGTGCATCGTCAAGACAAAGTATTAATAAGTTAGTTTACATTCCCAAACATTTTACTAAAAATTCTGATGGCACTAGAGTTGGCGTTCCAGCACAATTATATATTTGCTCAGGAGTACAAAAATATCAGCTTGGTGGAAACGATGTCGGTATTAAATCTGAAGTAGAACTTGAATGGTTAGCTCATGAATTAAGTGATTGGTTGGGTTTACCAATCACCAATCCAATGGGAAATTAGTTGAGCTAGCGATCGCTTTGTTCAAGGTGTCCACTTTTGTCTCAATCAAACTCAATGTAGTAACTAAACGACGTCTATCTTGAAACCTGTAGTTATTCTCTGATGAAAAGGATTTGCCCTCATCCCCCAACCCCTTCTCCCAGATATGGGAGAAGGGGAGCTAGACTTTCAAAGTCCCTCTCCCAGATATGGGAGAGGGATTTAGGGTGAGGGCGAAAACTATGGTTCTCAACTTAGATGAGATTTATGTACTTACCGTGGCAGAAACTTGGCACATTGCCCTATTCATCCAGCAAATTGATCGCAAAAAATAGCTAACAATTGGAAAACTTATGCTTTTATGGATGATACTGTCTTCATAGACCGTACAGTTGTACTAACAAAGTTTAGATGAGACTTGATTGTAACCCTTACTACGAAACAAAATTTGGTGCTGCTTATTTAGGAAACAGCCTAGATTTAATGACACGTATTCCCGACGAAAGTATCGACCTAATTTGCACTTCTCCACCATTTGCACTGGTTCGGAAAAAAGAATACGGAAACGTTGATGCTGATGAATATGTTGAATGGTTTAAAGATTATGCGGCCCACTTTTACCGTATTCTTAAACCAACAGGCTCACTGGTTATTGATATAGGTGGCAGTTGGATTAAAGGAATGCCAGTTCGTTCTCTTTATCATTTTGAACTGGTTGTTGCTTTGTGCAAAGCAAAAGAAAAAGGTGGACTGGGATTTTATCTGGCACAAGAATTGTATTGGTATAATCCAGCAAAACTACCCACCCCTGCTGAATGGGTAACAGTTCGCAGGGAGAGAGTTAAAGATTCGGTAAATACAATTTGGTGGCTATCAAAAGAACCGCATCCTAAAGCTAATAATAGAAGGGTTTTAAAGCCTTATAGTGATGCGATGAAAAACCTTCTAAAGAATGGGTATAAAGCCAAAGTTAGACCATCAGGTCATGATATTTCTGATAAATTTGGTAAGGACAGAGGAGGAGCTATCCCCCCGAATATTATTGATGGACGTTGTAGTACAGACAAAGAAGAAATAGGGCAACAGACTCTTATACAAGAAACTTTATTTGAAGATTTAGTCCAGCCTGTAAATGTGATTTCTGCCTCGAATACTGCTTCCAACGATTATTACCAAAGGCGTTGCAAACAAGAAGGTTTTAAGCCACACCCGGCAAGATTCCCTCAAGCTTTACCAGAGTTTGTTATCAACCTTTGTACAGAACCAGGTGATATTGTTTTAGAACCTTTTGCTGGTTCTAATATGACAGGTCGAGTTGCAGAAACTTTACAAAGGCGCTGGTTAGCTTTTGAGATTGATGAAAACTACATCAGAAGCTCAAAACTGAGATTTGAAGCAAATGCTCCTTTGGTTGTTGAACCTCCAGCAGATTTACCACCAATAACAACAGAAAATGTTGATAAAAACAAGTCAGTACAGTTAGGACTGTTTTAAAGAAATCGCTACAACTAATCAGATGTTTTAAGGAAA
Source organism: Nostoc sp. NMS2 (assembly GCF_017115105.1). Taxonomy (GTDB): domain Bacteria; phylum Cyanobacteriota; class Cyanobacteriia; order Cyanobacteriales; family Nostocaceae; genus Nostoc. Next base: position 12,714 of record NZ_JABXKH010000054.1, read on the forward strand.
GTGCAGAATGGAGTCTAATAAATTAAAAAGGTTTACTTATGGACATCAGTTTGAGCCAGCAAAATTCTCTTTAGTTGAAATTCTGGAATTATGTAAAGAGTGCCAACCAAGTAGAGACACACTGGAAGCCAATATTGCCCAACGTTATTTTTCTCAACATTCTAAACGGTCTTCATCCAGGCTAGCTTCAGAAAATATCAGCAAATTGGCAATGAATTGTTTCTTATCACTCAGAGCCTATCAGCTGATTGGGGATTTGGAACAGCCACGCCAATATAAAATTACTCCTCTTGTTGAGGAAATTTTATCAAAGTCCAACAATACTTATTCTGTAAATCGACGGTTTGCAGATCACATATTAAATAATCTGTCAGGCATGGCTTTATTAAAAGCTATCGACGCAATTAATTCCAGAGGAGAAGAACCACAATTAGAGTCGATAGCTTATGAATTGCAAGAAAGGGGATATGCCATATCGCCCAACGCCATTTACACAAGTACCATGAGAAGTTGGTTATCCTTGGCAGGTGTTTTTGAACGGGAATATGAAATAAACTGGGATGTTGTTTCGGAAATTTTAGGAATCAATAAAGATTTTATCGACGAGATTTATACCCTGACTCCTGGACAAAAACATTTTCTTCTGAGTCTGCTGAATCTTGATGTTAAAGAACTTATACCAGCTAATAAAGTTGCCCAACATACCAGAAGTATTTATAAATTAAGACTCACAACTAAAAATTTAGTCAAAGATGTTATTGAACCTCTTGCAACTCTTGGTTTAATAGAAACAGAAAAAACCACAGGTGGCAGAGGAGCTAAACCGAATAAAGTCAAATTAACCAGCAAAGCCCAGTCTGAACTATTAGCACCCCTTCTAAAATCCATTGCCAATGAAACAAGGCTTTCGGAAATTGAACTCAACCGCACCTTTGATGATGTTGTAAATGAATTAAATCATCCAGATAAACATATTAAAGGCAAAGCGTTAGAGCTTCTGGCAGTCTGGATGATACGCCTAACCAGTCTGCGTTTTACAAAATGGCGCAGTAGAGAAAATGGCAAAGGGGAAGTAGATGTTCTGGCAGCTTCAGATAGGTTTGTTTATAGTCGGTGGCAGATTCAATGCAAAAACACAAATAAGGTTGACATTGATGTTTTAGCCAAAGAAATCGGACTGACATTTGTTACAGGGGCAGACGTAGTAATGGTTGTAACCACTGGTGAGTTTACAAGGGATGCTTATCAATATGCTTACAGAATGATGGAAGTATCCCGCTATTATATGATTTTGTTACAAAAAGATGATATTGAAGCAATTAAAAGAGATAAGACCAATATTGTTGAAATTTTCGACAGAAAGGCTAGGCGAGTATTTGCGAAGAAAGAACTCGATGTCTCTGACCAAGAGTTAAATGAAATTGAACAGGAAGAAGATTTGATGGCTGAAGCTATCGAAGATGAAATAAATGATAACAGTTGATATATTTATTTGGCGATACCAGTATTGCTATATGTAAAAATTGTGTGCAGTATTTATTTTGTTTATACCCTGTTTCTACAAGAGGATCGAGCGCTGATCAGTGGCGAAATCATCAGATTTGAGCCATCAATGTCTATATTTAATTACAGATGCATTAGAGGAAATTTATATGTTTGGACTAGGATGGCCAGAAATCGCTGTAATTACCATAGTCGCTATTCTAATTTTTGGCCCTAAAAAAATTCCCGAATTGGGGACTGCACTAGGCAAAACCCTACGAGGTTTTAAGGAGGAGATGAAAACCCCCAGTGATGAAACTAATCCAGAAGAAAAAAAACAATAGTCAAGAGTCAAGGGTCAAAGGTGAAAAAGTTTTAAATGCTGAACTTGAGGCTCTTGACTTTTGACTACAAAAGTGTATTCACCACAGAAGAAGGTGCGATTCCATTTTGAGATTCAATGGCAGTTGTGCCAGTATTTTGTTGATGTGTCTCTTCTTTGGCTAAACCACGCAGCTTAATTAACTTAATAGCCCTAGTGACGCTTTCAGGTAAAATCACCACCAGGCTGTTATCGGGAGCCATATCTAAGCCTTTATTGATGGCTTGGGTTTCATCCAAAATTGATTCATAGCGGCTATCAGGCTTCACTTGGGTGATGCCTTGAATAATCAATTGGGCGGCTGAACCTCGTAAACGTCCCCGTGTATCATCGTCTTCTTTGATGATGATGTAATCAAAAATTTGTGCTGCTAATTTGCCCAAAGTCACAAAATCTTCGTCGCGGCGATCGCCCGGGCCACCAATTACGCCAATCCGTTGTCCTGTAGTCCAGTTCCGTACAAAGGAACCTACAGCTTCATAACTAGCTGCATTGTGGGCATAATCTACTAAAGCGTGGTAGTTGCCTAAATTAAATAAATTCATTCGTCCCGGCGTTTGACTAACTGAAGCCCGGAAAGTCTTCAAACCAGAGCGAATCTGCTCAATTGTGACGTTTTGCACGAATGCTGCCAAACTAGCAGCTAAAGCGTTGGCAATCATAAACGGCGCACGTCCGCCCATTGTTAAAGGTATATTTTCTGCTCTTTCTATCCGATGTGTCCAATCACCTTTAACAATTGACAAATAGCCACTTTCATAAACTGCCGCTACTCCACCCTTTTGGATGTGCTTTCGCACCAATTCCGAGTCGGGATTCATGGTGAAGTAAGCAATATTAGCCTTAGTTTTTTCTGACATGGCAGCGACGCGGCGATCGTCGGCGTTAAGTACCGCGTAGCCATCGGGGAATACGGCTTCCGCTACTACACTCTTGAGGTTAGCTAACTGCTCAATAGTCTCTATATCGCCTATTCCTAAATGGTCGGCGGCTACATTTAATACCACTCCCACATTTGCAGCTTCAAAACCCAATCCAGAGCGGAGAATGCCACCGCGAGCCGTTTCTAGTACCGCTACTTCTACAGTGGGATCTTGGAGAATGACGTGGGCACTTTGGGGGCCTGTATTGTCGCCAGCTTCCACTAAGTAATCACCGATATATGTTCCATCGGTTGTAGTATATCCAACTACTTTACCAGTCTGTTTATAAATATGTGCTAGTAGTCGGGTAGTAGTGGTTTTGCCATTAGTACCAGTAACACTGAGGATAGGAATTTGGCTAGATTGCTCGTTGGGAAACAGCATATCCATCACTGCACCGGCGACGTTGCGGGGAATACCCACGCTTGGGGCAACGTGCATCCGAAAGCCGGGAGCGGCGTTAACTTCAACAATCACGCCATCTACTTCCCGTAGGGGACGGCTAATATCCGTGGTGACGATATCGAGTCCGGCGATATCCAAACCGATAATCTTGACTACCCGTTGTGCCAACCACAGATTTTCTGGGTGAATTTCATCGGTACGGTCTACGGCGCTACCACCTGTACTTAAGTTGGCTGTTGCCCTGAGATAACAAATAGTACCCTTGGGTGGAACGCTATTTAGGGTATAGCCTTGTCTTTCTAAGAGTTGATAGCTGGTGCGGTCTAGTTCAATCTTGGTCAGGACGTTATCATGTCCTTCACCGCGATTTGGATCGAGGTTTGTTTCCTCAATCAGTTCGGAGATGGTGGATCTGCCATTGCCAATAACGTGAGCTGGGACACGTTCAGCAACTGCGACTACTTTGCCATTTACCACCAATACTCTATGGTCACGCCCAACATAATATCTTTCGACAATAATTGACCGAGAAACCTGCCTAGCAGCTTCGTAGCCGGCTTCTGCTTCTTCCCAAGTTCTGATGTCAATAGTGATCCCACGTCCATGATTGCCATCCAGAGGCTTGAGGACGATGGGATAGCCGCCAACGTATTCAATAGCTTGTTCCAAATCGTCCAAGAAGTTGATTACTGTACCTCTGGGTACTGGCGCACCTGCTGCCGCGAGGATGCGTTTAGTGGCTTCTTTATCGCAAGCTAGTTCTACGCCCAGAATGCTGGTGTTGTCGGTCATTGTGGCCTGCATCCGCTTCTGGTTCACGCCATAGCCTAGCTGAATCAAAAAGCGGGCTTCTAGAGACATCCAGGGAATACCTCTTTTTTCTGCTTCTTTGATGATCGCTTCAGTGGAAGGACCCAAGGAAGCATCACGGGTGAAGTCTTTCAGGTCTTGGATATCTTGCTCTAGTTCTGCCTTGGGATAACGGCCGCGATCGACGATACTCTGGCATAGCCGCACTGCGGCTCGTCCAGCGTAGCGTCCCGCTTCTTCATTCTGGTACTCAATTACTACTTGATAAATTCCGGGTGTGGCAGTTTCGCGGGTGCGACCAAAGCCGACATGCATACCAGCTAATTCCTGGAGTTCTAAGGCTACGTGTTCTACGATATGGCCGATCATCGTGCCTTCTTTGACTCGCATCAGAAAACCACCACGACAGCCAGGCGAACAATAATGACCCTCCAGACTCGGCAGCGCCTCAACTAGTCCTTCATAAAAGCCTGGGATTTCATTCGAGGGCGACTCGGCAAGGGTTTCTAAATCGAGGCGCATGACGATCAGCTTGTGGCGTCGAATGCTCCAATAGTTTGGGCCGCGTAAGGTCTGGATCTTGAGGATTCTCATGGGAATAGGTAGATGGAGATTCGGAACCAAAATTCTAGTTTCTTACTGTAATTGACCGCTAAACTGTTCGTTGCAAACAGTTTTTTCTTTTTACATAGTATTCTCATCATTTTTCTACAACAAGAAATAAATGTGCGGTCAACCGATTTTGGATTTTAGATTTATGATTTTGGATTAAAAGAGACAATTAGGGTACTTAGCTCTGGTAATTTTTAGATTTACGATAGCGTAGCGTCAACGAGTCATCGAGGGGTTTTTAGATTTGTTTTACCCACTTTCTGGCGGCATCTGCCGAAAAGCTCTTCTTTTTCTAAAATCCGTCTTGAAAAGTTTGTTAGGTCGGGAAACCCTCCCTACAACTTTTCGCAAAATCCAAAATCTAAAATTTGTGGTCAACTCAGTGTAACCTCAGATACTCTATCCCGTCAGCTGGAGATCCTGTGTACAGCAGGCAATACAGTGCGCTGGTACAGGTGGAAGCGATCGCCGTAGCTGAGGATATGGAGACGTAAATTATGCACAGTTAATGGTTCATTAGCACCAACATGGGGTTCGTTGGTGTGGGTGGCCTCAGTGGGATCAACAATAGTAACACTGCCTTTACCCATAACTTGTAACCAACCATCACGTTCAAACACAGCACAAGTATCTTCGTCAATGCCAATACCTAAGCGATCGGGGTGAGCAGCGATCGCACTAATTAGCCGCCCCATCCGATTCCGGTTGTGAAAATGTTGGTCAACGATGACTTCAGGAATAAATCCTAAACCTGTTGCCATATCGACTAAGGAACGATTTGGCGACTCTCCACTCCCGCCGCCAGCAATCATGTGATGCCCCATCACTGCCGCTCCTGCACTGGTTCCTGCTAACGTCAGCTGCCCCGCCCTTACCCTCTGCCGAATAATTTCCATTGCTGGCGTATCTGCCAATACGCCACAGAGACGCAGCTGATCTCCTCCTGTCAAAAATACCCCACTACAGGCTTCTAAGGATGCTTTGATTTGAGAGGCTTCACACTGTTCGCGTTCGCGGATGTCTAAAATCTCTACCTTTTGGGCACCCATTTCTTCAAAAATGCGAATGTACCGACCACCGATGATGGCAGGTTCGCGAGAGGCAGATGGAATAATTGTAATATAAGCCTTACTAGCACCGGCACGTCCAAAAAAAGTTCGTAGGATTTCGCGCCCATGAACTTTGTCTTCTGCGCCTCCGATAACCAGAACGGCGGTTTTAGTTGCTTGGGGTGTCCTCATTTCTAGCGATTTAGCTTGTAATTGCGGCATTTTGTTTCTCCTGTCAACAACTTCAGGTGAATTTAACAAGGATCAGTTGGCTGATGATTTTTGCGCTTTGCAACTTTAGAGAGGAAACTTTTGGGAAGTTTTGGAACTGGGCAGCTACTCTCTGAATTCTCGCTTAACGCTCGCGTTGCCTCAGTCTAAACGTGTTTGTTCCCATTCCTCAAAGCCAGGGCCTTGTTTTTCACCTGTCCACTTGCAGCAGGGCAAAATAGTCTTTAGGGGGCTAGATTCCCACTCTGGGGCTGGGGACGAGCAGGTAAGACTACGCTTTTTTCTGAGGCTGGCTCGATGCATCCTGGAAGTTGTTAACTTGATATGATTATTAATTTAAATGTAGTTGTGACAACATTTAAACATAAATTAAGTAATTAGAAAAACTTTTGATCCCATCTAAAATCCAAGAGGTCTGGTAGTTTTAGATACTATTGATAAAGTTTAACTGGAGTTTGACTCGACCTTGGCTTGGCGATGTTTGCTAGACATCCAAATTTAAGATTAGTGTCCTTGAATACGAATAACTGTGCGCTTTGATATAGTTACACTTTTTCCTGACTGTTTTAACTCTGTTCTCAATTCTGGATTACTGGGTAAAGCCTTAGCCAAACAGATTGCCGAAGTGCATCTCGTTAATCCACGGGACTTTACCACTGATAAGCACCGAAAGGTGGATGATGAACCCTACGGCGGCGGCGTTGGGATGCTAATGAAGCCAGAACCAATTTTTACCGCCGTGGAGTCGCTGCCGATTCTACCGCGAAGAGAAATAATTTTGATGAGTCCACAGGGTCAAACAATTAATCAACCTCTTTTGAAAGAATTGGTGACAAATTATGACCAATTAGTGGTTATTTGCGGGCATTACGAAGGAGTCGATGAGCGGGTGCTGCATTTGGTAACGCGGGAAGTATCTCTAGGCGATTTTATTCTGACTGGCGGAGAAATTCCAGCAATGGCTTTGATTAATGGTGTAGTGCGACTAATACCAGGAACCGTGGCCAAAACCGAGTCCCTCACCGCAGAAAGTTTTGAGGAGGGGTTATTGGACTATCCTCAATATACTCGTCCTGCCAATTTTCGCGGTTTGAAAGTACCTGATGTCTTGCTCAGTGGGAATCATGCAGCGATCGCCCAATGGCGTTACGAACAGCAAATTGAAAAAACCCGCGATCGTCGCCCCGATCTTTTGGAGAAATGGGAGATGGGGGAGTGAGGGGGATGAGGGGGATGAGGGGGATGAGGGAGATGAGGGGGATGAGGGAGATGAGGGAGACAAGTGGACAAGGAGAATAAATAACCCATGCCCAATGCCCAATGCCCAATGCCCAATTCCCAATGCCCAATTCCCAATGCCCAATGACAAATGACAAATGACAAATGACAAAAATTCGTATTGGTAACGGCTACGATATCCATCAACTGGTGAGCGATCGCGCTTTGATTTTAGGTGGAATTAAAATTCCTCATGAATTGGGTTTATTAGGGCACAGTGATGCTGATGTGTTAACGCACGCAATTATGGATGCCATGCTTGGGGCATTATCTTTGGGGGATATTGGTCATTATTTTCCGCCTAGCGATCGCAAATGGGCGGGAGCAGATAGTTTAGTACTATTAACTCAAGTACATCAACTGATTCGGGATCAAGGGTGGGAAGTGGGAAATATTGACTCGGTGGTAGTAGCAGAACGTCCAAAATTAAAACCGCATATTCATAATATGCGCGATAAACTAGCGGCGATTTTAGAATTAGAACCAAATCAAATTGGGATCAAAGCTACCACCAACGAAAAATTAGGCCCCGTTGGCCGCGAAGAAGGTATATGTGCTTATGCTGTCGTTTTGCTAGTGGCTTCAGAGTAACTTTTCTTTGGAAACATCGGTAAAAATATCGAAGACTCACAAGGATTGAGATTAATGATTTATAGCAACCAACAAACCTTAACTTGGTGGGAACTTAGAGCCTTACAAGCTACAAACATAGAAGATATAGACTTTCCCGATCTAGTTGCTTTAGACAAAGAGGAACAAATTATTCTCATAGCTGAAGTCAAAGGTTTACCATTCAATTTCCAAGATCCAAAAGCCAAAAAATATGCTATTTTACGGCTGATTGATTACTTACAAGCTACAAAGATAGTGATTCCCTTTGCCATGCTTATTGATGTAAATAACATTCTGATTTTTAAATGGGATGGCAAGAATTTATCAGAGCCGATTATCAGTCTTAATACTGCTGATGTGCTGAGTCATTACGAGCCAAAATTCCGCGACAAAAGAATATTTAGTCTTTACCTTAAAGGTCTTACAGAAGCTTGGCTACGTGACTTGGCCTATCATTGGAAATCTGCATTACCACCTTTCACAAAGGAAATGACAGAAATTGGTTTGTTTCAACTACTAGAAGACGGAACAACTCAACTTTATTAATGATTAGCAGTGATAATTTACGTTGAAACTAATTTCTTGATGAGTATTGCTAAAGGGCAAGATTCACAAGCACAAGAATTACTGCAAAATACACCCTCTTCTTTACGTATGTAGTACCAAGTATTTGTTTTGTAGAATCATTAACAACATTGGAACAAGAAGAAAAATATAATCTAGATTTCCTCGGCAAGTTAGATATACAAATTAATCAAGCAGAGCGAGATAATTCAGATAATGCACGATTACTGCTTTTTCGCCTAGAGCAATCAAGAACTAGCTTTCTTGAACGAAATAACGAAGTTAAAGAACGTTTTGATGTAGCTTTTAATCAGCTTATCAGCAAATCAGAAATGATTACATTAAGTACGGATATTTTTCAAGAAACGTTAAATAGAGAAATTTTTGATAAGCATATTATAGATAGAATAATATTGGAGTGTATAATTTATCATGCTGGCTTGCATATTAATGAAAATAAATCATTTTTAAGTAGCAATTCTAAAGAATTTGGCAGGCGTGAAGTTATAGAGATTTTACGAAATAGTGGCATTCAGTATTTTAATCAAACTCAAAACTTCCTTGGCTGGCTACAATCTCAATCAAATTAATTACATTTATTTGCGTATTGAAAGGTATGAAATTTTTTAGCAAAATATTTCTGGCAATTAAAAGTTTTTGCTTACCAATAATTCTGGTTTTGGCAACAGCAACTACAGTTACCGCGTGCAATCCATCTAACTTTAAAACCGCAGCTGCACAAGTTCCCCAGTTGGTGGTTTCTACTACGACTGACCCTAAAACCTTTAACTACGCCTTGATCCAAGAATCTCCCAATATTTCTAGTTTCACTTATGAAGCATTAGCCACTCAAAACGGAATAACTAAGGAAATTGAGCCAGCTTTGGCTGAATCTTGGGAACTTTCCCCAGACAAACTGCGGTTTGTCTTTACCTTGCGAGAAGGATTGAAGTGGTCGGATGGCAAGCCATTAACAGCCGATGATGTCGTTTTCTCTTTCAATGACATCTACATGAACAAGCGCATTCCCACTTATACCCAAGATGCTCTCCGCATTGGTATCAGTAAGGCTTTTCTCAAAGTCCGCAAAGTCGATGAACGCCGAGTAGAATTTATTCTACCAGAACCGTTTTCTCCTTTTTTGCGATCGATCGCAGCAGGGGTAGGAATCCTACCAGAACACGCCCTGCGTGCAGCAGTGGAAGGCAAAAACTCTGACGGTAAGCCAGTGTTTATGTCCACTTGGGGAACCGACACAGATCCCAAAAAAATTATTGTTAATGGCCCTTACACAATCGAGAGTTATTCAACCAATCAACGCTTAACATTTCGGCGCAACCCTTACTACTGGCGCACAGATGCACAAGGAAAACAACTGCCATATATTGAACGTGTAATTTGGCAAATTGTGGAATCGCCTGATACAGCTTTGCTGCAATTTCGTTCTGGAGGGTTAGATTTACTAGAAATTGGCCCTGGAAGTTTTCAATTGCTCAAGCGTCAAGAAAAACGGGGTAACTTTACTATTAAAAATGCTGGGTCTGACTCTGGAACAAGTTTTATAACTTTCAATCTCAACAAAGGTAGTCGCAATGGCAAGCCTGTTGTAGATCCCATTAAGTCCCGCTTTTTTAACAACGTTGCTTTTAGACAGGCTGTCGCCTACGCTATTGATCGTCAAACGATGATCAATAATACTTTGCGGGGATTGGGTGAACCGCAAGACTCTCCAATTTCTGTTCCCAGTCCCTATTATTTGTCTCCAAAAGAAGGTTTAAAAACATATAACTACAATCCAGAAAAAGCTAAACAACTTTTATTAGGAGCGGGATTTAAATACGATGATAAAGGTCAACTGTTAGATGCAGATGGCAATCGAGTGCGCTTCACAATGATGGCTGTTGCTGGTAATAGACCGACAATCACACCAAAAATCCAACAGGATCTCGGCAAGATAGGTATTAAAGTTGATTTACAATTTCTTGACTTCAGTATTATTGGAGAAAAAATATCTAACACCCTAGATTGGGAATGTTGGTATGGAGCCATCACTGGTGGTATTGAGCCGCAAGATGGTTTCAATGTCTGGTCTGTAGAAGGTAACTTTCATGTATTTAATCAGAAAGCTCAAGCCGGACAATCCCCAACGCTAGGTTGGAAAGCTACCGATTGGGAGCAGAAAATTGAAGACCTCTACATCCAAGGGGCAAGAGAGTTCGATGAAACAAAACGCAAAGCTATCTATGCAGAAACACAACAACTCTCACAAGAGTATCTGCCTTTTATTCATCTATTCAATTCACTAGCTTTAGTAGCCGTGCGTAATACCATTGAGAACGTAAAATACTCTGCCATTGCCCCTTCACCTTCAAGTTACAACTGGAACATTTATGAATTCAAAGTAGCCGATAAAAAAGCTAGTTAATTTTCATGGACAATGGGAGAGCCAGTTCTGCGCCTCTTGACTCTTCTTCTTCCTACTCAGGACTCAGCATTGCTTTGATGAGGTGTATCATGCAAACAGTTTAGTGTTTCAGTCCCATGATTTTTGCCCTCTTGCCTACCCGCCACCGTGGGTTGACGGTTTTAGTGACACTCAGTCTATTCTTGATTTGTCAGATAGCTCTGATCAGTTGCAACCCAATTAATTTTAAGAGTAAGGCGGCGCAAGTATCCCAATGGGTTACAAGCACTATTGGCGATCCAAAAACTTTTAACTATGCCTTCAATCAGGAATATCCTCATGTTTTTTTGTTCACGACGGAAGGACTAACTACCCTCAATGGAATTACAGGCAAAATTGAGCCAGCTTTAGCTGAATCGTGGGATATTTCTGATGATCAAAAGCGAGTCGCTTTTACTTTACGAGAAAACTTGAAATGGTCAGATGGCGAACCACTGACCGTAGATGATGTTATCTTTACCTATGAGGATGTGATTTTCAATCCACAGATTTCTACCGATTGGAAAGATAGTCTTAAAATTGGTTCTAGTGGTAGTTTTCCTAAAATCAGAAAAATCGGCGATCGCCAAATTGAATTTATTCTACCTGAGCCTTTTGCTCCTTTCCTTTCTACCACAAGCGGAGCATCAACAAATTCAGTTGGAATTTTGCCAAAACATGCTTTAGCTGAATCATTGAAATCTAAAGATGCTAAAGGTAATTCCAAGTTTCTATCTACTTGGGGAACTGATACAGAACCCAGTAAAATTATTGTCAACGGTGCTTATAAAATTGAAAGTTATACTTCCAGTCAGCGTGTGGTATTTCGGCGCAATCCTTATTATTGGCGCAAAGATAGCCAAGGGAATCAGTTACCTTATGTTGAACGTATTGTTTGGCAAATTGTTGAATCTACAGATACTATAATTCTTCAGTTTCGCTCTGGAGGATTGGATACAGTTACTGTTTCTCCTGAAAACTTTTCACTACTTAAGCGCGAAGAAAAGCGAGGAAAGTTTACTATCTACAATGGGGGGCCAGAATTTAGCAATACTTATATTTCATTTAATCTCAATAAAGGTCGGCGGCAAAATGGACAGCCTGTGATTGACTCAATTAAATCCCGTTGGTTTAATACCCTGGCTTTTAGGCAAGCCGTTGCCCATGCAATCGATCGTCAAGCAATGCTAAATAACGTTTTCCGGGGAATTGGTGTGTTGCAAAATTCGCCGATAGAAATTCAAAGTCCTTACTATTTTCCTCCAGAAAAAGGTCTCAAAGTTTATGAATATAATCAAGAAAAGGCTAAAAAATTACTATTAAGTGCAGGTTTTAAATATAATCTTAATAAACAGTTACTAGATGCTGATGGTAATCGTGTGCGCTTCAGTTTATTAACGAATGCTGAAAATAAAACTCGTGTGTTAATGGGAGCGCAAATTAAGCAAGATTTGAGTAAAATCGGCATTCAAGTTGATTTTAATCCAATTGCTTTCAATACTCTCACAGACAAACTTTCTAATTCCCTCGATTGGGAATGTTATCTGCTAGGCTTTATTGGAGGGATTGAACCAAATGACGGGGCTAATGTTTGGTTGCCGTCAGGCGGATTACACACCTTCAATCAGAAACTTCAAGCAGGACAAGAACAACTTATTGGTTGGGAAGTTGCAGATTGGGAGGCGGAAATTGGTCGTCTTTACATTCAAGCAGCACGAGAGTTAGACGAAGGAAAGCGCAAAGAAATTTACGCTAAAACTCAACGTCTCTCTCAGGAATATTTGCCTTACATTTATTTAGTGAATCCTTTATCTTTGGTAGCAGTGCGCGATCGCATCCAAAACGTCAAATTTTCTGCACTAGGTTCTCAAAAAGGAACGATGTGGAACAAATATGAACTGAAAGTAACAGAATAGAGTTTAAAGTATTAAAATCTCCGCCCTTGGTGGCACCTTTGCCAACATTTATAAAATCAAAACAACTGACCAGTGTCTCAAAATGAAACTTTGCGATCGCTCCTCGAAGCAGTCGCCAATGGTAAAGTTACGCCAGATACGGCATTAGACTCACTCAAAGACTTAACTTATGAGTCCGTGGGTGAGTTTGCCAAAATTGACCACCATCGCCAGCTAAGAACTGGTTTCCCCGAAGTGATTTGGGGGCCTGGTAAAACTCCCGATCAAATTGCCCAAATTATGGAAGTAATGCGCCTCCGCAACCCAGTAGTGATGGCAACTCGCATTGAACCAGCAGTTTATGCCGCACTGGAATCAAAAGTTAGCGATTTGCGATATTACGAATCGGCGCGAATTTGTGCGATCGCTCCTCCTAACATCGAACCACAATTTGCGGGTGAAATTGCCATTCTTTCTGCTGGTACTGCCGATTTACCCGTTGCTGAAGAAGCCGCCGTCACTGCTGAACTTTCTGGTTTCCGCGTCCAGCGCCTCTGGGATGTTGGCGTTGCGGGGATTCACCGTTTATTGAGTAACCGCCATCTGATTGAGTCAGCATCAGTATTAATTGTCGTGGCAGGGATGGAAGGCGCTTTACCCAGCGTTGTCGCGGGTTTAGCGAGTTGTCCTGTGATTGCCGTACCCACCAGCATCGGCTATGGCGCAAGTTTTGGCGGTTTAGCACCTTTATTGACAATGCTTAACTCTTGTGCTGCGGGAGTAGGCGTAGTAAATATCGATAATGGTTTTGGTGCAGCAGTTTTGGCGGGGCAAATTTTGCGAACTGCCGAGAAATTGCGGTTGGCATCGGCTGAATCTTGAGTTAAGACATTAAAGTTACACGCAATATTTCAGTACGTTATCAGTAATTTATCTGAAAAATAAACTGATGCTGGATTTTGCCACCCTTAACTTATAATCACCAAACATGAGCCATTACAGCGATTTGATATCTCAGTTTATTTGGCATTTGCCTGTAAATTGGACATTAGCACAAACAATAACCGACCCAGACCTAATGGGTCAGTTTCAAAAATCTTGGAGCCACTTTATACAAACAGGTCAAGTGTGGGCATTGTTGATTGGTTTAGTCATTGGCTATATGATTCGGAATCTAACTAGCTACGGTTAAAGTAATTTTAGATTTTGGATTTTAGATTTTAGATTAATCCAAAATCTAAAATCCAAAATTGATGCCCCTCCCCGATCATTTATGACCAAAAAAGAAACTTGGAGCCAGAGGTTTGAATCAGCGTTGCATCCGGCGATCGCTCGTTTTAATGCCAGTATAGGTTTTGATATTGAATTAATAGAATATGACCTGACTGGTTCTCAAGCTCATGCAAAAATGCTTGCTCACACGGGCATAATCTCCCAACAAGAAGGCGAGCAACTGGTTGCAGGTTTAGAACAAATTCGCCAAGAATACCGCCAGGGTAAATTTCAGCCTGGTGTCGATGCTGAAGACGTACATTTTGCAGTTGAAAAACGACTGACAGAAATTGTCGGCGATGTAGGTAAAAAACTGCATACGGCGCGATCGCGTAATGACCAAGTTGGTACTGATACTAGACTCTACCTCCGCGACCAAATCCAGCAAATCAAAAGTGAATTGCGAGAATTTCAAGGTGTTCTACTCGATATAGCCCAAAAGCACGTCGAAACTTTGATCCCAGGCTATACCCATCTCCAACGCGCTCAACCAGTGAGTTTAGCTCACCATCTCTTGGCATACTTTCAAATGGCGCAACGCGACTGGGAACGCTTAGGAGATGTTTCTCGCCGCGTCAATATCTCACCTTTAGGGTGCGGTGCTTTAGCGGGAACCACTTTCCCTATCGATCGCCACTACACAGCCAAACTATTGGATTTTGACGATATTTATGCTAACAGCCTCGATGGAGTGAGCGATCGCGATTTTGCGATCGAATTCTTGTGTGCTGCTAGCTTGATTATGGTTCACCTCAGCCGCCTTGCAGAAGAAGTCATTCTTTGGTCATCTGAAGAATTCCGTTTTGTCATCCTCAAAGATAGCTGTGCCACAGGTTCCAGTATCATGCCCCAAAAGAAAAACCCCGATGTACCAGAACTCGTGCGGGGGAAAACAGGGCGTGTATTTGGTCATCTACAAGCGATGTTGGTGATTATGAAAGGGCTACCTCTGGCATATAACAAAGACCTGCAAGAAGATAAAGAAGGTCTATTTGATAGCGTCAACACAGTCAAAGCCTCTCTAGAAGCAATGACAATTTTGCTCAGGGAGGGCTTAGAGTTTCGTACCCAGCGTTTAGCAGAAGCCGTAACCGAAGATTTTTCTAACGCTACCGATGTAGCAGATTATCTAGCAGCACGGGGCGTTCCTTTCCGGGAAGCTTACAACCTTGTGGGTAAAGTGGTAAAAACTAGTATTGCCGCAGGTAAACTCCTGAAAGATTTGAAATTGGAAGAATGGCAGCAACTACATCCGGCATTTGCAGCAGATATTTATGAGGCAATATCCCCCCGTCAAGTTGTGGCAGCCCGCAACAGCTATGGTGGTACTGGCTTTGTACAGGTTAGCAAAGCACTCATAGCCGCCCGCGCTCAAATTGACTAATACAGGGAGTGGGGAGTGGGGAGACAAGGGAGACAAGGGAGACAAGGAGGACAAAGAAAATAACCATGCCCCATGCCCAATACTTCGACTTCGCTCAGTACAAGTGCCCAATGCCCAATGCCCACTTGCACAGAGCGACTCGTGCCGAGCCTGTCCTGAGCGTAGCCGAAGGGCGGAGCCGAGGTAACAAGGGATGCCCCATGCCCCATTCTCAAAAATAAATAAGGGCGCACATTTGTACGCCCTAAACAATAAATAATCTAAATAAAAAGGATTTAAGCAGACAGCTTATTCAGTGTCAGCTGCTGCTGCTCCTTCTTCTTCTTCACTCTTAGGTGGTCTTTGTTGGAACCTTCTCTGCATTCTTCCTGTCGTAGTTCGTTTACGAAACTTTCTGGCATACGCCTGGTTCCGTAGCGCCTTTTCTTTTTTCGGGTTACGGCGCTTGGCCATGTTCACCTCATTAATAAACAACAAAAGAGTAGCAACTAGGCATCACGTAGGCAATATTAGCTACCAATATTATTGATATACTTGTAGCCTAGTGCAGCAATCAATACGCTTTAAACAGTGTACTAGTCTACCGCGTTTTACCTTATTTTGTCAATAACAATTTAGAATTATTCCCACGAGCTAGACGAAAAATACCTTTTCTTAGATTCAAATACACCAAAGATATGTAAATTAGCTAAGTAAAAGTGTGCTGAAAAAATATTAATTATCACTGGTTTGAGCAAGACTAATGTTATTTATAAACTGAAAAGTTTTCTGACTTAACAAATACTATGTATATATAAATACAGTGCTTCTATTGAAACTTAATGTTAAGATTAATAATATTCTACGTAAATCGTGAGAATAAAATCTCAAACCACAAACATTTTTGTATAAAATAAAACTCAACGAAATTTTATGAGTTGAGTTTATGTAAGTGTTAGAGAAATATAGAATACAACATATAAATTTTGAAGATTGAACGTTATTGCTTTTTTTCCGGCAGCTGTCCAGTCCACACGTAACTTATGGCGTATTGGACAAACAGTACTGGGTATTATATTTCGTCATCCCATTACTGGTACTAGTATCATTCCAATTTTACCCGATGGTCGGATAGTACTGATCCGACGGCGTGATGATGGTCTTTGGGCATTGCCTGGAGGCATAGTGGATTGGGGAGAAGATATTCCCAAAACAGTCCGCCGGGAATTGATCGAGGAAACAGGGCTAGAATTGGTGAAAATTAACCGTTTGGTAGGAGTTTACTCCGCACCAGACCGCGATCCCAGAATCCATTCAATTTGTATTGTGGTTGAAGCCGAGGTGCATGGGACAATGGAGATTCAAGATACTTTGGAAGTCATGGAAATCCAAGCTTTCTCTCCTAATTTGCTACCTTCAGGACAGATGTCTCATGACCATACTAGGCAGTTGCAAGACTACTTAAATGGCTTGACAACACTGGCATAACAATATTTTGTCATTTGTCATTGGTCATTTGTCATTTGTACTGAGCGACTCGTGCCGAGCCTGTCCTGAGCGTAGCCGAAGGGCAAAGCCGAAGTATTTGTCATTTGCCGCCGCCAAAGTTCTGATTTAAGAAGCCTCTCTTCTCTACGAGAGGCCGCGCCAACGAGACGCTGTTCGCGTTCGGCTCAGACTTCTCTATTTATAATTTGTCCAAAACTAATGACTAATGACCAATGACTAATGACCAATGACTATTTATTATGGTGCTAAAAGTTAACTACTAAATTAAAATGAATACACTATTCCGTAACTCCCGGATAAAGCTCTCTCAAGGGCTGGTATTCTGGCGTGAAATTGGTGAAAAAACTCCTATAATTTTTTTGCATGGTGCTTGGAATGAAAGCAGTCAATGGTTATCTGTGATGGAGTCCCTTGCACAAGATTTCCATTGCTTTGCACCTGATTTGTTAGGGTTTGGTGAGTCAGAGAATCCAAATATCCACCATTCGATAGATTTACAAGTAGAGTGTCTAGCTGAATTTCTGCAAGCTGTCAAGCTAGAAAAAGTATATTTAGTAGGACATTCTCTTGGGGGTTGGATTGCTGCTAGTTATGCTTTAAAATACCCTGAGAAAATTGATGGTTTGGTACTGCTTGCACCAGAAGGCGTAGAGATAGCAGGACAGGAAGAGTATTGCCAGAAGATGCGGCGATTATTGAATTATCCACCACTAATAGTTCAATTGTTGCGATCGCTAACTCCGTTCACTAAAATCCTGGGTTGGCATGAAAAAATTGCACAAGACTTGCAGCTGCGTCAGTCGCTATTGCCTTATCCCAGAGGTTGCCAGTTACTTTTCAAACGGCGACAAATAGAAATTGAAGCGGAATTAGTGCAAAAGCGGCTTTATATGATAGATGTGCCGGGTTTTATTTTACAAGGTGGTCAAGATACGCCAGAAGCTTTAGCCAAAGGTCGGGTTTATGCTCAACTGATGCCGAAAGTTGAGTTGAAAATGATTTCCCATGCTGGAAACGACTTACCAGAATCTTGCGCTGGGGTTGTAGCGATTGAGATTGGGGAGTTTATTCAAGGTATTTTAAAAAACCATAATTTAAACGAATTAAACTAGCTCATTCAGGGTTTGTTGCCAATCCACTACACATATTTCTTCGCTCTCAAACCGTGATATGTGTTTCAAGATTACTTATTCCCCATTACTATTTCCCCTATTCCCCAAAATATCAAATTCGGTTCTACAATTAAAGGTGCTGTAATTTCAGGATGTAAGGCTTGTAGATAGTTTAGTAATAAAATGCGATCGCCCCCTTTAATCGCAATCTTTCCATTAGGAAACAAATTCCACCATGCTTCAACAAAATCTTTAATTCCAGCTATTAATGTGTAAATTACCCCACTTTGAATAGCTTCTATAGTAGTTAGAGCAAAACGTGGGGGTAAAGACGCAAAATTCCGCGTCTCTACTAATGGTAATTGTCCTGTTTGTTGACCAAGACTTGCAAATTGCAAACCTAATCCTGGCAAAATTGCACCTCCAACTAGACACTCATTAGCATCCGCAGCCGTAAAAGTTAGCGCTGTCCCAGCATCAATTACCAACATTGGAAAACCCCAAGTTTTCCCCGCACCCCACAAAGCTAAGGCGCGGTCAATTCCGAGTGTGGTATAAACACCTTTTAGTGGTATTTTGTCTAATGTAATAACATGAGTATTTGGGTAAGTTTGCCAAATAGCAGTTTGACTGGGAACTACGGAGGCGATAACTAAGGGAGGGGGGGATGAGGAAGTATTTTCTACCCTAATTTTCTGATGGGGTGGAGAAATTGCCAGTAGTAAATGATCCAGGGTTTGACATTCAGCCAACTGTTGTATAAGATGCTCAGGAAAATGGTCAGTATCCCAAGCTGAGTAAAGCGTCTCCCTAATAAATAACGCCCAATGTAGCCGAGAGTTCCCAATTTCCAAAGCTAGCCAAATTTCCTCTATCCCCCTCATCCCCCCAATCCCTCTCCGGTTTCACACTTTTAACTTTTTTAAGTCAACTATAGATTTTTTAATAAAAATTAACATTCATCCCGTGTAACAATATAAAGAAGAGGAACAAATACTCATTGTGTCAAGGAGGGAGTTATGGTAGCGCTCACCGAAAAAACTGAAAAACGGCTCACCATACAGACTGTGGAAATCGGTCAAGAGACGACGGCTATTCGCTCTTTGGACTGGGATCGCGATCGCTTCGATATTGAGTTTGGTTTGCAAAACGGCACTACTTATAACTCGTTTCTCATCCGTGGGGAGCAGACTGCTTTAGTTGATACCTCCCACGAAAAGTTTCGTCAACTATATTTTGATACGCTCACCGGACTAATCAACCCAATCGATATTGATTATTTGATTATCAGCCACACTGAGCCAGACCATAGCGGTTTGGTTAAAGATTTGCTGCAAATAGCTCCAGAAATTACCGTTGTCGGTTCTAAGGTGGCGATTCAGTTTCTTGAGGATTTCGTACATCAGCCATTTAAGCGGCGGATTGTGAAAAATGGCGATCGCTTAGATTTGGGCAATGGTCATGAATTTGAATTCGTGATTGCCCCAAATTTACACTGGCCAGATACCATTTTCAGCTTCGACCACAAAACTAAAACTCTCTACACCTGCGATGCTTTTGGGTTGCACTATTGCTCAGATAGCACCTTTGATGAAGACTTAGCTGCGATCGAAGAAGACTTTCATTATTACTACGATTGCTTGATGGGGCCAAATGCCCGGTCGGTTTTGTCTGCCCTGAAGCGGATGGCGGAATTGAAAACCATCAATATGATTGCCACAGGACACGGCCCATTATTATCTCACAATGTTGAGGAACTAGTTGGACGTTACCGCACTTGGAGTCAAACGCAAGCCAAGCCAGAAACGGTAATTGGCATATTTTACGTTTCCGAATACGGATATAGCGATCGCCTCGCCCAAGCAATTGCCAACGGTATCGGTAAAACCGGTGTCGCCGTGGAAATTGTCGATTTGGGATCTGAAGTCGATTTACAAGAACTGCGGGAACTAGTTAGCCGTTGTGCAGGGCTAATTGTTGGTTTACCTCCGGCTTCTGGTGCTGCCAGCATCCAATCTGCACTCAGCACAGTTTTAGGATCTGCCAAAGAAAAGCAAGCTATTGGCGTGTTTGAAAGTGGTGGTGGCGATGATGAGCCGATAGATCCTTTGCTGAGTAAATTTCGCAATTTGGGTTTGACAACAGTTTTTCCAGCCATTCGGATTAAACAAACGCCTACAGAGAATACCTACAAGCTATGTGAAGAAGCGGGTACAGACTTAGCTCAATGGGTAACACGCGATCGCAGCATCAAAGCTATGAAATCTCTTGGTGCTGACTTAGATAAAGCACTCGGTAGACTCAGTGGCGGACTGTATATTATTACTGCCAAAAAAGGTGATGTATCCAGTGCCATGCTAGCCTCGTGGGTAAATCAAGCCAGCTTCAAACCCTTGGGATTTTCTATTGCAGTCGCCAAAGATCGGGCAATTGAATCACTCATGCAAGTAGGCGATCGCTTTGTTCTCAACGTCTTAGAAGAAGGCAATTTCCAACCACTCATGAAGCACTTTTTGAAACGATTCGCCCCTGGTGCTGATCGCTTTGAAGGAGTGAGAACCCAGCCAGCCGAAAACGGTGCCCCCATCCTCAACGATGCCCTCGCCTACATGGAGTGCGAAGTCGTCAGTAGAATGGATTGCGGCGACCATTGGGCAGTATACAGCACCGTTTACGCCGGACGAGTTTCTAAACCCGATGCTTTAACTGCTGTGCATCACCGCAAAGTTGGTAATCATTATTAAGAGGGGGAGTGGGGAGTAGGGAGTAGGGAGTGGTGTTTCCTACTTCTTATTGCCCTTACCCCAAAAGTCATGTCAGAAAGCATTATAAAAAAAAGGGAATAGGGAGTGGTGATTGCGACTTCTTATTCCCTACTCCCCATTCCCTACTCCCTACTTCCATAGAGAGTGGTGATTGCGAACTTCTTAATTACCTACTCCCTACTCCCTATGTCAAAAAATAAACCTCGTGATGTTCAAGTTTATCCAATAGCGACAGATACAAGAATACTGCGATCGCGTAGTTGGTCAAGGCTCAGATTTGAAATTGAATATGCCCTTGCCAAGGGTACAACTGCTAATTCTTATTTAATCGAAAGCGATAAAACTGCCATCATTGACCCTCCGGGGGAAACGTTTACAGAAATTTATTTAGAAGCGTTGCAGCAGCGTTTCCATCTCGAAGACTTAGATTATGTAATTTTGGGACACGTCAACCCTAACCGGGCTGCAACTTTAAAAGCTTTGTTAGAAATTGCCCCGCAAATCACCTTTGTGTGTTCTAATCCAGGGGCGAAAAATTTACGTGGGGCGCTGGAAAATCCAGATTTGCAAATTCTTATTATGCGGGGCGAAGAAACCCTAGATTTGGGTAACGGGCATAATTTACAATTTATTCCTACCCCTAATCCCCGCTATGCAGATCAACTTTGCACATACGATCCGCAAACAGAAATTTTGTACACAGATAAGTTATTTGGGGCGCACGTTTGCGGAGATCAGGTATTTGATGAAGGCTGGGAAATATATAACGAAGATCGGCGCTATTATTTTGATTGCCTCATGGCTCCCCACGCCCGTCAAGTAGAAACAGCGCTGGAAAAACTAGCCGATTTTCCCGTGAGAATGTATGCCACTGGACACGGGCCTTTGGTGCGCTATGGCTTAATTGAATTAACTCAAGCTTATCGAGAATGGAGTCAACAGCAAACTTCTGCTGACTTGACAGTAGCGTTAATTTATGCATCAGCTTATGGAAATACAGCTACATTAGCCCAAGCGATCGCTCGTGGCATCACCAAAGCGGGTGTTGCTGTAGAATCGATTAACTGCGAATTTACTGAACCAGAAGAAATCCGGGCAGCTGTGGAAAAAGCTGGTGGTTTCATTATGGGTTCTCCAACTCTCGGCGGTCATGCACCCACACCTGTGCAAACAGCTTTAGGAATTGTGCTATCTACCGCTACTAACAACAAACTCGCGGGGGTTTTTGGTTCCTTTGGCTGGAGTGGGGAAGCAGTTGATTTAATTGAAGGGAAATTAAAAGATGCTGGCTATCGGTTTGGTTTTGACACCATCCGCGTGAAATTTAAACCCGACGATGCCACCTTACAATTGTGTGAAGAAGCGGGAACCGACTTTGCCCAAGCATTAAAAAAAGCTAGAAAAGTGCGATCGCCAAGTCAACCTGCTACTACTGTAGAACAAGCAGTTGGTCGCATTGTCGGTTCTCTTTGCGTTCTGACTGCCAAAGAAGGCGATCGCTCCAGTGCCATGTTAGCCTCTTGGGTAGCTCAAGCTAGCTTTAATCCGCCTGGTTTAACCATAGCCGTTGCTAAAGAGCGGGCAGTAGAAACACTGACTCATACAGGAAACAAATTTGTCCTAAATATCCTTAAAGAAGGGAATCACTTGGGATTGATGAAGCACTTCCTCAAACCCTTTGGCCCAGGACAAGATAGATTTGCTGATGTCGCCGCCCAAGAAGCTGAAAACGGTTCTCCTATACTTACAGATGCCTTGGCATATCTGGAATGTTCTGTACAAAACCGGATGGAATCTGGCGACCATTGGCTGGTTTATGCGACCGTCGAGAATGGCAAATTGTTAGATAATGATGGCGTTACAGCCGTGCATCATCGCAAGTCGGCAACTCATTATTAATTTTATTGTAGAAAAATTCTGGATAATCCCCCATAAAGGGTAGTTACGCGGAAAAATTCTGTATAATTTCCAACTGTGGATGTTATCTAGAAAAGGGGGTAGCTAGAAGCCTTTGGGTAGAGGGTTGAGCTGCTTTGAGAAGCAAATCTTGAAAAGACGAATTTGTGATCAAAAGAAAAAACTCTGAAGAAAATTCCGCATCTAGTGTTAAGGATTTTATGCTGGGGTTAGGTGGCTGCCTAGTCCTCATTGTGATAGCGATCATCGGTCTTGTGTTGCTTGTTATGCTCTTGAGAGAAACACCCTGGATTACTAAAGATATGAGAAATCGGTTAATGTAGCAGAATGACTGAAAAGTTCTTGATTGATGTCGATGCCACAAACCGCAAACGGTGAGACAGCCTGATAACCTGGTTGTATTGGAGAGTTGCAAGCCGTCTTATCAAAGGTATAATCAGCCCCAGCAACTAAATGAAAGCAGACTATTTAGAGGAATCGCTTCTCCGTAAGTTGGAGGAGCGTTTGCTTCAACCGGATGTACGCAAGTCAGCTAAAGATGTTATGAACTTACTTGCTGACGAGTTTATTGAGTTCGGTAGTTCAGGACGTGTTTTCGATAAACAGCAAACTATCAACAGCTTGCAGAATGAACCCATTGAACCCCTAACTCAAAGATCCATAACAGAATTTAAAACCTTAGTTTTGGCAACAGGAGTTGTTTTAGTAACCTATCGTATAGTCAAACATATATCTGGCGAACAGCCTGTTCATTCGCTGCGAAGTTCCATCTGGAAATTGAATAATGATCGATGGAAAATGATTTTTCATCAGGGTACTCTAGTTAGAGAATCATAGTTATGACTTACGCAAAAAAGTAGTGAAAGCCTTGATTTACTGTAGGAGCAATTCATGAATTGCCCCTACAGCGTATAGCTTTACGTAAGTCCTAATAGTGCAAGTTTTACATAAAAAAGGCTCAAGCATTTCTGCCTGAGCCTTTTCTAGATTCAACTAAATGGTTTTCGCCTAAGTTTAGTAGCGACCACCACCACCACCACGGTTGTAGCCGCCGCCACCACCGCCACGATTACCACCACCACCGAAGGAACCACCTCGGTCTTCTCTGGGCTTGGCCTTATTCACTTTAAGGTCACGACCCAGCCATTCAGCACCATCAAGAGCTTCAATGGCTTTTGTTTCTTCATCTTCTGAACTCATTTCCACGAAAGCAAAGCCGCGTAAACGACCTGTTTCACGGTCTGTAGGTAGCTGAACACGTTTTACAGCACCATATTCTGCAAAAACAGCACTCAGCGCATCTTGTGTAACTTCATAGGAGAGGTTACCAACGTAAATTGACATTAAATGTCTCCAAAATCATAAGTTTGTAGAGATTTAGATTTCGGAGAGAAGTCTGTAATACCAAAAGGGAAAAGCCTGTCAATACTAAAAACAAACACTGTCGCCGAATTAATTCTCATTTCACTTCCCATTTTTACATGGCGACTGACTTTCTGGGGGAAAGTTTGAAAAACTGTTATAAAAAGTTATGTTGCAGGTTGATAGCTAGGTGCTGGGTAGTTCCAAAACGGGTGAGACTATAGCCGTCAGCTACGCCTACCCGTTGAAGAAGAATTCAGAATCAAGACGCTACGCTCTTGCTAGCTTACTTCTTTGCAGGAGTACTAATTATCTGCTTTTTCGGTCAGAAGAATACTTAACTGAATTCTGTTAGCGGATAGCTAGGGTTTAGCCCGTTTTGACTCCTGAATTCTGTTCGATAAACTAACTCTCTATTCTATTTTCTAAATATTGACCAATCATCAACTGTTCACCAGCACGAGAGATAATAGTCTGTCTGGTGCGGTATTTACTGCCAATTAGCTTTAACTCTTCTTCAAACACTGAACCGTTGTATTCAGTTCGCAAACATAGTGTTTTCGGGTTGGAGAAATAATACTGGGCGGTGACTGGTTTGGATATGGCAAAACCGCGATCGCGGTACAAGGTACTTCCCATCACGCCAAATATTGTTGAACCTTGCGATTCTTTCTTTGTCTTTAGCACATCCGTACTTTCCCAGACAACTGCTGCACCACAGATTAAACTACTTATATCAGACAAATTGTGCATCTGAGCTAGCTTTTGCAATTCATCACAGCCCTGCTCTAAAAAATTGATCGTAACTATACTCTCGATCTCCTTAGTTTCTCCCTCTGGTAGGGTGTAGTAGCGTCGTTGCGATCGCCATTTACCTCCTGATTCCTGGAAAAATTCGGAAATCTGGGATTCATCAGTGGTTTGTGCAATTTTGAACAGAGATGTCACGCCTTACTTTCCTCACCTAATGCAAATATATTTCTGGCAAAAAAGTTCATTCTTACCTGATGTTGCTATGGTACTTATCGCTCTATTTCTTGCCATATTATGCAAGGAGGGTAAGAAGAAATAGTGTTTTCTACTACATTATAGACACAATTAAGCAATAAATCTTTAATATTCTTAACTAAATGAGAAACACCTGTAAAGACAGATAGTTATAGTAGGATAAGTTGAATAAGTAAAAACAAGGGTAATTATTGTAATACTGCCTAAATAATGATATTCAACAAAAAAGCTTCATATCTTTGGAAAAAGCCAAGTTTCCCCTATGGGTAGATTCCAGAAAACGGACAAATATTTATACTAAATGTTTATAATTTGTTAACTGCAAGAAGATTATCTACCTCTGCGTGAGAAGTAGAGCGGTGAGAAGTTTTGGACTTTTGTGGGAAAACAGTAGTTTTTGATTCAAAAATTACTGTCATACAGCTTATTCATTCTCGCCGTTTTTTGTTAATGATATCTCTCAAAATTACTTGGTAAAACACGGCTGTTTACCCCCAAAAGCTCCCCAATAGGAGAAAAATAAATGATTTTGGAAAAAAATAAGCCGCACAAACAGGTGAAAATGAAAGATCCCGTAGTCGCTAACCAACTAATAATTATCCAGTTAGATTCAGTTGTGAAGACTGAGGTGGCGACCGCAGATTTCAAAAGTAGATTTCTTGCAAACAGTACTTATGACAAAGCGAAAGGGAAAAATTACTTCCTTTCCTGCACTTCTGTAAGAAGTTTATTAATTTCCTGTTTTGTAGCTATAGGATTGCTGACGGCGAGTTGCGGCTCTTCGCCCAAAGAATCAGCAGATGCACAATCTCAGAGTCCTGGTAATAAGGAAGGTAGTCGTGTAACACCTGTAGATGTAGCGATCGCTCGAACTGACTTGCTGCAAAAACAACCAGAATATACAGGTAATACAACACCCTTCCGCATCGTATCACTGCGATCGCAGGTAGAAGCCCGCTTGTTGGCTTTGAACCTTGATGTAGGTGATACAGTAAAGCTTGGGCAAAACGTCGGGCAGTTAGATGATGCCATACTTTCGACTGAATTAAAGCAAGCAGAAGCAGAACTAGCAGCCCTGAAATCAGAAGTAGCTAGGACAAACAATCAGGTAAGCAATGCCCGTGCTGACGTTGAACGGGCGCGGCTAGAAGTGGTACAAGCTCAGGCAGATTCAGAACGGCAACAGAGGTTGTTTAAAGCCGGAGCGATCGCTGAACAAACTGCCCAACAAGCACGTACCCAGGCCAAAACAGCAGCCCAGGCACTGCGGGCAGCCCAAGAGCAAGTCCGTACAGAACAACAAGCCGTTGCCGCCGCCCAAGGTAGAGTCTTGGCCCAGCAGGCATTGGTTGCCCAAACTAAAGAACGTAGGTCTTACGCTCGGCTGACATCCCCCATCACTGGCATAGTTACAGAAAAGGTGACAGAACCGGGCAATCTTCTGCAAGCAGGTAATGAAGTCGTAAAAATTGGCGATTTTAACCGTGTCAAAGTCGTTGTGCAAGTTTCCGAATTAGAACTGGCGCAAATTCAGGTTGGACAGTCTGTACAAGTGCGCTTAGATGCCTTTCCCAAAGAAACATTAATTGGGAGAGTTACGCGCATTTCTCCAGCTGCGGATGCGATCGCTCGCTTAATACCCGTAGAGGTTGTGATTCCCAATGCTCAAGGCAAGATTGGCAGTGGACTGCTGGCGCGAGTCAACTTTGAAAACCAGACTCAACAGCGCGTAGTCGTACCGCAAACAGCTATTCAGAAACAAGCAGGGAGCAACAACACCAAGAGTACAGGTAAGTCATCTCCCTCGCCCAAAGCTAATACCGCCGGGGCAGAAAACCCTGCTGGGACGCTATTTGTGGTCAAAGACACAGAAGGCAAAGCGAAAGTGGCAACACGTGCTGTGACATTAGGAAAAAGAGCCGATGGCAAAGTGGAAATTTTATCTGGTTTGCAATCGGGAGAACGCTATGTTGTTCGCAGTGGTCAACCCTTAAAAGATGGAGACACTGTACGTTTATCGATTATTTCTGAAACAGCAGAGTTAGCCCCTAAAGGAAATTAAAAATTCTAAATCTCTTTGAGAATTTTTCATTTTGCCTTTTTAATTGGAGCAAAAAAACAGTAATGCAACAAGTAAACAAAAGTGGCGGATTTAGTATCAGTGCCATATCAATCCGCCAACACATCGGTACACTGATGCTGACGCTGGCAGTGATAGTGATGGGTGTCTTTTTTGTCCTCAAGTTACCAGTGGATTTACTACCATCAATTACCTATCCTCGGATTGGTGTGCGAATAGAAGCACCTGGAATTTCCCCAGAGGTAGCAGTTGATGAAGTTACAAGACCCTTGGAAGAAGCCTTTAGTGCTACCGAGGGCGTGATTCAAATTTTTTCTCAAACTCGTGAGGGACAGATAAATTTGGATCTATATTTTCAACCAGGTGGCAATATTGACCAAGCTTTAAACGATGCCACAGCTGCTTTTAACAGAGCGAGAAACACATTACCAGAAACCATCGAAGAACCACGCTTATTTAAAGTCGATCCTTCTCAGTTACCCGTTTACGAATTGGCATTAACTTCACCATCCTTAGAAGGTGTGGATTTGCGTGTTTTTGCTGAAGAAGAACTAGCCCGCGATCTGGGTGTTGTTCCCGGAGTCGCAGGGGTAGACATATCGGGTGGAGTTCTAGAAGAAGTTAGGGTAAATATTGATTTGGATCGGTTGCAAGCTGTAGGTGTAGGTTTGACCGATATCCTAGATGAACTCAGAGATCGCAACCTAGATATCTCTGGCGGTCGGCTTTTAGGGCAGAATGCTGAACCCTTAACCCGTACCGTCGGGCGATTCCCAAATGCTAATGAAATCAGCAATCTTTCTTTTGAAGTCTCTTCCTCATCCCCCTCATCCCCTCCCACCTCCACTACTCCCAACCGCCGCGTCTATTTGCGCGACTTTGCCGAAGTCATTGATGGCTCAGAACAACAACGGGTTTACGTCTTACTCAACGGGCAACAAGCTGTAAAAGTCAGTATTCAAAAGCAGCCAGATGCTAATACCATCAACGTTGTCGAGGGTGTGAAAAAACGCTTGGAAGAACTTCGCAAGTCCGGTCTAATTCCTGAAGGGACAGTTCTGACACCAACCTTAGATGAGTCGCGGTTTATTCGGAACTCGATCTCAAATGTTACCAGTTCTGGGTTGATCGGTACTGCACTAGCAGCGATCGCAGTTCTGTTATTTCTCGGTTCTCTGCGGCAAACTTTTATCATCGTCCTCGCCATCCCCCTAGCAAGCCTAGCTGCCATTATCTTGATGGGGCTATTTGGCTTATCTCTCAACGTTTTTAGTTTGGGTGGTCTGGCACTGGGTGTAGGTATTGTGGTAGATAACTCCATCGTTATGTTGGAGAACATCGCCGAGGGGGCTGGGATGACTCCCGGTAAGGATAATCAAAGCCGCTTGAATTCGCAGCAACTAATTTCTCAAGCAGAAAAAAGTAGCCAAGAAGTAGAATCAGCTTTGGTTGCATCCACTAGTACGAACTTGGTGGCGGTGTTGCCATTTTTGCTCATTGGTGGTTTTATCGCACTACTATTCAATGAGTTAATTCTTACCATCACCTTTTCTGTAGCGGCTTCAATTTTAATTGCCGTAACCGTTGTACCGATGTTCGCCTCTCGGATGTTGGCATGGAAGTTTTCTAGCGGTTTGAGCAGATTTTGGCTGTTGCGGGAGTTTAATAACCGTTTTGATGCTTCTACCAGAGGTTATGGCAGTTTTTTAACTAGGATATTACGCTGGCGGTGGGCAACAGTAGCGATCGCTATTATCATTTTCGGTGGCGCTAGTTTGTGGATGGCTCCCCAAATTCCCCAAGAAATTCTCCCGCGCATCAACACCGGACAAGCTAACTTAAATGCCCAGTTTCCTCCCGGTACACCTTTAGAAACCAACCAAAAAGTAATGGTTGCGGTGGATGAGATTATCCGCAAGCAGCCAGAAACGGAATATGTTTTCTCTACAATTGGTGGCTCTCTCTTTGGCAACACTACCAATGCTAATGCCCTACGAGCTTCCAGCAATATTACCCTGAAAACGGGTACTAATGTGCAAGCTTATGTAGAACGAGTTACCCAAGAGTTGAACAAGCTAAATTTAGCAGGAATTCGCCTGCGCCTTACCCCCGGTCAAGTGCGGGGTTTGATTCTCAGCAACTCTCCTGTCCGTGGTGCTGATGTTGACGTAATCCTTCAGGGAAATGACGTAAATGCTTTAGAAGAAGCTGGTCGTCAGGTACTAAAAGCCTTAGAAGAACAAGCCACCCTAGCAAGATTTCGTCCCGATGCAGACGATCGCCAACCAGAAATTCAAATTCTTCCTGACTGGGAGCGGGTTTCGGCTTTGGGGCTAACTGCTACACAGATAGGGCAAACAATTCAAACTGCGATCGAAGGCAGCATACCAACTCAGTTACAACGCGGCAACCGTTTAGTCGATGTCCGGGTAAAGTTGAATGAAGCATCAGTACAAGTACCTTCTCAATTAGAAAGGTTGCCTTTATTTGTGGATAACAATCGCCAAGTCCGCTTGAGCGATGTTGCCAAAATTGCCGAAGCTCAAGCGCCTGGAGAAGTTCAGCGAATTAACCAGCGTCAGGTTTTATTAATTGCTGGCAACTTGACTGAGGGAGCTAGCCTTAGTAGTGCCCTAGAACAGGTGAGTACGGTACTAAATAGCATAGATTTACCTGATGGGATTACCATCTTGCCCAGTGCAGCAGCTGAATCTAATCAGCAGCTGCAAAGCTCATTGCAACTTTTAGGTGGATTAGCTGCCTTTCTAGTTTTTGTAGTGATGGCGGTGCAATACAATTCCCTTATTGACCCTTTAGTAATTATGTTTACAATTCCCTTGGCATTAGCTGGGGGGATTTTCGGACTTTACATTACCAAAACTGCAATTGGGGCGACAGTGATTGTCGGTGCAGTTTTGCTGGTGGGTATTGTAGTCAATAACGCCATCATCATGGTGGAATTGGCCAATCAAATTCTGGAACGAGAAAAAGTTGACCGGAAAACTGCCATTTTGAAAGCTGCACCTCAACGCCTACGGCCAGTGTTAATGACAACTATTACCACTGTTTTAGGTATGTTACCCCTAGCATTAGGAATTGGGGAAGGCTCAGAATTTCTGCAACCATTAGGTGTAGTAGTGTTTTCGGGTTTATCTTTGGCAACAGTGCTGACGCTGTTTATCATCCCCTGTTTTTATACCCTGCTACACGATTTGATGGGTGGAAATTGGGCGAAGCCAGTGTTAATTCGGTTACGTGGATTTACCAAAAAACTTATAAGCTAAACCACGTCTATCTTGAAACCTGTAGTTCAACTCTAATGAATAAGGATTTGCCCTCATCCCCCAACCCCGAATCCCAGATATGGGATTCGGGGAGCTAGAATTTCAAAGTCCCTCTCCCATATCTGGGAGAGGGATTTAGGGTGAGGGCGAAAATTACGGTTCTCAACTTAGATGAGGTTTAATGTGCATTTACAGCAGTTTTTATGTATTTAAACTACATCTGTAGTAGGGGTAATTCATGAATTGCCCCTACCGCGTGGTCTAATTACCTAAAAATGGCTGTAAGTTACATAAAACTAGGTATTTTGGTAGGGGTGTACAGATGTACGCCCCTACTATTCATTGTGTTGCAAAGATTCTTGTATTTAAGTACACACATTGTCTAATCTGTCAATGAATAAGTTCTAACTTAGATTTTTGATAAAGATTGCGTGAAATTACTAATTATTGTGATAAAGCATTACAAGAATTGCTTTATAAATCAACCTATGGGTATATGTAAACTCACTGAGCAAGCACACATTAACCGCTATTTATCTAGCAAATACATAGCAGTTTAAAAATGAGGTTTTGCTGTTTGATTTAACCCACGCGGTAAGCATTCTCTCAATCAATATGAAGAGGACAGAAATATGACTAAAATCGTAACCAAAATAGCCTTGTCTTTTCTAGGAGCAGCAGGAATTAGTTTTTTGTCTTTGACACCAGCGAAAGCCGTTATTTTGGTAGAACCCATTGTAACGACTGTGAATGAAGATATATTCAAAACGAGAGATCCAAGAACCCTTGGGCCAGCTATTTTACCCGGAGAAATAATAGAATATGGTGTACCAGATCGAGCTAACAACTTGCTAAATGGCACTGGGAATAATATAGGAAGCTTGGTTTTTGACTTAAAAACGCTGTCTTATAGTAATCCAGATTCTACTCCCTCATTTGATAATGAATTGGTGCAGTGGGGAGATGTTGATGGAGATGGAAAGATTGGTTTCTCTAGTATTCCTGAACTCAAGGATATCTTTACAAACGTTTCTGTCGAAGGCAGCCTTCTTACTTATAATGGTGGCGTAATCCCAGACGGAACCGTGTTTTTCAATCGATTTGCTACTCAGCCGGATTTAACACCAGGTGGTGGAATCATTCCAGCAATACCAGCAGAGCAAGTGGATAAAGATGGGCCGATCAGAGTGGCTGCTTATTACACCACCGCCATTCCTGAATCAACTAACGTTTTGGGTGTATTAGTCCTTGGTGCTTTAGGTGTAGCTTTAAAATTAAAGCGATCGCTACACTATTAATTCTTTCTATCATCCTCTGTGATTGGGGATGAGGGGGATGAGGAAGATGGGGAGCAGGGAGCAGGGGAGCAGGGGGAATTATTGAACAAGTCTCTCCCTTGTCTCCCGCCTCTTCCTTGTCTCTTCTTCATGCCCAATTCCCAATTCCCAATGCCCAATTCCCAATACTTCGACTTCGCTCAGTACAAGTGCCCCATGCCCAATTCCCCATGTTCTTTAACCTGTAATTAACTCACGATATACTGCCAGTGTTTCCTGATGAACGCGGGCAACACTTAACCACTGTAGGTTTTGATTTGCCCGATTTTTCCACTCATGGAGCATATCGGTATTACTCAGTAATTGCACTAAAACCCCGGCTAAAGCATTACTATCTTTTGCTGGCACTAAAAGACCTGCTTGCCCATTGTCCAAAGCTTCAGGAATCCCATCTACTTGAGTGCCAACGATCGCAATTCCAGCTTCTCTAGCTTCTGAAAGCACCAGAGGGCAAGGATCGCGATGGGAAGCCAACACAAATATATCACTAGATATCAAGTAGCGTTGAGGTTCTGGCTGGAAGCCTTCAAAATGAATCCGTTCTTTTACAGAAGTTGCTTTTGCCTGTGCCTCAAATAGCTGTTTATCCGGGCCATTTCCTACCAAATAAAGATGCGCTTGGGGAAAATCTGGGGCAATTTGTTCAAAGGCAGCAATTAACTCAGCAATACCTTTGCGTTGATACATACCGGCTACAGTAGCGATCGCTGGACGTTGTAACCCTAAAGGTTGATAATCTTGGATTGGTCGGGTGCGGGGACTGCCCAAAGTTCCATTGCATACTACCCGCAACTTGTTTTCTGGGATACCACGCCTTGCCATAGAATCTCGCACCGCCTTGCTGACCGCAATTACTCTGTCAGCTAAACCCATCAGCAGACTGGAACGCTGAAATTCGTTGTGGACTGTGGAAACTAAAGTATATTTATTTCCTTTAAAAATGCGTGCTAGAATAACTCCCGTCATCATGTGAGCATGAACGATATCCGGCTGAAATTCTGCTGCGATCGCCCGATAACGCACAGCCGCTTTGATAATACTGTTCGGTTTTCTAGTTTGGTCTAATTGGTAGTGTTTAACACCACATATATTTAGTAATTTCTCATATTCACCTCCAGCAGAAATAACCGCTACTTCATAACCAGATTTTGCCTGCAAACAAGCCAGATCCACAGCCACATTCACAATACCGTTACCTATTTCTTGAACGTGGTTCAAAATATGTATAATTCGCATAATCTTTGAGATATGTATAAAAAATCAAGATAAGCAACTGAGTGTAAATCAAGATAATTCTTGAAATCTTCAGTGACTACTCAAGAGTAGACATCTCCAGAAATTAAATATGCGGTACCCAGAACCCTTGTAGAGACGTAGCACTGCTACGTCTCTACATTCTTTTTCGGAGATGTCTAGTAGTCAGCAGCGCGAAAAATTGACCAATAGCGCTTCTAACTAGTTACTTAGCTTAAAGACTTATTCAGTAACGGCTCAATAAATCGGGGTAAAACTCCAAAATTCTGAAGACTGAATCTGCTATTTCAGCCGTTATACCGCAATACAGTTCAGTTAGCGCCAAAAATCTAAACCTATGTAGGTTGGGTTAAGGAACGAAACCCAACATTTCCGGGACTTTGTTGGGTTGCGCTTTGCTTAACTCAACCATATTGCCTTATACCCTTATTTTTCGATTCCCCAATGGCTAGGACAGTAGGCTGTTCCACATTGAACTTACATAATTAGGGGGCTTATGTTGCCTGCCCTGCAAGAGTTATGTTTAATTTGGTTATGCAAATTAGATGTTTTTCCTCTGAGTAAAATTACATACTTTGTATAGCTTTACAAAAGCAGCAACTTGCGTGACGATAAGAAAGAAATTAATAGTAAAAAATAGTTCACTGTTACTGTCAATAATTGTGTGAAAACTCTGTAGTGACAAGGCTTCAGTCAGTTTGAGTTGAGCTTATAACCTTAAACCTTAGCTTGAAGTAAAAAAATGGCAACGCTACATACCCCATACTTCCAAGTAAATTCCTTAATTTCCACACATTACACACGCAGCCTGGTCTTTATCGACATGGCAGTGGAAGGCTATCAGAGTTTAGTCAAAGGTGTTATCTCCAACACTGAGGTGTTCGTAATCGATCCAACACAGAACGGTGTTGAGCAAATTACGGAGGTTTTGGCAACTCGCGCTAACCAAAATCTTAATAGCGTCCATATTGTTTGCCACGGTCTTCCCGGTAGCTTGCAACTGGGTAACACCCGCTTGGGACTTGATACCCTAGACGAATATAGTCAGCAACTACAACAGTGGCAGAAAATATTTACCGCCTCGTCAAAAACCGTTGGGTTATCGGTTGAAGAAGAAGAAAAGGGGCAGAGAGCAGGGAGCCGGGGGCAGGGTGAAGTTCTTCCCCTTGTCCCCCTGCCTCTTCGTTGAATCTGCTACAGAATCTCCAGTTAAATTACTCATCTATGGTTGTAACGTAGCTGACGGTGATGCAGGGGAAGAATTTATTGCTAAACTGCACCAACTTACAGGAGCAAATATTGCCGCTTCCCGTCAGCGTACAGGCAATGCAGCATTAGGCGGCAATTGGGATCTGGAAGTCCGCACTGCTGATATGGAAGTAACTCTAGCGTTTGCAGAAACGACGCGAGAAGCTTACGCAGGAGTACTGGCAACCTTTACGGTAAATAGTACCAAGGATGCAGATGATGGCAATCCGAATAATGATGTCACTACCTTACGCGAGGCTATTAACTTAGCGAATGCTACTGTTGGGGATGATGCGATCGCCTTTGGGGGAGTGTTTACTGATACCACGCCAGATGTAATAACCCTCACCTCTGGAAAACTGACCATTACCGATGATGTTACCATCCTGGGAACTGGAGCATCTAAACTTACTGTCAGTGGGAATAATACTTCCAGAGTATTCGAGATATCGGGACTAGCAACAGGTGTTAGTATTGGTGGTTTGGCGATCGCTAGCGGCGGTATTCAAGTCAATTTAAATTCCATTCTCAGCCTGACGGGAAGCAGTATTACTGGCAATACAGAGGAAAGCGGCATCTCTAATAACGGCATCCTCAGTCTAACGGAAAGTAGTGTCTTTGGTAACACAAAAGGCGGAATCTATAACGGTGGCATCCTCAGCCTTAAAGGAAGTCGTGTCTTTGGAAATACGGGTGACTTCGGCGGTGGCATTTATAACGACGCTTCCACTGCAAACGTCGGTATTCTCAGCCTAACGGCAAGTACTGTCTCTGGCAATACGGCAAACTACGGTGGCGGCATCTACAATAAAGGCGGTACTCTCAACCTAACGGCAAGTACTGTCTCTGGCAATACGGCAAACTATAACGGTGGCGGCATCGTTAACGGAGATGATGGTGGCTATGTTGGTGGTTCAACTACTCTAACTAACAGCACCATCTCTGGTAATACAGCCAATGACGAAGGCGGTGGCATCTTTGATTCGGGCAGCTACGGCAATAACGGCAACCTGACTCTGATCAACACCACAATTACTAACAACATAGCTGACTCAGATAGCAATGGTGTTGGCAATGGTGGGGGTGTTGCCAAGTATAGGTTTAGTTCTATGAAGATTAGTAACACCATCATTGCAGGCAACTTTGACAAGTCCCCTTCCGGTGATATACAACCTGACGTGTCCGGTAGTGTCACTGACTTTGGCAATAACTTGATTGGCGATACTACTGGTAGTACTGACTTTACCACCAGCATTCTTGTTGGCACAACCACCACCCCCATTGACCCAAAACTCGGTTCACTGCAAAATAACAGTGGTGCAACCTTTACTCACGCCTTGCTTGCAGATAGCCCCGCCATTAATGCTGGCAATAATTCCCTAGTTCCTCCTGGTGTAACTACCGATCAAAGAGGCTCTGGATTTGATCGGATATCCAGCGTTGCAGTTGATATTGGTTCTTATGAAGTCCAGCCTACTATTATAATTACGCCACCTGATAATCCTAATCCCCTTGCCCCCACCATCAGCATCATCGCCACTGATAACACTGCTGATGAAAACAGTGGTGAGACTGGTACTTACCGCATTAGCCGCAGTAACAGCAGTGGGGCATTAACAGTCAATTTCTCTGCCAACGGCAATGCGAGTATCGCAGACTACAACCTAAGCGTGGGTGGCAAGCTTGTCAACGGCAACAGTATCGTGATTGCTGATGGGCAAAACTATGTAGATATCACCCTGACACCTGTCAATGATATTCAGGCAGAAGCGGCAGAAAAACTTACCCTTAGCTTGGCAGCAGATTCAGCTTACCAAATCGATAATGTGGATTATACCGCTACAGTAGCGATCGCAGCCAATGATTTAGTCGTGACTAATACCAACGATTCTGGAGATGGGTCGTTGCGGCAAGCTATCCTCAATGCTAATGCTACTGCTGGAGCAGATATTATTACTTTTGCAGGAGTTTTTGGTGATACAACTCCAGATATCATCACCCTCACCACCGGCAAACTAACAATTACCGATGATATTAGCCTTCTGGGGACTGGGGCAGCAAACCTCACCGTGAGTGGAAATAATGCCTTTGGCGTGTTTGAGATATCAGGAACAGGGACAGATGCGAACATTGATGGCTTGAAGATTGCTAATGCTAATGATGCCTTTGGCGGTATTTTGCTTAATAACAATACTAGCCTTAACTTGACAGAAAGCACTGTCTCTGATAATAGCGGGGCGGTAGGCGGCATCTTTAACAAAGGCACTCTCAGCCTGACAGGAAGCACTGTCTCTAATAACAGTGGGTCATCCTTAGGCGGAGGCATATTTAACAAAGGCAATCTCAGCCTCGTTAACAGCATTGTCTCTAATAATAGTGCATCTGGCAGCTACTCCTCTGCCGCCGGTGGAGGCATATTTAACACAGGTACTATCAGCATAACGGGAAGCACTGTCTCTAATAATGGGGCTTACGCCAGTGGTCTTAATCGTTATCAACCTGACCCTTACCCCTCTTACGGTGGCGGCATCTTTAACTCTGGCAGTGTCAGCTTGACTAATAGCACTATCTCTGGTAACGGGTCACTCTCTGGAGGTGGTATCTATAGCGGAGGCATCCTTAACATTACTAACAGTACTGTCTCTGGCAATAGGGCAAGCGGAGGGGAAGGTGGCGGCATCTCTAGCTCAGGCATCCTCAATCTGAATAGCACCACGATTACCAATAACACCGCAGAATACCTTTACGACTGGGGAAGTGGCACTGGTGGAGGTGTTTCTGCTGGTGGTACTGTCAACGTTGCGAATACCATCATTGCAGGCAACTTCAACGACAGGGATGTCTACGGCGGCGATATCAATCCCGACGTTTCCGGCGACTTCACCGACACCGGCAACAACCTGATTGGCGACAACACAGGCAGCACTGGTTTTACCACCAGTACCCTTGTTGGTACTAGCGTCAACCCCATTGACCCCAAACTTAGCCCCCTGCAAAATAACGGTGGTACAACCTTTACTAATGCCTTACTTGAAGATAGTCCCGCCATTAACGCTGGTAATAATGCTCTGATTCCAACAGGTATCACCACCGACCAGCGCGGCGCTGGATTTGACAGAATATCTGAGGGTACAGTTGATATTGGTGCCTTAGAGTTCAACGGGCTAAATGGAACCAATGGCGCTGATAATCTAGTGGGCAAAAGCTATGGTGACATAATTGACGCTAAAGCCGCAAACGATACCATCACAGGTAATCAAGGCAACGACATCCTCACTGGTGGCGGGGGCAAAGATAAATTTGTTTACAATTTAGGTGACGGTGTTGATACCATCACCGATTTCGGTGGGTTAGGTAAAGGCTCAAATCCATCAGCAGCAGTTATTGGCGAATTGGATACCCTGAAATTCCAAGGTGCTGGATTGACTGCTCGAAATCTCCTACTCACCCAGAATGGTAACAATCTGGAAATCACCTTTGAAGGAGCGGCTGATAACAAAGTTATCCTACAAAACTTTGCCTTAGAGAACCTAGACAACATATCAAAACTGGGCAATATCCTATTTGATGGGCAAAGCAGCATTCGTGACAGCTTTGATGTCTTTAATGCTAACTCCACCCAAAGCACCATCTTCAACAAAAACACAGTCACCTTTCTCAATGACCTAAGCTACAATGTCAATGGCTTTGACAACTCTGCGGATGTTATTAATGGTCAAGGTGGTGATGACCGTATCGATGGCAAGAGTGGCAACGACTTACTACGCGGTGGTATAGGTGACGATACCCTGATTGGTGGTGCTGGCGATGATACCCTTGTTGGTGGTGCAGGTAACGATACCTTGACTGGCGGTAGCGGCAATGACCAGTTCATCTGCCAAACCTATAGCTATATCGGTGATACAATCACTGACTTTAATCAGAACGAGGATAAGTTAGTCTTGACTGACCTGTTTAAGAGTCTGGGTTACAACGGCAGCAATCCGATGAAAGATGGCTACCTACAGTTTGTGCAATCAGATACCTCTACACTAGTTCAAGTCTTTGAGTATTCTCATTTTGACACCTTCGCTACTTTGGATAATTTCACCGCGACAAATCTGGTAGTTGGTAGTAACGTCCTCATCTAGCAATCAGAGTTCGACTGAGCGCTCACGCCGAAGTCCACCAGTCGCCAGAATTAAATTCTAAATTCTGGCGACTGGCGCTTTTATTCTGGGTATTTTGCCAGACATCATAAATTACGACTCAATCAACACAAGTTTACGAACTTGAGAATTGTTTCCCTGAGAGCGGCGTGATGAGGCAGCACTTAGCAAAAACTTCCACGACTGAAGAGAAAGTATAGAAAAATCTATCATTGACAGAAAACTCTTGAGATTTTTTTGCTTCACTGCTACTAAAATCCAATGAAGTTTCAAGTAATTTTTTATATCTTGAAATCCGGGAATCTTTGAGCGATGTTGCTCATTTACCAAAGCGTAAATTTTTTCTTTCATCAAAATATTTGTCGCCAACCGCCGAGACAAAGAAAACTTTTGATTATACGCACCCGGCCAAATAGTCCGGTAAGCTAGACACTGGTTGAAGAAAATAGCATCGCCAAACTGAGCAATCCGAATCCACGAATCGATGTCATCACAGTTAGCATCAAGTGTGGAATCCCAACCACCAGTTTGTAGAAAAGCATCACGTCGGCAAGCTACTTGTACAGGTGTGCCAAAGGGTACAAGCTCTAAAAGCATACCGTAGTGAATATCAGCTTGGGGGATATAAAAAGCTAAACCAGGGCCAACTTGCGGGGTACGAGAGAGTTCAACTTCATTGCCATCCACCTGAGCCGCCACACAAGAGCAGATTACAGCATCGGGACGAAGTGCGATCGCCTTTGCCATCTCTTCTATGCAGTTAGGCGCTAAATAGTCGTCATCATCTAAAAACTTAATCCAGTCGCCGCTAGCTTTGGCAACTCCAGCATTTACCGTTGCTGCATGGCCAAGGTTCACTTCATTCCGATGGTAAACAACCTTATCCCCTAAGCTTTTGAGATATGTTTGGGTATCATCAGAAGAACAGTCATCGGCAACAACCACCTCACACTCAATTGTTTGGTTCCGAGCCGACTCAATTGCTCTTTGCAACAAGTTCAAGCGATTATAAGTACTGATGACGACGCTAAATTTCATAAATTTCCACCTGTGGTACAGCATTTTGCAATATAGCTTCGATCTACGGAGTCTTGTCTCAGTAAAATTATCAATCTCCAATAAGTAGAAGTAGACTGAAATAGGATTATCGATTTATGATTGATGATCGTGAGTTTTTTTTAAGTAGACAGAAAGACTATGAGCGCTCAAGAGATTATCCGCTCCATTGAAGCGGAACAGCTAAAATCAAATTTGCCCGACATTTATGTGGGCGACACCGTAAAAGTCGGAGTGAAAATTAAAGAAGGCGAAAAATACCGGGTACAACCCTACGAGGGAGTAGTGATTGCCAAACGCAATGGTGGCATCAACGAAACTATTACAGTCCGTAAGGTTTTTCAAGGTGTAGGCGTTGAGCGCGTATTTCTGTTGCATTCTCCCCGGATTGACAGCATTAAGGTATTACGTCGCGGTAAAGTCCGCCGTGCTAAACTGTATTATCTCCGCGATCGCGTAGGTAAAGCAACCCGGATTAAGCAACGGTTTGACCGCCCTTTGTGATTCGTGTTTCTTTCATTATGGGAGAAATCTCAAGCGGCATCTGCCGCTAACTTGTTTTCTCAACGAAATTGAAGTATGATAGAAATCGCGTGTTGCGTTAAACTAAAATTTAGTTCAGCGCAATAAGTGAAAAACAGCTTGTGCGCTCTTAGTTCAGTTGGTAGAACGCAGGTCTCCAAAACCTGATGTCGGGGGTTCAAGTCCTCCAGGGCGCGCTCAAGAGCAAAAAATAAAGCCCGAAATAATTACGCAGTTGCTATATTAGCAGTTAGCGATAATAATTTCGGGTAAAATTATTGTATTTGCAGTAGTTTTGCTTTCAGTTAAGTAAAATAGAGTCGAAACTGCAAAACTGGATGACCGAATTTTAGATTTTAGATTTTGGATTTTAGATTCAGAAAAAATCTAAAATCAACAAACCAAAATCTAAAATTGAGTGCCTTTGCCTTAAGGCATGGGATAAATTCAAAATCTAAAATTGAGTAAGAAACGGGGGGTAAAGGGTCGTGGCCAAAAAAAATGAAGCAGAATTGCCAGAAAATACAAATGGGTTTAGCTTAGGCAACTTCATACAGGGAACCAAAGAAGAACTTGACAAAGTAGTTTGGCCCAGTCGGAAACAGATAGTGAGCGAATCCGCCGCTGTATTGTTAATGGTGGCACTCTCCGCATCTTTGATATACTTGGTCGATGGATTGTTTGGTTGGGCAGCAAAACAGGTGTTCTGATGACTTTTGCAACAGACGAACCTCGCAACTCCACGTTGCAGTCGGAGGAAACAGGAGAAACAGCAGAAGCAGCGTCAAAAGAAGCACGCTGGTATGCGGTGCAAGTAGCTTCAGGCTGTGAAAAGCGTGTAAAGACTAACTTGGAGCAACGCATTCAAACTTTTGATGTGGCTGACAAAATTATCCAGGTAGAAATTCCGCAAACGCCGGCGGTGAAAATCCGCAAAGATGGCAGTCGCCAGCATACAGAAGAAAAAGTTTTTCCTGGCTATGTGCTGGTGCGGATGATGATGGATGATGATACCTGGCAGGTGGTACGAAACACCTCTCATGTAATTAACTTTGTCGGTTCAGAACAAAAACGTGGTAGCAGCAAGGGTCGCGGTCATGTCCACCCCATACCACTAAGTTCTTCGGAAGTTGAACGTATATTCAAACAAACCAGTGAACAAGAAGCTGTTGTCAAAATTGACATGGCTACTGGTGATAAGATAATGGTGCTTTCTGGCCCATTTAAAGACTTTGAAGGCGAGGTAATTGAAGTCTCTCCAGAACGGAGTAAACTTAAAGCCTTACTCTCAATTTTCGGCAGGGATACACCAGTAGAATTGGAATTTAATCAGGTAGAGAAACAGAGTTAAATACAAATGGCGAAGAAAGTAGTGGCGGTCATTAAACTGGCCCTGAATGCTGGAAAAGCCAACCCAGCACCGCCAGTGGGGCCCGCCTTGGGTCAACATGGCGTTAACATCATGATGTTCTGCAAGGAGTACAACGCCAAAACAGCAGACCAAGCTGGAATGGTGATACCTGTAGAAATTTCGGTTTTTGAAGACCGGAGTTTTACATTTGTACTCAAAACGCCACCAGCATCAGTGCTGATTCGGAAGGCGGCGAAAGTTGAAAAAGGCTCGAATGAACCCAACAAAAAGAAAGTTGGGTCAATTACTCAAGCCCAATTGCAAGAAATAGCCCAAACGAAACTCCCCGACCTCAATGCCAACGACATCGACGCGGCAATGAAGATTGTGGCAGGAACGGCTAAGAATATGGGTATAACAGTCAAAGACTAGTCATTGGTCATTCGTAAAAAAATAGAAAATGACAAATGACAAAAGACAGATGACAAAGGACTCATAAAAAAATTATCGGGGGAGAGGCGAGGCTTCGGAATTACCCCAGGAGAAAAAAATGGCAAAAATATCGCGTCGTTTGCAGACGCTGCAAGCAAAAGTAGAAGATAAGGATTATCATCCTTTAGAAGCTTTAGCCCTTCTCAAAGACACAGCAACAGCTAAATTTGTTGAAGCTGCGGAAGCGCATATCAGGTTGGGAATTGACCCCAAATATACAGACCAACAGTTGCGGACAACAGTAGCACTGCCTAAAGGTACAGGGCAAATCGTTCGGGTGGCGGTGATAGCCAGAGGCGAAAAGGTAAACGAAGCCAGCAACGCTGGGGCTGATATAGTCGGATCAGAAGAACTGATTGACGAAATCCAGAAAGGTAGAATGGATTTTGACAAGCTGATTGCCACACCAGATGTGATGCCACAGGTGGCAAAGCTGGGTAAGTTACTTGGTCCACGTGGTTTGATGCCATCGCCCAAAGGTGGAACCGTAACATTTGATATAGGAAGTGCGATCGCAGAATTCAAAGCTGGTAAACTAGAATTCCGAGCTGACAGAACTGGTATTGTTCATGTTATGTTTGGTAAGACAACCTTCTCGCCTGAAGATTTGTTAATCAACCTGAAGGCATTGCAGGAGACGATTGACCGTAACCGTCCTTCAGGAGCTAAAGGTCGTTATTGGCGCACATTTTATGTGTCAGCCACAATGGGGCCATCGATTAAAATTGATGTCACCGCCCTACGAGATTTAAAACTGAGCGAAGTAGGTTAATTTTTGGTCATTAGTCATTAGTCATTTGTAAAGGCAAAGGACAAATGACTAATGACAAAACACAAATGACAAAATCAAATAGGCAAAGCCGGAGACAGCAGGTGCTAATAGCTTAAATATCCTGCCGAGGTTAAAACTTCTAATTGTCAAAATTACCACCCCTAAAGGCGTGATAACTATGGCATCATGAGTCTTAATACTCGACCCCGGCTAAATAAATTAGCTGGGGTTTGTTATTTGGGGTTCAGGTTTAGAAGAAACGTACAAGTAGGGTAATCACCGATTATTTTAAGGAGGTGAGATTGGAATGGGTAGAACACTAGAAAATAAAAAAGAAATAGTAGCTGACCTCAAAGAAACTTTGAGTCAGTCAACTCTGGCACTGGTAATTGACTATCAGGGGCTAACAGTTTCGGAAATCACAGATTTACGGCGGCGGCTGCGTCCGAGTGGCACTGTTTGTAAGGTGACAAAGAACACCCTGATGGGCATTGCCATTAAAGATGATGAAAAATGGCAGCCTTTGTCGGAATTGCTCAATGGTTCTTCCGCCTTTTTGCTGGTAAAAGAAGATTTTTCATCAGCAATTAAGGCATACCAAGAATTCCAAAAAGTCAGCAAGAAGACAGAACTTCGTGGTGGTGTCCTGGAAGGTCGCCTACTCAAAGAACCTGATGTCAAGGTACTGGGAGACTTGCCATCTAAGGAACAACTCATCGCGCAAATTGCTGGGGCTATCAACGCCTTGGCTACCAAGATTGCTGTGGGTATCAACGAAGTTCCTGGTTCACTGGCTCGTGCTTTGCAGGCTGTGTCCGACCAAGAACCAAGTGGTGGTAGCACCGAAACCTCTGCTGTCCAAGATAGCAGTAGCGAAACTACTGAAGCTGATAGCAGTACTGAAACTGCTGCTGAATAGACTTCATGGTTTATCAGTCAACAGTCAACAGTCAAAAGCTAATGACCAATGACAAATAAATAATCAAAATTACAGGAGTTATATCAATGTCTGCTGCAACCGATCAAATTTTAGAACAACTAAAAACCCTTTCTTTGCTAGAAGCTTCTGAGTTAGTCAAGCAAATTGAAGAAGCTTTTGGCGTAAGTGCTGCTGCACCTGTTGGCGGCATGATGATGATGGCTGGCCCTGGTGGTGCTGCTGCTACTGAGGAAGTTGTTGAGCAAACTGAGTTTGAAGTGATTCTCGATTCAGTCCCAGCTGATAAGAAGATTGCCGTGCTGAAGATTGTCCGAGAATTGACCGGTTTGGGTCTGAAAGAAGCGAAAGACTTGGTAGAAGCTGCGCCCAAGGCAGTTAAAGAAGGTATTGCTAAGGATGCTGCTGAAGATGCTAAGAAGCGCATTGAAGAAGCTGGCGGTAAGGTGACTATCAAGTAGTCACAATTCGATTACCAATTTTTATATTAAGGAGTCTGAGTCAGGCTCCTTTTTTTATCGAGCAGAATTCAGGAGTCAGAATGAATTCTAACCAAAAAAGCCTTAAAACTGTGCCAAGTGGACAAGATAATGTTAACTTAGCGTCGAAGAAAGCTTCTACGGCTTGCTGAAATGTTGTGCCGTCATGATTGCTAGGATTAATCCTAGCTTTCTCCTCGTTCCAAACGAAGGTGACACCATTAAGCATGAAAAATACATCCATACCTAATAGTCTAGGCAAGATGTATTTACGTTGTCAATACAGTTTTTTGTAAATTTCCAAGTGATTTTAGTGACAGAATTACTTGGTAATCTATGTATCCATTATCTGCTCAACCTGCTCAATTGGAATCCTCTGCCCTTAGTAAATCTGGTTAAACCCTTCCCGTATAGCTGCAATAACAACTTAAACCTGTGTCAAGTAAACAACAACAAAATATCAACTTACTAGCCTAACTACGCGATCGCTTCAAATTCAAGGATGGTAATAAATTTCTACTCAAAAAAGGGTTAAGGATGTAAAACAACAATAATTTACACCCAAACTCCTAAGTCCTAAATTTTATGCTTCTTCTGAATTTTCACTCTTACGTCCTGGGGATGCTTCGTAAAGTGCATCAAGATGTTGACGTGCATCTTCAACGTTAATGGAACGCATTACCAAAAGCGGCTCTTTAATTAAGTTCCCCGCGCTATCTAATAACTCTGGATGGGGTACAAACTGTTTTTTTGATGAATAATAACCGTATTTACCTTGATTATTCATTGGCGAGGAATTCGTTGGGTAAGTTCGCTCCCGATCAAA
The DNA here is from genome assembly GCF_017115105.1 of Nostoc sp. NMS2. Classification (GTDB taxonomy): domain Bacteria; phylum Cyanobacteriota; class Cyanobacteriia; order Cyanobacteriales; family Nostocaceae; genus Nostoc. The sequence goes on from NZ_JABXKH010000054.1 coordinate 57,494, forward strand.
ACTGAACATTATCAGGTTACGAATTAAGTTGCCAACAGCCATAAATGCAAGGATTGTAAAAGCCAGAATGTAAAGCAGGTGTAACATTGGATTTTCCTCCAGAACAGCAATTTTTAAAACTTTATTTTGTAACGCTTTGTTTCGCCGATACTGTAACTCACAGTTGAGACGACTATCTGACGCATTTTTTATGCGCTTACATTTAAATGAAGCTATTTGTCAACCGTTATTCCACTTACGGTAGCATAGGATACATTATTTTGTTAATCCAAGTAATGTTAAGAAATTATTAAGCTTTTTGTACTATCTGGTTTGATGACTGATTTAGCTTCTTGTCGTTAGACATTGCTAAATAGCCTGCGGAAATTTAACAGATGCTCCCATCTATTTAGACTTCACGCTCTTGACGAAAGCGCATTGCGACATTCCAGCATTCTGTTACTAATTGATGCCAAGGCATTAACGTTGCCATATCAATCCCGACTTGTTTATCGGTAGCAGCAAATAACATCTTTGCCGTACTTAGTTCTTCTTGCGCTTGTTTAACACGTAAGAGCAAGTCAGATTGTTCTTGGTCACTCATAAATGATAGCTGCTCAGTTTCGAGTAAATGGCGCGATCGCGTAAACCAATGCTGAAAATCTTCTAGGAGTGGTTCTAAAACCGTTTTCAGCAACTCAGTCCCTGGTAAATTTGAGTCTGACATAAATAAGAAGGATATTTCCAACTTTCTTACTAATATTAACGTTATTTACGTTTCTTAATATTATTTTTATTATAATCTCATAATTTCGGAAAATGCCAAAAAATGTAACAAATAGCACAGATTTTATTATATAGTTTTGCCAGTGGGTCTGTACAGTTCCTTTGGAGAGGTGTATATAAACCTCATCTAAGTTGAGAACCGTAGTTTTCGCCCTCACCCTAAATCCCTCTCCCAGATCTGGGAGAGGGACTTTGAAATTCTAGCTCCCCGAATCCCAGATATGGGGGATAGGTTGGGGGATGAGAGCAAATCCTTTTTATTAGAGAAGAACTACAGATTTCAAGATAGACGTGGTTTATATATTGGATGGGGAGGTAGCTGACACCGAGTTGCAATTCATAAGATAATTTAGCGATGTCTACGACGGGCTACGCCTACGCCTGGAATCCTGAATTTAATACTCAGCTAACCGATCAAAAATTTATCTTTATCCCCGGCGAAAAATTAATTCGGTAGTTGAAAGATAAAGCTGAACTGGCAAAAACCAAAGTCGCTATAGTTGAATAAGCCTACAGATTCAGATAAATCACCTTTTGTAATCACTTCGCCAACGGTTCAGCAGCCAATGTCGCCAAATTCATCAAATAAGTCACAACAGTCAGAACAAGTTGAAAAAATCTATTTACCACGTACCAGCGAATCGGAAAACTTAAAAAAGATTCGCCACACTGCTTCCCATGTCATGGCAATGGCAGTACAAAAGCTGTTTCCCAAGGCGCAAGTTACAATCGGCCCTTGGATTGAAAACGGTTTTTACTATGACTTCGATAATCCAGAACCATTTAGCGAAAACGATCTCAAAGCTATCAAGAAAGAGATGGCGAAGATTATCAATCGCAAATTGCCAGTAATTCGGGAAGAAGTCAGCCGCGAAGAAGCCGCACGCCGGATTCAGGAAATTAAGGAACCTTACAAGCTAGAAATTTTGGGAGATATCAAACAGGAACCAATCACGATTTACCACCTGGGGGATGAATGGTGGGATTTGTGCGCCGGGCCTCACCTGGAAAATATCAGTGAATTAAACCCGAAAGCAATTGAACTAGAAAGTGTTGCGGGTGCTTATTGGCGTGGGGATGAAACTAAAGCCCAGTTACAGCGCATCTATGCCACCGCTTGGGAAAGTCCAGAACAACTGGCTGAATATAAGCGGCGCAAAGAAGAAGCGCTACGGCGAGATCACCGGAAACTTGGGAAAGAACTGGGATTATTTATATTTTCCGATTTAGTAGGGCCGGGTTTACCTTTGTGGACACCAAAGGGTACTCTGTTACGGAGTACTTTAGAAGACTTCCTCAAACAAGAACAGGTAAAACGGGGTTATTTATCTGTAGTAACACCTCACATTGCCAGAGTAGATTTATTTAAAACCTCTGGACATTGGCAGAAATATAAAGAAGATATGTTCCCCTTAATGGCAGATGATGCGGAAGCTGCTGCACAGGAACAGGGCTTTGTTATGAAGCCGATGAACTGCCCCTTCCACATCCAAATATATAAGAGTGAGTTACGCTCTTATCGGGAACTACCAATGCGCTTGGCGGAATTTGGTACTGTTTACCGCTACGAACAATCAGGGGAATTGGGCGGTTTAACGCGGGTGCGCGGTTTTACTGTGGATGATTCTCACCTGTTCGTCACTCCAGAACAGCTAGATAGTGAATTCCTCAGTGTGGTGGATTTGATTTTGTCGGTGTTCAATAAGCTGCAACTGAAGAACTTTAAAGCTAGACTCAGTTTCCGCGATCCTGCTAGTGATAAGTACATTGGTAATGATGAAGTTTGGGACAAAGCCGAAGGTGCAATTCGCCGGGCAGTTGAAACCTTGGGGATGGAACACTTTGAAGGGATTGGAGAAGCGGCTTTTTATGGCCCCAAACTTGACTTTATCTTTAGTGATGCTCTAGATCGGGAGTGGCAACTAGGAACTGTGCAGGTAGATTACAATTTGCCAGAACGTTTTGAGTTGGAATACGTCGCCGAAGATGGTGTTCGCAAACGTCCAGTGATGATTCACCGTGCGCCTTTTGGTTCACTGGAAAGGTTGATTGGGATCTTAATTGAAGAATATGCAGGGGATTTCCCTTTGTGGTTAGCGCCAGTGCAAGCTAGATTACTCCCAGTGGGTGATACACAGCTAGACTTTGCTAAAGATGTGGTAGCGAAGATGAGAGCGTTAGGCATCCGTGCAGAAGTTGATACCAGTGGCGATCGCTTGGGTAAACAAATTCGCAATGCAGAGAAAGAAAAGATACCCGTGATGGCTGTGGTGGGAGCGAAAGAAGTGGAAACCAACACCTTGAGTATCCGTACCCGCGCCTCTGGGGAATTAGGAGTTATCCCTGTTGATGAGGTGGTGGAAAAGATGAAGGATGCGATCGCTAAGTTCGAGAATTTTTAAAATCGGTTTTGCTGAATCGAGGTATGAATCTGGATGTAGAGACGTTGCATTGCAACGTCTCTACAAGAATTTTGAAATTACGCAAAATTATTTTTCATACCGCAATTAGCAACACGCTAAAATCTAACCGCAGACGCACACTAATTGTAATTGGTGTGCGTTTTGTCTAGTAGATCAGACCATTCGATAGCTGGTAGGTTTTGGTAAGGGTGCGATCATAACGTATTTAATATCAAATACTCGTTAACGGAGTTCAGAGGTGGATTCATCCAGTTCAAATACTCGTTAACGGAGTTCAAAGGTGGATTTATCCAGTTCAAATACTCGTTGACTGAGTTCAGAGGTGGATTCATCCGGTTCAAATACTCATTTTAATTTTAACTTTTCATGGGATTTGGAAGGTCAAAAAGTATCACACACAACAAAAGTTTTCTCAATCACTGCACCCAAGAAAACTTTCTGATTTATTCAAGACTGATAGCATAGATTTAAAGACTTGTGGAATCTGCTCATCCTAAACAGACTGGACTTGCATAAATTAATGTCAATAATTTTTGACTAACATTATGAACCGCTTTACCTCTATTTTGCTGGCTGGCTTGATAGCATCTGCATCAGCTTTGGCTATTTCTCCAAAAGCTGAGGCTAATACACCAGCGTCTTATGTTGCTGAGTCTGATAGCTACGGCTATCAACACAACAATGATGGTAACTACGAACGTCATAGTCGTCACTACAGAAATGGTGATTATGACCGCCAGAACGAGCTTCGCAACATTCGTGACAACGATCGCCGTTATGACCGCGATAATAATCGCCGTTATGACCGCGATAATAATCGCCGTTATGAACGCGATAATAACCGCCGATATGACCGCGACAATCATCGCCGTTATGAACGCGATAATAACCGCCGTTATGAACGCGATAATAACCGCCGCTATGACCGCGACAATAACCTTCGTAACATTCGTGATAATAACTTTCGCTATGAGCGCGATCGCGACTGGGGACGTGGTTAATCCTTCCGCCTATCTATTAAGTTAAAAGGGCGGTTAGAAACCGCGTCTACACAAACAAAACCCACTTCCGTGGGTTCCAGATAAGGGTTGAAGCAAATTCCTAATGTGCTACTTCCTGGCGAGTTGAACTGAATCAACTCGCCGCATTAAAGCTCTATTAACTTGAAGCCCCAAGGTTTGAGAGCCGCTAGGGCTAGTTCTGGATCTACACCTTCATAAGCCTCCCATTCCAACGGATGCTCTTTTGGATGTCCGTCGCCGACATTACCTGCAACTTTGATGATCGGACAGTTGGCGATGCGATCGCGCTCCAGCCCTTTAGGAATTGCTAGTTGGATTTTGTGCCCGACAAACTTCGCTGTACTTTCTTCAGCGATAGATTCACGGATTAAACAAATATCACCAGCAGTCCCCCAAGTTGTTTGGTAGATGTGGAGGAATGATATATAGGTTGCTGGTTTGATGGATCTTTTTAGAACATGCATTATCTGTAATCCTTACACTATGAATCAAAAATCATAAATCATATAAGTATTTTCTATCACGTTCGTAGGGAAGAATGTTCTTAACTCACATTTTGCACCTAGCCCAGGCGATTAGAAACCGCCTGGGGGAATATGGTGGTTTTCAGTTGAGTCTAATAAAGACCTAACCCCCAACCCCTTCCCTACCTCTCCCTAACCCTCTCCTACGAGGAGAGGGAAGCGGAAAAACTTTTGTTGCTGGAAGGGGAGTAAGATTCAAAGCCGTACAAACGATCGCTCGCTAAAACACGATAATCGCCCACATACTAGCTCCCAAAGCGATCGCTGCTAAGTGTTGCTGTATGAGTGTACGCACTGGTTGCTTGGCAATCTTTTGCGTTAATAACATAGTCATCAACACTGATAAAATTATCGTTGCACCTTGCAAAAAGGCAATCACAGCCGGGTGAGCAACCAATATTGGCAATTGTTCGCCACCCAAACCAAAAGTAGCAAAGGTAACAGGTAAAATCCGCCCACCTTCGCCTAAGCCCAAACGCAGATAATGAGCCAAGTTCCCACCCAATACCAATGGTAAATAGCCATAAGCAAGTTCTACAAATGATTTTGGCTTCCGGTTAAAATTCAACAATTTCAGCAAGCCATAAGCCCCAAAGGTAAATATTGCTGGGATAATTAACACTAGCAGTGATAATCCCAAGTGCAGCCAAAACTGAGCTAAATCCAGTTGTAACCCCAACCAAGATTGCAATTCTGGCAAGCGATGCAGATATATTCCACCCAACAGCAAAAACAATAATGCTACTTCATAAGTGCGGGGTACATGAGTTGTCCACAGTTCAATTCCAGGGGGACGCAAGTTGAATTCGACGGAACGATGGGGACAGGCTTTAAGGCAAGTCATGCACAGTACGCAATCTCTGTTATCTTCTAACTGCGCTGGGTGGGAGTATAAAGGACATCCGTTCGTTTCCATACCTTCGCCCTTTTGTGGCCCACCCTTATAGCACTGATATGTGGTACAACTGGCAGAACATATCCCTTGCTGGGCGCGAAGTTCCGTCATTGAGAGTTTGGCAAATAAACCATTCATCCCACCAATGGGGCACAGATACCGACACCAAAATCGCCGTTCAAAAATGGCGGAGAAAATCATTGCCCCTGCGGTAATTAACAGCAACAAACAAGCGCTGAGGTAAGCGGTATTTTCTAAATGCCAGAGTTCTTCCCATAAGAAAATTAGGGTGAATAAACCAAACATGAACCATCCGCCCCATTTCTCAGCTTGCTGTCTTGGCCAGCGTTTGAGTTGTCGCGGCCAGAGCCAGAGAGATAACTTTTGGGTAATTTCGCCGTAAATCATGAAGGGACAAACAGAACACCAGATGCGTCCCAAAAAGGGAAAGAGAAATAAGAAGAAAGGCCACCACCAAGCCCAAAATAGATTTAATACAAAATTGCGATCGCGGGTTTGTGGCCCAATAAATAATACTGCAACGATGATTGCAAAAGCCGTTGCAGTAAAACCATAGTTAATGCGATCGGGCCACCAAGGACTACGTAAAAATCGCCGCAAACTAGGATAGGCATTTAACAGATTTACTCGAAATCGTTTTTTCTTCGTTTCGGCTGGCCAGAAAATTTCTTCTGTTAATTCATTAGCACCCTCTGCTTGCACGATCGCTCTTTCTACCAGATTTTTCAATTCCTTGAGGTTCCCAGGAAAATCATAAGACTGGAGGCGACGTAAAGCTTCTGGGGTAATGTGCGGTTTCGGAACGCCTCTAGAGCGTGTATAAAGACTGGTATAATATTCGACTTGTGTCTGAATATCAGCTTTCCGCACCCGTAGCGGTGGTACTTTAATAATGTGACCAATACAGCGTTCAATTGTTGACTGAGTTTTTTCGGAAACAATCAGAATTCTGGCTTTACTGGGACGAGGTTCGGGTGCTGTCTCTCCAGAACGAGTCACGGGGGTGTATGTGCCAGTTTTAAGCAACTGCGTCACGGAAGGTAATAATTCTTCGGGCAATTCTTGGATGTTGTTGAGAACTAAAGTACCTTCTCCTAACCATTCCAGCAGTCCTGGTTTACCGCCAGCGCGACCAAATAAGTCTGCACCGCTAGTTTGCAGAATACCGCAATTGACTTTAATTATTGGCTCTCGCCGTTTTGGAGAACCAAAGTGGATAAGTGCTGCTATATTGTCTTTTTCTAACCCTGGTTCTCCGAAAATATCCACTGATTTGCGGTCAGATGCTGCTTCTCGAATTTGCTCCCGCAACCGCACAGCATAGCGACTTGTACCCACAATTCCTCGTTGCGCTTTGGTAACTAAATATGGTCGCAAAGCTACAGAACGTTCTTGTTCATAACTAAGTGCAGATGTTACCTGAGCTAATTCTTGAACCAATTGGCGGGAAAAAGCCTGAGCAATTTCGGGATATTGGGTAACTAAAGCGCGAAATTTAGCAGCAGGTATAACCCACAAATGACATTCGGTTACGGTAGTAATTGTCAATGGAGTTAATTCTTCCAACAGCAACTCTTTGAGGTGAATCACTGCACCAGGGAGGAATCCACAAGCTAAGGCTGGATTAGTTTCATTGGTGGTATTGCTTTCGAGTTGACCTTCTACGAGAATATAAAGGGCTTCTGGAGGAGTGCCTTCGCTAACTAAGTCAGTTTCGGCACTCACTACTTGTTCTTCAATTACTTGTGCGATCGCATTTAACACTTCAGGCGAGAGAATTCCTAAAGTGGTGCGTTCTTGTAGCCATATAACCGTTTCTGGAGATGTCATCTTAAGTTCTCCGTGTAGGCTGCTGTATAACCAGAATTATCCCTGAAAGGGTATGTCAAAATATCTGTGTTCATTTATTACACATTAGACCAACCGTTTTATTTTCAAGGCAGGTTTAATGTGTAATGTTTTTTCTTGCTATTAAGCTAAAAACTTTTGTATTACACTCGTATTAAGCGTAAACTAAATTTGATGCAAATTTAGTGACGCGGACTAAATTTTGTGACTAGGAGGTTTCATGTTGAATATCAGTAAGGGTATTAATTCCCTTTCAAACTTTAAGCGTAACACCACAGAATTTATGGAGCAGCTACGGGAGACTGGACAACCGATAGTGCTGACTATTAACGGTAAAGCTGAACTTGTTGTGCAGGATGTCGAGTCGTACCAGAAACTCCTAGAGCTTGTTGAAAGGCTTGAGACTATTGATGCAGTTAAGATGGCACTCGAAGAGATGAAAGCAGGAAAAGGAGAGCCTGCTGATCAGGTATTTCAGGAGATAATGAAATCGCTGGATGAGGAATGAAGTACCGAGTCATTCAGGACGAAACCGTTGTAGTGCTTCGTGTGCTTCACAACGCAAGAGATATAAATACAGAGTTATAGCGAGAGCATTAAGAGGAAAAATTATGGCACTATATTTAGACTCAGCGATCGCATCTGAAGCCGAAGTTGTTAAGCTTTGGGGATGGGTGAAAGGCATTACAACCAATCCCACGCTGTTGTCTCAAAGCGATACGCCACCAGAAACCACGCTCAAAAATTTGGTTGCCTTGACGAATGGCCCGTTATACTATCAACTTGTGGCATCTGATAAAGCTGGAATGCTAGCTGAAGGTAGAAAAGCTTTTGAAATTATTGGTTCACAAACAATTTTAAAGATTCCCGCAACACCGTTAGGTTTTGAAGTGGTAGCGAATCTATCACCAGAAATTACCTGTTCGGTGACAGCAATTTACAGTGCAGCACAAGCAGCAGTAGCACGGGAGGCGGGAGCGAAAATTGCTATAGCTTATGTAAATCGGGCTACGCGGTTGTTAGGTGATGGTATTGCCTTAGTGCGGGATATGGCTAGCGTCCTCAAAGGCAGTGATACTGAAATCTTGGCAGCTAGTATCAAATCTCCCGAAGAAGCAGCCGCCTCATTGCAAGCCGGGGCGGATCATTTGACTTTACCATTGGTAATGTTGCAGGCGATCGCAACTCATGAATTTTCACAGAAAACTGTTGAAGAATTCGCTAAAGGAGGCATTGGCTTAAGATAATTCGTAATTCGTAATTCGTAATTCGTAATTAAATATGAGTTTGTCAGATATTCCTAATCTCTGGGTTCCTCTAGCGCTTTTAGGTTTAATTATTGTCGCTGCTGTATTTTTTAGCCGCAGCAATTAATATCCAAAGCATTACAGTTGAGGTGGAGGTATCAGTTCTATGTTTGCTGTTGTCACACCCGATACAATCCATTTGCCCCCAGGTGCGGTAGTACGCCTACTCGGAAGTTGGCAAGATTATCAAGCATTGAGTGAACAACTAGGCGATCGCTCTTCGCCTCGTATCAAGTATCGAGATGGAGAAATTCTCTTGATGGCATCACTACCAGAACATGGGCGTAAAGTAAGTGTAATTGCAGATGTAGTCAAAGTTTTGCTCGATCATCTGGAACGAGAATACGAGGCATTTACCCCAATCACAATGGAACTACCACAGGAAAGTGGTATAGAACCAGACTACTGTTTTTATATTGAAAACTGGCAGGCAATCGCAGGTAAAAACCGCATCAATTGGGGCAGGGTAAGCGCATCTCAAACCCTATTGACACGGTAGTTTTGGGGTTCACCCAAAGCACAAATAAGTTCAAAATTACTACACTGAGCCAAGGGGTGGGATTGACATTTTCGTCTTTATGTGGTTAAAAAACATAAAAAGCTATTTGACCCATGTTTTTTCAATCATTTACGACAATTCGTCCTATTTTGAATGAAAAATTGATATTCAGATAAAGTTTTAAGCTTTTTGTCTGTATCAAGAGCTACAAAATTAGATGCGCTTACCCTGTCAATTGGGGCGTTGCTCCATCACCCGATTTGGTGGTGGAGATAGACATCACCAGCTACACCGATGTGAATGACTACCTGCCTTATCGAGTACCAGAAGTTTGGTTGTTCAGGAAGAACCAGCTTGTAATTTACAGATTGCAAGGCGATCGCTACACTGTTGAAAGCAGTAGCCGTTATTTCCCTAATATCAATGTGTCAGAGGTAGTCACAGAGTGTTTAAAAATTGCCTCCGAGCGTAATACTAGCGCCGCAATTCGGGAATTGCGACGGAAATTGACGAGTGAGAATTAAATATTTTGCGTTGGCATAGCCCGCCGTTCGCGTAGCGTTCCGCAGGAAAGGCATCGCCAACGCTGCAACGTGAGGAGAAATGGCTGCCAAAGACCTATTCCATGATGCTGTTAAACAAGCACTTTTAAAAGAGCAGTGGGTGATTACAGCAGATCCGCTAAAAATCAGGATTGAGCGTGTAAAATTTGAGATTGACTTAGCGGCAGAAAAAGTCCTTGCAGCTGATAAGGCGGGGCGAAAAATTGCAGTTGAAATCAAAAGCTTTCTTAATAGTTCTGTCATCACTGACTTTCACTCCGCACTCGGGCAGTTTTTGAACTATCGCCTTGCATTACAGATGAGTGAACCAGATAGAACATTATATTTAGCAGTTCCAGTCGATATCTTTGACTCATTCTTTCAAGAGCGATTCACTCAAGAGGCTATCAAGCTTTATCAAGTGAAGTTGGTGAGCTATGATCCACTTCAGGAGGTGATTGTCGAATGGAAAGAGTAGAACAGTACCGTCAAAGCATCCGCCAAGTATTAACGTCTCACGCTACTTTTGAGAGTGACAATTCAGATATTGAGTCTCAGCTTATGTTTGATACAGAGCATGACCACTACCAGCTTTTAGAAGTTGGCTGGGAAGGACTTAAGCGAGTTTATAACTGTATCATTCATTTGGACATTAAAGATGGGAAGATTTGGATTCAGCGCAATATGACTGATGTAGATATAGCACAGGAATTCGTAGCAATTGGTGTGCCAAAGGAGGATATTATTCTAGGTTTACATCGGGAGCATCTCACCTTTGCAAAAATATCAGCTAGTAAGCTGACCATTGAGATAAG
>NZ_JABXKH010000043.1 GCF_017115105.1 Nostoc sp. NMS2
CCCTGTAACCACTTCCGTCAACCCTGTAACCACTTCCGTCAACCCTGTAACCACTCACGTCAACCCTGTAACCACTTCCGTCAACCCTGTAACCACTTCTGGGAAAATGGTGTTAAAGAGCGATCGCTGTTTTCAGAGATTGCATTGCTGGCAATGAGTTTTTATAATTAAGCGATCGCACTAAACAAAGACGAACTCTGAAATAGCTTTTGCAAACTCTAAAGTAGCTTTTGCGAACTCTAAAATAGCTTTTGCGAACCCTGAAGCAACTTCCGCGAACTCTAAAATAGCTTTTGCGAACCCTGAAGCAACTTCCGCGAACTCTAAAATAGCTTTTGCGAACCCTGAAGCAACTTCCGCGAACTCTAAAATAGCTTTTGTGAACCCTAAAGTAACTTCTGCAAACCCTGAAGCAATTTCCGTCAACTCTGCATCTAATTTTCAAAAATGGTATCAAAGAGCGATACCTGGATTGGGCTACGCCAACGCTTGACTCTGAAATTCATTGTTAGGATGTCTTGATACAATTAGTTTGTGGTAACAAGCTTCATTAAATTTTGATGTCATCCCCAATATATTTACTATGACAGCGATCGCCATCAACTTAAACCCCATCATCCAACTCACCGACAATCAATTTTATCAGTTGTGTCGTGAAAACCCTGAAATCAAATTTGAACGCAATGCAAGGGGAGAACTTCTAATCATGCCACCCACAGGCGGAGAGACTGGAAATCGTAATTTTGAAATTTCTGTTGAGTTTGGAATTTGGAATCGTCAAACTCAACTAGGAATTTGCTTCGATTCTTCCACTTGCTTTAAATTGCCTAATGGTGCAAACCGTTCTCCTGATGTCGCTTGGATTAGAAAAGAACGATGGGATACACTTACACCTGAAGAGCAAGAAAAGTTTCCACATATTGCACCAGACTTCGTTTTAGAGTTAATGTCACCCAGCGATACTTTGAAAGAAACCCAAGAGAAAATGCAGGAATATATCGATAACGGGGTTAAATTAGGTTGGTTAATTAATTCAAAATTACGTCAGGTAGAAATCTACCGTCTTGGTCAACCAGTGGAAATATTAGAACATCCAAAAGAATTATTAGGTGAAGATATTTTACCAGGATTTACTTTAAATTTAGCAATAATCTGGAGATAAATATTAATTTATGACAGCATCAAAAAGCGATCGCAACACTCAAAGATTGCTTTGCTGACAATGAGTTTTTATAATTAAGCGATCGCACCAAACAAAGACGAACCCTGCATCTAGTCTGAAAAAATGGTGTTCAAGAGCGATCGCACTTTGATGACATTCATAGCTAAGTGATTTTCAAAGAATGAATTATCACAAATATAACCGCCCTTAGTACAATTATATTAACTAGCCCTCATAGCTACTTTCTCTATATATCACGGAGAAAATGCCAGCAAAAGATGTATACCATGATGCGGTTAAAAATGCCTTAATTAAGGATGGTTGGATAATTACAGCCGATCCTTATCCGATTAAATATGAAGAAGTTAAACTGTTTGCCGATCTTGCTGGTGAAAAAACCATTGCCGCTAGTAGAGAAGGAAAACAAATTGTTATTGAAATTAAAAGTTTTCTGAGTCGCTCTCCTATGCGTGATTTGGAAACCACATTAGGTCAGTATCTAATTTATAAAGCTTTCCTTTCTCTGGAATATCCTGAAAAGCAATTATATTTAGCAATAGGTGAAATAATTTATGAGGATTTCTTTCAAAAAGTTGCAATTAAATTTATTTTGGAAAAGTATCAAGTCTCACTATTGGTTGTTGATATGAATAAACAGGAGATTGTGAAATGGATAATTTAACTCAATATCAAAATACGATCAAGCAAATATTAACAGAGTATCAAAAAATATCTTCGCAAGTTACTGTTGTTGATATAGATGAAGTGTTAATGTTTGATGATGAGAGAAGTCAATATTTGTGGTTCAATATTGGTTGGAAACAAGGGAAAAGAGTTAAAGGAATTTCTGTCTATATTCGCATCAAAAATGAAAGAATTTACATTGAAGAAGATTTGACTGAAGAAGGAATGGCAATCGAGTTAATGCGTTTAGGTGTTCCTCCTAGTGATATTGTCTTGGCTTTTCAGCCTCCAGAAGTGCGGAAATATACTGAGTTTGCAACAGTTTAAAGATTATTTTCTCTGGTAATTATTACGTTGGTAGTCGCTACTAGCACGCCTGAAAGCAGCTTATTAGAGCATCTAATCTGAAAAAATGTCATCAAAGAGCGATATCTAGAAAAATATCGAGAAATTCCAGACGCGATAAAAAGATTAATGGAGAAGAGTTAAAAACAACCTTCACACACCCTACCAATCCTTCTCTATAGCGATATCTTGTTCAGTCAAGTAGGAAAATTCCAGTCCCATCAAATCTAATATTTCAATAAATACATCACGCTCCATTTCCATGAGTTCTGCGGCTTTTTTCAAACTAATAACTCTCGAAAATAATGCCCCTATCACAAACAAAAATGTTTCTTTTTGCTCAATATTATTAAATAATGGGATTTCTGAGGCAACACTTCTTAATTCTTCTTTACTAGTCATAGGTATTTTAAGCTAACAGATGTTAAACAGCTTATTCTCACTCATGATTCCTAAGTTTTGCCTTGGTTTACCCAGCGTACCGCCTCAATAGCAGAGGCAAACCGCATAGACACTCTAGAAACGCGCACTTCCCCTGTATTGGGATTTGTCGCTTTAAGGAACTGCATAGGCTGGACATTAATTCGCTCTCTAACGATACGTAATAACTTGTATTCTTCCCAGGAGTCGATTTCGACTGTTTTCATTTTTTCTAATAAGTTTACCCAGCCGATATCATTTAGTTTATGCGTGCGTTCTAGCTTTAGTTTCCCGTGGTGTGCATACAAGTTATATCCATCTGCAAAGGCTATAGCAGGTGTATCTTCGGCGTGGAGATGGTTGTTGCTATCAATACTGATTGTGGTCGAATGCTTGGAGATAATAGCGATATTCTGAAAAAAGAAAGTCCAGCCGCAATTCTTAACAAAATCTTCTAAAATTAATATTTTGTTTTGAAATTGCTGGTAGTTTAAACCATGAATACAAAAATCAAAATAACTGCATCCTGCGATTAAAGCTTCAGGTTTTCGACACGAAGAGAAGATATTTTTAATAAAGTTGCGATCTCGCTTACTAAAGTGTTTTTCAAAAACATCTTCCCACTGTATTTCCATCTGCTTTTGCAGTAAATTGGCATACTCTTTTGCCAGATGATTCTCAAACAAAGAATGTAAATTTGTTTGTAAATCACCAGGTAGTCGCACGAGCAAATCTGATTGCAAATTACTGTAGATTCTGCTCCAATAGAAACTATCTATGGCATCACCCAGGACTGTGTAGGAATTAACTTTGAACAAATTCCAGATGTACTCGAACGCAGCATTAGGGCTATCAACGATAATTATTTCAGGTTCCGTGAGTTCGAGTGCAGTATATATTGCTCGAACTGCATCCATAGCATATTGTTGGTTGATGCCTTCCGTGGATAGTCCAATGTCTTGCCATTTTTCTCGATATCGGGGTATGAATGCACGTTGTTCTGGTGTCAGATAGTCGGCGGACATAGCAGGTATGCGATACAGTGGCTATTTTGTATTAAAGCAGGTTATTTGACATGGTTAGTAGAATTTAAGAAAAAGCTACTCTACTGGTTTAAAAATGCCATCTTCTAGATAATCCCCATGACAGCTATCACCGTCAACTTGAACCCCATCATCCAACTCACCGACAACCAATTTTATCAACTCTGTCGGGAAAACCCTGAAGTCAAATTTGAACGCAATGCGGAGGGAAAACTACTAATAATGCCACCTACAGGCGGAGAGACTGGAAATCGTAACTCGGAAATCTCAGCAGATTTTGTGATTTGGAATCGCCAAACTCAACTAGGAGTTGGCTTTGATTCTTCGACTTGCTTTAAACTTCCCAATGGTGCAAACCGTTCTCCTGATGTAGCTTGGATAAGAAAAGAGAGATGGAATGCACTCACACCCGAAGAACAAGAAAAGTTTCCGCCGATCGCACCAGATTTTGTTTTAGAGTTAATGTCACCAAGCGATAGTTTGCGAGAAACGCAAGCCAAAATGCAGGAATATATTGACAACGGAGTTAAATTAGGTTGGTTAATTAATCCGAAAATGCATCAGGTAGAAATTTATCGGATTGGGAAACCAGTAGAAATATTAGCATCTCCCCAAGAATTATCAGGAGAGGATATTTTACCAGGATTTATTTTAAATTTACAAATAATTTGGGAATAAATATTTATTGATTTCGGATAGCCTGCTCAAATTCAACAACAGCATCGTATTGGTCAGGCATGGCGATATAATTGAGCAGCAAAGCTGAATCTAAATCTGGAAAAAACCCACTCCGGTTTACTTGTTCGTACTCTTCCTGTTCGCTAAAACGGAATATTTTGATAGAGTTAGATTTCCAAAACCAGACTTCAGGCACTTTTTTAGGTTTATATAAATCCTTCCTGTTAATGGTTCCACTGGTGACGATAATTTCAATCACAATGTCAGGAACTTCTTTTTCTGTGCCAATGCTGTAAGATTCATCTGGCGTACCAGAAGCATAGCCAGGTTCTTCCAAAGTGAAACCACCACGTCTGTAAAACCGGATGCCCAACTCTTTCATGTAAGCTTCTAGTAGCAAGCCAACAGTACTTTTCACTTTTTCATGTTTATCTCCAATTGGGGACATAATTTCTAAAATTCCTGACAAATAAGATAGTCTGACGTTGTGGTTTTCCTGAAGTTGTGTTTCGATACCTTTAAATTGCTCCCAAGAAATATTACTGAGAGTTACCAGTTTTTCTTCTGTAGACTGGTCTATTAGTGGGATGCTCATAAAAACACTTTCCTTCCTTATAGGTTCACTAATTCTACTATTTACCAAATTTTTGCAAGCGAACATGCTGCTTATGGAAACCACCAGTTACTTCTATTGCTGTAAAATTGAAACCTTCCAAAGCCGAGAAATTGTCCGTGGGATTTTTCACCCACCGGGAACGCTGTCACACCCAGTAAGTAGACACCAGAGAAGCTGGGATTACTTACAGGGCGAAGGGCGATTGTCACTGTTTGTCCCGGAGTGACAGGAGGAGAAAAATTCACAGTAACGGTTCTTGTCTCGCGTTCGTCTGTGACTGGGCCTAGTGTTAGGCGAGATTCTTTGCGATCGCTCGTTCCGACAAAAGCGCGGGTATCATTAAGATGATAGCGGATGTTTTCTGTTCCCTCCCTTTGTGCGATCGTTACCTTCTGAAGGGATTCTCCAGCATTCTCCGGCAGGTTGATAGTGAAATAGTAAGTTCCGCCCCAAACATTCACATCTTTATAAGTAGTCGTTGCATTCACAAGTTTCGGCGGTTGGACAAAGTAGACTGTACCATCTCTAAGCTGCACCGCTTGCGTTACCGGAAGGGTTAATCCCCCAATACCGATTGCTAAGGATAGTGTTATTCCAAAAAAAGTTGTAACACGCATGATTCAGATACAGAAAAACGCACTTATTCCAATTCTAATTCTTTGGGAATGAGTGATTTAGGAATGATAGAAGCTTGTTTTTCCCAATCAGAAGATTTCGTATACCACCAAGCCCAAGCAATTAAAACTGCTTGAAAGGGAAGCCTGATTACGTGTACCCAAGGTGAATTGGGTATATGTTCTAGCTGAATATGATTAACCGCCATATTAATATTGGCAGGGTAAACAGCAATAAAAAGAGCAATAAGTCCCCAAGCAGCAGCTTGACTTACAGGCGGGACTAATAAGCCGATACCACCCAAAATTTCATAAAAGCCACTGAGATAAACTAATCCTAAAGGGTAAGGAAGTTGCGGTGGCATAATTTTGACATACGGTTCTGGAATAACAAAGTGTGTCACTCCAACCACAATAATCGATATAGCAAGGACAATACGTAATATTTCCTTATACTTATTCATGGTTTTTGCCTCATTATATACTTGTCTCTATTAATTTAATTTGATTTATGGATGTTAATCTGTCTTGAGTCAACAGGGGGAAAATCGGCAACATTTTTAAAAATACTATTTACAGCACTTACGGCAGCTATGAGGTACATTCCCAAATCTGAAAGCTTTGATAGGAGAGGGCAAGGAAAAAAACTGTATTGCATAATAGCCGGAAGCGCTGTAACTAGTTCCGTGGGTTTAAGTCCCCCGGTTCTATAACCGACAAGTTTTGTGTCGGGGTTAAATCCCCATTACAAAACTTAATTACGTACAGCCCTTTGGGCATGAAAACCGCGGAGCGTGCCGGAGGCTCTATTACGAATTACGAATTACGAATTACGAATTATTTAATTAATCCTTTCAAGCTGACTGGTAAAATCTCTTTTTTTCTCTCTGCGGTTCAAAAGTCTCTTATTGAACCACAGAGGCGCAGAGAACACAGAGTAAAATGCTTAAGGAGGAATTTATTGAGCAAAATTTTTAAGGGCTAGTCCTATAATTAAAAGATTTATCTAATTAACCATAATATTTTACAGATACGTGACCGATTCTTTAATCCAATTATTCATAGAAAAATGAGCGATGCCTTTAGCAGACTTGCACCCTTCATCCAAGAATATATTTATCATCACCAGTGGACTGAATTACGACCAGTTCAAATTGCCGCTTGTCAGGTTATATTTGACACCGATGCTCACTTACTAGTTACTGCTGCAACTGCTGCGGGTAAAACAGAAGCAGCCTTTCTGCCAATTTTGACTTTATTACATACCAACCCTGCTGCAACTATAGGGGCATTATACATTAGCCCAATCAAAGCTTTAATTAACGATCAATTTGAGCGCCTCAACGACTTACTCAAAGAAGCAGATATTCCGGTTTGGCACTGGCACGGTGATGTTTCTCAAAGTCGAAAAAACAAACTCTTAAAGAACCCTCAAGGAATTCTCCAAATTACACCAGAATCTTTAGAAAGTTTGTTAATCAACAAAAATAACGACCTCCTTCGCTTATTTGGTGACTTAAGATTTGTCATTATTGATGAAATTCACGCTTTTATGGGTTCCGAACGCGGTTGTCAAATTATTTGCCAATTACAACGTTTAGCAAAGTTAACGCAAAGACAACCACGCCGTATTGGTTTATCAGCAACTCTTGGCGATTACTCAATAGCTGAAGATTGGTTGCGTTCAGGAACAGATAAGCCAGTTATTACACCTCAAACTGATGGGATAAAACGTCAAATAAAACTAGCTTTAGAACATTTTTATATTACTGATGAAGTAGATGAGTCAGAGGCGACAGATTATGAACAATATATTTTCAATCTCAGCAAATCTCGCAAATGTCTGATATTTGCTAATAATCGCACGCGGACTGAATCTGTCATTGCATCTTTGCGAAAAATTGCCAAAGAACAAGGACTACCAGATATATATCATGTGCATCATGGGAGTATATCTGCTAGCTTGCGGCAAGCTGCTGAAAATGCGATGCGTGAACCCAATAATCTAGCAGTTACTGCCGCCACTCTGACTTTAGAATTAGGTATAGATATTGGTCATTTAGAGCGGGTGATTCAGTTAGAATCACCCTTGTCTGTAGCTAGCTTTTTACAGCGCTTAGGACGTAGTGGTAGAAGAGGGGAAGCTGCCGATATGCGCTTTATCTGCGCTGAAGAGAAACCATTGTCAGAAGCTTCTCTCCCAGAGCAAATACCCTGGCAGTTGTTGCAGTCTATCGCTATTATTCAACTTTATTTAGAGGAGCAATGGATTGAACCAATCAGACCGATTAAATATCCTTTGAGTTTGCTTTATCACCAGACAATGAGTATTTTAACAGCAACAGGAGAACTTTCACCTAATGCTTTAGCTAAACAGATTTTTAGCTTGCCGCCTTTTGCTGCTATTTCCAAAGAAGATTTCCAATTATTACTCCGATATTTAATTGATATTGGTCAGATTCAGCATACTGAACAAGGTAAATTAATCCTGGGTTTGGCAGGAGAAAAGATTGTGAGAAAATTTCAGTTTTATGCTGTCTTTGCTGAACAGCAAGAATATATTGTTAAGCAAGGTACAACGGAAATTGGCAGTATTGTCACGCCGCCTGCTGTTGGCAATCAATTTGCTTTAGCTGGGAGAAGTTGGGAAGTTGTAGAAGTTGACTTTAAAAAGAAGGCTATTTTTGTGAAACAAGCCGAGGGTAAAGCTAGTATTTATTGGCGTGGTAGTGGTGGTACGATTCACACCAAAGTTTTACAACGAATGCAACAGGTTTTATTTGAAAGTATCGAGTACAGCTATTTGCAAAAAAATGCTTTACAACGTTTACGTCAAGTTCGCCAATTGGTGCAGCAGGTTGGGTTAGATAAACAAAATATCTTGCAATTGGAAAAAGGTAAATGCTGCATTTTTCCCTGGATGGGTACGGTTGCTTATCGCACCTTAGAAAGATTACTCAATTCCTACTGTCGAGAATCATTGGAAATTATCAGTATCGGCGGATTAAATCCCTATTATTTCACAATTAAATTAGGTAAGGATAAATATAAACATCTTTATAAAGAAATTACTTCATTGTGTGAGCAAAGAATTATCCCAGAAGATTTGCTCAGTACTTCAGAAGCACCAGAAATTCAAAAATACGATCAATTTATTCCTCATCCACTTTTACGAAAAGCTTTTGCTAGCGATTATTTAGATATGAGAGAACTCAAGCAGCAAGTGGAACTGTGGAGAGAATAGGGGCTTCCAAATAAAAAATATCCCATCGCTTTAAGGGCAGGGGGAGGGAAAATCGTAGTGAAGTACAGAAATTGGATAATTTATTTTTTGGAGTTCTCATAAATAGGGAGCATCTCAAAATGCTCTGGCGAATGGAATGATGCCTCCGGCACGCCAAGGGCAAACGCGGCTATACGAGACTTTACCCACCGACCTGGGTTTCAAATTCCTAGAGTCCTTGGTCAAACCTTTATCGTTATCCGTTAACTTAAGATTAGTCGGTCAGGATTCCCCTTATGTACCAAACAGACCCTCCGCGCCCTCCAAAAGAAACCCTACCCACCATGTATGATCTTCCCAGTGAATACCCGGAGGACTCTGGTTTGCCTGACGAATTTCACATTTTTCAACCCCAACTTCTGCGCGAAACGTTCTTTCCACCCAACTATCCAGTAGATGAGGTATTTGTTGGCACTGATTTAAACCTTTACTATGACCTCCGGCATACACTGTCGTATAAACGCCCGGACTGGTTTGCTGCTGTGGGAGTTTCGCGTCTCTACGAACAGCAAAACTTACGTCTGAGTTATGTCATCTGGCAAGAAGGGGTTGCTCCTTTTGTAGTGGTAGAATTGCTTTCTCCTGGCACTGAAAAAGAAGACTTAGGACAAACTCTACGAGAAATTAACCAACCGCCAACCAAATGGGAAGTTTATGAGCGGATTTTGCGAGTTCCTTACTACATTGTGTTTGACCGCTACACTGACAAACTCCAAATATTCCAATTAGTCGCAGACCGCTACAGCGAATTGGACTTGAGTACCCCACGGGTGTGGATGCCAGGTTTGGAACTGGGCTTAGGACTTTGGCAAGGTTCTTACCAAGGAATTGAGCGATTGTGGCTACGTTGGTATGATGCATCCGGTAATTGGCTTCCCACGCCGCTAGAACGAGAAAGTCAACGTGCTAACAGATTAGCAGCACAACTGCGAGAGTTAGGCGTTAACCCTGATGAATTTTAATGGTGCGATCATTTGGTGTCAACTTAACGCGAAACAGGCGGTGAGAAACCGCGTCTACACAAACAAAACCCACCTCCGTGGGTTTCAAACCCTTAATTTGTCTTGTCCTTAGTCCAAGGAGGTAGACTTTGCCGTATAGCCGCAAATTCGATTGGCCCTGGCTCTAAGTTGACACTACTGCACAACGATGCGCCCCTAAACACTTTTACTCACAACGCTTGTAAAATCTCCTCATCTACAGAAAAATCTACTTCGGCTTTGTCTTTTGCATTAGCCAAATAATCATTTTCTAAAGAGTCTTGTAACCCAGAAATCAAATCATATTCAGGATACCAGTTTAATTCTGTTTGGGCTTTATTCACCGAAGCAAAGAAATGCTGCACCCGCATCGGAAAAGCTTTGCGCTTGCCGAAATCAAACTTTTTCGGGTCGTAATGGACAATTTTAACATCATCAGGCGATTTACCAGCCGCTACAGCGCTAGCACGGGCTAAACCATCAAAAGTGACAAACCGATCGCCAGATATGTTATAAATCTCTCCTACGGCTTGTTTATTGCCCAAAACCTTAGTCATTGCTAGTGCCAAGTCTTTTACATGACCTAGTTGGGTGATATGCAACCCATTTCCGGGGATGGGAACGGGGCGATCGCGCACAATTCTGTCAAAAAACCAGCCTTCCAACTCATTATAATTACGAGGCCCGTAAATATAAGTAGGACGAATGGAAGTAAAAGGCAATCCCAATTGAGTCAAATAAGCTTCTGTTTCATGCTTACCCTTGTGGCGACTTTTGGGATCTACTAAATCTCCTTCGACATGGGGTAGTTGATCGGATTTGAGATACACTCCCGCAGAACTCATATACACAAAATGTTGCACTCGGTCTTGAAAAATTTCTGTCAGTGGTTGAGTATCCGTAAGTTCCCGTCCATTATTGTCAAAAATGACATCGAAGCTTTCTTGTGATAATTTTGCTTTTAATTGGGTAGGGTCAGTGCGATCGCCTATAATTTGTCCTACTCCCTGTAAAGAAGGTGCTGGCCGATTTCCACGATTGAACAGCACCACCTCGTGTCCTTGTTCCACTAGTAATTGAGTCAAATAGACACCAATGAACCGAGTACCACCCATAATTAGAATTCGCATAAATTCACCTTTTCTATATCAGTTGTCGTTCAGAGGGTGGGGAGTGGGGAGTAGGGAGTAGGGGAGTGGAAAAGCAGGGGAGGCTGGCGTTGCAGGGGAAGAATAACTATTGGTTATTCCCAATTCCCCATTCCCTATTCCCCACTCCCCATTCCCCATTCCCCAATCTGAGGTTATCATTCATCTGGAACCTCTAAGGAAAAATTGCGTCTTATGTTTAATCTAGTGCGCTTCCCGTTAATTAATCACAAGGGGAAACTTTTCAGTTAACGTCATCAAGTTAGCCTTTGTATCTTCCATTTATTCAAGTTAGCTGTGCCCTTGAAATATGCTCTGGTTCATGAGTGGCTAACACCCAAAGCCACCGGTGGTTCCGAACTCGTTGTTCGAGAAATTTTGAATCACATTGATGCTGATTTGTATGCTCTGATCGATTTTGAATCCAGCAATAGAGAAAGTTATTTATATAAGCGTCAGATTGGCAAGACGTTTCTCCAGAACTTTCCCTATGCCCGCAACGGTATACAAAAATACTTGCCTTTGTGGCCTTTAGCAATTGAACAACTTGATTTACGGCATTATGACGTAATTCTGTCTTCATCTCACGCTGTTGCCAAAGGAATCCTGACCACTCCCGAACAGATGCATATTTGCTACTGTCACAGCCCTATGCGCTATGCCTGGGACTTGACCTTTGATTATCTGCGCTACAGCAAACTGGGTAGTGGCTTACCTGGGTGGGTGACGCGATATTTATTACATCGTTTGCGCCAGTGGGATGTATTGAGTGCCAATCGCGTTGATTACTTCATTGCTAACTCGCAACATACAGCTAGGCGGATTTGGCGTTGCTATCGGCGAGAAGCAACAGTCATTTACCCACCAGTGAATATCGCGGAATTTCCATTTCTGTCTGAGAAAGAGGACTTCTATCTGACAGTTTCCCGCTTAGTGAGTTACAAGCAAATATCGTTGATTGTCAAGGCTTTTAATCAACTAAAACGACCATTAGTAGTCATTGGTACAGGAGATGAGATGAACAAGATTCGCGAGATGGCAAACTCTAATATCCAAATACTGGGATGGCAACCCGATAATGTGGTAAAAAAATATATGTCTACTGCTAAGGCCTTTGTGTATGCAGCTTGTGAAGATTTTGGGATTGCCCTAGTGGAAGCACAAGCCTGCGGTACACCAGTAATCGCCTACGGTGCAGGAGGGGCGCTCGAGACAGTGCGAGATATCCGCTCTTGTGTGGATACAGGGACAGGTATATTTTTCAAGACGCAAACAGAGGCGGCTTTAGTGGAGGCAGTAGAAAAATTTGAAGTGTATGAGGGTTCGTTCAATTCCGAGTATATGCGATCGCACGCCGGGCAGTTTTCACCGCAAATCTTTGCAGATCGTTATCTAGATTTTGTAAACAAATGCAACGAAAAAGACCGTTTTCGGAATGATGGTCTTGGTTAACGTCTGATTTTTTTAGGCTTTTGGCAATTTTCCCCAGAAGCACATCATTTTGGCTTTAATATTGGGACTATGTGTGGTGTGGATTATTAAGGAGTATGATGACTGCCCAGAGCTCACTCCTCTCCGGCAAGCGAGGCGTAAGGCAAGACACTAGAACGTCTACGCGGACTTTCTTAAAACGCGGTCAAAAAACAAAGACGCCAAAAGTTAAACCTAAAGGTTTACCTTTTCAGGGTTTAAACGGAGAGTTTGCTAAACGACTGTTCGATATCGTGTTTTCGCTGTCGGTATTAATTTTGTTCTTCCCCGTCTACTTAATTTTGACCTTACTGATAGCCTTTAGCTCAGAAGGCCCAATTTTTTATATCCAGGAACGGGTAGGGAAAAATTACAAAGCGTTTAATTGTATTAAATTCCGAACAATGGTAAGCAATGCCGACGAAATCCTCATGCAAATGATGGAAACATCGCCCGAATTGCGACAAGAATTTGAAAGCAGTTTTAAGCTGAAACAAGACCCCCGGATTACCAAAATTGGTCGATTTTTGCGAATTACTAGCTTAGATGAATTTCCTCAGTTCTGGAACGTTTTAAAAGGGGACATGAGTGTAGTCGGCCCCCGACCCTTAGTAGCAGAAGAACTACCAAAATACGGTTGTCACATTGATGAGATTTTAACAATCCGTCCAGGAATTACTGGTTTGTGGCAGGTATCCGGGCGTAATGACATTCCCTACCCTCGGCGAGTCCAAATAGACCTGCATTATGTGAAATTTAGGAATTTCTGGCTTGATTTATGGATCATCTTGAAAACTGTCGATGTAGTTATTCTACCCAAAAATAACGGGGCATACTGAGTCAATACTTAGGGGCGATTCTGTGGGGCAGCTAATGCCCCTAAAACTCTAATTTTAAATATTTATTTTATTCAGTCTTCACAAAACCAGATATATATGAAATTTTGACAAAAAAACAACGTAGACAAAAAGAATCTTGGTATATCTGGTAAAAGAAAAATATACATACTGAAACAATCTTGGTCTATCTAAGGTTAAGCTTACGTATTAGCTTACTTTTTATTAAGTATATTTATTTACGGAAAAAGTCTCATAATAACAAGAACTCGTAGGTTTCCCATTAGGCAATTTAGCAATTAGCTGCTAGGTTGTATCAAATTGCCTGTAACTTTTTAATCAAAGACAATAAGGGATAATTGAGCATGACGCAACACAAGCGAGCGTTGATTACTGGTATCACTGGTCAAGATGGTTCATATCTCAGTGAGTTTTTGCTGGAACAAGGTTATGAGGTTCATGGCATCATTCGCCGGACTTCTACCTTCAATACAGACCGCATCGACCACATTTACGAAGACCCCCACAAAGAGGGAGTGCGGTTGTTTCTTCACTATGGTGACTTGACAGATGGTACAACGTTGCGACGCATTTTAGAAGAAGTCAAACCAGTAGAGATTTATAACCTTGGCGCTCAATCCCATGTCAGAGTCAGCTTTGATTCACCAGAATATACAGTGGATGCTGTAGGAATGGGGACGCTGCGTCTGTTGGAAGCAATTCGAGACTACCAACACCGGACTGGAATTCAGGTGCGATTTTACCAGGCGGGTTCTTCAGAAATGTATGGTTTAGTACAAGCAATACCCCAAAGTGAGACAACGCCCTTTTATCCCCGCAGTCCTTACGCCTGTGCGAAAGTTTACGCCCACTGGCAAACTGTAAATTATCGTGAGTCTTACGATTTGTTTGCTTGTAACGGCATACTTTTTAACCATGAGTCACCAAGACGTGGTGAAACCTTTGTAACCCGCAAAATTACTAGAGCAGTTGCTGGTATAGTTGCTGGTAAGCAAAAAAAGATTTACATGGGTAATCTAGACTCTAAGCGAGATTGGGGCTATGCGAAGGATTACGTAAAAGCAATGTGGTTGATGTTGCAGCAAGACCAGCCAGACGATTATGTAATTTCTACTGGTGAAACCCACTCAGTGCGAGAGTTTTTGGAATTAGCATTTAGTTACGTAAATCTCAATTGGCAAGATTATGTAGAGTTTGATGAGCGTTACCTCCGTCCATCTGAGGTAGATTTATTGATTGGCGATTCTACCAAAGCACGCCAAAAGTTGGGCTGGAAAACATCAGTAACCTTTGAAGAATTAGTTTCCTTAATGGTAGAAGCAGACCTACAGGCATTGGGTCACACTTCACCCAATGGAAATGGTTCGCAATTTCCACATGATATTGCTACGGTTCGTCAAGAACTGGGCGCTTTGCACTTCTGATTGGCACCACAGAGGATAAAAATATGACCGCCTTAGAACTAAAAAATCAACGAATTCTCGTCACTGGTGGGTCGGGGTTTCTAGGTCGTCAGGTGATAGATCAACTGTGTAAAGCAGGGGCTGATCGTGAGAAGATTACAATACCGCGATCGCATGATTCCGATTTGCGTGTTTGGGAAAATAGCCAACGCGCAGTTGACCAGCAAGACATAATCATTCACTTAGCAGCTCATGTGGGTGGCATCGGTCTGAACCGTGAAAAACCCGCAGAGTTGTTCTACGATAACTTGATCATGGGTACGCACCTAATTCACGCTGCCTATCAAGCTGGAGTAGAAAAATTCGTATGTGTTGGCACTATCTGCGCCTATCCTAAATTTACTCCAGTGCCGTTTAAAGAAGACGATCTTTGGAATGGCTACCCAGAAGAAACCAACGCTCCCTACGGAATTGCGAAAAAAGCGCTTTTAGTCCAGTTGCAATCTTATCGCCAGCAGTACGGTTTTAATGGAATTTACCTACTGCCAGTAAATTTATATGGCCCAGAAGATAACTTTGACCCCGGAAGTTCCCACGTTATTCCAGCGTTAATTCGCAAAGTTCACGAAGCCCAAATTAAGGGAGAAAAGCAACTCCCAGTTTGGGGTGATGGTAGTCCCACCCGCGAGTTTCTGTATTCAGAAGATGCAGCACGGGGGATTGTGATGGGGACTCAATTCTATAACGAATCGGAACCAGTTAACTTGGGAACGGGTTATGAAATCTCCATTCTTGATTTAATAACTCTAATCTGCCAATTGATGGAGTTTAAGGGTGAAATTGTTTGGCAAACTGACAAGCCTAATGGTCAACCCCGCCGTTGTTTGGATACAGAACGGGCAAAGCAAGCCTTTAACTTCACTGCTCAAGTGGGCTTTGAGGAAGGGTTAAAAAATACCATTGAGTGGTATCGTCAACACGCTGCATAACAATGTATTAATTAATGTAGGCTCTTATAAGCTGGGTAATGCCCAGCTTATTTGTTTGACGCTATAAATTTTCATGGACAAAGTTAATCATCAATTAAATAAAGCAGAACTACG
The DNA here is from genome assembly GCF_017115105.1 of Nostoc sp. NMS2. Lineage (GTDB taxonomy): Bacteria > Cyanobacteriota > Cyanobacteriia > Cyanobacteriales > Nostocaceae > Nostoc. Next base: position 15,807 of record NZ_JABXKH010000043.1, read on the forward strand.
CCGAACTCTGCTCAAAACACGTCAATCAATGTCCGTTGGAGAATGGAGAGAAAAAAGCGATCGCTTATGCTCTCATTTACAAAACTCTACTTTATTTACCCAAGCAAAAACAATCCTCGCTTATTTCAGCTTTCGCCAAGAACCTGACCTCAGTCAACTATTTGCAAACACCAAATACCGTTGGGGATTTCCTCGCTGCATTAATAAATCCTTGTATTGGCATATTTGGACACCTGAAGATTCTGTCCAAAGTGGCGCTTATGGCATTACCGAACCACACCCAGATGCTCCCCTATTAGATGCTACCGATGTGGATTTGATTCTCATCCCTAGTGTAGCTTGCGACTATCAAGGCTATCGCCTTGGTTATGGCGGTGGATATTACGATCGCTTGCTCAGTTTACCGCAGTGGCAGACAAAACCGACTATCGGAATTGTCTTTGATTTCGCCTATTTGTCCCAAATACCTATTGAAGCTTGGGATAAACCACTACAAGCTGTTTTTACGGAAACCGGATTGACTCGGAAAGGTTGAAGGATTCAGGATAATGAAGACACATTATCAAATGTTTTATGACTAATCCAACGTCATCTACCACTGAGCAGGAAGCAATAATCGACGAGATTATCGCAAGTAGCCTCCAAGCTCAACAAAAAACAGGCCCAGACCTCCGCCAAATTCATAGCAAAAGCCATGGACTCCTTGCAGGAGAGTTTATTATTGAACCCAATCTTCCTGAAGACTTGAGAATAGGTTTGTTCAAAAAACCCCAAACCTATCCTACATGGATTCGTTTCTCTAGTGGTGGTTCGCCTGAAAAGCGTGGTAAATTCCACTCCGATAGCCAGCCGGATGTTCGCGGTATCGCCATCAAGGTGATGAATGTAGACGGGCAAAAAGTGCTGGATGATGAAGAAAAAACTCAAGATTTTATACTCAACAATTATCCTACTTTCTTTACCAAAGACGTTCGTGATTACGCCGATATTTCGAGAGCAGGTAGTGGACAACTTAGCCCAGAGCGAATGCAGGAACTTGGTTACGCCTTTGCAATCTTGCAAAAAATTGGCAGCCAGAAAGTAGGAAATCCACTTTTGATTCAATATTGGAGCATGGCTCCATTTAAGTTTGGGAATCGCATTGTAAGATTGTCTGTCAAATCTCAACAGCCTGAACAACCACTCGAAAAACTTCCCGAATCAGAAAATTACCTCCGAGAAGCAATAGTCAAATATTTGACTGAAGAAGGTCGAGAAGCGTCTTTTGACTTCTTCATTCAGTTTTATGTAGATGATGAAAAAACGCCGATTGAAGACCATGTTAAAGAATGGCAAGAATCAGATTCACCGTTTGTTAAAGTTGCAACTGTTCGCATTTTTAGCCAGAAATTTGACTTTGAAGAACGCAAACGTTTAGATGAGGGTTCGCTGTTTTCACCTTGGCATACACTACTAGAACATGAACCTGTTGGCAGCGTGAATCTCTCTCGTAAGAGGCTTTACAGCGAACTTGCAAAATATCGACGAGAACAAATTGCCCAACGCTTACGGGAACCACAACCTTATGTAGCGGTTGAAGATTAACTACTGTGAATTGGCTTAAAACTGTAGGATGATAGCCTATAAGCCTACTTGATTAAATACAATACATTTTTGGTGTTGCTGATTTGATGTATAAAGATTATGAGTTGTGTAACCAAAACTCTTTATTGTAGAGACGTAAAACTTTACGTCTCTACATTTACATAGTATGGTGCATTACATTTCATGAACGTAGATTTAGAACCTTAGCACCAGCCAGAATTACATCTGGAATCACACCAACAGAATTAGATGAATTCCTCTGTCCAGATTTTTGATGATAAGTTACGATAAAATTAACCAAATTCTCAAGTAAAGCCATGTCTGACTCAGTTCAGTATGTCACTAATGCAGAAGGAAAAAAAGTTGGAGTACTGTTAGATTTAGAAACTTACCAACAGCTAACTAACTTATCTTTAGATTCAGAATTATTGATTGGTTTAAATCTAGATGAGTTGCAAGCTTTGGCAGAAAGTTATTTATCTCCCAAAACTCAGATACAGTTACAGGAATTATTAGTTAAAAATTCTGAGAATGATTTGTCACATAAAGAAACTGAAGCCTTGGACAGATTATTGTCACAGGTTGACCAATTAAATATTCTTAAAACTAGAGCTAGATATACCTTAAATATTTTTCAAAATAACCAGCAATTATCATGAGTGTTTACATTGCTGTTGAATTTAAAAAAAACAATCAATTCTTTTTTATGGAACAAAATGTATTTTCTCAATTTACTGGTTGGATGTTTTCTCTGATTGCGTTTGGCTTGATATTGATTATATTTTCTTTGCCTTTTGTTCGCCCAGATATAGAAATTTTTGAACAAACTTCTACAAAACTTATATTTCAAATTAAGTTTGTATTTTTGAGGACTTTCAGTTTGTTTTTTGCAGTATTTCCTTTGACAATAGCAATACTGTTAATCTTTTCTGTGTTTTTTATTCCAGATTTTACAACAGAAGTGTTGTTCACAGCTTTTGGTATGGCAATTTTATTTAGTATAGTTACTTTTTTGATACTAGCAGTTGTTCCATTTAGCAATTACACTTTTGATCGAGAAGCTAATAGGATAAAAATGACTACTTACAAATGGTTTAGTACTCAAGTAATTGAGTATCCGCTAAGTCAAATTGTAGGTTTACAAATAGAAGAAGGTGATGGTGAAGATGGTAAAGTTTATCGCTTTAATCTAAAATTAGCATCAGGCAATAATCTACCTCTAAATGAATGTTATAGAAGTTTTAGCTATGAAGAAAGGCAGCTACTTACCAAGAGTCTTGAGACATTTATTAATTCAAATTGAGCTATTAAATAATGGATTAAAAAAATCTATTAGTCAAAAATTAATATTTACAAAACTCGGAAAGTTATTAATCAAATGCTGAACTGGAAAAAATCACGATCGCAAAATCTGTTAATGTATGCGCTATTAGGAGCGATCGCACTGGTGATGCTCTTTCCTTTACTGTGGCTAATTAGCACAGCCTTGAAATCGCCGACGGAAAATATCTTACAGTCGCCGCCACAGCTATTGCCTGCGTCACCAACACTAGATAACTTCTTTAGTGTGTGGAACTCTCTACCTTTTGGACAATACCTGTATAACAGCACTTTGGTGTCAGTGCTGACTGTTGGCTTAAATCTACTGTTTTGCGCTTTAGCTGCCTATCCCTTGGCAAGATTGTCGTTTGTGGGGCGAGACTGGATTTTTGTGGCGATTGTCTCCACGATTATGATTCCCTTTCAAATCGTGATGATTCCCCTGTATATTTTGACAGTCCAGTTGGGTTTAAGAAATAGTTATTTAGGAATGATTTTTCCGAGTTTGGCTTCTGCCTTTGGTATTTTTCTGTTACGCCAAGCTTTCATGAGTGTCCCCAAAGAGATAGAAGAAGCCGCCCGAATGGATGGCAGTTCGGAGTTAGGTTTGTGGTGGCATGTGATGTTACCAGCAGTTCGCCCAGCATTAGTAACTTTAGCTATTTTCGTATTCATTGGTGCTTGGAGTGACTTTTTGTGGCCTTTAATTGTCATCCAAGACGAAAATTTATACACTCTTCCTTTGGGAGTCGCAAAGCTAGCAGGGACATTTTCTCTTGACTGGCGGTTGGTAGCTGCTGGCTCAGTAATTGCGATCGCCCCAGTATTATTACTATTTTTATTTTTACAACGTTACATTGTACCCACAGAAACTGGTAGTGGTGTCAAAGGTTGAATAAGAAATAGAGATAAGGGAACACAAAGAAAAACTAATGACAAATTCAATAAGCACCAGTCTTTTTCAAAACTACCCAGATAGTTTTAATAATCAGACTCAGGTCATAACTTACAGACCACTTACGTTGATAATCTATATCCATTTTGACAATGGTTTCAAAGTCTGTAATACTCGAACGACCATTAGCCTGCCATTCTCCGGTAATGCCTGGTTTGACTCGTAATCTATCCCAGTGATGTGGATCGTAATTGCTGACTTCATCAGGAGTGGGTGGACGAGTACCAACTAAACTCATGTCCCCTACCAGAACATTCCAAAATTGAGGAAATTCATCTAAACTGCTACGCCGCAAAAATTTACCTACAGGAGTAATGCGAGGATCGTCAACAGATTTAAAAATGTGACCTTTGGCTTGATTTTTAACCAAATGCTTGACTTTATCGGCATCTACGATCATGGAGCGGAATTTCCAGATGCGAAAAGTTTTTCCGTTCAAACCACAGCGAATTTGAGAATAAAATATTGGACTTGGCTCATGAATAAAGGTAGCAATCGCCACAGGAATTGCTACCATAAACGTAATTATTAGCCCCACAATGGCTCCAACAATGTCAATTAACCGTTTTCTTACGCTTAAAGTTGAAGGGTGTAAAGGCTGTTGCGAACAATTAACTGAATAAAGAGAAAGATTATTCACAAGGTCTAACTTATTTTATAACAGGGGTTTTGGCATTAGTAGTGTAGACGTGGAGATGATTGATAGACGGTTTTTACTGCTCTTGTCTTTACCACTGAGTGTTAATATACACAAAATTCAAACAATATAAAAACCGGAAACCCAAAGTTTACAGAATCTTCCAATTGAAGTCATAGATTGTAAATTTACAATATTTTCATCCATCAAATAAAAAAAGCTATTGCTAATGGTACACATCAAAAAATTACCATACTTAAGTACTAGTAGTTTGTAAAATTCAAAATGCTTATGACGTAATACTAGCTCTTTGTGAAACTACACAAAATCAAGCTTGATCAGGCTTGAGACAAAATTCCTTTGTTCTGGAGCAAGCTCAGATTTAATAGTTATAAGCATTTTGAATTTTGAATAGTATCCTTATTTCTAGGGGAATGTACTTGTCTCAAGAATGAACCTCTAAGGCGAAATTCACTGTATATGGTTCCTCTAATGATTGCTGGTTACTAACCTTGATAGCATCTAGATAGCGACGCAAATACAACAGTTGTTGGGAATTGGGACGATAGGTGAGGCTCCCTTGTTTTTCAAAAAGTGGTGCTGTGGCGATCGCCTGATAGTCAGGATTTTCTTGTGAACTATGGGTTAGCCAAGTTGAATCTATAACTGAAGGGATCAATCCTGAAGGCAGTTCACCTTCTAAAAAAGCTAGCAGGCGTTGCTGACAAATACGAGTATTGATCCCGCGACTCTCAAATAGCTGGATAACTTCACCGAAAGATAAGGGCCGATCTGGTAGCAGCCGCAGCAATTCGGTAAATAAGAAATAATCGGTGTACTGTTGCCTTGGTATATCTAATATTTGGGGATGTAAAGGCAGCATCGCCAAACCATAAGCAACCCGACTGCAATTAGGAGCGCCATTTTCGCCGAGATATAAATCTTGAATAATCTTGGTGCTGGGGAGTTTCTGCCTTAACCAACGATTTACTGTCCCAACACAAGCCACACCACCAGTCAGGATTGCTTGATTAATGGATTCTGTGGGGATACCACGAGCTACCAATAATTTGTTGAGTTCTCGGTTTAGGCGACGCACAAAGGGGATAAATACCTGGCTTTCTAAGTCTCGTCGCTGCAAAATCCACTGCTGATCGGCTAATTCTAGGGTAAAAGATTCTTGGTGCTGCAAAATCAGCTTCAGAGCTAGTGCGGCATCTAATACCGCCTGTCCTAGTAAAGAGCTTTCTAGACGCTGCTGAAGACGAATCCGTGCGGTAATATCTGGTTCTCCGACTCTAGGTAGTTCTAATTCTTCCAAACCTAAGCTTTGCCAACGCATTTGGTCTAAACCGGGAATTGACGGTTGCCATTGCCAGGGATTACTGCTGGTGGTTTTGGGTAGGCGTAGCCCGCCGCAGGCATCGCTTGGTGTTTCTCTGCGTGATTGCCGAGATTTAGGTGGTAATAGGAGTTGACAAATAATATCTTGTTCAATTCCCTTGCCAGCATAAGCAAAACTATGGAGCATAAAATCATTGTATGTCAATTGCAGCAAGCTTTCTGGGACATCGACCAGCAACATTTCTGTGGCAGTTGTCCCAATGTTAATTACCAGAGTGTTACCAACAATGGGATGTTCGCTGGTTTTTGCCGGATGAGAACCTTGACGTTGGCTTAATTTTATTTGCTCACCGTTAGCAGCATTGAGTTCTGGGAGTAAACTAGCGATCGCTTCTTCTAGAAAAAAGACTTGCTGCGGATGTTGAATGAGTTTGCTAGTCAGTAAAGCTTCCCGCACGTTAAAGCGGTATTGTTCCGACCAGCTAGATGGACAGGTGCAAATCACACCAGCAATATTATTGATAATCTGCGGAAAATCTTGTTCGCTGATCCCAACAGCAGCAGCCATTAAACTAGGGGTAGTGCAAGTTTTTTCAGATTTTAGGGTTAATAGTAGCTTAGAGAGCGATCGCACAACCCAAATTAAAGGCCCTGCCGAAAATTCATTTAATTGCAAAACAGGTTCCCATTTTTGCCGTTCACTCTTATAGGGAATGGCTACTTGTAAATAGGGTTTTAACTGTGCCGAGTAGAGGTTATTTGTTGTCGAATCTGCTGTTGATTTAGGTGTTGCAGGAGTTGCCGAGCGATCGGGTGCTTTATCTTGGGCAACAGCCGCCGGTGCTGTCTGCTCATGGACTTCTATACTTTCACTTTCACCCTGGGGTATAGAAGCTATGGGAAGGTAAACCTCTGTTGGTAAACGAAATGATTCCTGGAAGGAACTTGTTCCCGGCTGATTTTCTGCTGACCAGTAGATAGGATGGACAACAAAAGTCGAGCGATTTAATAATGCGGCAGAAATTCCTGTTGTCCCTAAATCAATTCCTAAATACCAAACTGGTTCTAGAAGATTGAGCGAAACTTCTGGATTGTTGATGGAGTTGAAAATTGCAGGTAAAGAACTGTCTTGAATAGGAGTTGTGACTTCCTTTTTTTCTTCAGTTTCTACCTGGGGAACTGCCAAACTTGATAAAGCCGCAGTTGAGGTATTTTCTGTTTGCGGCTCAGGGTAAGTTGTAGGGATTGTGTCTTGAGTTTTATCAATTGTTTCCGAGAAAATATCCAAATTGGTGGCTGGCTGTGAATCAGAATTTAGCTGCTGATCAAAATTAGCCAAATCCCGATCCAATTGCTGCAACTGTTCTTCATCTAAAGAAATATCAGATACAACTGGAGCCTGGTTTGACTCAACAGAAAGCAAGTTTTCTTGTGGCGAAGCAGGAATGTAGTTATCTAAAAAAGGGTCTGGCTGCTCATCGTTGATCGATATTTCCGGTGGAGCGATACCTTCCGTAGGCTTTGCCAAAGCAATTTCTGCTACTTCTGGAGTAATTGGTGCTGTAGTTGTGCCATTATCCACAAATAATGATACTTCCAGCAATTCTTGCTCACCGCCTGCATCAGTTAATAGCTCGGTTAGGTTATTAATTGTATCAACATTAGCTGGCTGAGTATCAAGTGGTGTAGGGGAAATATCTGTTTGTGGTGTAGAAAAACTCAAAGGCGAATCTAGACCAGTATCCTTTTCAAAAAAACTAGCTGGCTGAGTGTCTATTTGTGGTGTAGAAAAACTTAGAGGCGAATCTAGACCAGTATCCTTTTCAAAAAATAGTTCTTCCTGTGGCTTTGATAATGAATCTGTGGTTTCAACTAAAGTCTCTTGGGCTGAAATACCTGTATCTGGTGTCACAACCGCAGAATCAACGTTTTGAAGGACAGATGGACTCTCAGCGATTTTCAACGTTGATTGGGAGGCTGTAGAAGCAGATAAGTCATTTGTCGCTACATCAAGACTTGGGTTATTAACATCACCGTTACCAAATAAGCTGGCGTAAAGTTGGTCTACTTCATCACCAACTAATGCAGAAATATCTTGCGGTAATTCGGTCGGGTTTTCGGAAGATTGAGACGAGTCGATACCAAGCTGCAACAGCACTGTATCTAGATCCTCTGTGAGGATAGTATCCTGTTGCTCAGAATTAATTGTCAGTGGAGATGAAGTTTCTGGGAGGATTTGCTCTAAGGGTTGAGATGGAACTGTAGCAGCGATCGCAACTGGGTCAGGCAATGATGGTGATATATCAGATTCTACACTCAGCAAAGATGGCGGGGAAATAGGGGATTGTTGCTGTAAATTCTGGGTCAAATTGTTGAGAAAGCCGGCCATCAACTGTTCGCCTTGCATTCCCTTGCTATGCATTCTTGCCAGTGCTTGCGACAGTGATTCGTAATAAGTATTAATATTGCGCTGTAGTGCCTCAAAGACTACATTCACAGTCCCATCTAGTGATAACAGGCGTTGATCTAACTCCCTGGCTAGCTGGGTTAACTGCTCCACACGGTCTGCTGATTCTAATGAAGGTTGAGTTGCAGAGGTTGCGTGATTAGTTGCTCCTGAAGAAATGGCGGAATTTTCCCCCGATGGTGCTAACAGTGGCGTTATATTTGGCACCAGCCGATTCATGAGTACCTGTAAAAACTCGGTAATCATTTGATCCTGGTTTGTCAACTGTTGCGCTAAGGAGTAATTTTGCAATCGCTTTTGCTCTAGTTGCCTAATTTCTTGGATGAGAGCGGCTCGCTCTTGCAATAGCCCTTCTAATTCCGATCGCAATGGCTGTATCAAACTCGAAAATTCACTCTTTAATTGTCCGGCTGCAACAGGACTCTGTTCCTGATTGGATTCGAGCGGCGTTAGGGGATGCTGGTTATAGCCTCGATCGAGAAATTTTGTTAATAAAGGCGATGGCTCCGCCAACGCCAAGGGCGAACGCGGTTCTTCGGAAGAATTATTTGGGATATCCCTATCTAATGCTTCTTTTTGTTGGAGCCTAACCAAGAAGTTGCGAATTCGTTCTAAAACTTCTTTAGGTTCCTGCGCCTGACCAGGCAGAAATCTAGACAAGCCCTTGCCACCACTGGCAAGTAAGTTGTCAATGTCTGCGATCAGCTTTTGAATTTCATCTGCACTGGAAGTCACTTTTGTTACCTTACCTAAAAACGTATGTCAACTAATGTGACAATTAATTTACAGTCACCGTACCCCTGCGGGGAAGTAAGCTCCCATAGGAGAAGTTTTGAGTGGCAAAAGCTTCTGCTTGGACTTGTGACTGTCATTATGTTATGGATTACTGGGAGTCGTGGCAATCTTCAGTCAGCGTTTGTTTAAGAAGCTTTGTTTTGCATGATTAGTTACCAATTTTTGAAAATGGACATGAGGAAACAAACTCTTTTTCTGGTATAATAGTACATCTTGACATCAATGCCGTAAGCGAAAATCAAGCTAATAGGTATATGTCGCAAAAGAAAGATTTATTTGGGTCTTGAGAATCATGACTCCCGCCCTTGCAGGGAATGCAAGACAATAGGACTACGATGTTCTCTTAGCTATTCGTGATTAATTGGGAAGCCCTGACCATATCGCCTAGCGGTTGGTGTGGCACTTCATCTAATCAAGTTTGCAGTGCAGCTAGCCCTTGAGCAATACAACCGCTATAGGTAAAAATTATTTAGAAAAAAGTTTTTGTCGCATTCTTATGTAGCATAGTTTAGTTTTCTCTTTTAAAGGGAGCTGTGCTTTGATGACTAAGGCTAGAAATGGCGCTCTTGTTTGTTGTGTGTACATAGCAGCTTCAATAAAAATGTCGTAATGGAAGACCGATATAGCTTGCAAGCACAGGCTAATTCCTGGATGATCGCCTCCGCTCCCTTTTTTCAAGGGTTGCCAGAACCTGCTGTGGAATCAGCCCTCATCCATCTTGTTACCCGCACTCACCCAGCCAATCAGGTAATTCTGCTAGAAAATGACTGGGGTGGTTCTGTGTATTTTATTATGGACGGATGGGTCAAAATCCGCACCTACAATCTGGAAGGGAAAGAGGTAACGCTGAATATTCTTGGTAAAGGAGAATTGTTTGGTGAAATGGCGGCGCTAGATGAAGTTCCTCGCTCCACAGATGTGATTACCTTGGCCCCAACGGTAATTGGCAGTATGCCTGCTCAGGATTTTGTCAAGTTACTTCAGATAGAACCCTTGGCTGGAGTTCGATTGGCGCAATTAATGGCACGGCGTTTGCGGCAAGTAAATCGCCGATTGCGGTTGCGGGAATCTGATAGCCAGTCAAGAGTGGCAGATACGTTGCTATTTTTGGCAGAAGGACAGGGAAAAAAAGGGCAAACAGGAACCGAAATCCCCAATTTACCTCATCGAGAATTGAGTAGTTTGAGCGGACTGGCACGGGAAACTGTGACACGAGTATTGACAAGGCTAGAAAAAAAAGGCTTGATTAAACGGGATCAAGACACTATTTGTATTCCCGATTTGTCAGCCTTGGAAAGAATGATCGTTTAAGAACTTATGAGTATTTCAGATTCTCTGCCAGATGAACCGGAGGAAGAACCATCACCTGAATCTTCAACTCCCCACAATCATTGGTTAGACAAAGAACAGCAGTTAATGCCTCCTCAACTTAAGGCTGATGCGCCCTTAAGGATGGTAGAAACGGCATTTTTAGCCAGTACTGCTAGCTTAATTTGGTTTATTAATTTCTACTTTCCTTTGGGCCCAGTTTTGCGGATATTTTTTCCGGTTCCCATCGCTCTAGTTTATCTCCGTTGGGGCAAGCGTGCGGCATGGATGGCAGCACTCACCTCTGGGTTACTGCTGACGGTACTGATGGGGCCAGCCCGGAGTTTGCTGTTTGTCATGCCCTACGGGTTTATGGGCGTGCTGTTGGGAGCGACATGGTATCGTCGTCGTGTTCCCTGGATTGTTTCTATCACCTTGGGTACGCTGTTAGGTACTTTGGGGGTCTTTTTTAGACTGTGGTTGCTGTCTGTTTTGTCAGGTGAAGACCTATGGATTTATGTGATTACTCAAGTGACTGAGTTTATTGAGTGGGTATTTTTGAAGCTGAGTTTGTTGGCGAGTCCCAGCGTATTTTTGATTCAAGTAGGAGCGATCGCTCTAATTGTACTCAACAACTTTATCTACCTTTTTGTGGTACACCTCGCAGCATGGTTTCTTTTTGACCGCCTGGGCAATCCCATTCCCCGTCCACCACGCTGGGTACAAGTTCTCATGGATTATGAAGGATAGTCATTTGTCATTTGTCATTTGTCATTTGTCATTGGTTAAATGATGAGCCCTAACTAATCACCAATACCCAATTCCCAATACTTCGGCTTCGCTCAGTACAAGTGCCCCATGCCCAATTCCCAAATTCGTATTTATACCCAAAAAGAACAAGGTGAAGAATGGCTACGACGGTATCGTGGTTGTCTGCCCGTATTTGTATGTGTTTTAGGATTTACTGAAACTGGTTTAATTCCAGGGATTTCAGCAGCCGGTCGGACTCCAGAGGATCGGAAATATACCGCTTGTGCTGATGCCGAGTTTTTGTACTACGGTCCAGAACATAAAGCTCAATATCCCCTACCACCATTGGCGGCTGGGGCTTCGCCTGTACTAATTTCTCGCGCCGTATTTGAGTCGCTAAAGATACCAGTTCATTTGTTTAATGCTGGTTTACCCCAGTCTCCTGCTGTGCCAGTAATTGATTTGGGTGGCGCTCCTGCTAAGTGTTTAAGTGGAGGTGCTGCTATGGAAATTACAACGGTACACCACTTGTTTGAACAAGGGCTACTTTGGGGAGAGCGCCTTGCTACCAATATGCAACAGAGTTATGTGATTCTCGGTGAGTGCGTCGTCGGAGGTACTACAACTGCCCTGGCAATCTTAACTGGTTTGGGTATAGATGCTGCTGGAAAAGTTAACAGTAGCCACCCTATTTGTAACCACGGGCAAAAGTGGGCACTAGTGCAAGCAGGGCTAGAGAAGATAATGAGGGGCAGGGAGCAGGATGAGATAAATTTCCAATCTCGAATCCAAAATCCAAAACTTGTACTGAGCGAAGTCGAAGTATCTCAAATCCAAAATTCCGTAGATCCCTTACAACTTGTCGCCGCCGTGGGCGATCCCATGCAGGTGGTGGTAGCTGGAATGGCGATCGCTGCTAGCCGTAATTGTGGTGTAATGATGGCTGGAGGGACGCAAATGTTGGCGGTTTATGCTCTGATGAGTGCGATCGCTCAAGCTTACGCCTTATCATGGCAACCAGAAGCAGTAGTTGTAGGCACAACCCGTTGGGTGGCTGAAGATCCTACTGGCGCTACAGTTGACTTAGCCCTGAACTTAGGAAAAAACAACTTAACTCCGAGTGGAGAAACCCCTCCTCTATTAGCAACTCATCTGAACTTTGCTGATTCTCGTTATCCCCAACTGAGAGCTTATGAGCAGGGCTTTGTCAAAGAAGGTATGGGTGCTGGAGCCGCTTGCATAGCCGCCCATCTTAGCCAAGATTGGCAGCAACACCAACTTTTGGCAGCCATTGAAGCCCAACTTGAACGGCTAAGTACTGCATTTCATTAATTCCAGTACTTACAGTTATAAGCAGGTGCGATCGCTCCCCGCAACCATTCGGAGGTTTTTACCGGAGGCCCTTCTGGTAAACGGAGGCTGGGAACGGCAGCATTCTGAAGAACTCTCAAAATTACCAAAAGGCACATCTAATACTGCAACGCAGATTAATAAGAAAATCTTGGTTTTTGAAGCATACAATACCCTAATTACACCAGTATTAGGGTTGTTTTTTTTGTTTCATAGTGAGCAATGCACTAAAAGCTTACAAATAGATATATCACACTATTACGTAAATATATGTAATAGTGTGTTTAAGTTTTTTATCAACTTGATAGCTGAATTAGTTGCTTATACTTAATATGGTTACAAAGCCATTACTTGACTTTGAACCTAAAGGCTTGCCTTCTCTACCTCCAGCAATTTTTTAATTCGTTGAACTCAGGTTAAATTTAATGAATTCTTTCTCTAAGTAATTGTTCTTCCAAGGCAGCAATGCGATTGTATGCTGCCGTTAATTGCGCTGTCAGTCGTTGTATTTGAATTTCTGGTGTTATGTTATCTCCACTTTGACGATGCATATCTAGATAAATAGCATCTGTTAATACATCCTTATGTTCCATTTCTGGATTTAAAGTGATACGTCTGAGTTGATAGCCTCCAGCCGAGCCATTTTCCTGATAATTGTCCTTTGCTTGTGTATTTGCTGTAGAACACTCTGAGAAAGCTTGAGTGACTTTAGCATCAAGTTGCTCAATCACTTGGCAGAGGGCATCAAGTTTTTCGCTTAAAGTTAGGATCTGCTGCTGTAATAGCTCCATTTAATACCTTTATCCGTACGTTTTCTATATGTTATTCAATTTACTCCCAACCTTAACAATACTTATGAATTATTTAAGTATTGATAATTTTTGGTACAAATATGACATTTAAGTCATTATTTTTAAATATAAGTAAAGTTTGACTACAACTACCACTAAGGAAATTTATGGAGAAAAAGTAATCTCTAAGTACTAATTTGCCGAACAATTCCCTGATTTGAGTCAAATATTCAAAATTATCGGTATTAGCAAGAGAAAACTCCAATAATTTTTCAACTAGTCAGGCTCTGGTGAATCTCTGCTTAATATTAGGTATAATCAAAAATCTTAAATCCAAAATCAATGGATCGACGGTCTTTTTTGCTAGGTACAAGCACACTGGCACTTTCACAACTGCTTTTTGGCTGTGGTGGAAACAACCAGACGCAACTAAAAGTACAGTTATTAAAAGGTTCTATACCTGGTCAGGTGGTGAATCAGTTCCACAAAGGTTTGCAGCAACAGGTACAGTTAAAGTTCGCCCCAGTCGAGCAGATAGAGGATTTATTTCAGCAATTACAAAATTGGCAGCAAAAACCAAAAACCACCAATGAGCAAGGATGGAGTCGTTTTATACCCTTTAGGCAAGGTCAAAAAACGGCTGATGCAGACCTCGTGACATTGGGAGATTACTGGCTAAAAGCAGCTATTGAGCAGAAACTGATTCAACCACTCCAAGAGTTACAGGGAAACCAATTCAAGCAGTGGTCTGCTTTAGATGAAAAGTGGAAAAAATTAGTAACACGCGACGACCAAGGTAACTTGGATACTCAAGGGAAGGTGTGGGGTGCGCCTTATCGGTGGGGTAGTACGGTGATTGTTTATAACCGTGACAAGTTGCGAGAATTGGGTTGGACACCCAAAGATTGGAGTGATTTGTGGCGAGATGGAATGCAGCAACGCATTTCCCTACTTAATCAACCACGAGAAGTTATTGGTCTGGTCTTAAAAAAGCTAGGAAAATCTTACAATACAGAGAATCTTGACCAAGTAGCAGACTTAGAAAAGGAATTACAGACATTAAACCAACAAGTGAAGTTCTACAGTTCCACTAACTACTTAGAACCTCTAATTATGGGAGACACCTGGCTAGCGGTTGGTTGGTCAAGCGATGTACTGCAAGTTCTGGGACGTTATCCGCAACTTGGCGCAGTTATCCCCCAGTCAGGAACAGCAATGTGGGCGGACTTGTGGGTACGTCCCGCAGGTATTACTAAGGGTACTTTATCAGATAAATGGATTGATTTTTGTTGGCAACCAAGTACAGCTAAACAAATTTCGGTGCTGACTAAAAGTAATTCGCCACTTTCTACAAATATTGCCACTTTTGACATCCAAGAAGCATTAAGGAGTTTGTTACAGAGCGATCGCAACGTTTTCGATAAAAGTGAATTTTTGCTTCCCTTAGCGCCATCTGCAATAAAACAATACGAGTCTTTGTTCGCCAAAATGAAGGTTTAATTGGGGATTGGGAATTGGGAATTGGGCATGGAGAAGAAGCAGGGGAGCAGAGGGCAAGGGAGAGAATACAAAATTTACATCTTTCTCTGCACCCTTCCCCTCTGCCTCTTCCTCATCTCCCCACTCCCTTTTTTCTACCAAGAACGCTGTAACCCTATCTTGTTCTTAACATTTGTTTGGATACTGCATAAAGCTGGACTTGTACTAAAGTTGCAAGTGTAGGTTGCTAAGGGTTCTTTTTGATAATTAAATACCCGGACATTGTAACCAAAGTTCCGTGCAGCACTACCCAAGCGATTTACGAAGTCGTAGCGCTCTATATACTCTAGTAAGCTCCAAATTTGCTGATTCACTATCAAGTCTACTCGTGCAGGTTCCTTGCCATAAGCTGGATATGCTATCCAATTATCCAATAGCTTTTTCTCAGAGTTTTGTTGTGCCCACCATAAACTCGGAACGGTTAATTGTTCTGGGTTTATGGTGTTAGCTGTGATTACATAGTCTTTTGGCTTGGTCAATAAGTCTAGTTCTAAAGGCGCACTCGAAGGTGACGGTATGGGGCTGGTTTGCGCTAGCGAGGGCGGGACTAGTAAAGTGGTAAGGGCAATGGTTAGTAGTAATGAAAATGATGTTTGGCGATCGCACAATTTGGGTATATGCATAACTGATATTAATTCGTAATGGGCTTCGCCCCGCTACGCTCTAAGCGGATCTATGCCGCAGGCTTTACGTAATCCGTAATGACGCTGGCGGACTCGCTACCGCTACGCTAACAGGGGGATGTGGTTCGACTTCGCTCACCAACCGGGGGATGAGGAGGGGAGTAGGTCTTGGAAAGAGACATTAGAACGTAATTCCCCGCGTTTGGGTTGACTTCGCAATTCTTCCAACTGCACCACAATTTCCCGCCGCATCCGGTTCAACTCACTTACAGGCAGCATAAGGGAAGTGCTGAGGTGATTGGTTAGCGTTCCCAAACAGAAAGATGTGTTGCCGAGACGACCAAATTGTTCTTGTAAACGGTCTGTATCTAGGGGTTTGGTGTTACCCATTTTACCCAGTTATCAGGTGCAAGGCTGATTAAGCGTTTGGTGCTGACATCGGCGGGTTTGCTCATGGGGTTGTAAACGCACTGAAAGTTATCAAATAATTGTACTTAATACTGGATTACAGATATTCAGATTTTTGATTGGACTACTTAGAGAAAGCGTAGGCAAAGCCCGTCGTAGACATCGCATCCAATCTGAGATAATTTGAGTGCGGTGTCTAAGATGTTCTGTGAGATTTCTTTGTAGTCGGAATCGCTATCTCTACCGTTGTATCTGTATTTGTGGGAAGATTTAAGGTAAATATTTAATGTAATATGTCAGAAACACCCCAAGACGATCACATTTGGATTGTGACGGATGAAATGCCGCAAATATCGATTCCTGACGGTGCTAAAAGCGGGAGTACTAATACACGCGGTTGGGGAGAGGAAACTATCAGGGAAAGTATTGGTAGCAAAGGGGTAGGAGATGCCGTTAAGGTTAGCGCTCAAACATTAGAGCAAAATATGACTCACTTTCTCAAACTCGTGGGAAGTTTGTTTAGTCAAGCTGAACAGCAAGCAAAAGTCAACTCCAAGATGCAGCTAGATGAAATTGAACTGTCGGTAGAAATTAGTGCAGATGGGGAAGTTAAATTAATTGGCAGTGGTGTAAAAGCTGGGAGTAAAGGAGCGATTAAGCTGAAGTTCAAGCGCCAAGAACCAGAGTGAAATGGCAAAAAATTGGGCGATCGCGATCGGAATTAACCAGTATGATTATCTGCAACCGCTAAACTATGCCAAGCGGGATGCACTGTTAATGCAAGAGTTTCTGAGCCATGAAGCCGGATTTGAGCGGATATTCTTCTTCTCGGATGACTCCCCTGAACTTGCTGGAAAATCGACTCGCCCAACTCGCACTAACTTGCTGCGAGTCTTGCGACAGTTATTTGACAATCCTTTTATGGGAGCAGGGGATAATTTCTGGTTTTTCTTCAGTGGTCATGGGATAAGATACGCTGACCGTGATTATCTCATGCCCTGTGATGGCGATCCAGAGGATATTGAAAACACGGCAATTGCGATTAACTTTATCACTGAACGTCTGCGTCGCTGCGGTGCTGATAACGTTGTCTTGATTCTGGATGCTTGTCGCAATGAAGGTAAAAAAATAGGTGAAGGAATTGGGCGACAGACCGCAGAAGAAGCACGGCAACAAGGAGTTATCAGCTTTTTTTCTTGTATTCCCCAAGAGTTTTCTTATGAAATTGAAGCTTTACAACAAGGTGCTTTTACCACTGCGTTACTAGAAGGGTTAGGAATTCAAGGTCGATGCGCTACTGTTGAACGCTTGGAGCAATATCTCAGATTTCGTGTGCCTGAACTGGTTCGCCAGCATAAGAATACAAGGCAAACGCCTTATGTGATTGCTGAACCTGTGAATAAATCCCACTTAATACTTGTGCCACGATATGCAACTTTAGCGGATATCGCTACGTTGAAAAATGATGCTTATCGCGCTCAGAGTAAGAGAGACTTTGATTTAGCAAAACAACTCTGGATTAGGGTACTAGCTGCTGCATCAGGTCAAGATATGGAAGCTATAGAAGCCTTGGAAGAAATTGCTCGGTTGCGAAATAGTTCTGCAATTCCTGATTTACCTCAGCAAACAATTCCACAAGCATCTAAGTCAGTCACAAATACACCTATAAGTAAACCTCCTCAAATTCCAACTCCCAAGTAGGTTGGGTTGAGGAACAAAACCCAACATTACCCATCTACCTAACGCTGATGTTGGGTTTCACTTCGTTTAACCCAACCTACAATTTAGGTGATACCTACTCTTTAGCGATATCAGTAATTCGTAGTAATTCGTAGGTTGGGTTGAAGAACGAAACCCAACATTACCCATCTACCTAACGCTGATGTTGGGTTTCACTTCGTTTAACCCAACCTACAATTTAGGTGATACCTACTCTTTAGCGATATCAGAGTCAAATACAATTGCTTGCCCAGCCCCCCACGTAATATCATACATACCCTGACGAACAGAACGGTGAAAACTGGAATATTCCCAATCTTTTGGAGCTTTCACTAAACCATGTTTGACAGGATTGTAGTGAATATATTCAAGGTGATTTTTAAAATCTACCTCGTCTCTAATCAAGTGTTCCCAAAAACGACGCTGCCAAATACCTCGCTCTTTTTTATTTTGCCTAGAGGTAGATAAGTTTTCCTGTGATAAAGTAATGCACTGGCGACTAAAATAACTTTTGATCAAACGCCAACGAGTAGAAAAATTGCGATCGCCCTGTAGTAATGTCCAAATACAGTGCAGATGATCTGGTAATAAAACAAAGGCATCAATTATGAATGGGTGTTGTTGCATTACATACCAAAAAATATTTCTTAATAAAGATACGTTAGTAGGTAAGCATAATAGTCTTTGTCTTTTATATGTTACGAGTGTAAAAAAGTAAGTGCCACCTTCGATTGTGGCTCGGCGATATTGCATTGTGTTAATTTTATGATGGTTGAATTTCGCTTTTTATACCAAAGTATTGGTATAAAGGATACCGTCAATTTATTTCTGTTGAGATGTAAGTTCAGAAATGAGTGAAGCGCAATCTAATAAACTAAAGTAGATGTTGAGTTTCGTTCCTTAACCCAACCTACGATTAAGTCTAATTTGAGGTTTGACAATACCTTTAGCCCATTTGTGATCGCACTCAGCATTCGATTTTGGGATGTCAAAAGTCTCTAGAGACGCTTCAGAAGTTAAGCGGTAGAATATAGGGTGGTGGTGGTGCGTTGTCATAAAGGTCAACGCACCCAATGAAACGGCGAGTCCAAACAATCACTTCACAGATGTCACTGTTTGGTTTACCACTGGACGTGCTTTTTTACGGTCTGACCTGCGTGTTCCACCAGCCATTTCATATTCATCACTATTTTTGCCATAGCGAGATGCAACATTCAACAGCATTTGCTCAGAATAAGTATTCAACTCACGTTCTGCTTCTATTAATGCATTGTGTGTCTTATCTACTATTGTTTGTGCTTGATTATAAGCGGCTAACTTTTCTCGTAATTCAATTACTTTAGTGTTGTAAGTAGCAATTGAAAACCCATTACTAAAGTCTAACTGAGGGTTAATTGTCTGCATTCCTTCAATCCGTCGTTCAGCTTTGGTTAGTGACATGGAGTTTCGTTTCCGTTGCGTCATATAGTTTTCCTGTTTGGATTAATTTATAAATAACCCTGACTTATACACTGAGTTATTTATATATCATCAGAATACGCAATAGGCAGATGCAGCAGCCACAGTGAAGTTACAGAATTATAAAAGCATTGGATGGCATTAGCCAACTAGATAGATGCGGGTATATTTGCTGAAATTTGTTGAGAAAAGCAGTTTTTGAAGTCACAAAAGCTAGTTTTAAAGTCACAAAAGCAGGTTTTGAAGTCACAAAAGCTAGTTTTAAAGTCACAAAAGCTAGTTTTAAAGTCGCAAAAGCTAGTTTTAAAGTCACAAAAGCTAGTTTTAAAGTCGCAAAAGCTGGTTTTAAAGTCGCAAAAGCTGGTTTTGAAGTCGGGGAGCTTTATCTCATGTAGAGACGCGATTTATCGCGTCTAAAAAATTGACACGTTAGAGAGACGCGATAAATCGCCGTCTCTACAAAGTATGTATTTGTCAATTATTCTTTGACAGGCTACTAACCAATAGTAACAACAGCTACCATCGCATCGGCTAGAGAGGGATGAGACGAAGCACACTAAAAATTTATTTTTCTAACTGAAAATTTTATTTTATTTATGTGTTAAGTAGCTTTCAGGATACTATCTGTATAATCTATCATTCAGTTTAAATTATCGAATGTATAATCTATCATTCAGTCTTATTGATTATTGACCTCTGTTACTCATTGATAGGTTGAAATTTGGGAATTAGGGCATCTCTTTTTAAGACATAACATACCACTCACCTAGTAGTTATTTATTAATGGAATTTGACAAGTTATGTAGGCATACTCTATCCTAGACATTACCTAAACTTGTGCTTCAAAAATCATGAGCCATTATATGAATAGTTAGCACGTTTACGGCACTATCCGATGTCTCAAGACTTATTAAACTCCTTTCAAGAAGCATACAGCAATCTCGAACTATTTCCGTTGATGGAACGGAACGAAATGGAAAGATTTAGAGTCGAATATGGTGATGATTTGATTGCAGACCTGAACCAATTAGTGGAAGATAGTCCTAATGGAGATGGCAAAATTGTCTTTACAGGACATCGGGGATGTGGTAAGTCTACTTTGTTAGCTGAATTTAGCCGACAAATTCAAGATAAATATTTTGTAGTTCTGTTTTCTATTGCTGACAAAATTGAAATGTCGGCTGTTAATCATATTAATATACTGTTTGCGATCGCAGTTAATTTAATGACAGAGGCAGAAGCACGCAGAGTTGATATTCCGCAATCTACTAAGGAAGCTCTTTATAAGTGGTTCGCTACCCGCACTCGCACTGAAGAATTAAATTTGCAAGCAGAAGCTAGTATAGGTTTTGACCTCTTAAAGTTGATTAGCTCTAAATTAAAAGCTGATGCTAGCGTTCGGGATGAAATTAAGCAAGAATTTGAACGCAAGTTGTCAGATTTAGTTGCCAGAATTAATGAAATAGCTGCTCTAATTCAAGCTGCAACTAAACAAAACGTTTTAGTAATTATTGATGATTTAGATAAACTTGACTTAGGCAGAGTTAACGAAATTTATCGAGATAACATTAAGGCTCTTTGTCAACCTAACTTCCAAATTATTTACACTATCCCCATCGCAGTCCTTCGGGAAACATTTATCAGCACCATAATTGCCACTGAAACCAACGATCAGGTTGTGGCAATGCCTGTCTTAAAAATCTTTGATAAAGGTAAAAATCGCTTTTTTAATGCCCAACCTCGCCTGGAAGCAACAAAGATTCTTGGTGAAGTTTTACAAAAGCGGATTCCCAATGAATTAATCGCGGCAGAAACTGCTGAAAAAATCGTGATTTACAGTGGTGGCGTATTGCGAGAGTTAATTCGGATCTCTAAGGAATGTTGCCGTATATGTTTGCGAACGATCCGGCGAAATCCCTCAGCCGAAGTTATCATTGATGATAAAATTCTTCTTCAAGCAATTAATAAAATCCGCAATGATTTTTCTATCCGTTTAGGAAAGGTTGATATAGATATTTTACAGAGTGTTTATGAACAATTTATGCCCAATGATCCCAAACAAGCGGAGTTTTTAGATTTGCTACATGGGCTATATGTTCTAGAGTATCGCACTGATGAAACTTGGTATGATGTTCATCCAATTATTATCGAAAGCTTGAAAAGACAGGGAGCTATTAATGTTAAATGAAGAATTATTAGATGATGAAGGAGAAAATCAAGATGCGTATGATGATTTAATTGTTTCCATTGAAGCTCAAAAACGAGGATTAAATTTACTAATTGCAGTTTGCGATGATGCTAGCTTTCGTGATGAGATTATTGCTCAATATGAAGCCGAACTACAATCAGCTTTCTGTCCATATCGAGTAACTTTAGCACGTCAGGAACCGAGCCTGAAAGCTGCTCTTAACCAACTGGTACAACAAGAAGAATATCTTCGTCAGCAAAACCTGGCGGTGATTACTGTTACGGGTGCTGAACAACTTTATTTTATTAGATTGGGAAAAGAGCAATCAGAACAGGAGAAATTTTTTGGTTACTTACAGTGGACAAGGGAAGGATTGCGCGAATTTCCTTTTGCGATCGTGCTTTGGGTAACTAACCAAATTTTAGTTAACCTGATTAAAAAAGCGCCTGATTTTTGGAGTTGGCGTAATGGTGTATTTCGGTTTGAATCTCAAAAGACAAATTCTATTCCTGGTAAAGAATTAGAACCTATACGCTTTGTTTTTCGAGATACAGAATTAGCCAGCACAGATACTAATGAAAATAACCCCTTTTTCTTGCCTATTCAAGATTTACAAAAACTAATCGAGAAAATAGAACAGGAACGGGGAACTAAAGACCCCACATTGGCTACTTTATACTCAAGATTGGGCGATATTTACCGCAGCAGATTAGATCGAGGTGAATCTCAAAATTATCAAGAAGAACAGGAATTAGCAATTAAATATTGGCGACAGGCGAGTGAGCTACAAAATGAATTAGGTTTGCAGATAGATTTAGCTAATAGTCTCAACAATTTAGCCGGAATATATCGTGCAATAGGACACTACAATGAAGCTGAACCCTTATATAAACAAGCTTTAGAACTGAGGAAACGCCTGCTAGGAGACAATCATCCTTCTTTTGCTACTAGCCTGAATAATTTGGCTGGACTTTACAAATCTACCGGACAATATAGTAAAGCGGAACTTCTATATCAACAAGCTTTGGAACTGAGGAAACGTCTGTGGGGAGAAAACCATGCGGATGTTGCCGTCAGTCTGAACAATTTGGCATTATTATATGATGAACAAGGACGTTATGACGAAGCAGAACCTCTGTATCTGCAATCATTAGAACTTGAAAAACGTTTGGTTGGCGAAAATCATCTTTCTTTCGCTTTTATACTGAATAATTTAGCGCTACTTTATTATCATCAAGGACGTTACAGTGAAGCTGAACCGTTATCGCAACAAGCAATAGAATTAGATAAGCGATTTTTGGGAGAAGAGAATCCCGACGTTGCAACAGATTTGCACAATTTAGGATTGATATACCGCGCTCAAGGACGCTACGATCAAGCGGAATCTTTGTTTTTAGAATCCTTGGAACTAAAGCAGCGTCTATTGCAAAAGGCGCATCCACTTTTAGCAGATACTATCTATGCTCTTGGTTATATGTACAGGGAGCAAGGACGCTACAATGAAGCAGAATCTTTATGTATAAAAGCCTTAGAACTTGATAAGCACCTATTGGGAGAAAATCATCCCAATGTTGCTGAAAGTCTGAATAATTTGGCAGAAATTTATCGTGAAACTGGACGTTACGATGAAGCAGAACCGCTTTATTTGCAAGCTTTAGATATTTGTGAGCAAGTCTGGGGTGTAAATCATCACCGTAGTGTCTCTATTCGTCAAAATCTAGAAAAACTTGCCGCAGCAATGCAGAATAATGGAGAGTGCGATCGCACTGCATAGAGTAAGAATATAATTTTTGCTGTCTTAAAAGTCAAGCGATCGCCTTTAATTTCACTTTTCTACTTTTTCTAAAATCCCCTGTGCATCAGAATAAGTAGCTTTGTAGGCAAGTTTGCCGTCTGAGAGCAGATGAAAACGCTCTCCTGCTCCAGGTGTGCAAATTTTTAAATTGCTTCTATTGGCATTACTTTAAGGAATTTCTGAAATTAAATCGCACATTTTCTGGCGATTTTGAGCAAAATCTTGCTATTTCTTACAAAATTTTTTGGGATTCATCCCTGTATGTTTGCGAAAACATTTGGCAAAATGACTTTGATTTGCAAAGCCACACTCCAGCGCGATCGCTGTAATATTATCTTTGTTAACTCAGAGAGCGATCGTAGTTTAATTTTTTATGACTAAGTTCAAGTGCATTACAAAAGCTATTGAGGCTACTCAGCAAAGCATTATAATAAGGGTAGGCATCTTCCCGTTCTAAAAGAAGACGAGCATACAAGGTTAGTTCTGGCTCTGGGGCTAGATGCCCTTTTGGTATATCTAAGCCTGCTTCGGTTAAGCGGGTTGCTGCGATCGCAACTAACAACGATCCAACTGTATCTGTCTTACCATTGCGAAGATCGTCTATTCCAGGTAAGATTATTTCTGATCCTGGCAACTGATTGAGATTCATGACTGACCCTCAAAAGGTTTACTTTCAACACCCTCGATGAAGTTCCCGATCCTACTTCTAAGCACATCGGAATCGAGGGAAGGGAATCGGATTAATTCGGATGCAATGGCTTCAAAGCAATCACGTAACTCTATACAAGAAAATAATCTCTTTTCATACATGGCTTGAACATCATTAATGTCACGGTCGAATCCTCTGGATATTTTAGAAAGAGCTTGGGCTGTGAAGTCATAATGATAAAACGAGATTTTACCTTGTTTGCCAATGAATACGCTTCTATCACGCCACCCTGGAAGAGCAGGTAAGAAATCCTGTGGGGAAGCCAATTCAATATTGATATCCAATTCCTGTTTGAGTTTGGCAATTGCTTGAAAAATACCTGGGGGTTCGGGGTCTAGACGAATATCAACATCAACCGTGGAACTACGCCATCCAATCAGTAGGGCACTAGCACCACCTGTAAAGTAAATGCACCCTGAACCCTGAGCTTCTCTACCCAAGGCTTGCATAAGTCGTTCTATTTTCTGAGGGTCAACGTTTGGGCGCATATTTTTGCCCTGATTACCTCGTTTCTGAGGTTGCCCCTAAATTATATAGGACTCATAGAGGAATTTGAGCTTGGTTTAGGTATCCCCCTGGACGAAACATTTGAGCAGGTGCGGATAGAATATAACAATTGCTTCTAACTACTTTGACTCCCTTAGACGACGATGGTTTGACCACTGGACAAACTGGTGAAGTTATAAGTTGTGCAGCCAGCTATGAGTTTCTCAAACCCAGAAGTGGTCATGATGATATTACTACTATCCGTGAAAGTCACCGTTGTTCCCGATAGTCCAACTGTATAACTTCCTGACGTTAATTCCAGGGTGTCTTTACCGTCTCCTCCATCAAAATTACCACTACCAAAGCCCTTGAGATAGTCATTGCCAGCCCTTAGAAACACACTGCCATTACCAGCAAAACCGC
Source organism: Nostoc sp. NMS2 (assembly GCF_017115105.1). Classification (GTDB taxonomy): domain Bacteria; phylum Cyanobacteriota; class Cyanobacteriia; order Cyanobacteriales; family Nostocaceae; genus Nostoc. The sequence goes on from NZ_JABXKH010000043.1 coordinate 40,456, forward strand.
CATTAGCGATCGCTTCGTCATTACCAGATCCCATATCAATGGTGCCAGAATTTTTGATGCCGATGGAACCCATCCCTGTGAGCCTGTCATTGCCACCTCCCATCGCGATGGTGCTGCCAGATTCGTTGAAGATGCCAATGCTACCACTTCCTTCTGCTGTCCCAGTGATAGAGTTTTTATTGCCATCTCCCATAGTGATGGTGCAGCCAGATTCGTTGAAGATGCCAATGCTACGAATTCCTTCTGCTGTTCCAGTGATAGAGTTTTTATTGCCATCTCCTATGGTGATACTCGCGGGGCTGACAGGAGCACCCAAAAGCGCGAAATTTTGGTTGTAAATGCCATAAGCTCCATCACTGATACCTTTTCCACTAATAGAGTTATTATTGCCATTGCCTATAGTGATGCTGCCACGGTTGTAGATGCCGTTATAATAACCACCTATCCCAGTGATAGAGTTATTATTGCCATTTTCCACGGCGATGGTTCCACCTTGCCTGTTGAAGATACCTCCAGCTAGAAAACCAATATCGCCATTCCCAGGGTCAGGGATAGCAACAGTTGCTTTCCCTATCCCAGTAATAGAGTTATGATTGCCATCTCCCATAGTGATAGTGCCACTACGGTTGTAGATTCCAAATATGCCGAAGGGGACTGGTAATCCGATTGCATCACCTGTTGCTGTTCCGGTAATAGAATTCTTATTACCAGACATGGTGATGCTGCTGCCTTGTTCGTTGTATATTCCATATACAAATTCGGATGTTAATTTGTCCCCATCATCAGTTGCTGTCCCAATGATAGAGTCTGTGCCATCTCCCATAATTAGTTCGCCAAAGTTTTCGATGCCAAAATATAAAGGAGCGATCGCAGTTAACCCTGCTTTGCTAGTATCAACCCCTCCAGCCCCAGTAATAGAGTCTTTACCAGAAAGAGTATTAGCTTTGGTTCCTTTGTTTACAACAATGCCACCGATTTTATCTGTGACCTTGTTAGATCCATCAGTCCAGAAGCCACTGCTAGTCCCAGTCCAACCCATATCGGTAAGAGTAGTCGTCATGAGAAAAACCTCTTTTAAGTAAAATAAACTATTGGCATTACTTTAAGGAATTTCTGAAAATAAATCGCACATTTTCTGGCGATTTTGAGCAAAATCTTGCTATTACTGGCAAAATTTTTTGGGATTCATCCCCGTATGTTTGCGAAAACATTTGGCAAAATGACTCTGATTTGCAAAGCCACATTCCAATGCGATCACTGTAATGGTTAGTTCGGATCGCTTTAGCAAATGTTTTGCCCATTCTACTCGTTGTTGAATTAAGTATTGATGGGGCGATATTCCAGTCGATCGCTTGAATAGGTGGCAAAAGTAATACCGACTCATACCAAGTTCATTAGCGATCGCACTTAAGGATAAATCCTCGCTCAAATGCGCCTGGATATACTCAACAGCTTGTCTTAACTTTTGTTTAGACAACCCATCCTCATATTCTCGAAAACTATGGTTGCGGGTGGAGTAATGGCGCAGCAGATGCGCCGACAGTGCCGTCGCCATTGAATCGGCATAGAAACTACTGCCAACTCCATCCACTTCTAAACTTGACTTGAGGGCTAGACCAATCTGTGCGATCAATGGATCGACTTTTTTCCGTCTCAGCAAAAGTTCGACGCGATCGGGGTTCACCGACTCATGAGCAATCTGAACCAGAAATGTCGGCTCTAAATAGCAGTGAATCCACTCTATTGTTTGAACAGTCGAAATAGAACGGATTCCATAAGATAAATCAGCAGGAACGACATCAATACAGCCACTTGCATAGTCTTTTTCTCGATACGAGACTGTCTGCAAATGACCCTCTGCGACAAATTCCAAATCAAATGCTTGATGCCCCAGTGGAATAATGACCATGTGCTGAGGGTTGGATACTTCAGGCAAATCTATCGATGGCTGGCGGTAATGGGCAAGCTAAATGCTACTCCAACCCGATTGAAGACTGGTTGAGAGGGGCGGATTTGGCAGAAACTTCGGCCAATCAACATAGTCAATCACCAAAGGTTGTTTTGCAGACATCATTATTACACCTCACGATAACTCAAAGTTGAGATTTAGCGATCGCGTCCTCCCATCAAAGCAATGGCGATTAAACACAAGTGGCTTCAATACCAAAAGAATCAGATCCCCGACTTCTTCAAGAAGTCAGGGATCTTTTTGTTCATAAATATTTTTCAAATGCTATATAGCGGTTCCCAGTTGAGTGAGGTACAAAAACCCCACCCCCCTCCCCGCTCTTCGATGGGGGGCTATGAAGTACCTCATTTGATTAGGAAAAGCTATATCAGCTCCTACTAATTATCATCTTTACGCTTATCATAAGGCTCACCTGTAAAAGGTTGTACCCCACTAGCAGGATAAGCATCATCCGTAGGGCCAAAAATCCGCATTGCAGCTTCAGAAATATACTCAGTTATGGTAGCAATGATTTTGGAAATAGCCATAATATTCAACTCACTTTTTCGAGTCGCTTTAATTGTGCTACCTATACTGTAATACTGATATTCAAGACTGGCTCTAATTCTCAATATATTGAGAATATATGCAATGTTTATTCAGATAACTTCGCAATACTTTAGCTTGTCAAAAATCAAACTTTTCGCTTCGATTCTAATTATAACATAGTTGTTTCTCCAACCCCAGTTGGGAAAAGAGCAAAGCAAAACAAACTTTCTTTCACAGGATATTGTTTCCCTTCATTAGTTGCCTTGAAGATTAACATTATTGCTAGCTTTTACTATTAAAAAATATTAAGTATTTTATAAAGCTAGTATAAATATACCTATGAATCTACTGTTATACAGCAATCCCTGAAATATCCTTAACGGTAGTTGACATTATTTATGGTAAATATTACCATAAATAAAAGAAGCAGCTTGTAAGGAATCTCTTGCATGACAACTTTGCCAGATTTGGACTATGTATATAAACAGCAAAGCCAGCAGAACCAGGAACTAAACATTTCTGCGGATGACTATAGCTTGCTGACCGATCTTTACCAATTGACGATGGCAGCTTGTTACACAGGCGAAGGCATCGAACAACGACGGGCCAGCTTTGAGTTGTCTGTTAGAAGATTGCCAGAGGGTTTTGGTTATTTAATTGCAATGGGGCTGACGCAGGCATTGGAATATTTAGCCAAAATCCGCTTTAGTTCCGCGCAAATTGCGGCATTACAGGCAACGGGAATTTTCGCTCATGCGAGCGATCGCTTTTGGTCACTTTTAGCAGAGGGAAAGTTTACCGGTGATGTTTGGGCAGTACCAGAAGGGACAGCCGTATTTGCCAATCAACCACTTTTACGGGTAGAAGCACCCCTTTGGCAAGCGCAATTAGTAGAAACTTACCTCTTAAATACGATTAATTACCAGACTTTGATTGCCACAAAAGCAGCAAGGTTGCGGGATGTAGCGGGGGAAGAAGCAACACTTTTAGAATTTGGCACAAGACGAGCATTTAGTCCCCAAGGGTCTTTGTGGGCGGCGCGGGCAGCTTTAGCGGGTGGGTTAGATTCCACCTCCAATGTGTTAGCAGCGCTACAACTGGGACAAAAGCCAAGTGGTACGATGGCACACGCCCTGGTGATGGCGTTATCAGCAATAGAAGGCACTGAAGAACAAGCTTTTAGTGCATTTCATCGATATTTTCCGGGTGCGCCGTTGCTGATTGATACTTACGATACCGTTGCTGCTGCCCAGCGCTTGGCTCAAAAAGTAAATTCCGGCGAAATGCAATTAACAGGAGTGAGATTAGACTCAGGAGATTTAGTTACCTTATCAAAACAGGTGCGATCGCTCCTTCCCGGTGTGCCAATTTTTGCCAGTGGCGACTTGGATGAGTGGGAAATTGCCAGATTAAAAGCTTCTGGAGCCGAAATTGATGGTTACGGATTAGGAACCCGATTAGTTACAGGTTCGCCTGTAAATGGAGTCTATAAACTTGTAGACATTGATGGTATCCCAGTGATGAAGCAGTCAAGTGGTAAGGTTACTTATCCAGGACGCAAGCAGATTTTTCGCTCATTTACGGGAGGTAAGGTAAAAGCAGACAGATTGGGACTCTTAGGTGAAAGTCCTTTGGACGAAGAACCTTTGTTGCAATTGGTAGTGCAAGAAGGTCAACGAGTGCAACCGTTAGAGTCTTTAGCAACAATTCGTCAGCGTACCGCCGCTTCAGTTGCCAGTTTGCCAGAACAAACACGGCTTTTGGATCATCCTGTAGCCGTAGAAGTGGAAATTTCTGAGGGGTTACGGATGCTGACTGAAGAAACTAAGAAACGAACCGCAGAGGCGCTGAGTACACAGAGATAAAAGTACTCTTTCAGTCTGTCTTAATTACGAATTACGAACTACGAATTACGAATTATTATGAGAGTTGCTTTGTTTGGTACTAGTGCAGATCCGCCAACTGCTGGACATCAAAAAATTCTGAGTTGGTTGTCTGAACGTTATGATTGGGTGGCGGTTTGGGCCGCGGATAATCCGTTTAAGTCTCATCAAACACCTCTAGAACATCGGGCGGCAATGTTGCGGCTGTTGATTGCGGATATAGACGCGCCACGGCACAATATTGCTTTGGAACAAGAATTAAGTAGCTTTAGAACGCTGGAAACAGTGGAAAAAGCTAAGGTTATTTGGGGCGAAGACGCTGAATTGACGTTGATTATTGGTTCAGATTTACTGAGTCAGCTACCACGTTGGTATCGCATTGAAGATTTGTTACAGGAAGTGCAACTACTGATTGTACCGCGACCCGGATATGCCATAGATGAATCTAGTTCAGAGGTAGTGCAAAAGCTGGGAGGGAAAATTGCGATCGCTAGTCTGACTGGTCTAGATGTTTCCTCAACAGCATACCGCGAACATAGAGATTCTGAAGCCCTCACAGCCCCTGTAGTTGCCTATATTAATCGAGAGCATTTGTACGAATGCCAGGACGTTCACAAAAAAAGATACCAACTCCGTTGAACCAACAACCTTTGGCCGATTTCAAGGTTGGTGTTGATAATGTAATTTTTTCTGTAGATACTGTACAAAATCGGCTGTTAGTTCTACTCGTAATGCGACAGCAAGAACCATTTCTAAATCATTGGAGTCTTCCCGGTACTTTAGTGCGTCCCGGAGAGTCTTTAGAAGATGCCGCCTATCGCATTATGGCGGAGAAAATTAAGGTCAACAATCTCTATTTAGAACAACTCTATACATTTGGCGGGCCAAATCGCGATCCACGGGAAGCAACTGATAGTTATGGTGTGCGTTATCTATCAGTTAGTTACTTTGCCCTAGTGCGATTTGAAGAAGCCGAATTAATTGCCGATCGCATGACTGGCATCGCTTGGTATCCGGTAAAACAAGTGCCACAATTAGCTTTTGACCATAATGAAATTCTGGCTTATGGACACAGGCGGTTACGTAATAAATTAGAGTATAGCCCGGTGGCTTTTGAAGTCTTGCCAGAAATGTTTACCTTGAATGATTTATATCAGTTATACGCCACAGTGTTAGGTGATAACTTTTCCGATTATTCTAATTTTCGGGCGCGTCTACTCAAGTTAGGTTTTTTATGCGATACCGGAATTAAGGTATCACGCGGTGCTGGTCGTCCGGCTAGTTTGTATAAGTTTGACGCGGAAGCTTTTGCTCCCTTAAAAGATAAACCTTTGGTGTTTATTTAACCAATCACTTGAACGTAAGTTCGATGAACCTCTCCCTCCCAGCCTCCCTCTCCGAAACGGAAAGGGAGGAGCAACGAAAAATTAATTCAGCTTTTTTTTACTCCCCTCTCCGCGTCGGAGAGGGGCTGGGGGAGAGGTCAAATAAGACTTGTCGAACTCACGTTACTTTGCATCCAAAGTCCTGAGTAACTTATTTTGACTCTTGACAAATGACAAATGACCAATACTTCGGCTTCGCTCAGTACAAGTGACTAGTGACAAATAATATGAAAATTGCGATCGCTCAAATTAATCCGACAATTGGTGATTTGCTTTTAAATGCCCAAAAAATTCTAGAGGCGGCACAACGCGCAGCATCTAGCGGTGCGCGTTTGTTGCTAACACCAGAACTTTCTTTATGTGGCTATCCACCACGAGATTTATTACTAAATCCTAGTTTTGTGGAAGCGATGGACATCACTTTACAAAATTTGGCTCAAGATTTACCACCAAATTTAGCTGTGTTGGTAGGAACTGTTGAACCGAACCTCAATGCACATATTAGTGGCGGTAAAACTTTATTTAACAGTATGGCTTTGTTAGAGAATGGCAAGGTACAGCAAGTTTTTTACAAGCGACTTTTGCCTACTTACGATGTATTTGACGAACGTCGCTATTTTGAGCCAGGCTTGCAAGCTAATTATTTCACTCTAGATGATATCCATATTGGCGTAACTATTTGCGAAGATTTATGGAACGATGAGGATTTTTGGGGCAAACGGAGTTACGCAGTCAATCCGATTGCTGACTTAGCAATTCTGGGTGTAGATTTGATTGTCAATTTGTCTGCTTCGCCCTACACAGTCGGCAAGCAACAGTTTAGAGAAACAATGCTCAGACATAGTGCAGTGCGTTTTCAACAACCGATTATTTACGCTAATCAGGTTGGTGGAAATGACGATCTAATTTTTGATGGTCATAGTTTTGCCTTGAATCGTCAAGGTGAAGTTATATGTCGCGCCCGTGGCTTTGATACCGATTTAATGGTAGTTGAATTTGACGAGGTACAACGCGATTTACTATTGGGTTCTGTAGCACCTGCCTATCAATCAGAAGATGAGGAGATTTGGCAAGCTTTAGTTTTGGGAGTGCAAGATTATGCTCGGAAGTGTCGCTTTTCTAAAGTAGTGTTGGGTTTAAGTGGCGGGATTGACTCGGCAATAGTAGCTGCGATCGCAACTGCTGCACTTGGTAAAGAAAATGTCCTTGGTGTTCTCATGCCTTCCCCTTACAGTTCGGAGCATTCCATTAGTGATGCTGTGGCATTAGCCGAAAATTTGGGGATTAAGACTAATCTTTTACCAATTGGGGAGTTAATGCAAGGCTTCGATCAAACTTTAGGCGATTTGTTTGCGGGTACTGAATTTGGACTGGCTGAAGAGAATATCCAATCTCGGATTCGGGGTAATTTATTAATGGCGATCGCTAATAAATTTGGCTATCTGCTTTTATCTACAGGTAACAAGTCAGAAATGGCAGTTGGTTACTGTACTCTCTACGGCGATATGAATGGCGGGTTAGCGGTAATTGCAGATGTTCCTAAAACCCGTGTGTATTCACTTTGTCATTGGTTAAATCGCAATCAAGAAATCATCCCGCAAAACGTCTTGACCAAAGCACCCAGCGCCGAACTCAAACCAGGCCAAGTGGATCAAGACTCTCTACCGCCTTACGAAATTTTGGACGATATTTTACAACGCCTGGTTCACAACCACCAATCAGCAGTGCAAATTGTTGCAGCCGGTCACGATGCGGTGATTGTAGACAGAGTAATCCAAATGGTAGCGCGGGCTGAATTTAAACGACGACAAGCACCCCCCGGTTTAAAAATCACCGATCGCGCCTTTGGAACCGGTTGGCGAATGCCAATTGCTAGTAACTGGGTTGGTGTTAAAAAGGCTTACCAGGCTAAAACCACAGCTACACCTAACCTTAGTTTGTTGTAATGGACAAGATGCTCATCCGCGTTGTTCAGGTGCGGATAAGCATTATCATTGGGACTAAAGTCTCAAAGAAAATTATGTTAGATGAAGCAAATCTTGAACAACGTTTAGCGACTCTTGAACAAACAGTTGCAGATATCAAACATCGAGTCATTGATGCGCCTACCTATAGTAATTGGCTGGAAACGGTTATTGGCTCAATCTCTGATGAACCAGCATTTTTGGAAGCTTTAGAGTATGGTCGGTCATTACGCCACGCTGACGTATTTACAGAAGAGACTGGCGAACAACTGTGAGATATCTACTGGACACTGACCATATCAGTTTTCTTCAAAGACGCTCAGGAACAGAGTTTTTAACATTAGCTGCTCATATTGCCCAGCATCAGGCTACAGATTTTGCTTTTTCTATTGTTAGTTTCCATGAGCAAGTAATTGGCGCTCATACCTTTATTACTCGTTCCCAAACACCTGGTGATGTCGTTCGGGGATATACTCTGCTAATGGAAATTATTCAGGGGTTTTCGGCAGCACCAATTTTACCATTCGATGCTGGAGCAGTAACCATATTTGAAGGGTTACGAGCGCAAAGGGTTCGCATAGCCACGATGGATTTAAGAATAGCTTCGATTGCACTTTCACGGAGCTTAGTATTATTGACTCGCAACACTAGCGACTTTAGCAAAGTTCCAAACTTGATGACACAGGATTGGACAGTGTAAACTCCAAAGTGAATTAAAGAGCCAAAGATTTACTTTCAACCTTCACTGTTTAACTTCTGAACTCAAATATTGCACCTTGGAACACGAGTTGTCGAGTTAAAAGAGCGATCGCTTGACCTTTAACCCTCGAAATTGCACCTTTTATCCTCGCAGTTGCACCTTTTATCCTCGAAATTGCACTTTTAACCCGCGAAGTTGCACCTTTAACCCTCATCATTCTACTTCTGAACTTAAAGCTTGCATCTCAGAACACAAATTATCGAGTTAAAAGGGCGTAGGTCTAGCCCATCGGAGACATTACTCAACCTCTGAGCTTAACCAATAGGTTATTTTTACTCATCTAAACGCTGTGCGATCGCATTCAGCAATGACTCAAACTCTGATTTGCTGTGAATATCAGGGGTGAGCGTGTTCATATCTTTTAGCAGGTTGGTGAGTTCGGCGATCGTGTTGCGAATCTCGGTGTATTGGTCAATTTCTTCACGAAATCCCTGCAAATTAGCTGCACCAACTTCTCTCATCCCTTCATCTAATTCTTTAATTTCGTCTTCCCAGGGATTGCAGGTTGGTTAGTTGGACAAATTCCGGTGGCAGACTGCTCAGTTGATTACTGCTGAGGTCGAGGGATTGCAGGTTGGTGAGTTGGCCAAATTCCGGTGGCAACGTTGTTAAGCCTTTCCTAGAAAGGTCTAATTCTGTCACCTTGTCTCTGACAGCTTGTTCAATAATTTGCAGCAGTTCTTCGTTAGTCATTTGGGGTTTTACAGAGGCGATGCCTGACGACGAGTTGCTGCTTGGACGCGCAGCAGAGAAATTGAGCTAATTAATAATGTAACGCCGTGTGCAACTTTCTCTCAGACCTAACCCCCAGCCCCTTCCCTACAAGGGAAGGGGAGCAATAATCAAAGCCTCTCTCCGTTTCGGGGAGAGGAATGGAAGCGGGGTTTTAAGAATAAGTCGCACATCGCGTTAATGTAGCCTGTATGAAGTATTGCATTGAAGCAATGTGCAATATAGCCGCCAAAGAATATTTTTCACATATTCCAGTACAACTTTATACTCAGAATTTTTATGTATATCTTCTAAATATTACGGAAAAAATTTCATATATATTCCCAATAAATAGTTTTTTCTTGAGGATCATTTCTGTGAATTTTTGTATGCTAAATCATAAATTAATAGTAAAAATTGTGACATCATCTTCTAGTCAAGAGTATAGTTTCAGACAACATCAATTTTTGAAATGATGTTTATACTTAGAAGTAAGTAAATAAAAGCAGGTGCATAATGAAACTACAAGATTTCTTAGGAAAAGATGAGAAATGGTCATTTGATGCGATCGCATCTGACGCAGAATTGTCTCGTCAAATTCAGATACTGTTAATCGGCTTAGGTTTGCTAGAATCTCCAGCCGATGGGATATTTGGCCCTGTTTCTGTGATATCTATCAAAAAATTTCAAGAATTAGCAAAGACTGGAGAGAGTGGCTTTTTAGGAGCAGTCACAGCCAAGGAACTGATTGAAACCAAAATAGACGATCTTCCTAAACCCCCTTTAAAACTAGGCAATGACATCGCTAGTAAGATTGTCAAATATATGGTATCCAAAGGTTATCAGGTATTTACCAATCCCAAAGAATACAACATTGTTTATATAGAGGGGATGAATGGAGACTGGACTCTCAACAGTGATACACCCAATCAATTTAACGATCGCCGGATTGTGATTGAAGTCGTAAATGGTGTTCCTAAAATCGTAGACCACTGGGAAGCAACTACAGAACCAGGAAAGTATTACACTTATAATCCGATGAATCCCAAAGGAGCTGCTAGGATTCAATTTGGACAATACAAAGCTTGGGCTGTTGGTACTCACGGCACAGCAGAACCTCACGAAGCATTAGTGCAAGTTGGAGATATCACTGTTTGTAGAGATTTCAACCAAGATTTTAAACGGACTGGCGACAAACTTGATACAGGTGATGATTTTTATGTGAATCAACACTACGGCTTTGATTTTCCCCAGAATGATATTCGCCTTGCCAGCGCAGGTTGTCTAGTGGGACGTACCCGTGAAGGACATAGAGAGTTTATGGCGATTGTTAAACAAGACCGCCGTTATGTCGCTAATCGCAAATATACTTTTTACACTAGTGTGATTGCTGGCGATGATTTACTAAAAACGTTTCCAGGATGAGGTAGGATAGCACAGATGTGCTACCATACTTTGTCTAACTTTGCTCTTGTGGTTGCCCTATCTGTGCCGTCAGCTTCTCTTTATCTTGCCTGCGTTTTTTGGCGTAAAGTTGAATAGTGACTGCCATCAAAATAATCATGGCAAAAATAGCCCAAGCAGCGATATCTGTAGGTAGATTATTCTTAAATACAGCCAGCAGAACGATCGCTACTAACATAACTGTAGGTGCTTCATTTAAAGCACGTAATTGCTGACTATTCCAGCCACATTCATCTACTGCTAACTTCTTCATCAGCCGAGCGCAGTAATGATGATAGCCAATTAAAATAGCAACAAACAGCAGTTTTATATGTAACCAGCCCTCTTTTAAAATATCCGGTTCAGTGGTTAATAAACCGATAGCCATTGCGATCGTCACGTACATTCCTGGATTCGTGATGATATAGTAGAGACGCTTTTCCATAATTTGATATTGATTTTTCAATATCGTTCGCGCTGGTTCAGGTTCAAGGTTCGCTTCCACGTGATAGATAAAAAGGCGTACTAGGTAGAACAAACCGGCGAACCAAACTACAAATCCGACTATATGGAATGCTTTAAACCATGAATAAGCCATGAATACTCATCTCCTTTACTTGTGGTTGTGAGCCATTTTTATCTAACAGAATTCAATACTGTGTAGGTTTTGAGTCGATCCCCCCAACCCCCCTTAAAAAGGGGGGCTAAGAATGTCTTAATTTTCCCCCTTTTTAAGGGGGATCTCGAATGACTATGCACCAAAACCTACGCAGTATTGGAACAGAATTCAGGAGTCAGGACGGGCTAAACCCCAGCTATCCGCTAACAGAATTCAGAATACTCCAATCGTGAAAGGATGGAGTTTTAATAATAAAGAATATTTGAATTTTGCCACTTAATCTTTCATTTCGTGGTATTTGAAATCCTCCAGTAATTGATTCTGAATTCTGACATTCATTTTTATAATATCGATTTTTGCCAAAGGTATATTGTCAATGAGCATCTTTACGACGCACAAAGGGTAAAAGGTCTTCCAAAATCACCTCGTGGTAATGTTCTTGCGGATAATGTCCAACGTTATTAAGTTTTATTAATTCGGTATTTGGTGCTGAATCTGTAAAATTTTGGGCAATGTCTACAGATAACCAAGGGTCAATCATCCCCCATTGAATTAGAATTGGCTGTTGCCATTCTTTAAAACCAGATTCAATTTCTGTCATTGCTGAATCAAGCTGTAAATTGCGAATACTTGATAACAGACTCCGCCCAGATGAAGAACTTTTCAAAAATGGTTTTCGGTAAATATCTAATTCATTATCTCCTATGCGATAACGGCTACCACCTTCTAGCGTTCGGTCAACTAACAAGGGGTCTTGAGTCATTACTTCACCTACCAAAGGTAAACCCATTTGTTTAATTTTCCAGGGTAATTTGGCAGCAGTTGATATTGGTGTATTTAAAATAGCTAAATTGGCAATTTGTTCTGGATGACGCAAAGCATATTGTAGTCCTACAGAACCTAAAAAGCCTTGGACAACTAAAGAAAAATGGTCAAGTTCTAGAGCTTTGACAAATCCTTCTAAAGCTGTGATAAAAGCATCGGGAGTATAAGCAAAATCTCGTTTTTCTGGTTTTGCAGAAAATCCGTAACCAATCCAATCTGGTGCGATCGCTCTTGTACCTTGATTCGCTAGAGCAGGTATAATGTTACGCCAGCTATAACTTTGTGAAACCAAGCCATGTAGCAACAACACAGGCGCTAAGTCAGTTCTGCCGATTGGTAAAGATTCTCGATAAAACCATTCCAGTGAATCTACATTGATTTTATGTTCTGTTATTGACACGCTATATTCCTAATATTGGGCATTGGGCACTTGTACTGAGCGAAGTCGAAGTATTGGGAATTGGGCATTGAAAAGAGGCAGAGGGGCGGGGGGCAGGGGGAAAACTCTTCTCCCTTGCTCCCTGCTCCCCATCTCCCTTATCCTCCCCTGCTCCCCCTGCCTCCCCTGCTCCCTCATCCCCTTCATCTCCCCACTCCCCATTCCCTAAGAAATAATCATCTCACGAATCGCATAAGCTGTAGCGGGTGCTAGTAAAACGCCGTTGCGATAATGTCCGGTAGCTAGGAGGATGTTACTAAACCCTGGCAACTTACCAATCACTGGGGCAGGACGACCTTCAGGACGGGGACGTAAACCCGACCAAGTGCGGATAATTTTTGCTGTGGCTAATTCTGGGCAAAATGCGATCGCTTGTTCTTTAACAGATTCCAGCAGTTCTTGGTTTGGCGGTATCTCATTTCCATTGCTGGGAAATTCCACTGTTGCCCCTACCCAATAATCTCCGCCGCCTATAGGAACAATATGGACATCGTTACCCGTTATCGCTGGCTGGAAGTCGGGATTGCCTAATGGATGCCCTACACGCATTTGCAATGCTTGCCCTAGTACAGGGCGGATGTCAATTATCTGATTTAATTTTGCAGTCAGTGGTGTTGAACCTAGTCCTGCTGCAATTACAAACCAATCTGCGGCTATTTTTCCTTCTGTAGTCTCAAGCTGATTGCAAAATTGGGGAGAAGATTCAGATGGTGAGGTTTGGGCATCCAAAACAGTCACGCCAAATTTGAAAGTTACACCGTTTTGCTGGGCAGCCTCAACTAAAGCTAATGTGAGAGCAGTTGGATCGAGTTGACGATCTTGGGGAGAATAGACAGCGCCAGTAATTTTTTCGCAATCCACTTGAGGACAGATATTCTGGAGTTTAGCCGTGTCCCATATTTCTAAATGCCAGCCTTGAGAGTGGCGAATTTCTACAAGTTTTTCCCATGCTGCTAAATTCTCCTCTTCCAAACCCAGACTGAGAATTCCCTGGCGGTTAAAAGGGATTTTGCGACCTGTTAAAGCTTCTAATTCAGGAATCAAAGTTTCATAGCGTTGGATGCTAATTTGTCGCATCTGCCAAGCTTTGCCCTTAATTTTATGGCTGATTGCGCCCATCAAAACGCCAAGTGCAGCGCCCGTGGAAGCTTGTGCTGGTGGTTGGCGATCGCAAACTGTGATTTTTAGCCCTTTTACTTGACTCAGTTCATAAGCGATCGTAGCCCCAACTACACCACAACCGATAATGACTACATTCATGACATGTAATTGAAGTGAGAAGTTAGGAGTTAGGAGTTAAAAACTTAAAATTCCTAACTCCTGTACAGACACAGATTTTTCGCGTCTCTAACTCCTAACTCTTGTACAGACGCGATTCATCGCGTCTCTAATTATTAACCCTCTTCTTTTTTAGGAAGCAGATCGAGGAATTTGTCAAGGTCTGTGAAAGCAGCTTTAGATTGACTCAAGGCAACTAGAGGATTGCTAGCACTCGTCGCTTTATCAAGTTTAACCAGGTCGTTAAACAAATCTCGCGTTATTTGGCGGGCTGCGGATTGGTCTTTGGGTAGAAGGTTAGGAGTGACATAAGTCAAGTTCAGCCTTGCTTCTGTTATGGGCCCGTGTATAAAGTTACGCACATTGATCCAATCACCTTTTTGGATCAGGGTTTTCAACTCATCTGAGCGATCGCGCACAGCCTGAATTTCAGGAACATAAGCCTGAATTCTTTCAAGTTGAGTTGCTGTGTAAGTTGGAGGTACTACCGCAACACTAGGGCCGCCACAACTCATGAGGAATGTGGCCAATAATACTAAAACAAATGAAAAAATCGAGCGTTGACGCGCCATGACAATGAACTTAATTGCTTTTTGTTTACCGATTAACAGTGTCATTTTAGATCGTCGCTAGCGCAATTTATCGTTCTTGTCTGCCAAGGATTTTGCAGACAATCCTGATATTTTTTATAAAGGGCAGAGTTTCATCTGCTTTTGAGGAGTTTTTAAGTACAATTACTTAATAGGTGTTAGACAGTCCCAACGAGAGGCTATTTTTCAGATTTGTTAGTAACGAGAATTGTTAGGGAAGTCTGATTTAGAGTTGCTAAATCTCAAAGGTCTTGATAAGCTGAAACACCAATATATATAAGCCTTCTGGCGGTTTTTCTATCTTCACATCCCCGAAGATGCCGACGCAATTATAGGAGTGTTTTTTAGTGAATGCAGCTGAACAGGCAACGAACTTTGAACTCGCCAGCAACATTGCTACGGTGGTTAATTTGTTCAAATTCGAGTTTCCTGATGCCAAATCTGATCTTAAACCCTGGAAAAATGACCCGGAAACCAGGGAGTTAGTCGATCCAGATTCTATAGATATTGGCTTTCACTTTCCTGGTATCAGCAAATCTTGGCGAAGCCGCAGTATTTTAATTCAAATCCGATTTTATCAAGATCCCATCAATAATTCCCGCCGGGCGATCGGCGTGGAGGTAGCTGGATTCGATCATCGCGGCGAAGCGTGGCGACTTTCTACGGTAGAAAACTGGAGTGTTGTCGGCGCATCTTCGCCTTCTGGTGAAATCGAGGATAAGCTCAAACAAATTTGTAGACAGATTTTAGAAGTTTTTAATAAACCAAGTGATTAAAGGGGACAGGAGAAAACCTCTCAAAATATTTTTATTTCTCTACTTAATGAGCTTCTAAACTCCGTCAACGAGTATTTTAGCTCCGTTAACGAGTCTTTGAACTCCGTTAACGAGCCTCACTACTTCAGATTATTCATCCGCCAGTAGTACAGAATTCAGAATTAATTCTGACTCCTGACTCCTGAATTCTGTTAGATAAAATAGTAAATAAACCTCATCTAAGTTGAGAACCGTAGTTTTTGCCCTCACCCTAAATCCCTCTCCCATATCTGGGAGAGGGACTTTGAAATTCTAGCTCCCCTGTTTTTGTAAGCTAATCAAATGAATTTGCTTTGTAGCAGAGTAAATAGATAATACTTACTCAACTGAGAAAAAGATTATTTTAGGAAATCTCTTTTTAAAATTTTAGCAAAAATGTACGGGACACTAAATATTATCATGTCACGTTTCCTGATTTAACAGGATGTTTTAAAAGTTCTTTGGTCGGTAGCAAAACGTTTTAGATCCCCCTAAATCCATGCCACCTGCTCATGGGGGAAACCACGCCAGATGCTCCACTACAGCGCTTCGCGCATCCTGCGGCGGGGGAGACCCCAAGACCGCACTGGCTCCCCAAGACCGCAGTTGCTCCCCGATAAATTGGGGGACTTTGATTCTTCCCCCTTTTGAAGGGCTAGGGGGGATCTAGAAGTGCTTAAATTTATAGCCGACCACTTTTAAAACATCCTCTAAAGCGGATGCAAACTCATATCAAATCCCCGACTTCTTGAAGAAGTCGGGGATCTAAATCTAGCTTAAATACGTAACCCACCATCCAGGTTTTCGGTGCGTTAGCCTACGTCATAACAAACCCTGCGAAACTACAAGGCTACCAGCTACCTACAGGTTGAGCAGTAGCACCCAGCATTGAGGGATCGATTGAAATGCCCAATCCTTCAGCTACACGACGACCATAAGAAACATCTGCCCGGAAGAAGTGGCAAAGTTGACGCATTTGGATGTCCTGCCTTGCTTGAGAGAGACTACCGACGATATTATGAGCAAGACGCTCTTGCTGTTCAGGAGTTAGTAACCGATACAGATCGCCAGCTTGGGTATAATCATCGTTTCCTTCACGATGACTGTAACGATCGACTGTGACATCGCCCAAATGACTAGGTGGTTCTGCATAAGCTGGATTTTCTTTAGGCGTACCCTCAGCACTATTCGGTTCATAGTTAGGAACGCTACCGCCGTTGTTCCCCGATGCCATAAAGCCATCTCGCTGATAATGCATCACTGGACATTTGGGCTGGTTAACAGGCAGTTGCTGATAGTTACCACCCAAGCGATACCGTTGAGCATCTGGGTAAGAAAAGAGGCGAGCTTGAAGCATTTTGTCTGGAGAGAAACTAACGCCAGGAACCACTGCACTAGGGCTAAAGGCGGCTTGCTCTACTTCGGCAAAATAATTCTCAGGGTTCCGATTTAGCTCTAATATCCCGACTTCAATTAAAGGATATTCTGAATGTTTCCAAACTTTCGTCAAGTCAAAGGGGTTATCTGGATGTTTTGCTGCTTGCTCTTCTGTCATCACTTGAATACACATCCGCCATTTGGGATAATCTTTTTTAGCGATCTCTTCAAACAGATCGTGAGTCGCATGATCGGGATCTTCGCCCTTAATTTTGGCTGATTCTTCCTCTGTCAAGGTTTGATGCTCTTGCAGATTCTTAAAGTGAAATTTACACCAAACGCGATCGCCTTCAGCATTAATTAAACTGAAGGTGTGGCTACCAAAACCATCCATGTGTCGATAGTCTTTCGGAATTCCCCGATCTGAAAACAGAATCGTCACCTGGTGAAGCGATTCTGGACTGAGTGACCAAAAATCCCACTTCGCATTCTGGTCTTTGCAATTGGTTTGAGGATTGCGCTTTTGGGTATGGATGAAATCAGGAAACTTGAGTGGGTCGCGGATGAAGAAAACAGGGGTATTGTTGCCGACAATATCCCAGTTCCCCTCTTCGGTATAAAACTTGATGGCAAAGCCTCTAGGGTCACGTTCGGCATCTGCTGAACCTTTTTCTCCTCCGACGGTAGAAAGGCGCAGGAGGACTTCTGTTTTTTTACCAATCTCAGAAAAAAGTTTGGCTTTAGTGTAGCGGCTGATGTCATTGGTAACAGTAAAAGTACCATGAGCAGCCGCACCTTTGGCATGGACAACGCGCTCAGGAATACGTTCTCTGTTGAAATGAGCCAGCTTTTCTATAAGGTGGAAATCCTGGATTAATACAGGGCCACGCGATCCAGCCGTGAGTGAGTTCTGGTTATCGGCAACAGGAATACCGTCAGCAGTTGTCAAGTTTTGGGGTTCAGTCATGGGTAAAGAAGCTCTCCATTAAGTTACTCAGATTGCCCACAGTAGATTTTAGTCAGTAGATAGACGGATGCCCACTGATAGAGCAAACTAATTCATAGTCATAACGAGTTTGTATATAAATCATACTCGATGTGACTATGAATTACAACCAATTTTTTTGTATTTTGCAGAACTTACGCCAAAAATAGCCCATCGCTTTAAGGGCAGGGGGGTAGGGAGCAGGGGGCAGGGGGAGGGAAAATCGCAGTGCAGTACAGAAATTGGATAATTGATTTTTTGGAGATGTCTAATGGCTTTCAGGTATTTAAATGTTTGAGAATCAACGAGCAAACATCTGTCGCCTCAATTCGATTGTCATTAACTAGGTGAGTTTGATGGGTGATAAATAGAGGCCCTTCATCTGGAGAAGTAGTAATATGACCGTGAGAACCACGTACTAGGGAAGCATCCAGAGGAATGACGTCCATTAAGTAGCGAAAACCCAGTTGTTTCTTAAGTAACTTGAGAGCAATTTTTCCTTGAGGAAATTTAATTTGCGGATCGAGGAAAAGTTCTACAGGATCGTAACCAGGTTTGCGGTGGATATCTACAGTTCTAGCAAAATCAGGCGCTTTTGCGTCATCAAGCCAATAATAATAGGTAAACCAAGCGTCAGATTGAGCGATCGCTACTAACTCCCCCGATCTAGGATGATCGAGATGGTAGGCTTGCTTCCCTTCGTCATTCAATACCTGCGCTACGCCTTCAGTCGCTTCTAAAAGCGATCGCACTTTTGAGATGTACGCCGGATCATTCACATACACATGAGCGATTTGGTGATCGGCTACTGTAAAGGCAATGCTAGCACCAAAATCGAGCAGTTCTAGCCCTAATTCTTCTCGCACAGCAATTAGACCATTTTCCCGTAGTACGCGGTTCAAATCCACAGCTTTGGAGACTGGAGTAATACCATACTCGGAAAGAATAATTACCTGAGTATTACGTGCTTGATAATATTCAATTAAATTGCCACAAACAGCATCAATTTCTCGCAAATCAGCTTGAATCTGTGTTTGATTGTTACCAAATTTTTGCAGACAGTAATCTAAATGTGGTAAATAAACCAGTGATAATGTCGGGCTGTAGCGTTCCTCAATCCATTTTGCAGAATTGGCAATCCATTGGCTAGAACTAATGGAAGTTTTTGGCCCCCAGAAATCGAACAGAGGGAAATTTCCTAAATCAGATTGAATTTGCGATCGCACATCACTAGGATGGGTATAAATATCAGGTAATTTTCTTCCATCTGCGGGATACATCGGGCGCGGCGTAATGGCATAATCTACAGAAGAATACATATTGTACCACCAAAAAAGGTTGGCACAAGTGAAATTTGGATCAATTGATTTAGCTATTTCCCAAACTTTGGGAGCCTGTACTAGTTTATTAGATTGTCGCCAAAACTTCACTTCACATTCATCGCGAAAATACCAACCATTAGCCACAATTCCATGTTCATCAGGCCATTTTCCTGTTAAATAAGTAGACTGAACCGAACAAGTCACCGCAGGTAACACTGTTCCAATAGAAGCTACCTGCCCCTTAGCAGCCCAAGAAGATAAAAACGGCGTATTTTCTCCTAGTAAGCTAGGCGTTAATCCCACGACATTTAGAACAACCGTTTTCTGCATAAACTAAATCCTCTCTTATACCAATTTGAAAAAATAACTAGAAAAGCACAATAACGCATCTCTACAGATTTAAACCAGAAAACCCAGCTTAAATCTTAATTACGAATTACGAATTACGAATTACGAATTAATTTTAATACCCACTCATACTCACGCTGAATAGAAGTCAGCAAATCTATCTTCATTTCTGATGGCAATACATCCCAAGTGTAAGTTTCAATTTCTAAATGTGAGCAAGCATTGTTTGTCTGAAGTAGATTTAAAACAGTCGCAATATCATCTTGCGTAGACTGCAAAATTTGATAATCATGAATAAAAATTGGGACGTGAAAATGAGTCCGCCATTCTTCAGCTAAAGATTGCTCTAAATGTGGTAATGCAGTTATTAAGTCAGGATAGTGATGTAGTGTACCATCGCTGCGACGTTCTATTACCTGGTGAAGATAAGTAGATTCTGCAAAAGGACGCAAGCGTTCAACTATCAAACTACGCTTTTCAACATCAGCAGGTATTTTTACTTGAATTGCAGCGCTGATTTGAATCTTGCCAATCTTAATTCCTGCCGATTGCAAACGCCCAAATACAGATTGCGGTTCCTCATATTCAACTGAGAAATGGCAGGTATCATAACAAATCCGAACGTGTTCTAGTAATTTATTCTCTGCTAAATTCTGTTCAATATTTAATTTTTTTGATAAGTAGTTACCGCCGATTGGCAATAACCAATTTTGATAAAAATCAATTATTTCTGAGGTATTTTCAATTAAACCATCAGGCTCAGGTTCTAAATCAATATGAAGTATCTTTCCTGTTTCCTCGCTGATGCGAATCATCTCTACAACAACTGATGCTATGTTCAAACAACTCTTTTTCAGAACTATCTCGCAAGTCGCTTGGTTTTTTCTCCACCAAGGTTTATAGGATAATGGCAGTGTAGAAATTCCGCCATCAAGTTCTTTTGGTAATAGATTAGCTAAAATTTTTACCAAGTTTAATGTATAATTAGTCCGTTCTGGTGTAGACCAATCTGGTGCATAAACTTGGTCTTTTACAACCTGTCGATGGAAGTTACCATAAGGGAATCCGTTTAAGGTGAAAACATATAAATTTTCTTGAGTTAGCCAAGCTTGAAGTTTAGCTAAGTTATTACTTTCTAAAAGTTGTGTTGCAGCAACATCTGCTAATCTTAAACCAATACCGAAAGGTTCTGTTGGTGATAAACGTGACTTGAGTTCGGGAATATACTTTTTTAAATTATCGAAAACATCTAGCCAACTTTCACCAGGATGAATATTGCTGCAATAAGTTAAATGAAAGTTGCTGTCTTTTGTAATTTTCATTTTCTAGTTTTATGCCTTATATATGCTAAGAGAATGTTTGAAAAGTGGTTGGCTGTTATTTTAGGCACTTATTGATCCCCCCTAACCCCCCTTTTTAAGGGGGGAACCGGAATCAAAGTCCCCCTTAAAAAGGGGAGCCACTGCGGTCTTGGGGTCTCCCTAAGTGAAGCAAGTGGCGTGGATTTAGGGGGATCTAAAACATTTTGCTACCGATAAGAGGACTTTTAAAACATCCTCTAAGAATTTGTTTCTTTTCGGTTATGAAATACTTGTGACATATAGCACTACTAAATCATTTGTAATAAATTAACCGCAGAGGCGCAGAGAACGCAGAGAGAGGAATTGGAGATTTTTACTTGCTATATTCGGGGATAATGGCGCATAAATGTGCGCCATTACAGCCTATTAATGGTATTACAAGGTGTGGACATCAAAATTTAAGTTACGGCAAATATTTGTGCTAGTTTCATGGAAATTGGTAACAAAATCAGAACTAATAAACCGTAATACAAACCAGCAAAACCAGATGCAACTGTTGCATCTAAGACTATTAGAGATAAAACGCCTATTTTTACAGCATTTCTGATGTTTTCGGCTACTGGCTCACTGGCAGCTTTGACAAAATTAGGCAAGACTCTGATAGCTAAGAAAATAGCAAATGGTAGTGCTGCGATCGCTGTATAATCTCCTAATATTCCTAAAGCTAAAACTGCCGTCAAAACTATTGCAATCAGCAGTAATGCTAAAACTCCCGTAATCTTCTTCCCTCCGTGAACTTCACCCTGACTAATTGCGGTGATAGCAGCAATATAGAGAACAGGAATTAGTGCTAAATACCAACGTTCTCCTATCATTGCAGGTACAGCACTTACGCCTAATAATAAGTTACTGCCACGACACAAACCCATATTTAAAGGGCCAAAAAAAGGATGATGTTTGGCGAGTGAGTCATACAGGAGGGATGAAAGAGCGATCAATATAGCGATCGCAGCACTCAACCAGGATACTTGAAAAGCAGCTATAATGCCGATGGCAAACAGTATACTCCCCAATAAAGCAGCATTTTGACGAGATACGCGACCACTAGGAATTGCTCTATTTGGTCGCTCTTTTGCGTCTAATTCAGCATCAAAAACATCATTAAAAACGATACCGCCGCCGTATAAACCAGTTGTAGCCAATAATAACCAAGCTAATGGAATTAGGATGGCAAAAGTTGCTTCACCATTAATTAATTTAGCAAAAATACTCCCAGAGCCGGAAGCAGCAAAACCTACAAGAATATCCGCCCAAGCAGTAACAATATTAGCAGGACGCATCAATTCTAGATAACCCCGCCAGCCTTGAAAATTTAAGCTTGCAACATTCACTTATCTGCCTCCGTGCCTAATAATTTCTCAAAATAAACTGCATATTACAGATAAATCATTTATGCAATTCCTACTCCCCACTCCCCAGTACAGACGCGATTAATCGCGTCTCTCTCAAATTTTCTACTCAATCAACACATAATCTGAAGCTGATTTGATTCCTGGTTCTTGTCCCCGCAACACAGAATTTCCACTGAACATTTGGCGCTGATCGATAGATTGGGGATTGAGCCAGTCTGACGCTTTCATCTGCCCAGTTTGACTGTAAGCAGCTAGGGCATTTTCATAACAAACTGCTTGCACATGTTCTTCAGGAATGCCCCTATCTAACATCAACTGAGCCGTTTTTGGGACTGCCAAAGGATCGCTGATACCCCAATCAGCGCTACTATCTACAATGATGCGACGAACACTATCGTGTCCCGCTACGCTAACGCATCCATATTTACGGACAACTTCTACCATTCTGGCGTTACCCATCTTCGTCTGTGGGTAAATCGTGAAAGCCGCCCAAAAACCCCGTCCTAATACTTCCTCGACGGTTTCTTCGTTGTTGTGATCGATAACTACTTGTGAGGGATCTAAGCCATATTCAATGCAGCGTTCCATGCTTTGAATAGCACCCGCTTTCTTATTGCGATGGGGAGTATGAATTAGTACCAACATATCAAGTTCTTTGGCTAATTCTAACTGTTGACAAAAGTACTTATCTTCTGCTTCTGTCATGTCGTCATAGCCAATTTCCCCAATAGCAACAACTCCTTCTTTACAGGCATAAAGTGGCAGTAGTTCCATAACTTCTTTTGCCAGCGCTTCATTGTTAGCTTCTTTCGGATTTAGGCCGATTGTACAGTAGTGTTGGATGCCAAACTGACTAGCACGAAAGCGTTCCCAGCCCACAAGACTACTGAAGTAGTCTTTAAATGAGCCAGCGTTAGTTCGGGGTTGTCCTAACCAAAAGGCTGGTTCAATAACGGCGACAATGCCATATTCTCGCATTACTAAGTAATCGTAAGTAGTACGGGAACACATGTGAATGTGAGGATCGATGAACATCATGGTTTTAATAATTGGGTATTTGGCATTGGGCATTGGGCATGGAAAAGAGGCAGAGGGGCAGGGGGCGAGGGGCAGGGGGAAAACTCTTCTCCCTTGCTCCCAGCTAAGAGCTCCCCATCTCCCTCATTCCCCTCATCCCCACTCCTCACTCACTTGCGGCTAAAACTGTTCCAAGTCAGATTACCTTGTTGAATGGATGACTGTAAATCTGGGTAACGAGAAAGTAATGCTTGCGCCTGTGGTAAAGGAGACTCAGCACAAGCTAACGCTGCTGCTTCTTGTTCGGCTGTATCCCCATTAGCCAGTACTTTTTCTAAATCTGTGACGATCGCGCTATCTGCAAACCGCCCTACAGGTCGCCAAAGTTCTGGCGTAACTGAGCGTTTAGCTGCCCAACGTTCATGGGCATAGTCTGCTAACATCTTCGCTAATTCTGGGTTAGCACGTCGGTCTAGTCCCCAAATTAGATGCAACGGACTGCCGACAAATACAGCCTTCAGTACCATCTGATTCCAAGCAGCATTGTCTAAATAATTCGCTGGATAAGGGTTACGTAGTGCTATAGCTTGGAATACATTACTCATGTTGCTGCGAATTCCCTCAGCAGTACGGTGGCAATGTAACTCTGGATGTGGTAAAAGCGGCAAACTTTGATAAAGGGCAACTGATTCTCCCATATCGGCAGTGGAGAAGACTTGATCGAGCGATCGCACATACCCCTGGGTGTCATCGTGGGGCAAAGCTAGAAGCAAGAGCGTACGACCTGCTTGATCTACACTCCAATTACCAGGATACCAACCAGGAATCACATTTTCTGCTGCTTCCAAGTCCTGGAATGTTAGCTGTAAATCCTGTTTACCTAGATAACGCGGCACAGCACTAAATGCCGTGAAAAAAACTCTTTCAGCAGCGCCGCTAGAAATTTGTGCTTGCTTCTGTTCCAGCCAAGCAAAAGCTTTCTCTGAAACAGACTTTAACAGCCAGTGATGCAGTAACTTGTTTACTTTACTCATGATAAATTTCAGGAGAAGTTGCCCAACTTTTTTGTGACAACTAAGTATAAAATCTACCACTAAACTTGATACTTTGTGATTAAAACAGCTAGATAATATATTTCTGAGTTCGTAGCTTTACTGAATCTATAAAATTTTCCCGATTTTAGAGAAGATATTGTAAAGATACTATTTTAATTAGATAAACTCTAGAATTAATTTACGGAAAAAAATTAGAATCTTATCTAAATAAGAATAACCATTGCTAACTTCAGGTATAAATGATAAAAAATAGGCATCGTTGAAGAAGAATTCAGAAGGGGCTAAATGCCCCGCTACCGCTAACAGAATTCAGGAGTCAGAATCAATTAGTGGGGGATTCAAACCCGCCACTTTATTGTTGACCACTAAATCGAATATTTAGTAGTCTTCAACCCGTTTATTCATCCGCCAGTCACACAGAATTCAATTCTGTTCGCGGATGCCGGAAGCATTATTCTGGCTCCTGAATTCTGTTTTGATAAAATTGTAAATTAATGCTATTTTAAACTTTATCTACCAGGATGAATGTACTTGAAAAGCATGATTAATTTAATAACTTTAGCTATCTAGCAACTCATTTAAATGCTGAAGTATTTGATGACTTAATTATGCTAAATTTAGTTTCACTTGTAATTGCATCAGTGCATCTATTCACAGTTACTAAAACAGTAATAATACTTTAAATGGCTATTAAACAAAAAACCGCTCTTAATCTGCAACCAATTAACCAATGTGTCCGCGTGACCTTCAACTATGATGTTCACTTCACTAGAGGTCTGTTTCAGTTAGATAATCCTTTATTTGCACAAGTGATTGCCGCAGATGGGGAAACAACCCCAAAGCAAGTATTAGCGGTGGTAGATGGAGGATTTTTACAGTACCAGGATGGCTTACTAAAAAAATTATCAGTCTATGCCCAGTATTATGAAGATGTACTAACACTGAGCGGTGAGCCGATAGTAGTTCTGGGTGGAGAAGGAGTTAAAAACGATTCTAGATTTATAGAGCAAATTCATCAGCGAATCAATGCAGCTGGATTGTGCCGTCACTCCTACGTTTTAGCAATTGGAGGTGGAGCCGTCCTAGATATGGTAGGATACGCAGCAACAACGGCTCACCGAGGAATTCGATTGCTACGAGTACCGACAACAGTATTAGGGCAAAACGATTCGGGTGTAGGGGTAAAGAACGGAATTAATGCTTTCGGCAAGAAAAACTTTTTGGGTACATTCATGCCGCCTTATGCTGTCTTAAATGACTTTGATTTTCTTGCTAGCCTTGACGATCGAGATTGGCGATCGGGTATTGCAGAAGCGGTGAAAGTAGCGCTGATTAAAGATGCAGATTTCTTCGATTTCATTATGACTAATGCCGATAAATTGGCTAATCGGGATATGGACATAATGCAAAGGCTGATCTATCGCTGTTCGCAGTTGCATTTAGAGCATATTGCTGGTAGCGGCGATCCATTTGAAATGGGTTCATCGCGTCCTCTGGATTTTGGACACTGGGCTGCTCATAAACTGGAGCATTTAACTAATTACAGTTTACGTCACGGTGAAGCTGTAGCGATCGGCATTGCTTTGGATACGACCTATTCATATTTAACAGGTCAACTCTTGAAATCTGAGTGGCAAAGTGTTCTACATACACTCAGTAAGCTAGGATTCACATTGTATGTATCGGCACTGACAGAGCAATTAGATCAACTAGACCATCCCCATTGTCTATTTAGGGGGCTTACCGAGTTCCGCGAACACTTGGGAGGAAATTTGACAATCACTCTTCTAGAAGGAATTGGGCAGGGAATAGAAGTCCACCAGGTGGATTTGTCTTTGTATAGAGATGCTATTTTGATGCTGCAAGATTGGCAACTTTTGCATTAATCAAGCAGAATTCAGGAGTCAGGATGGGCTAAACGCCCCGCTACCGCTAACAGAATGAATCATGATATCAGGGTGCATTGCATACAAAGGAGCGATCGCTAACCAAAATCTTATAGCGATCGCAAGCAAAATTCTACTCCTAACTTGTTTTCGGTTTGATGTATGCGATCGCTTGCTTCCAAACAATGCTTTGCTGACTGTTTTCATCAGCAATACAGATACACTGTGGATCTTGCCATAAAACCTTTCCTGTGAGTATATCCTGAGTCAGCAGCTTTAACTCTACTGGCGTGGTTTGTTTAATCAGGTTTTGGACTTGTATAATACTAGGCAAAGTGGTGTCAAATTCGGTAAGCATTTTTAGTAAAGATGAACCTACAAGGCAAAATAAAGAGTAACTCATCCTTGATAATTCATCCTTGAGAAAATGGCAATCGAATTTACTAAGTATCATGGTCTAGGCAACGATTTTATTCTGATTGACAATCGCTCGTCATCATTGCCCGTATTGACTCCAGAGCAAGCCATCAAGTTGTGCGATCGCCATTTTGGTATCGGTGCTGATGGTGTTATTTTTGCCCTACCTGGAGAAAACGGCACTGACTACACCATGCGGATTTTTAATTCTGATGGTTCGGAACCAGAAATGTGTGGCAATGGCATTCGCTGTTTAGCTGGCTTTTTGGCAGATTTAGAAGGTCAATCTCGGAATAAAGATTCATATCGCATTCATACTTTGGGTGGTGTAATGACTCCCCAACTCTTATCTGATGGTCTAGTTAAAGTAGACATGGGTTTACCCAGATTACTCGCTGGCGAAATTCCTACCACCCTTGCACCTGTTGAAGAAAAAGTAATTTCTCAGCCGTTGCAGGTGGCGGGACAAACTTGGGAAGTAACTTGTGTAAATATGGGAAATCCTCACTGTATTACCTTTGTGGAAGATGTTGCAGCAATTGAACTAGAAAGCATCGGCCCGAAATTTGAGCATCACCCAGCTTTTCCCCAACGCATAAATACCGAATTTATGCAAGTGGTACGCCGTGACTATTTGAAAATGCGGGTGTGGGAACGAGGTGCTGGGATTACATTAGCTTGTGGGACTGGTGCTTGTGCTTCTTTAGTAGCTGGTGTGTTAACCGGGAAATGCGATCGCACCGCCACTATAGAATTACCAGGTGGCCCCTTACAAATTGAATGGTCAGAAATCGACCAACGGGTTTACATGACAGGCCCAGCTGAAAAGGTATTCATGGGGAAACTTTAACCGACTTATCCGTGGTATTACGCAGGCAGTAGACTTATTTCGAGGTTTTGTAGTAAGTAATTTAGTGTTTAGAGGATGTTTGAAAAGTGGTTGGCTGTATCTTTGCACTTATTGATCCCCCCTAACCCCCCTTAAAAA
>NZ_JABXKH010000044.1 GCF_017115105.1 Nostoc sp. NMS2
GAGAGGGATTTAGGGTGAGGGCGAAAACTACGGTTCTCAACTTAGATGAGGTTTAAATAAAATATGTGGTAAATATATTTCATACCGATCAGCTTGATCCGAAGTTAGATATTTTACCTCACTGCCAAAAATTCTCTGAGTAAAAATTTTACTTCCCTCTTTGGTTAGATTTTGTGCATAGCAAAATGTTATAAATCTTTATGTAATGTGTGGACAAAAAGACAAACAAAATTTATGAAGACAAATAACAGCAAATTGCTGACCACGTTGGCAGGCATAGCAGGATTCACTAGTTTAAGCCTTCTCATTACTTTACCATCTGAAGCCAAAGAGGTACTAAATCCTAACCCCAGTATTTTCAACGAAGCCCCCTATAATAAGGGTCAACGCCTTCAAGCAAACGCTCAATACACACCAACTGAGGCTGCTTCCGAAACAGAAAAGGGCAATACCAAGCGCAAACAAGTAGCGCAGAAAGGTAGTGCAACAAATCCCAAACCAAGTATTTTCAACGAGCCTCCTTATAACCGTGGTGGTGGCGCTACACCTAGTGAACCAA
The DNA here is from genome assembly GCF_017115105.1 of Nostoc sp. NMS2. GTDB lineage: Bacteria > Cyanobacteriota > Cyanobacteriia > Cyanobacteriales > Nostocaceae > Nostoc. The sequence continues at coordinate 560 of NZ_JABXKH010000044.1, forward strand.
AACCATCCATACCAGGTACTACCCCGGAAACTCAACCCAGTGAAACACCCACAACTCCACCAGGGCCAGGGGCAAGTGACAATGAAGGCAAAAACCTGTTTGCGTTGGCACAGTCAAACGCTTCTTTTACAACCTTAACCAAGGCTTTGGAAGCAGCAGGGTTGACTGGAGCTTTGCAAGGCAAAGATAACTTAACTATTTTTGCACCCACTGATGCAGCTTTTGCTAAGTTACCAGCAGATGCTTTGAAAGAATTGTTAAACCCAGCCAACAAAGAAGTATTGCTCAAGATTTTAACTTACCATGTAGTATCTGGTAAGGTATTGTCCACTGATTTGAAGTCTGGTGAAGTTAAAAGTCTTGAAGGTGGCGCAATCAATGTTAAGGTTGATCCTTCTACTGGTGTAACCGTTAATGATGCTAAAGTTACACAAGCAGATATCAAAGCCAGTAACGGTGTGATCCATGCAATTGATCAGGTAATTTTGCCTCCTGACTTGTAGCTTGTAGGTATTAGTACAATCAGTAACAGAATTAGGTAGGCATAAAGTATTAATACATAAAAATTCCGTTCAATGTTAATTTTGGACGGTTTTTTTGTATTGTAATAACGGTAAGCTAAATTGGCAACCCCACCTAATGGTTTTGCTTTTGGTTTGCAATCAGCTTTTGGTTTTTATCTTGCATTTCTAAAAGTTCAGGGATAGTAACAAACCTATAGCCTTGTTTCCGAAAGTTGGCAATAATTTCTGGTAAAGCTTGTACAGTTTTAGAGCGATTACCACCACCATCATGCATCAGCACAATCCCACCTGGTTTGGCTCTTCTGAACACATTATTAATTAACTTTGGTACAGCAGGACGTGAGTAGTCTACAGAGTCAGAAGACCAGAGGATGATGGCATATTTGCTATTTCTAGCGTAATCAGCCACACCATTGTGCATGATTCCCCCTGGTGGTCGAAATAGATTTGTTTTAATCCCTGTCACTTGATAAATCTGGTCTGCTGTGTGGTCAATTTCATAAGCGGCTGCTTGTGGATTCAAAAATTGATACCAATGATGCCAAGTATGATTACCAATTACGTGACCTTCAGCAATTTCTCGCTTTAGTAAGTCTGGATAATTCTTCACGTTCTGCCCAATGACAAAAAATGTCCCTTTGATTTGATTTTGTTTGAGAATATCCAGTACTTGAGCGGTGCTTTCAGGCCATGGGCCATCATCAAAGGTGAGAGCAATTACTTTCTGTTCGGGAGTAAGTTTTGCCGCATCAACTATTGCTCCTTGAAAGCTTTGTGGCACAGCGTATGAAAGACCTTTTATTTGTGCTTGTTGCTGCCAAATTTTAAGCATCGTTGCTTTTAATTCTTCAATCTGCTGTTGAGCTCCAACCTTCGCTGGTAGATTGTTTACATTTAAATTTTCTGTACTTTGGGCATCAGATGATCTTGACTTGATAAGCATCATCGTGCTGGTACTCAAGACAAGCAACGCTATTAATATTTTTTGCACACTAAAAAATGACTTATTGTCCTCCACTTCATAACTCCTTCAAGGGTAGAACCGTTTTTTTTTCACAACACTTCTGGCAGTTTTTTATACTTTTATAAGCCTTCTCATGCAAACTACAGCATGATTAGTAATATCTTTTTAAGTTAGCTCCAACCCTGACTCCGAAAAAATGCCTTACCTACGGATTTTGAGGCAGGAGGTAGAAACTTTTTATATATGATCTTGAGTCCTACATTTTGTACCTCAGTTATTTGCAAACTGTTGTATCTATAAACAAAACCTTCACCAGGAAGGTGAGAGCCTTCTTGTGCCTTAGCTTTCGTAGACTATAAGGGATGAGGGGAATTTAGAGAACTGTGAAAGGCAATTAATCCTGCCTTATTAACAAATATAGATTAAATATTGCATATCGCATTGACAAAGCCATTGCGAAATTATGACGAAGGTATGACCTTCCTTGAGTGATAACGGCACAGGGTAGATCCGTATTATTATTAGAGTAATCTCAACAGAAAATGGAGAAAGTGATGACAACCGTAACCCAGATGAAATGCGCATGTTCAACTTGCCTGTGTATCGTTTCAGTTGAGGATGCCATTAAAGAGGACGGCAAATACTATTGCTCTCAAGGCTGTGCTGAAGGTCACAAAACTATCAAAGGCTGTAGTCACAATGGCTGTGGCTGTTGAGTAGTGCTGAGTTACCGAAATGAAATTTAGATTGCGATGTGTGTCTCACTGCCTAACCTTTTTTCTAGAAGGGTTAGGCAGTGAGACAGGATATCAACGATTGAAGCTTCGATCATCGGAAGCCGACACTCCGACTTCTTGCGATCGCGCGCAGGAGTATATAATGCCCAGTGAGCAATCGTTGTAGGCGTTGTCTTTACTGAGTACTCAACCCTCTTTTGGTCATAGGCTAGACATTACATCCCGTGCAACTGCTAAAGTTTGCTCAATATCTTCTTCAGTGTGAGCAAAAGACGTAAACCCAGCTTCAAATTGAGAGGGTGCTAGGTAAACACCACGCTCTAACATCCCCCGATGGAAGCGTCCGAATTTGGCTGTATCAGACTTTTTCGCATCTTCATAGTTATGAACTGGGCCAGAGGTAAAGAATAAGCCAAACATCGCGCTGATTTGACCGCCGCAAGCTGCATGACCAGTTTCTTTAGCAATTTGCAGCAAACCATCTGCTAGCTTTTTGGTAATCCGCTCCAGATAATCGTAAGTACCTGGCTTTTGCAGCAATTCTAAAGTCTTAATACCAGCAGTCATCGCCAAAGGATTACCAGAAAGAGTCCCAGCTTGATATACGGGGCCAGCAGGGGCAACCATTGACATAATATCCCGACGACCGCCATAAGCTCCTACTGGCAAACCACCACCAATAACCTTACCCAAGGTTGTTAAATCGGGAGTAACGCCAAATTTTTCTTGAGCGCCACCGTAAGCAATGCGGAAGCCGGTCATCACTTCGTCAAATACCAATAAGGCTCCATACTCGTGAGTGAGTTCCCGTAATCCTTCTAGGAAACCAGCGTCGGGTGCAATAAATCCAGCATTACCAACAACTGGCTCCAGAATAACGCCAGCAATCTCGTCGCGGTTTTCTTCAAACAAGGCTTTGACGGATTCTAGGTCATTAAAAGGTGCGGTTAGAGTAGTGCTAGTTGCCGCTTTCGGAACTCCTGGTGAGTCTGGTAAGCCAAGTGTGGCAACACCAGAACCCGCCTTCACGAGAAAGGTATCGGCGTGTCCGTGGTAACAGCCTTCAAATTTGATGATTTTGTCTCGGTTGGTGAAAGCCCGCATTAGCCGTAAAACTCCCATACAGGCTTCAGTTCCAGAGTTGACAAATCTGACCATTTCGATGCTAGGAACGGCATCGATGACCATTTCTGCCAAAACATTTTCTAGAGTTGAGGGAGCGCCGAAACTAGTGCCTTTTTCTAAAGCTTCGTGCAACGCTGCAATTACTTCTGGATGAGCATGACCGCAAATAGCTGGGCCCCAAGTGCCTACATAGTCTATATATTTGTTGCCATCTACATCCCAAATATATGCACCTTTAACACGATCAAAAACGATGGGTTGTCCGCCTACAGATTTAAAGGCACGAACTGGAGAACTTACTCCTCCGGGCATGAGGTTTTGAGCGGCGGCGAAGACCTCTTGTGATTTTGTTGTTTTAATTGTGGTATTTACCAAGGTTCTCTCCTAACAGTGGGCAATAAAAAGCTCTATCTCAGGATAGTGTTAAAAATTGCTTAGAATTTCTATCCTATAGAATTAGATGAACCAAAAAAATAACAATATGTTATATAAGTCCAACAAAGACTTGCCTCTAGATATTCAAACTCGATTATCTGAAGCATACCAGGATCTTTACCGAGCCGCTTTTAACTCGGCCATCCATTGGTATGGTGAGGCATCAAAAGCTCACAAAGTTGCTTTAAGTGCTGTAAAAATGCAGTCTGCTATGGAACACAATGCTCTTGTTTAGAGCTAGATAAGATAGTTCAATTCAAAAAAATATACCAGTTGCTCTATTGAGAATGGTATCGTGAATCCATAAGTTATTCTCATTAGAGCAAACTAGCTGGTATGTCTTCTAACGATTTGCGATCGCTACATTACGCCATCCCTGTTGAAAAAATTCGCTACGATGAACGGGGTTTAGTGCCTGCAATTGTCCAAGATTATTTGGATGGTACTGTCCTGATGATGGCGTGGATGAATCAGGAGTCGTTACAAAAAACTTTAGAAACTGAAGAAACTTGGTTTTGGAGCCGTTCCCGGCAAGAATTATGGCACAAGGGAGCGACTTCTGGACATATTCAAAAAGTGCAAAGTATCCGTTATGACTGTGATAGTGATGCGCTGCTCATAGGGGTAGAGCAATTAGGAGATGTTGCTTGCCACACTGGGGAACGCAGTTGCTTTCACCAAATAGAAGGAAATATTGTCCCACCTCCTGGGGATACGTTGTCGCAATTGTTTCAAATAATATGCGATCGCCGCGATCATCCGACAGAAAGTTCTTATACCTGTAAGTTATTCGCAGGTGGCGATAACAAAATCCTGAAAAAGATCGGTGAGGAAACCGCAGAGGTGGTAATGGCCTTTAAGGATGATGAAGCAGATGCGATCGCAGGTGAAGTGGCTGATTTGCTATATCATACTTTGGTTGCCTTAGCTCACCATCAAGTTGATTTGAAATCTGTATATCGGAAGTTGCAAGAACGTCGTCAATAGAGTAGGCTCTACTCAGGCAAAATCCGATTGAGATACTGTAAAATCACCACGACAATCAGCACACTCAAGGGGAATCCTAACCAGAAAGTATTGGTAATAATTTGCGGTTGATCTAATGCCCATCCACCCAAGGGATGACCAATAAAAGACCCAGTAGCCCAGCACACAGCATTGACGGAAAAATAAACACCACGTTGATTTTCCGGGGCTAACTCGGTGACTAAGGAGGCGGCAGATGGAGTATAAGAAACAATTGCAACTGCAAATACTCCCAATGCTAATGCTACCCAAACTAAATTATCAGATGTGGCAGTACCACTTACCCAAATGAGTCCAAAACCAACTCCCCAAAGAATGGCAGAAACGGTGAGTGCAAGTGTGTGAGAACAGCGTTTTAAGAAACTGGTGACAGGTAATTGACAAATGATAGCTAGCACCAGATGCCAAGCAAATAGAACGCTAATAGTAGTTTGGGCAAATCCTTCGGTAGCACTTTTGATCACAAAGTTTCTGAAGTAAAGCGGTAGGGTGCTATGGATTTGAGAAATATAGATTGTAAAGAATATATTAACTGCGATGTAGACCAGGAAACGGCGATCGCTTAATACTGCCATCCAAGAAGCAATATATTCTTTCCTTTCCAATTCCTTTATTTGCGGTTGTTCGATTTTACTAATCCCTACATAGACAACCCCAAAAAACATCAGATAAGAAATGGCATCAATGACAAATAGCCATCGATAACTCCCAATTATCGCGATTAAAAACCCAGCAATCATAATTCCGATCGCTAACCCCAGATTATCAGCCAGTCGTGCGATCGCAAAAGTTTCACGGCGATTGTCAATTTGGCTAGCGTCGGCAACAACAGCTTCAGCCGCCGGCCAATAGAAACCTATCCCTAAACCGCTAATCAAGCTACCAACTACCAAAATAGTAAAATCATTGGTTGCAGATAAAACCAGAGAACCTATTGCTGAAATCGCCGTCGCTAGCAACAAAGTGCGGCGGCGGCCCCAGTGTTCAGAATCAGCCAAAGAACCACCTACAATCCTCCCCACAATGCCGGAAATCGAGGCGCTACCCAAGGCTACCCCAACACTAGTTGCGGATAAACCAACTTCATTGACAAAAAAGATGGGGGCGTAAAACAAGGTAAAGCCGGTACCAACTTCCGAGAGAAATCTACCAATCGCAAAAATCCAGACTTGGGGATGTATTGAGGGCAGCCACGATGATAGCTGAGATTGAGAAGCTAATTTCATGAGTTTAGATGTCATAGTTTGGCGACATTTTTGTAATTCTTATCATTGGCTGCTATTTTTCTGACTCATTCCACAGGGTTTCCACAGGGATTTTAGCAGTTTTCCACAGGTTCACTACGAACTAATGCGCTTCTTACCGCCTTGCTGGGGATTGTTAATTAACAGTGGCAAAGAACTTCAAGGACTGAGTTTTTATAAAGTAAAGTAACGAAAAACAGACTCTAATGCTGATTCTTTCGTTCGTGTTTATTTTTTATACATTCGTTTTTAACATTTCGCAGCATTGACAAACCCACCCCCTCTTGGCGCACAATGATTCGGCTTGCTTTTGTAATTCGTTCAACCGTTGGCATCAAATGTGTAAAATATATTACCTAAGATGTGGGCGCAGATTGTCGGGCTGGCAAAAGAGTGGTGAGGAAGCCATAAGCCGCTTCACCGCAAGCAACTTGTCCCTCTTGATTATCCTCATAGGAGGAAAATCTCATGAAATCAACGGTCAGCATCTTTACAGAAATTCCCGAAACACTCCACGAATCCTTAAAAAACTACCTAGAAACCCATCCCGATTGGGATGAAAATAGGGTATTGACGGCGGCACTATCATTGTTTTTACTCCAAAATGGAGGTAGCGATCGCCGTGCTGCCCGAGTCTATCTGGAAACTTTATTCCACCACTCCTCAGTAGAAACCAGTATCAATTCACCCGCAACAGCTAATCTATTAGATACCCCATAGGTACGGGCGTTATTTTCGCTCATGCTCTAATGTGGGCACGGTTTGCCGTGCCCCATCAATGGGATTTGACCCGATAGCAATTAAGCATATCGGGGCAATATTACAACAAAACAGATCGGGAGATTCTGTTCTATAACTTGCTCAAAACTATACGCAGTAGGGACAATTCACAAATTACTCCTACTGCGTATACGTATTTTTACCTTAGAGTATGGGCAAGAAAAAACAAGGGGCTTAAGCTCCTTGTTCTGAAACCTGCAAAGGCAGGTAAAGTCTCGTGTAAATGGGGTTTCTAAGCGCCGATTTCAGGTTAAATTGACAAGCTATGCGCCCCTAAAAACTTCACCTAAGCACATATCTGCCAAAACATCCAAAGAAATATTTTCCAGTGGACTTTCTCTACTGTCCACTGTCTTAAACCGATAAACCAATATCTCAAATAACTGTCTGGTCAGTATTTGAGCAATATCTATCTATATTTGATTGTCTAAATTTGTCTTTTACTAAAGCTAAAGAGATTCACTAATCATCTACCCCCAGAGTCAACAGTCAAGAGTTAAAAAACTCTAGACTATAAACTCAGGATTTGGCTTCCAACTGTTGGGGGTGAGCAGGAGAAGATTCAAACTTATACCCTACGCCACGTACAGTTTGAATTAATGCTGGCTGACTAGCATCAATTTCAATCTTCTTGCGAATTTGACCAATATGTACATCCACAACCCGTTGGTCGCCGACATATTCATAGTCCCACACCTCTTGGATTAGTTCTGCCCGCCGCCAAACTCGACCTGGATGACTTGCTAAAAAATGCAACAAGTCAAATTCCAGAGCAGTTAAGGGTACTGCTTGGTTATTAAGTGCTACCTCCCGTCGCACCGGATCAATCATCAGTTTTTCAAATACCAAGCGTTTCTGCTCGGCAGTAGTTATCACTCGCTGACGCCTCAAAATTGCTCCGACTCTGACTTCTAGCTCTCCCAACCCAAAAGGCTTGGTGAGATAGTCGTCAGCGCCTTTGGCAAAGCCACGAATTTTGTCAGCTTCGTCAGCACGGCTAGTCAACATCAGAACAAAAACACCATTACGACTTTGCATCTCTTGGCAAAGGTTAAACCCCGTTACATCTGGTAGATTCACGTCTAGAATCACCAAATCAGGGTTAAATTGCTCAAATAGAGCTAAGGCTGTCTTTCCATCTTCGGCAGCCTCCACCTGATAGTTCTGTTTAATCAAAAAGCGTTGGATTAAATTCCGAACCGCAGGATCGTCGTCAACTACAAGAATCTTGGCAGGAGCCATGACCATTACTTTGCACAAAAATTCGTAAGATTAACAAAAGGGTTGCGTAAAAACGCAGTTACCACTTTGGCACTAACTAAGAATCTACATGGCTACGGTATGGGAATCCCGATCATTCACAAATAAATACTGTAATCAGGAATGTGGGCGATGAGAACGCGAAACTTCTGTTAACCACAGTAGATAGGCGCTCTGACTTTAGCCGTAATAGTTCTAGTTAGGTGGCAACCTAAAACGTTTCAATTTTAAATCGATATGCGGATATATACCACAAGCGATTATTCAGTATAATTAAAAAAATCTATTAGGGCACAGTAATTTTGCCAAATTGAAAGCAGTAAAGTTGATTTTTTCATAAAAACTATGGATTTTAGGTACTCTCCGTTCAAATTCTAGATTAAAGCTAGAATTAAGCAACGACATGAGGGTATACACGGAGTTATAGCGATATGTTAAAGTGACTATAGTTGAAATTACAAAGTCAATCAAACTAACCCGTGCTACTATCCTGGTAGGGCATAAAAGTAGGTCGAGACTTTAGTTTCGATTAAAACAAAACCTAAAACTGTTTTTTATTCGATAAAAGACTGCCGCTGACTGAGGCTGAAGTAACAAACTCCCATGAGCGATCAAAATCCCTACGAAAAACTTGGGGTATCAGAAGAGGCTAGCTTCGATGAAATTCAGGATGCTCGTAATCGCCTATTCGAGCAACATAGTGGCGATTCCAAGCATTTAGAAGTAATTGAAGCTGCTTACGATGCGATTTTAATGGATCGCTTACGGATGCGCCAGGAAGGTAAAATTAAAGTTCCTGAACGTATCCGGTTTCCAGAGTTGCGCGTGCAATCACCTCCTAAAGAAAGTCCAACGCCTCGTGAGCAGTCACCTGCATGGCTGCAAAGGATGCTGGATCAGCCAACACCTGCGGATATACTTTTGCCAGGAGCTTGGTTTCTTGGTTTGAGTTCTATCAGCTTGTTTTACCCAGAGGGAGGTGAGCAGGTTTTGCAGTTAGCATTGGTGGTTGGGGTAGGCACCAGTATTTACTTTCTCAATCGCAAAGAAGGCAAATTTGGCCGAGCAGTTTTGTTTACCCTGATCAGTTTAATCATTGGCTTAATCGCTGGGGGACTAGTTGCTAGCTGGCTCTTACCACAAATATCATCATTCACCAATCTGGGAACGAATCAGTTCTCTACTGTATTAACCTTTATATTGTTGTGGTTGGTTAGTAGTTTTCTCCGGTAAACCACTAGCTGTAAGCAAGTTTCTATAAAGAATACATGGTTTATAGCGGTTTTCGGTCTAGTGAAGTACAATTCAAAGCCTCTCTCCTTTTAGGAGAGAGGCTTTGAATTGTTCTCCCTTCCCGCAACGGGTTGGGCAGGGTGGATTAATTTGTAAATAACTCACCTCGCATCACAGTTACCGCTTGTCCGGCCAGAAAGACGCGATCGCCTCCGGTATAACGTACTTTTACGACTCCACCGCGACGGGATGCTTGATAAGCCAATAACTCATCTTTGTGTAAGCGATCGCGCCAGAAGGGAGCAAGACAGCAATGGGTAGCCCCAGTTACAGGGTCTTCATCAATTCCTAAACCTGGTGCAAATAAACGAGAGACGAAATCGTATTCAGAATCAGAGTCGGTAAGGCTGGTGACAATGATCTCAGAAATAGGTAAAGTTTTTAATATTTGAAAATTTGGCTGTACTTGCCGCACCAAATCTTCAGATTCCAATTCCACTAAATAGCCAAAAGAATTTAAGAAAACGGATTTGTATGGTACACCCAAAGCAGCCTTAAGTTCTCGCGGGGCGACTGTTTCTTGTGAGTGATTCACAGGAAAATCTAACTCAATCCACTCACCTTGCAACTTAGCAATCAGCACTCCGCTTTTGGTGTAAAATCGCGCAACTTCATTCTGCGACAAATGCCCCTCTGACCAAAGTACATGGGCACTAGCTAAGGTTGCGTGACCACAAAGAGGCACTTCTACCGTCGGCGTAAACCAACGCAGATTGAAGCCATCATCCTGTCTCAATAAAAAAGCTGTCTCAGATAAATTCATCTCCTGCGCCACATTCTGCATCCAACGTTGATTTTGGTGAGTAGGCAAAACACAGACAGCAGCAGGATTTCCTGCGAAAGGTCTATTGGTAAAAGCATCAACCTGAGTAATGATTTGTCCCATTAGAGTCACCTTAAAAGTTAGACAGCAATATACTTATCAGGAGTGTGTTGGAGATTTATGCCGCTAGTTACAATTATTTTTAAGCTCATTACTATGCGTCTATAGGGGCAGGGGGCGGGGGAGGATGAGGGAGATGAGGGAGTGAGGGAGAAAAATTAATGCCCAATGACAGCTTCCGCCAGTTAGCTTTAATTGCGCCAACCTACTTACAGTACCTTATAAATTAGGAATACAATCTCCAAAAACTAGGGTCAATGTTCAAGCAAAACGGAAATATAAGGATAAAAATCTTCAGAAGCATCTTTGCTGTTGTCAACTTAGCGCTAATTTCTGGAGGATTAGTTAGTTGTGTTGTTGAGGCACCGCCACCATCTGTGCCAACTGAGCAACAAAAACCCGTCATACAACCAACCCAACAACCTAAGCAGCAAGACAAAGATAATGATAGTGGCGATCGCAAAGATGATAAACACGACGAGAAAGACGAGAAAGACGATAACGACTAAATAAGTTGGCGCTTAAAACCCTTACTAATGACCAATGACAAAGGACAAATGACAACCTTAGCCAGTTAGCTTTAATTACGCCGACCTACTTAAATAAAGGCAAAACTATAACCTTGAGTTCCTATTTATGCTTATCCCACAAACTTCTACTTCCCTCGTCGATTGTTTACGCCTCCGACGGCAACAACTAGCAAACCTCATTAAGTTTCCCGTAATTCTGTGGTCAGGTAGCAACAGTCCCCGCAACTTTCCAGCAAATCCCTTTCCGTTTCGCGCTAACAGTCATTTCCTGTATTTTGCCGGACTGCCATTATCAAATGCGGCAATTCGTTTAGAAGGGGGCAAGCTAGAACTATTCATGGACGATCCATCACCTAGCAGCACCCTTTGGCATGGAGAAATGCCAACGCGCAATGAAATAGCCCAGAAGATTGGGGCAGATGTGGCTCGACCAATGGCAGAATTAGAGTCTTGGGTAGAAGATGCTGTCACACTTGCTGTACAAGATGCAGCGACATGGACGCAACAATCGCAGCTATTAAATAGATGGGTTTTACCCCAAAGTCCTCCCCAAGGAATTGACTTAGATTTAGCTAAAGCGATCGCTTATATCCGCCTCACTCACGATGAAGTTGCATTAACCGAGTTGCGAAAAGCTGCTGCTGTCACAGTTGAAGCCCACAAAGCTGGGATGGCAGCAACACCTCAAGCCAAACTAGAAGCAGAAGTTCGCGCAGCAATGGAAGGGGTAATTATTGCCCACAATATGACCACCTCTTACAACAGTATTGTCACCGTTCACGGCGAAGTTTTGCATAACGAACACTATCACCACCCCTTACAACCAGGTGATTTACTACTTGCCGATGTTGGCGCTGAAACAGAGATGGGTTGGGCAGGTGATGTCACTCGCACATGGCCAGTTTCTGGTAAGTTTTCATCTACCCAGAGAGATATTTATAATGTGGTGCTGGCGGCTCATGATGCTTGCATTGCCAAAATACAGCCTGGTGTAGAGTATGAGGATATTCATCTATTGGCTGCCACGGTTATAGCTGAAGGTTTAGTAGAGTTAGGCATTTTCCAAGGAAATCCTCAATATTTAGTAGAGATGGATGCTCACGCGCTGTTTTTCCCTCATGGTATCGGTCATCTACTGGGTTTAGATGTCCATGATATGGAAGATTTGGGAGATTTAGCAGGGTATGAAGAAGGACGGAAAAGAAGCGATCGCTTTGGCTTAAGCTACCTCCGTTTAAATCGTCCCCTGCGTCCAGGAATGTTGGTAACAATTGAACCCGGTTTTTATCAAGTTCCAGCAATTTTAAATGATGCTAATCTGCGCTCAAAATATCAAAATGTAGTGAATTGGCAGCGTTTATGTGAATTTGCCGATGTGCGCGGAATCCGCATCGAAGATGATGTTTTAGTTACAGCAGAAGGTAGCGAAGTTTTAACAGCCGCATTACCAAATGATGCCGATACTATAGAAAATTTAGTAGGTCGTTAATCTAGCCTTTAAAAGTGGTTCGACAACCCAATCAACGCGATCTTTTCCCCAAAATCTCTCGCCTTCGACTACCCAAGTAGGGACTCCGGGACAGCCAAACTGTTCATATTCTGCCAAAGCTGCCACTGCTGCAAGTTTTGCTGCTTCGCCGTGGATTAATTCCAGAATGCGATCGCCATTTAACCCAACATCATTTGCAACTGTACATCTTATTCTGTGTTAGTTCGCTATTAGACTTTATATTTGAATAAGGTACGGAAACATTGGATTAATGCCTTATGCTCTCAAAAGAAGCTGTTAACATCTGAAAAAATTAACAAGCGAAGTTACTCCCTTAGACAAGAGTTGCAATATGACTGATGTTTTTATCTCATATTCCCGAAAGGATAAGGAGTTTGTCCAAAAACTTCATGCATCACTTCAACAATATCATCAAGATACTTGGGTAGACTGGCAAGATATCCCGATTACAGCAGACTGGTGGTTCGAGATTGAGGCTGGAATTGAGGGTGCTAACACCTTTGTCTTCATTATCAGTCCAGATTCGGTAACTTCAAAGGTTTGCCATCAGGAGATTGAACATGCTGTTAAACACAACAAGCGGCTAATACCGCTTGTGCGACGAGAAAATTTTGAAATGATGCAACTGCATCCTGCTTTATCAAAGTACAATTGGTTGTTCTTTAGGGATGTGGATGATTTCGCAAGTGCTTTTCAAGCGTTGATAAAAGCAATTGATACAGATTTAGATCACGTTCGTACCCACACACACTTGCTGGTACGTGCTAATGAGTGGGATAAAAAAAGTCGTGATGCCAGTTATTTGCTACGCGGTAGTGCCTTGGCAGATGCCGAGCAATGGTTAACGCAAAATGTCTACAAAGAACCAGAAGCAACAAATCTTCATAGAGAGTATATTACTGCCAGTCTCACAGCCGAAACTGCATCTCTTTTATACCGGAATCTAGTCATATTTATTAATAATTTTTATAAACTGATTACCAGTTTCCGACGTTCAAAACGAGATATTTTTCCTTTGCTTGTTGAATGGGGATTTTACCTTTTAGCTACTGTTAATATATTTCTGGTGGTCTTTGATATAACCTATATTCCTTGGCGTGATTTTTACTTCCTAAAACTTCCGCAAATTACCCAGATTTATGACCCAATTAAAGGTATTGAACCTCATCGAGAAACATTTTTTTATCTCGAAACAGTAGACGCATTAGAAGAAGAGGTAAGCCAGACAGGGTTACAGTCGTCTCAGGTACAAACCAGACTGAAGGAAATCAACCGTCTCAGCATTGAGATGGTTGATACCAACCCCTTTGCAGCCGTGGGTAAGAGTGGTACTTTTGAAAAAATCAGAAATCGGATGCGCGATCGCATTGGTAACAAGTCTGCAAAACATTCCTTTAGTATTTTTTGGAGTCAAGCATATTTATCTCAAAAAGGCTGGAACCAAGAGATTAATTTTTTTAACCAGAAAATCCGACCCTTAATTTCACCAAACTACTACCGCAGTTTCGGAGAAGATGGCGAACCTGTGGATAATTTTTGGCTAATTGATTTACCTTTTAATATTATATTTACAGTTGAATTGTTACTTCACTCATTGTATGTTGCTAAAAAACTAAATATCTCTTATGGAGAAGCTTTAAGAACACGATGGTATGATTACTTCTGGTTAATATTTACGGTTCACGGGGTTTGGTTACGTTTGCTGCGTATCATTCCCTATTCTGTCCGCTCGTACCAGTTAGGGGTAGTTGGAAAAGTTTTGCAGGTAAGACTAATAACTACCCGCATTGTCAAAGCTTTATTTGCACCCAAAAGCAGGTAAGCTGAAAAAATATCAGGCAAAATCATAATTGAAATTCGGTATTTTGATATTAAATTTGGCTTTTAACCCATTGGCGAATCTTCTTTCATAATTGAATAAAGGTAGGTATCTGGTTGCTACAGTCGGGCTGAAAAATACTAAGCTGGTAAATAGCACGTTTAAAATTTAGCGGAAATTCGGAATCGCATTCATCGGCGGTTCAAGATTCCTCATTGGCGAACTACCTGTAATTACATTATGTTTGATGCATTATCTGACCGTTTAGAAGCCGCCTGGAAGAAACTGCGGGGACAGGACAAAATTTCTCAATCCAACATTCAAGATGCATTGCGCGAAGTGCGCCGCGCCTTGTTGGAGGCAGATGTCAATCTCCAGGTAGTCAAAGATTTTATTAGCGAAGTCGAAGCCAAAGCCCAGGGAGCCGAGGTGGTTACTGGCGTGCGACCTGACCAACAGTTCATCAAAATTGTTCACGATGAACTGGTGGAGGTGATGGGAGAAGAAAATGTTCCCATCGCAGAAGCCCAAGAAAAGCCTACTATTGTGTTGATGGCTGGTTTGCAAGGTACTGGTAAAACCACAGCTACCGCTAAGTTAGCCTTACATTTAAGAAAATTAGATCGTAGCTGTTTGTTGGTGGCGACAGACATATATCGCCCAGCAGCGATCGACCAGTTGCTGACGTTGGGTAAGCAAATTGACGTACCAGTATTTGAACTAGGAAGCGACGCAGATCCCGTAGAAATTGCTCGACAGGGCGTAGAACGCGCTAGAGCAGAAGGGGTAAACACAGTAATTATTGATACTGCTGGTCGTCTGCAAATTGACGAAGATATGATGGCGGAGTTAGCCCGCATCAAAGCAACTGTCCAACCCCATGAGACTCTGTTGGTGGTGGACGCGATGACTGGTCAAGAGGCAGCAAATCTGACTCGTACCTTCCACGATCAAATCGGAATTACTGGGGCAATTCTCACCAAGATGGATGGTGATAGCCGTGGTGGTGCAGCGCTTTCTGTGCGAAAGATTTCGGGAGCGCCGATTAAGTTTGTGGGCGTGGGTGAAAAAGTCGAGGCACTACAACCCTTTTATCCCGATCGCATGGCATCCCGAATTTTGGGAATGGGCGATGTGCTAACCCTGGTAGAAAAAGCCCAAGAAGAGTTTGATTTAGCTGATGCGGAGAAAATGCAGGAGAAAATCCTGTCAGCAAAGTTTGACTTTACAGACTTTCTCAAGCAGTTACGAATGCTGAAGAATATGGGATCTCTGGGAGGCTTCATCAAGATGATCCCAGGGATGAACAAGCTCTCAGACGACCAACTCAAGCAGGGAGAAACCCAGTTGAAACGCTGTGAGGCGATGATTAACTCCATGACTCGCCAAGAACGCCACGACCCCGATTTATTAGCCAGTTCTCCCAGTCGGCGGCGACGGATTGCTTCTGGCTCCGGTTATAGAGAGTCAGATGTGACTAAACTGGTGGGTGATTTCCAAAAAATGCGATCGCTCATGCAGCAAATGGGTCAAGGTGGTTTCCCCGGAATGCCGGGAATGTTCGGCGGTGGCGGCGGTATGGGCAACGCCTTCGCAGGTGCTGGCAATCGTCCCGCAGCCCCCGGATGGCGTGGCTATGGCGGTGATGCAGGCACGAAAAAGAAAAAAACCAAAGAGAAAAAGAAAAAAGGCTTTGGCAATCTTTAGGGATTGGGCATTGGTAATTTGCAAATGACAAATGATTAATGACTAATGACAAATAGCACCAAATGCTAGACCAGTGCTAAAATTAGCATTTCGGCATACTTAACCAATTAGGAGAACGATTCTTCAACCATGATCAAACTGCGCTTGAAGCGATTCGGTAAAAAACGGGAAGCAAGTTACCGCATTGTCGCCATTAATAACCTCGCTCGCCGTGATGGCCGTCCCCTAGAAGAATTGGGCTTCTATAACCCCAGAACCGATGAAGTGCGATTAGACGTTCCCGGTATCGTCAAGCGACTACAACAAGGCGCTCAACCCACTGACACCGTACGTCGCATTCTAGTAAAAGCTAATGTTTTTGAACAGGTCAGTGCAACAACAGCCGCATCATAATTTCGGAACAAAATTGCCAACAGCCAGTCCCAACTATGTTGATCTGGTTAGGTTTTTGGTGCAGCCGTTTTTGGAATCTCCAGAGACTTTAAGCGTCGATTGTGAAATTTCTCAGGCCCTAAACCGGGTTTGGGTTCGCATCGCCTTTGAAAGCACAGATAAAGGAAAAGTGTTTGGTCGAGGGGGACGCAATATTCAGGCGATTCGTACAGTAATTGCCGCAGCCGCAGCCGCAGCTGGGCAATCAGCATACTTAGATATCTACGGCAGTACCACTCCGGGCCGCGAAGGTATGTCTTTTGATGAAGACACAGAAGAGCGATCGCCACCGCCGACGAGGAGAGAAGCGCGTGGAAATGATGGGCCTAAACCCATTGTTAAACCCCGCCTCCGCTAGGCTAAAACTAGAGAGCAAATCTGAGCGGTTGTAGTTACCTCCGCTCAGAATTTTTGTAAAGATAGAAAGCAGTAAAAAGATTTTTGAATCTTTTTTTGAACTCTTTACTAGTAGAGGCGTAAATCTGTACATCCTGACATCTAATTAATTTGTTGCAAATATTTTTCTAAAATGTAACGCCGTGTGCAACTTTCTCTTAAAACCTAACCCCCAACCCCTTCCCTACTAGGGAAGGGGAGCAAGAATCAAAGCCTCTCTCCGTTTCGGGGAGAGGAATGGAAGCGGGGTTCCAAGAATTAAGTTGCACATCGCGTAATGTAAGTAAAAAAGCGTAATTTCGCCTTTAGCGAGAAAATATTAACCTTTGTCAAAAATAGATCCTTACGAATTAAAAAATACTATGGCAGGTGCTTTAACAATTCAGCTGCCGAATGTTTCCAGTGCGATCGCGCTTGGGGGAGATGGAGAAGAAAATCTCAAAATCCTATCTCGCCAAACAGGAGCCACTTTAGTGCTACGTGGACAGGAATTATTGATTTCTGGTAGTGAAGGGCAAATTGATCTGGCTTCTCGATTAGTGCGATCGCTTGAAGACCTCTGGATTAAAGGCAATACCATCACCAGTGCCGATATTTTAACAGCCCGTCAAGCCATAGATAGCGATCGGCAAGGAGAACTGCAAGATTTACAGCGAGATGTCCTTGCCAAAAGTCGCCGGGGCGAAGAAGTCCGTGCTAAAACCTTTCGCCAGCGTCAATATATCGACGCACTCCGTAGGCGCGATCTTACTTTTGGGATAGGCCCTGCTGGTACTGGCAAGACTTATCTCGCCGTTGTTATCGCGGTACAAGCACTCCTTGCCAACCAAGTTGAAAAGCTAATTTTAACTCGCCCTGCCGTCGAAGCCGGTGAAAAACTCGGTTTTTTGCCTGGAGACTTGCAGCAGAAAGTTAATCCCTATCTTCGCCCCCTTTATGATGCTATTTATGAATTCATCGACCCAGAAAAAGTACCCAGTTTAATGGAACGCGGTGTGATTGAAGTCGCGCCACTCGCCTACATGCGGGGACGCACCCTCAATAACGCTTTTATCATTGTCGATGAAGCTCAAAATACTACACCCGCTCAGATGAAAATGGTTTTGACTCGTTTGGGTTTCCGTTCGCGGATGGTGATTACAGGCGATATGACACAAACTGATTTACCACTTCACCAACAATCAGGTTTAGGAGTGGCTTTACAAATTTTAAAACACGTTGAAGGCATTGCCTTTTGCGAATTTTCCCAAAAAGATGTCGTGCGTAATCCTCTAGTTCAGCGTATTGTCGCTGCTTATGAACAATACGAAAAATAGTCATTAGTCATTGGTCATTTGTCATTAGTAAAAAAACTAAGAAAGGATAATAATTTATGAGTATTACTTTGAAGGATTTTTTAGAAGCTTGCGAGACTCTTGGAACCTTGCGTTTAATTGTTACTAGCAGTGCTGCTGTATTAGAAGCACGGGGCAAGGTTGAAAAGCTATTTTATGCAGAATTACCAAAGGGTAAATACGCGAATATGCACACCGAAGGCTTTGAGTTTCACTTGAATATGGACAAAATCACTCAAGTGAAATTTGAAACGGGTGAAGCGAAGAGAGGAAATTTTACAACCTATGCTATTCGGTTTTTAGATGATAAACATGAGTCTGCTTTAAGCCTATTTTTGCAATGGGGTAAACCAGGAGAATATGAACCAGGACAAGTGGAAGCTTGGGAGACTCTAAAAGAGAAGTATGGGGAAGTTTGGGAACCTTTACCAGCAGAGATTTAAATGAAAAAAATAAACTTGATTTAGGGTTCCCCAGATCCCCGACTTCTTTAAGAAGTCGGGGATCTAAACTCAGCTTATTTCAATATCAATATGATGTAAAAAATCAACAAAAACTACTGATGCTTGTAATGAAGGTAATTTGGAGTTGTTGCTTGCTAGTTTCATTCCTCTTGTGCAGTGGAGAAGCTCTTGCAGGAGAATTATCTGAACGGTTAGCGAATTTTCCCCAGTGGGAAAAATTAACTTCAGTGCAACCAGCTTCGGGTGATTTGGTTTACCCGGAATGGATGGCTGGTTCTTGGCAAGTTACCAGTACTTTAGTACATTTAGCCGCACCTTTAGCACCAGATATCGTAACTCCAGGGTTTGAAGGTAATCGCCGACAATTAAATCAGCCTGTGAGTTTTATAGTAAGATTTGTAAAAGAGCAACCCCATGTAGTCAGTTTAAAAATATTTCCCCAGATAGATAACAAATCCCCAAAATTAGTATCAGATAGAGCGTTTAATAGTTTGAATCTAGCACGGGCTTATTTAGGGGATGAAGCAGTGTTAGCAGTCAAAGTAGATCCAGATTCACCTAATCGTCAGATTACATTCTTGCGTGGCAGTCGTCAATTAGTCTCCATTGTGACTGCACGGGCTACAGAAACTATCTCTGATGGCAAATTTATCACTACAGAAGTGTTTCAACAATTATTTAAAGGCGGTTCACGTCCCTATTTAAACTCTGTAGAATCTACCACTGCTTATCATAAACTTCCAACAGCTAATCCGGCGATAGAGGCAGATCAAGTTACTGCTGTCTATCTTTCACCTCAAGATCCAGATTACTTTAAAGCTGGTTCTCGACCAGTTGCTCTTTATCGCTATCGCCTAGAGTTTGTCCCCGCACAAATGCCTAGTACTCAAAAGACATGATTTTAACCTAATAGACCTTGACTATCTTGTATTACGCTTGTAGTATATAAATTCCAAGTTTACGATCGCGCTCTTGGACGGTGTGCATCATGGCCAAATTTCAAGATATTGTCAATTACTTTCGCTCTGACTGGAAGCTGAGTCTTTTCAGTATTACAGCATCTAGCGTTTACGAAATTATTGATTTGGTTGTTCCTTATGCGATTGGGCAGATTTTAAACGTTTTGTCTAATCAACCTTTGGATAAACCACTTCAAAATGCGATCGCAACTTTTGCTGACATCACCAATTATCCAGTTACTAAAACTCTATCTTTGGGTGTATTACTGGGTTTAGTTTTCGTTGTCACCGTAGTGAGAGCGCCAACACAACCTTGGTTAACCCATTGGTTTCATTGGGATATATCTTTAAGGTTGCGTCGCCAGAAAGCCCAAATAGCCATAGAAAAAATTCTCACTCTTCCACTAGAATTTTATGATGAAAATAACCCCGGACGTATTGCTGGAAGAATAGCTAGAGGTATTTCTAACCACACTTTTACGTACCCCGAAGTTGCCGGACAGTTGATTCCTAGATTAGCTCGTGTACTAGGAATTTTCGTGTTTATCTTGGTGATTGAGTGGCGAATTGCAATTTTGTATCTGATTTCCTTTGTACTTATTCTTAGCTTAGGTTTGAGGGATTTGCAACGGTTGATTTGGCACGAAACTATTCTAGATAAATATGCAGAAGATACGGAAAGCCGCAATTCTGAACTGATCACTAACATCAAAACGGTGAAAGCATTTGCTACAGAAGCTAACGAACTGAAACGGCAAAAGCTACGTTTGGATCGTGAATTAATGGTGGTTGAGTATCGCGTTCACAAAGGTTATGTGAAACTGGCTACTTGGCAAAGGACTGTAATTCAGTTTTGCGTGTTTGCTATCCTGGGTTTGACTTTAGCAGCAACAGTAGACGGTAAAATTTCTCTTGGTCATTTTGTTATGACCTTAACTCTTTCTAGCATGGCTTATGCTGAATTAGAACCTATTGGCACTTTGGCAGAAGTTTTTGCCCGTCGTTATTCTTCCATGCTACGGTTTCACGAATTTCTCCAAGAGCCAACTGCACCTGATTCAGCTAGTCTTTTAGAAGAGAGCAACCAAACAGAATCACCTTATAAATTTACTGGAAAAGTTGAGTTGTCGCACGTCAGTTTTGGATATGATGCCAACCGTCAAGTTTTGCAAGATATTAACTTGTTGATTGAGCCATACCAAACGGTGGCATTAGTGGGGCGTTCCGGTTCTGGTAAGTCTACTTTAGTGAAATTGCTATTGCGATATTTTGAACCTCAATCAGGTCAAATTTTGATTGATGGTCAAGATATTAGCACTTTGAATGTGGGTAAGTATAGACGAAGGCTAGCGATCGTTCACCAAGAAGTAGACGTTTTCAACGGTACCATATTGGATAACCTCACCTATGGCAGGCGGGATGCAAGTTTAGAGCAGGTTAAGGAAGCCTGTAGAATTGCCAGAGTCGATGAAGTAGTGCAGCACTTACCCCAAGGTTATTACACCGTCGTAGGGGAAAGAGGTGTCAGGTTATCTGGAGGACAAAGACAACGCTTGGGAATTGCGAGGGCGTTGCTAGTGGAACCAGATGTGCTGATTTTTGACGAAGCCACTTCTAGCTTAGATTATGAATCTGAGCGTTCAATTCAGCTAGCGATGCGAGCCATTCAAGGTACTTGCACCACTATTGTGATTGCTCACCGTTTAAGCACAGTCCGGGAAGCAGATAAAATTGTAGTTCTGGAGCAAGGAAAGATTGTAGAAGTGGGTAGCCATAATGAACTCTTGCATCAAGAAGGCATTTACCGCCGATTGCACTCCCTGCAAGAAACAGGAGAACTCCTAAGTTAACAACATACATATTTTGGATTTTGGACTTCGGAGAGAGCGCTAAGTCGAACGATTTTAAATCTTAGATTGACCCACCAATAAATCTGCTTTATTTAGATAGACTTTATTAATAATAAGGTCTATTTTTTTGAATTGTACTCAATCACTTACTTTGCTACATAGTACAACACGGCGTAAATAAACCACCCATTCAAAATCAATGAAACGCTTACGCTATATTAATTTTGAATTTTGAATTCCGCCTTGCGCTACTAGTACAGTACGGCGGAAATAAACAGACCATTTGAAATGTCTAAAATCCCTACGCAACGGTAATTACGAATTACGAATTACGAATTACGAATTACCCGAAGCGCTACTAGTGCGTTTAAAAACGCTACGATTCCACGCAAAACTGTATTAAGATTTACTCTTATCGGCTTCTTTCTGCGCCGCCTCACTATATTTCTTATATAGTTGAGTCCGAATTTTAGCTTCCTGATAACGGCTGTGGTTTTTTGGAACTGTACTCATTAAATCTGAAGCTCGTTGCCACTTAGCAGCAATCTCTAGCCATTGAGTTGAGGTTGTGGCTGTTTTACCAGATGTAGAAGCTTGATTTGCAATTCGCACAGATGTTGCAAATGGGTTATCAGATGGCTCATCAAAGCTATTGTTAGGAAGACGAAATGGTATTTGGGGTTTCCTTTCGTTAGTATTTTCTGTAGTTAAAGATTTGGAAGTTTGTGGTTGCATTAAGTTTTTCAATTTATTACCTAACTGGGCATAAACAATCCAACTAAGCAACAACAGTGAGCATAAACCAACTGCTGCTAATATCTTTGTTTTAGGTTGGTTTTTGTGTTTTTCTGTGTTAATAAGTACCAAAGGACGAGAGACTGGAGTTTTAGGAAAATTTGGTTTTCCTAGTTCAGCTTGAGCGTCTGTGAAATCTTTAATTAGTTGCTTTACAATATTAGGCTGAATTAAGGCAATTTCATGTGACCAAAGTAATTGGTTGTCACGATCGCTATCTATTTCTTTTAACCACAGTAATTGTTGTTCTCGAACAATTCTACTGTTGATATTGACTCGGCGAATGTGACGCGGGGCGATAGACTCAAGAATTTGCTGGATTTGTTCTACGAGGGGAGATTGCTCAAGTTGCTCTATCCTAGCCGCCTCGCACAGAAGTTGTAAGACACCATCAGAAAAAATGGCTCTAGTTCTGACACCAGATTTGGCTAGCTTTTCATTTAATAACTGAATAATCGCAGCAACGCTCCCTTGGTGAGCTTGCCAACCGATATCGTTTATCCGGTCTACCATCTGAGGTTTGGTGATAACTCTTCCACCCTGACTGATTAACGTATTCATTAATTTAGGGACTCTTTTCTACTGACCTTGATCTTGTCTTCGATTTTACGAGTAAAAAGATGAGTTGCCAAATAAAATCACAAAAGTCGAGCCTCCCTTCTCGGTTCGGTAAGGATGCTCGATGGCGCTTAGTTAATTTAACACTCCCACGCCTTAAAAATGTGGGATTCTTGAACGTAAACCGCGCTTTTGGGTTAACGCCTATGCTGGCGGACGAGCTACCTGTTTGACATAGTACATTATCATGTCTTTTAGCGATCGCATGAACTCAAGTTAAGTTAGCTAAATAGTATCAGGATCAACACCAAGGGATGTCTAACGACAAGCCGCTTCTCTGTAATCAGCCTACGCCAACTCCAACGCCTCTACACAACTAGTTGCTTCAACCTTTCCACCTGCGATATTGTTCATAAACGAAACAAAATAGCGATATCAGGATAAATTTGTGACTAATTCTCGCTTTTTTTGCCTTTTTGTCAGAATGGCAAGACTATTTCGTACAGCGATCGCTACATTAGAAGATATATATAAATAAAAATCATTGTTGATTTTTATTCGTTCGCAGTTCACACAAAACCATGAGTGCAAGTACCATTATTTCCGAAAATCCCTTACTCCAAGGCGTTGGCTTACCTCTGTTTGCAGAGATTAAACCAGAACGAGTAGTACCAGCCTTCAATCAGCTGTTGGCAGAACTTGACCAGCAGCTTGCCACCTTAGAAGCTAGTGTACAGCCTACTTGGAGCGGTTTAGTAGAACCCTTAGAAAAGCTGACAGAACGGCTTACCTGGAGTTGGGGGGTGGTGAATCATTTAATGGGTGTTAAAAATAGCCCGGAACTGCGCGAAGCTCATGAAATCGTACAGCCACTAGTCGTACAATTTATCAACAAGCTTGGTCAAAGCCAACCCATCTACAATGCTTTTAAAGCACTCCGTACCAGTGAAAATTGGGCAACTTTAGAATTAGCCCAACAGCGCATTGTAGAAGCCGCCATTCGAGATGCAGAACTATCTGGTGTTGGTTTAGAAGGAGAGGCAAGAGAGCGTTTCAACGCCATACAAATGGAGTTAGCAGAACTTTCTACCAAATTTTCTAACCATGTACTTGATGCCACGAAAGCCTTCAGCTTAACCCTAACAACACAAGCGGAAATTGAAGGTTTACCACCAAGCTTAGTAAGTCTAGCAGCCCAAGTTGCTCGTGCAGCTGGCGAAAGCAACGCTACACCAGAAAATGGCCCCTGGCGGATTACTTTAGACTTCCCCAGCTATGGCCCTTTCATGCAGCACAGCACCCGGCGAGATTTGCGGGAAAAGCTCTACAAAGCTCATATCACCCGCGCTTCTGCTGGCGATTTGGATAACAACCCCTTAATTAAGCGCATTTTGAAGTTGCGCCAAGAACTTGCAGATATATTAGGCTTTAAAAGTTTTGCCCAATTGAGTCTCGCTAGTAAAATGGCTCCCAATGTTGAGGCAGTCAACGCCCTGTTAGAAGAACTACGGCGTGCTAGTTATGATGCTGCTGTCAAAGACTTGGTAGAACTCAAAGCTTTTGCAGCAGCACAGGGAGCAGCAGAAGCTGAGGATTTAAAACACTGGGATATTAGCTTTTGGGCAGAACGTCAACGAGAAGCAAAATTTGCCTTTACTGCTGAAGAATTGCGTCCCTACTTCCCGCTTCCCCAAGTGTTAGACGGCTTATTTGGACTAGTCAAGCGGTTGTTTGGTGTTACTGTCACCTCTGCCAATGGTCAAGCCCCAGTCTGGCATGAGGATGTGCGTTATTTCCAAATTGCTGATGAAACTGGTTCTCCCATAGCCTACTTCTACTTAGACCCCTATAGCCGTCCAGCAGAAAAACGCGGTGGTGCTTGGATGGATGTGTGCATCAATCGGGCCAAAATTATTGAAAATGGTGTCACTGCCATCCGCTTACCAGTAGCTTATTTAGTGTGTAATCAAAGTCCTCCCGTAGATGGTAAACCTAGTTTGATGACCTTCTATGAAGTAGAGACTTTGTTCCACGAGTTTGGTCATGGATTGCACCATCTGCTTACTAAGGTTGATTATCCCGGAGCCGCAGGCATCAATAATGTAGAGTGGGATGCAGTGGAACTACCTAGTCAGTTTATGGAAAACTGGTGCTATGAGCGACCCACTTTGTTTGGTATGGCGAAGCATTATGAAACTGGTGAAGCCCTACCAGAGCATTATTATCAAAAGCTGCTAGCGGCGCGTAATTATATGAGTGGTACTGCTACGTTGCGGCAGATTCACCTGAGTAGTCTTGATTTAGAACTACACTACCGCTATCACCCTGGTAGTAATGAAACTCCCTCAGATGTGCGTCATCGGATAGCCAAGACTACTACCGTTTTACCACCACTTCCAGAAGATTCAATTTTATGTGCTTTTGGACATATTTTTGAGGGTGGTTATGCTGCGGGTTACTACAGTTACAAGTGGGCCGAGGTACTGAGTGCTGATGCTTTTGCCGCTTTTGAAGAAGCTGGGCTAGAAGATGAAGAGGCTATAAAAGCTACAGGTCGGCGTTATCGGGATACGGTACTGGCACTTGGTGGTGGTCAGCATCCAATGGAGGTGTTTAAAACTTTCCGGGGTCGTGAACCAAGTACGATCGCTTTGCTCAGGCACAATGGTTTAGTCAGTGCTGCTGTAAACTAAATAATACCTCTGTAGGGATGTTGCAATGCAACGTCCCTACTCGCGTCAAATCTTTGTTATCTAGCAGCATTTTGCGATCGCAAAGCTTGTTATCTGATACCAGGGCATTTTATCCCAAGTCTTGCCCTGTCGAAGTGACAGGGAAAGACTTAAACTTTAGACATGAGAAATTTTGATATTTCCGCATGTGCCAACACAGCAGATGGTTCACGCTGGAGAGCATTGTAATACTTTCTCTCGAAGGTATTGCCCGTCTCTAACGGTACAATCAGCGTGCGGACATCAGCAATCAACTTTTCAAAATCGTCCAAAGATATCGGTTCATCTGCTTCGAGCATTTGATCAACTTGCACAACTACCTCAGAAATGCGATGTAGCCAAGCAAATTGTTCATGAGCGATAACTAGCTGAAGTAATTCTCCGCTTGATACTCGTCCACTAACCTGTTCGTAGGCAATGCGTTCTGTTTCCAACAACGTCTTATGAAGGTGGAGTAATTTGTTTCGTAAATCACGCAGATATTGATGTTGACGTATTCTTTGTGAAAGTGTGTTAGAAGTCAATGTTACTCATCCTCTCGTTACAATAGTCTTCAATGGCTTAAATAATTATTGTTGCGTCAGTATTTATCACGTATAGACTGTAGCGAACAAACTTGTTGAGTGATACCGTAGCGATGTGTAGACCCTTGCCGCTCCAAGTTTCTCTTCTCTACGAGAGGCTGCGCTAATAAGACACTCTACGCAGTAATATCGCCGTAGAGGTACGAAAGCGACACTCAACATACATCGCCACTTCCTCACTGTCTTGTACCAACAGCATCATTAAGAGACTGACAAATAAAAAAACATCCCAAATTTTCTTGTGGGATAGGTGTCCGCACTACGTGCCGCTACGCTAACACCCGTCCAATATTCAGGGCGGGCAGGATGCCCACCCCACAAGATGGATAATTTATTTTTTGTCAGTCCCTAACCATCTGCCCAACCTCAATTCATGTATTCGGTTTTTTTGTTAAGACGCATTACAATCAACATATCTTTTTATAGCCGTTATATCTTATATTGGATTAATCTTATATTAGCATAAACTTATAAGTAAGTACATAGTTATAGAACCTATCGAGAAAATGTCAATTATGGAAAAACAGTCCTAATGTCCCTAGCATACGTAATTCTAGGTCTTCTTCAGCAGCAAGAAATGACGGGCTACGACCTCAAAACGAGCTGCTTTGATCAATGTATTGCTCATTTATGGCCAGCAGACCAGGCACAAATTTACAGAACTCTCGATAAGCTAGTTGAGCAAGGCTGGATTACCTGTACGATTGAGATTCAGCACGATCGCCCCAACCGCAAAGTTTACAGTGTGACGGAGCCAGGGAAAGCCGAATTTGCTCAATGGCTTGAGACTTATCAGCCGTTACCAACTGTACGAGAACCTTTGCTTATCCAGTTACATTTTGCAGATCAGTTGTCGAATGAAGCTATCATTCACCTACTAGAGCAACAAATGGCGACTCGAAGCAAAAAGCTTGCTGAATGCGAAATTATTGATTTGCCATCACTTAGTGATGAGTCTGCCAACCGTGAGCAAGTAATGCAGAGGCTGGTGCTGGAGTTGGTGATCCGAAGAGAACAGACTTATATTGATTGGTTGAAGATAGCGCTCAATGTTATCACTCACCAAAAGCCATATCCATCACATTACCAGATTCTATAAATGTAATTGTCGTTGGGATAAGGCAGGGGGCAGGGAGCATGGGGAGAAAGGGTTTTAACCTTGTTTACTTTTCTTAACACAGTTCGGTTTTATTGTGCCGACTTACTTAATACCAATTTTAAAAATGATTACCACAATCCAAAATCTAAAATCTAAAATCATGATGGAGTATGGGGCATGGAGAAGAAGCAGGGGAGCAGGGGGCAGGGGGCAAAAGGGAGAGAATACAAAATTACATCTTTCTCCTCTGCACCCTTCCCCCTGCCCCTCTGTCTCTTCCTCATCTACAAATTATTTTTCCCTATAACCCCCAGCGTAGTCAATTACGCAGATTGTTCTATATGATTTGTGAGTTCCATAAGCAACACCAGATACTTTAAAAGCGCCGTTAAATATATTTTTTCTATGACCGCGATCGCGCACGCCATCATCAATAATTAATTGCATGACGATATCTTGGGCAGTGTTTGGACCATAACTGATATTTTCGCCTGCGGTTGTTTGCCATGCACCATAGCGGTTGATGCGAGTAAAGGGGTTGCTACCATCGCTACCATCATGACCTGTAGCACCTTTTGGCCCTTGGTCTTTAACATGGTCTTTTGCTCCTAAAGACATACCTTTAGAGGCACTCAACGCTCCTACAGGACGTGCAGATTTCAAAAATGCGATCGCTTCATCAACTGCTTTGACTCCTTCTTGAGTTCGCAAATAGGTATTATTAGAAATTTTGACTCGGTTCCCTTGAAAGCGTTTTCTATAGTTTTCCAGAATCGGAAGGTATGCTTTGGGATTTGTTCGTATCTTATTGGTTTCAACAATTACCTGTTGTTCTAGGGGTGAAAGATAACTCGCCTTTGCTAATAGAGTTGGACTGGTTGATTGAACTACTGCTGGGTTAGAGTTTGCTACAGATGGGCTAGATTGAAACAGTTGATTTGAGCAACCGAATATTAGGGTAACTGGCAAAAGTACCCAAAGTTTAATGCGATGCATTCATTACCTCACAATTTTTTATGGATTAATTTAGTGAATTAGAAAAAATAATAATTTTCAACACACAGAGAAGTTTCTAGACGCTTCTTTATTTGGAATTTTAGAAACGGCTTGTTGCCAGACATCAGAATTTCTATCAGTTCCCTAAAAAGAACGAAAAGGAGTTTATCAAGAGTTATAGATAACGCTGCGATCGTCTTTGTTCCTTGAGTGTTAAAAAAGGATTACTTAATACCTGTTGTAACCTAGCTAACACACAAACGTAAACCACAAAAAATATTTTTACTTTATTACGTCTGTTTTTAAGTCTAATAATTAAGAAAATTGGCTAATAAAAAATATAACGCAAATAAAAACTTTGCATATTTGCGTTTGACAGAAAAACGCAGATTTTATATTGTGTCCGCTTAAATAACTGTCATTGCGATCGCTCGTTCTCAGTGTAGGCAAACAAGCCCGAAAAAACCTTGCGATGGCGCAAGCACCCGCCGTAGGCGATCGCTAATTTCACTCGCAATTAACTAATGACGTGTGATTTACTGGATATAATATTAAACTTTGAGAAACCAACGTTGCCGATACATTAGCACACCAACAGCCCACCACAACAACACGGTGACTATGGCAAACAACAGAGAACCATTTAAGACTCCCGCCCAAGATGCGAAAAAATTCTGATAAATCCAATTGTAGGTAGTGGGAGCGTCTTTACCAGTGCCCACGTTGGTTTTCACTAAGATTTTAATCAACAAAACAGATGGCACGAAAAGTGCGATCGCATTTAAGCCCATAATTTCAAAAGGTTTACTCCAGCGACGATTCCGCCGGACTTCGATGAGTTCATAACAAGCCGCTAGCAAAAGTAACGCCCAACCGCTAGTAAAGACTACATAAGAACTTGTCCATAGTTTTTTATTAATGGGAAATGTCCACCCCCACGCCCAACCGATAATTAAACAGCCAACTCCAAATAATCCTAACCCGATGCTTGTGCGTGATTGTACAGGTTGGCTACGTATCCATTGACCAGTAAAGTAGCCAGCGAGGACGCTTACTATCGCAGGAATCGTACTGAACAGTCCCTCTGGATCTCCCATAAATTTGAAACCATCACCTTTATATAAGTGTGCTTTGGGAATAATCATCCGGTCAATATAAGCGCCAAAATTACCTTCTCGTGTTAGAACTCCCGCGCCATAATCTGGCACTGGTAGATACATCATTGTTAACCAGTAGCCGATGAGTATCACTGCTGCAAGTATCCATTGCCCTTTACGCGGAACGTTGAGAACTATCAAGGAAGCCAGCAGATAGGTAATGCTAATACGTTGCAATACTCCCATAATGCGGATACTACTTAAATCAAAAGTCCAAACACCCTGATTCCAAAAGCCATTTAGTAGCAATCCCAAGGCAAAAAGAATAGCGGCGCGGCGTAAGATGCGCCAGTAAACAGCCGAGGTTGGTTTATTGTCTTCGGTGTACTTTGACAGCGAGAAAGTCATCGCTACACCAACAATGAAGAGAAAGAAGGGGAATACCAAATCAGTTGGCGTGCAACCGTGCCAATCGGCGTGGGCTAAGGGAGGATATACATCATCTGCGACTCCCGCCATATTGACGAGAATCATAGCAGCGATCGTAATGCCGCGAAAAACATCCAGTGAAGTCAGGCGCATAAGGAGAATTTTTTCTTTGATGAGTATCTAAGCTACCCCGCCTAATGCAGCTAATCAAGCAAAATTTATATACTCGGATACAAGGTAAAATTTTGTTAAATAATTACCACCACTTGTTATGCCAATCAAAGTTGGAGATACCGCTCCTAATTTCACTCTACCTGCTCAAAACGGCTCAACAGTGAGCCTCCAAGATTTTCGCGGCACAAAAGCTGTTGTCCTATATTTTTATCCCAAGGATGACACACCCGGATGTACGGCTGAATCCTGCGCCTTTCGCGATCAGTATGAAGTGTTTAAAAGCGCTGGTGCTGAAGTTGTCGGCGTGAGTGCTGACTCTAGCGAATCTCACCAAAAATTTGCTGCGAAATATAATCTACCTTTTACCCTGTTAACTGACAAAGGCGACCAAGTACGGAAGCTATATGGCGCAACAGCAGCCTTTGGCTTATTCCCTGGTCGCGTTACTTACGTCATTGACCAACAGGGAGTTGTGCAATACGTATTTGATTCAATGTTTAACTTTAAAGGTCATGTTGAAGAAGCGCTAAAAACTTTGCAACAGCTTGTGAAATGAGGGAATGGGGAATGGGGCATGAAGAAGAGACAAGGGAGACAAGGAAGAGGGGGGAGACAAGGAAGAGACTATTCAATAATTCCCCCTTGTCCCCCTTGTCTCCCTCATCTCCCCTACTCTCTACTCCCCACTCCCTACTCCCTATTTAGAGTGCAACTTTTCCGGCATGACAATATTATTGTGGCTTGACTTGCCATTCTTGCCGTTAGTATGACCGTTACCATTGCGGGGATGAATCACACCATAACCGCCGTGGTTGCGTTCGTAAATTACATTAATCTCTCCAGTTTCAGAATTGCGGAACATATAAAAGTCGTGTCCCACAAGTTGCAGTTGTTCTAGGGCTTCTGCAAGGGTCATCGGTGGCATGGAAAAATATTTGGTGCGGACAACTTCGTTGGGTAGTTCGGGGGTGCGATCGCCAATTAAATCTGGGACTACCGACTCTGCAACAACTACTTCTGTTGGTTGGGCATGAGTTTTCTGGTCTTGGCGACGTTCTTTATATTTCCGCAGTTGACGGGAAATTTTATCTGCAACTAAATCAATGCTGGCATATAGATTCTCGCTACTTTCCTCGGCACGAATAACGCTGCCATTAGCGTAAATAGTTACTTCAGCTGCTTGTCTAGGATTAATTCGAGGATTACGGGCTACGCTAAGATGCACATCAACTTCATTTGTAATGCTCTGAAAGTGACTCGCTGCTTTTTCAATCTTTTGATGTACATATTCCCGAATCGCATCGGTGATTTCAATATTTTTGCCGTGGATGACAAGCTTCATGTAAACTCTCCCACTGAATATTTGATGTGTGAATTTGCTTTGTATGAAAAGAAATTGCGGTAAGGTTTATTACTCCCGCCAAAACAAATTGTGAACTGTTTTTATCTACTGCTGGTAAGCTATCTCTAAGCTTACTGCATCTGAGTTTTTACTCATTATACCCTTGATTTTCCTCCTCATCTCTGCGCTGATATCCAATTGGATTTCAACATAGAACTATTTGGTGAGGAAATGTGAGCAGTAGCTCCCGTAACTGTCTTCTCTATTAAAATAACGCTTACAGAACTGTTGATAGTTGCTCCTTCTGTGTCCGGTTAAGGTTTACTCACTGTTGATCAACAACACGAGTATTTGTAGAAGTCGATCTTGTTTGCATTTCAAACAAGATTATTAAAGTCATCAGCCAGTGCATCGTTCTTATTGTCTTGGCTTGATGCTTATTGCAGAGAATTCCTCCTAAAACCTATTGAGGTTGTATATTCAAACTAGCACTTTGTATTTTCTAATGCCTGTTCCCTTGACTTTCCTTTAAAATCCTTTGCAAATCTTGACACTTTTTGACTCTAATCCTGTAAATTGCAATATATTTTGTTCCTAATAGTAGTTGATTTTTGGCATGATCCGTAGTGATAAACCACACAACAACCATTGTTTGCTGTATAACCAAGGATTAATGCCTTACGTAGATGCTCATGGATGGCAGCGATCGCTCCTCAATGAGCGCATCCATGACCCTAGTCTAGATGACGTGTTAATTTTGCTAGAACATCCACCCGTTTACACTCTGGGGCAAGGAAGCAACTCAGATTTTCTTAAATTTGATATTGACCCTTCGGCTTCGCTCAGGGTAAACAGTCAATATGAAGTGCATCGAGTTGAACGAGGCGGCGAAGTTACTTACCATTGTCCCGGTCAACTAGTGGGGTATCCAATTTTAAATCTGCAACGTTATCGTAAAGACCTGCATTGGTACTTACGCCAACTCGAAGAAGTAATTATTCGCGTATTGGCAGTTTATGGGTTGCAGGGAGAAAGAATTCCGGCTTTTACTGGTGTTTGGTTACAAGGGCGAAAAGTTGCGGCTATTGGAATTAAAGTCAGTCGTTGGATTACCATGCACGGCTTTGCATTAAATGTTTGTCCAGATATGAAAGGCTTTGAGCGCATTGTACCCTGCGGTATTTCTGATAAACCTGTAGGCAGTTTAGCCGAATGGATTCCGGGTATTACTTGCCAAGAAGTCCGTTTTTATGTAGCACAGTGCTTTGCTGAAGTATTTGAAGTGGAATTAGTCGAATCACGGCCTCAAGACTTTTTCTAGTCTGAGTAAATTCAGCGTCTAATTATGTAATAAATACTATAGCAGTCCTATTTAAATTATGAGACACTGATGAGAGTAGCCTATATATAAATAGTATCAAAATAACTATTTAACTACGGTTGTCAAACCTAAAATCTGATTATTTACAAATTTCTATACTAAATTTTTACGGCTGTCAAGCACAACTTTGCGCGTGAAATACTCAAATAATTTCCAGGTATATGCCCCATCGTTAACGTCTTTGAGAGAACGTGATTGGACAGCTTTGATAGAACTATTTGATAGAGACGATGGTGATGAAATTGAAGCGGACATCAGTGGTAGTTTGCTTTGGCTGATACCTGAACCTTGTTGGGAGGATGATCCTTTTGAGTTCTTGCGCGAATATCTTTGAATAGTTGGGAATGGGGAGTAGGGAGTAGGGGATGAGGGAGATGAGGGAGATGAGGGAGATGAGGGGGACAAGGGGGAATTATTGAATAGTCTCTTCCTTGTCTCCCTCGTCTCTTCTTCATGCCCCATGCCCAATGCCCCATGCCCAATTCCCAATTACGAATTACGAATTACGAATTACGAATTACTTGAAGCCGACTGAGGAAAATACGCAGGCGATCGCTTTGAGGATTGGTCAGTACTTCATAAGCTGAACCTTTTTCTGTCACGATACCTTTGTCTAAAAATATCACCTGATGGGCTACTTCTTTTGCAAATTGCATTTCATGGGTGACAACCACCATTGTCATCCCCTCTGCTGCCAATTGTTGCATCACTTGCAAAACTTCGCCGACAAGTTCGGGATCTAGGGCGCTGGTGGGTTCGTCAAATAGCATGATTTGGGGATTCATACATAAGCTACGGGCGATCGCTACTCGTTGCTTTTGTCCGCCAGAAAGTTGTTCGGGATAAGCAGAGGCTTTGTCATGTAAGCCAACTTTTTCTAAATATAATCTCGCTAGTTGAGCGCTTTCTTTCGGTGTTTTACCCAAAACTTGACGCGGTGCGAGTGTCATATTTTCCAAGACGCTGAGATGAGGAAACAGGTTAAACTGTTGAAAAACCATACCTACTTGCGTCCGTAATTGCCGCAGTTGACTATAGTTGACACTGGGCCGGGATAAGTTGATACCGTTGATTATTAAACGCCCTCTGTCAATGGTTTCTAGGCGATTAAAGCAGCGTAGTAGAGTACTTTTACCACAGCCGGAAGAACCGATAACTGCAACAACTTCTCCCCGGTTGATTTCGCCTGTGATTCCTTTGAGGACTTTTAGGGAACCAAAGTTTTTTTCGATATTGTCAAAAATAATCGCGGGGATGGTATTGTTCATTACTTATGTCAAGCTGCTCTACAGTTGATTGTAAGGTTTTAAGCAACCACTAAGAGCGCAGAGGGAAGAGAAAATAATATGGCTAAATTTGGTTTTGGTTGGCTGCGCTGGTGTGTGGTTGTTAGTTTTAGTTGTTTGTTATTGGCTGGCTGTGCTGTGAACTCTAGTACGGGGAAAACTTTGCGGGTTGCTACAGAACCGGCGTTTCCACCTTTTGAGTTTAAAAAACAAGGTGGTGAGTTACAGGGTTTTTCCATTGATTTAATGAATGCGATCGCAGTTGCAGCTAACTTTAAAGTAGATTTTCAGAGTATGCCTTTTGATGGTATGATACCGGCTTTGGCAGCCAAAACGGTAGATGCGGCGATTAGTTCGATCACAATTACAGAAGAGAGGGCGAAGACAATTTCTTTTTCCCGTCCTTATTTTAAAGCTGGGTTAGCGATCGCAATCCGTGCAGACGATCAAAATATTACTGGCTTTGACAGTCTCAAAAATAAAAAAATTGCAGTCCAAATTGGTACAACTGGAGCAGCAAAAGCTAAGAGTATTCCTGGAGTTCAACTTCGTAGTTTTGATTCAGCACCTGTAGCCCTACAAGAATTGGACAATGGTAATGTGGATGCAGTAATCAATGATGCACCAGTGACTTTATATGCTATTAATACGGGCAATCTTCAGGGAATAAAAATAGTGCAGCAATTGCTGACGGAAGAGTTTTATGGTATTGCTACAGCTAAAAATTCGCCGAACTTGGCATTAATAAATAATGGTTTGGAGAGAGTGTTTAAAAATGGCACTTATTCCCAGATTTACCAAAAATGGTTTAAAATCGAACCGCCATCACTACCAGCTAAATCACCATTTGAGAACCAGAATAGTACTGGCGCACCTAAAATATTTACCTCAATTGCCGTGATTTTGCAGGCTTTGCCGACTTTATTGCAGGGAGCATTGGTAACGTTACAATTAACGATAATTTCTGTAGTTTTTGGTTTAATTGGAGGTTCCCTAATTGGTATTGTCCGACTTTCTCGGATCGCACCTGTGCGTTGGATAGCGAGAGCCTATGTAGATTTTTTTCGGGGAACACCTTTATTGGTGCAAATTTTTATGATTTACTTTGGTTTACCAGCAATTTCGCAAGAACTTGGGTTTACATTTACTTTTGATCGTTTAACTGCTGGAGTAATTGCCTTAAGTTTAAATAACGCCGCCTACACCGCCGAAGTTGTGCGTGCAGGGATTCAATCGATTGAAACAGGACAAGCAGAAGCAGCACAATCATTAGGTTTAAGTTCTATACAAACGATGAGTTATGTCATTTTTCCCCAAGCTTTTCGGCGGATGATTCCACCTTTGGGTAATGACTTTATCAGTTTATTAAAAGATACTAGTTTAGTTTCTGTAATTGGGTTGGAAGAATTACTACGTAAAGGACAGTTAATTGTTGCTGACAACTATCGCGCCTTTGAGATTTACGCAGGTGTTGCGATGGTTTATTTATGTTTAACCTTACTTTTTTCACAGGCATTTAGTCACTTAGAAGTGTGGATGAATCCAGTTAAACGGCACAGGTGACTTTGAGAAGTTGCTGTCTCCTTTTTAAGGAAGGTTAGAAGGATTAAAATCTTGTGATGCAACTCATTGTTTGAGTCGATGGGGGATATTATTCCCCGCACCTCTCAGTTAAATCTGGGCGTGCAACTTTCGCCGCACCCAGCTTCCGATGTTCTCAGCTTGCGCTTTTGCTTATGTGGGTATAATCGTGACATGACTCATGTAATGCCACTAGATTATTCTTTTTCCAGTTGGCGTGATTTCTGTCGATGTGGTGCAGATGAATCTTTTCCTCATCGATGAATTTTAAGCCGCAGGAAGCACATTTATGGTTTTGCTTATTAAGAGCTTTAGAGGTTTCGCCATTATAGAGTTTACTGTTACGTTCGCTCCAGTAGGCTGTATCTCCGTCATAGGGGGATTTAGTTCCTTGAACCATGACGTGTTTATTTTCGGAGTAAGGAACAGCCGGAAATGCTTTGTCTAGTAATTTCTTGCTAGAGTGGCTATTCTGTTTGGTTTCCTTGTTAAATACCGTATAGGCTCTTTTTTGGATGT
Source organism: Nostoc sp. NMS2 (assembly GCF_017115105.1). Classification (GTDB taxonomy): domain Bacteria; phylum Cyanobacteriota; class Cyanobacteriia; order Cyanobacteriales; family Nostocaceae; genus Nostoc. Next base: position 36,405 of record NZ_JABXKH010000044.1, read on the forward strand.
GGTATAACGAGTTTCTAGACCCGTCCATCTTACAGAACTTGTGGTAATTTCTCCATCCTCTAACTATTGGTGCTAGCTTTTCAGCCTTTACAATAGAACCATAATTCGAGTTGTTGACGATGTGTTTTACTTTCTTACGAAAAGCTTTAAAGTTATCCACTGAGGGAGTACTTCTAAACTTTCCATTGCTCTGAACTTTGAAGTTCCAGCCGAGGAAATCAAACCCGTCTGTCGCGGCGGTAACTTTGGTTTTCTTTTGGCTTACATTCATTCCGCGTTTGCGGAGGAACTCGCTGATTCTTTCAAGTATCTCTGTTGCATCATCTTCGGGTCGGAGTATAATAACCATGTCATCCGCGTATCGGATTGATGGTTCTATGATTGACTTATTTAAAGTCTTCTCGTGTACCTTACTACCTAGTTTGTAGTTGTAATGGTATCTGTGTATACTCTCAATCCCGTTGAGTGCAATATTTGCTAGTAATGGGCTGACCACTCCCCCTTGAGGGGTACCCTGTTCGGGGAATTCTGGGTTGACTCCTGCCTTGAGGCATCGGAAAATACCGAGTTTTAAACCTTTGGGGGCGATGAGTTCGTCCATTATTGCTGAGTGGTTAATCAGGTCGTTGCACTTTTCGATATCGAGTTCAATGACTCGTTTTTCTATTCCATTGGTTTGGGATTTTAGGTTATTAAAGATGTACTGTTGTGCATCATGGGCAGAGCGCCCAGTTCTAAACCCGTAACTCCTGGCATGGAAAGTGGCTTCATGTGCTGGTTCAAGTGCGTATTTTGCTAGGCATTGCCAAGCTCTATCCGAGATGGTTGGTATCTTGAGCATTCTGATAGTCCCGTCCTTTTTGGGGATAGGGATTTCTCTTAGCCCTTGATGTTTCCAATTTCCACTATTCACTCTTAGTAGTTCTTCAAGGCTGAAGCGTTCTTCAAATGAGAGGGATTTTTTCCTATCAATACCAGCCGTCTTTTTACCAGCGTTTAGCTGAGATACTTGTCTAATTGCAAGAAATCGAGCCGAGGTAGATTTTAGAATAAGCTTTTGGAGTAACCGAGCTTTCCGCTTGTTTCCAACTTGAACAGCTTTGTACACGCGCTTCTGAAGGCGGAAAAGATTTCGGCGGAATTTCTTCCACGGTAAAGCTCTCCAAGATTCACTAGTTTTGTAACTGTGTCTAATCATTTTCTCTTCTCTGGTTTGTGTATTCTGAACACCTCGCAACAATTACGTTGCGTCCTACCCGACTTGTGAGAGTTCCGTATCCCGTCTTACCTACCTGGGGTTCGACTGCCCCAAGACTCACAAATCGTTTTTATTCGTTCCCTCGGTTGGATTGATTGTTCCGTTAGATGTAGCCAATTCAACTACTAGATTCCCTAGACTCTTACCGATATTAAGAAGAAGGATTCGGCGGGAATTGTCTCCAGTGAGGTCAGGGGTTATGGCTGTTGCGCCCTGCTTCATTCTGAGTTGCTTCTCTAGGCTCTGTTTCATCATGGGAACTCCCTGTTAGCGCCAGTGTCAACCCGCAACGGCTGTCTGATTGCGCCCAGTTAAGAGCTTCACTCTACAAGAAACGAGCTTGTTCGGTGTGGGCAGGTAAGGAGTCAATTCTGAGTCTGAATGGTAGGGCTTTCACCTACATCTAACCGAGAGTTCAGCCTTTTAATGACAGTAATCTGCTGTCAGGCTGGATTAGTTATTTACGGACTGATTACCGTGATTCACTAATCAACGAATCGCACCTTCTTTTAAGGTGCTTTCAAAAAATAAATTATTCCATAAGAAAATAATTATTATAGAAGGAGAATAAATGATTGCCGACGGCAACCATTTATTCCCCTTAAGGATGTACGATAAATTTCTTACCTAAACTAAGCAAGAACTACCTCTCTTTTTTGCAAAATGAAAAATTTAGTCCTTACTTAGATGTTTATCGACGCTACTATACTTTGAGAAATATTTACTTGAAAAGTAATTAATCCTACGCGAAATAATTTGGGGTGATTGTTTGGCAAGATGTACAAAAAAATATGGATTATTTGCCATCTCGACTAAAGTCCTTGAAAAGCTTTTACTTTTAATAGCATCTAAAACACGAAAATAGGGTCTAGTTTTCTCAAGCAAAGCTAAACGTCTAGACAAAGCTTTGAATAACTGGGGGTTCGTTTTTATAAAATCTTGCTCTAAGAAATGTTTACTGATATTACAAGTTTCTTCGAGACGTTTTACTTTGTTTGTACTAGCCACTAAAGAACCTAGACGGGATCGATAAAAATAGTAAGGGGTTGGTACAAATATAAAGCGAGCTTTATACGCTAGGCATTTGAGATAAAACCAAAAATCTTCACTTAGTCGAATGCTTTCATCATATTCAATGTTATTTTTTACAAGGAATTCGCGTTTAATTACAGGCTTTGTTAAACCAACAGTCAAGCCTCCTCGTCCCGGTAAATCAGTTTCTACATAATATACAGAATCAATTTCTTTGATTGTGTCAATCTGCTCTCTACTCTGAGCAATTAAAGTATTCCAAGGCGTTTTATCACCATCTTTGATGTAATACAAATCATCTGCAACCATGTCTGCATTTTCTGCATCTGCCACCTGCAAAAGTTTTTCTAATCTTTCGGGAAGATACCAGTCGTCAGAGTCGAGAATAGCAATCCATTTGCCCTTAGCCTCCTTGATGGCAAGATTACGTGCCCCTGAAGGCCCAAGATTTTTTGGACTAGCTATAATTTTGAGACGATCATCAGTAAAATTTTGAGCTATTGCTAAAGTTTTATCAGTTGAGGCATCATCAACGACAATAAGTTCAAGGTTCTTAAGAGTTTGCCCTAAAACTGACTCTATTGCCTGGGAAATATAAGCTTCTGTATTATATGCAGGCATAATTACTGTAACTTCAGGAATATCCATAAACATATAAACTTACTTTGATTTGGGTTAACTTGAGTACAGAATGTTTATCAGAGAAGGATAGCTAGCTCAAAAGTACTTATTTGGGCTGTTTATCCAATTTTATTTTTATACTAGTTATTTAATTATCACAAGTGTAAGGATAGATCAATAAGCACAAAGATAGATAAACTAGAATAATCCTGTATATCATCATGCTTGATCTTCACATAATCTTTATAAACGTGTTTAAACTCTCATAAAATCATATTAGTGTCAGCCTAGCAAAAAATCTAACATTGCATCTCTAATATAGGACTCATATTTGATTTCTGAAAAAACTCAGTACACCTCTAACTCCCTTCTTTTCTGTTCCCTGTTCCCTATTCCCTACACAAGTATGTTCATTAATAAAATCGGATTCCTATATATAAATATGTATCTATGCAAATAATAAATATTGCATTGTTTGTAATTATTGTCTGGTTATTATAAAATTGGTATAAATATCTTTACTAACAAGAAAATACTTAAATACAGTCATATTAGACAGTAACAATCATATTTACTGAGTATCAATAAAATGAGGGCTAATAGAGATAAACTAGATAAAATAGAAATTAAAAACTGTTTACAATAATATAATAAGCATTGAAGAAATGAATTTTTGATGAATATCATCACAATTTAAACACTTTTTTAGAGTCAACTTAAAGCAGAATACATAGATGCGGATAATTGGACATATCAACTACAAAAGTTACTACCCATGAGTTCCCGCGCCCTGCTGTTAATAAATCGTCATGCCCGCCAAGGGCAAAAGAGTCTGTCGGAAGCGATTCAATATCTGAAAACACTCGGCTTTGATTTAATTGAGGAGTCTACAGAAGACCCAAAACATCTTACTGAAGTTATATTTCGCTATCAGCATGAAGTTGATCTAGTAATCATTGGTGGTGGAGATGGCACTCTCAATGCAGCAGTAGATGCTTTAGTTGACACTCAGTTGCCCTTGGGAATATTACCTTTAGGAACTGCCAACGACCTAGCGAGGACTTTGGGAATCCCGAATTCTCTCAGCGAAGCTTGCAAAATTATTGCAAATGGAAATCTACGTCATATCGACTTGGGTTGGGTGAACGGCAAGCACTTTTTTAACGTTGCCAGTCTGGGATTGAGTGTAAAAATTACCCAGCGACTTACTAAAGAAGTCAAACGCCGTTGGGGAATATTTGCTTATGCCGCCACTTCATTGCAAGTCATTTGGGAAGCTAGACCTTTTACTGCGGAAATTGCGATCAATGGTGAATCAGTCCATGCGAAAACAGTACAAATTGCTGTGGGTAACGGCCGTTATTACGGCGGTGGCATGGCAGTGGCTGACGATGCCACAATAGATGACCAAAGGCTAGACCTCTATAGCTTGGAAATTAAACACTGGTGGCAGATTATACTATTACTTCCTGCGATGCGAGAAGGGCGACATATACATTGGCAGAGTGTGCGTTCTCTTCAAGGTCAAGAAATAAAAGTATATACTCGCAAACCGCGTCCTATTAATACAGATGGTGAAATCACTACTTACACACCGGCTCATTTTAGGGTTATACCTAAAGCTATAGCTGTTTTAGCACCCACAGAAATCAGGAGTTAGCAGTTATTCTCCCTGATCTCCCTCACTTCCTCTATTTCCCTCTGTTAAAAATGTGGGAACTTGCATCAACTCACGCCAAATGCATCTGAGATTTTCCCAAGATATAAAGTCCCTGTTAGAACGCCTAGCTAAACAACCGCTTACTCTAGGTGATGTTCTGGCAGAAACCTCAGAACGAGGGTTCAGCCTGGTAATTACATTATTAGTTTTGCCCTTTTTATTTCCGATGCCACCGGGATTAACTGGCCCTTTTGGTGGTGCTTGTTTACTGTTGTCAGCGCAAATGGTTTTAGGGAGGCGATCGCCTTGGCTGCCGAAAAGAATCGCTAACTACAAGTTTCCTCGTCGCTTCGCCCAGTTACTTTTGCAAAATTTAGGACGTGTTACCAAAGTTTTACAGAAAATCGCTCGTCCCAGACTGGCAAAAATAGCCCATAATCCTTTGATTTGGCGAATTAATGGGTTTTGTATCTCTTTATTAACAATATTACTAATATTACCAATTCCGTTTACAAATCCCATCCCCACTATAGGTATTTTACTTGTGACTGTTGCCACCATCGAATCTGATGGTTTATTAATTTGCATCAGCTACGGCATTACTTTCTTAATTACCTTGCTGTTTGGATTTTTTGGTTATGCAGTATGGTTAGCTCCAAGTTTACTACCATCTATCTTTAAATAATAAAAGCCCCCAGCTTAAAGCTAAGGGCTGTAATTTATTAGGGTGCATCTACCATTTATTAATCCGCTTTATTAATTCCTATATCCGGGAAAATTAGACTTATAAACAAATTTATTTTATCAAGGCATTAAAAATTACAACTAATAAAAAAGCCCCCAGCTTCAAGCTAAGGGCTGTAATTTATTAAGGTGCATCTACCATTTATTGATCCGCTTTATTAATTCCTATATCCGGAAAAATTAGACTTATAAACAAATTTATTTTATCAAGGCATTAAAAATTTAATTTAAAAAAACCCTCAGCTAAAAGCTAAGGGCTGTGATTTAATTAAGGTGCATCTACTATTTATATATCCCCCTTAGTTCTTGCTGCATCAGGAAGAATTGAAAAAAAATGAATAACTGTGGAATTGATTTCGTTAGCTATAAAACTAATACTAGTCTGAATGAGGATAACCTGCGGTTTTTGACTAGATAATCATTGATTAACTTCACATTAATTTTACAAATAGCCCCAATTTTACCTAAATACGCAAAGTTTTTGTTAATATCTCTCATGCCATATCCGCAATAGTACGAATTTAGTTTATTAGTTGGGTATATGATTCTAAAAGTTAGACCCACCCAACTGAATGAAGCGATCGCAATTTCTATTAGCCCTTGCTAGTCTTTGTATTGTCGGGGGAAGCTTTTTTATGAGAACAGCTTTTAGCAGTACTAATGAGCCTAAAATAATAACTGATACATCACGCTACAGAGAGATTCGTAATCAGCTATGGTCTGATAATGATCAAGTAAAACATTTTCCTAATCAGATTCCTACTGATGCCAAAGACGTTCGTATTGCTTACTCTCCAGAATTTTTGCAAGGAAGTACTTTTTTTCAAATTAGGCTGAAACAGCCACCAAACAAGATAGAAAAATTACTTTTACAATACAGAAATAGTGCAAAGTACAAATATAGAGGTGGTAACACAAACGACCACATAAACCAACTTAATGGTGTGCCAACAACTTTTTTCTACACCAGTGAATCTCCTACAGAATCTTTTCCAGCTACTTATGAAATACTAGTATTAAATGCAGATGACAAAGGCAGACCTGGCTTCAAGTGGAATCATGGAAACAGCTATGGTGTCGCTATTAATAGTTCCACCTCAGAAATAATCTATTGGTCTGAAAAATGGTAGCTAGCAATTCAAAATGAATTTGAATCGCTATATTTACCCTTCGGTAAGTCTTCGCTTCACGCCAGTTTCCCTATTTGGGGAAACCCTCAAGACCAGACTGTCAACACTTCTACATCGCTACAGCCAAGGGTAATACAAGGCAACTAGCTTGACTTTGCACTCAATCCCATTCAAATCTTAAAAGTCCTCAATATTTAATTTTTTGTCCCCAATTCAAAGTTTTTTGTTATCTATCAATAATTGTATTTATTCTTTACCGTATAATAAAATACTGCGCTAATATGCTTTTGTTATACAAGAACCACTCTAAGTGCTACAGTTAACAGTAGTGTATTCAATTCACAATAATTTAAGCAAGAAAGATGTGCAAAATGAAAAATCTTGTAAAAAATCTTCTTAATGAACAAACTAAATCAATTATTAGATCATCTGAACTGTACCAATATTTTCATAATAAAGTGCATTCAAGTAAGCTAGCTGTTGAAGGCAAAAGGCTTGATATTTGTGCCAATGAGATTGCGATCTATCTACTTCAGTCTGGTAAAGATAAATATGTATTGCATGATAAAATTTGTCTTGAAATTGGAAGTGGATGGTTACTCACTCATTCGTTAGTATTTTACCTTCTCGGTGCAAAAAAGGTTTATGCAACAGATATGTACCCATTATTACGACCCGAAAATATTTTAAAAGCCGTGTGTAATTCTGTCGATTGGAGTATTTTAGATAGTCTATCTACATTTGAAGAACGCGATACTATACACTTACGTTTAAAAAAACTGCTTTCATTCAAAAAATTATCAGTAGAAGTCTTACAAGACTTGGGCATTGAATACATTGCTCCAATTGACTTGTCTCAAAAAATGCCTAGCAAAGAAAAAATAGATTTTATATTCTCAAAATCTGTGTTGGAACATGTGCCAGTTGATGATGTTGTGCCACTTTTAAAAAATCTTGCAAGTAGCCTCTCTGAAGATGGTTTTATGTTTCATCTTATTGATTTACTGGATCACAGAAATAGAAAAGAAAGACCATTTGATTTCTTTATTTATCGACAGGAAGATTACTCAAAAGAATTACAATCAAGGTGGGGAAATAGAATTCGACGAAGCCAATGGAAGCAGATATTTTCTAACATCGAGCATTTGGACTCTAAATTTGTATTTGAATGGTCGTGTAAGAACGGAGAATTACCAGAAAAAATCGACTCGTCTATTCAATATACTGATGAAGAAGATTTAAGAATCTCCCATATTGGTGTCTTTGGAGAATTCACATCACTTCCGAAATTCAGGTCTTAGAGATTATTTAAAAAGTGTTTTACTTTGACTTGATGCACTTTTAGATGGACTTTTCAAACATTTTATTAGGAAAAAGAAGTTTTGAGAGGAGGCTTACTCCCCTCAGACTTCAATACTAAGTACTGCTTTTAGTCTTTTGGGTATATCACTTTGGGTAGTTAAAACTTATAGCTAGCATAGCTAAAATTTATAAGCTGCTTAAAAACTATCTGAATATTTAGAATGCCAACTGCTTTAATTACTGGTGCTTCTAGTGGTATTGGTAAAGCTTTTGCCCAGGAACTAGCTGCACGCAAGACAAATCTTGTACTCGTAGCTCGTTCCGAAGAGAAACTAAGCCAATTAGCTAAACAACTACAAGAACAATACAAAATTCAAGTAGACGTTATAATTAAAGACCTCACGGAACCGAATGCAGCTGCTGCTGTATTTGATGCCATTAAAGCAAAGGGATTAAGCATTGACTTATTAATCAATAATGCTGGTTTTGGTCACTATGGCGACTTTGCCGAAGGGGATGGAGAAAGACAAATTAAAATTGTCCAATTAAACGTTTTAGCATTGGTAGATTTAACCCATAAATTTCTCCCCTTGATGCGGCAACGACGGTCTGGAAGTATTATCAACGTATCCTCTATTACCGCATTTCAACCGATACCATACCTTTCTGTTTATGCTGCCAGTAAAGCTTTTATTCTCAGTTTTAGTGAAGCGCTATGGGCAGAAAATCGTCAATATGGTGTCCGTGTTTTGGTTACTTGTCCAGGACCAATAGAAACAAACTTTTTTGCAGAAGCTAATTTCCCTCAAGCGTTGGCAAGTAGTACTGATAAAGTGTATTCTTCAGAAAAAGTGGTTTTGGAATGTTTAGATGCTTTAGAAAAAGGCTATCCAACTGTTATTAGTTCTGATACTAGTACTCAAATTAGAAGCAAATTATCTCGGCTCGTACCACGAAAACTTCTGCTGAATATATTAGCAAAACACTTTAAAGCCTAAGTATATATTTAAGAGTTGGGAGTTGGAAGTTAAAGAAAGCGGGGAATTAAAAAATGCTAACTTTCGACTCTTAACTCCTGTAGAGACGCGATTAATCGCGTCTCTACTCTTAACTTCTAACTTATTACATATACCTTGTTAATTGAACTCGGTAACGGTCTTTTTTTGTAACGGCGATTTCCCCGACTTCTAAACGTCCTTTAGAGCGAATGGCGATTAAGTCACCTGATTTGACTTGAGAACTAGCTTGTGTAACTTCCTTCCAATTAACGCGGACATCACCAGCATCAATGAAGTCAACCATTTTGCTTCGGGACATCCCAAAACCAGCAGATGCGATCGCATCTAACCGCAAAGAAGCCTCCACAGTAGTTAGTTCTTTTTTCTTTGGTTCCCGAACTCTTAACTCAGTTACCTCAATTCGCTGAGTCTTCACAGGAACCGATCGCACCTGCTTAAGACTCATTGACAAAAATTCTACTAACTCTGGTGCGACAATCGCCTGGGCCCCTCGTTCTCCCAAGACAATAACGTCTCCTGTCTTTTCACGAACAATTCCCGTTCCCAACATTGCGCCTAAAAAGTCGCGGTGAGAGGCGGTATCAAACAGGAAATTACCAGCAATTTCCACGGCGACAAGGCTGACTTGAGACTGATCTAGGGGAAGTTCCGAACGAGCGATCGCTATTCTTTGGCGTTCAGCTTGTGGATATCCGCCCCACGCAACTAATTGCACTTCTGTTAATCGGTTAAACACCCGTTGAATTTCCGCCAATTCTGGGGGGGATAGAAAATCTGTCAAAACTACTTCCCAAGTTTTGATAGCTTGTTCTGCTTGGTCGATTACACGAGCTACACTATCTCGATTTTCAACACCCTTTAAAAGTTCTTCTCGTGGCAACATTCTTAAAAATTATGAGTTAGGAATTGAGAATTAAACTGCTAAAACTGTCTTGATTCTAGCTTTAATTCCTATTTCAGCCATTACTGCAATGTGTTGCTCTCAACTGCATAATCCAGTTGGGTAAGCCAGATAGCTACATGGAAGACTAATTCATCATCTTCATCGGAAAAGGTGTGGTCTTCTGCGCGAATTAAAACTAACAATTGCTCATGGCAAAAATGGCATGAGCCAAGATCCAATTTGCATAATGACCATCCATTCATCGTAAAAATCAATACGGTAGAGCGATTAACGTAAAGCGCAACTCCAAAGGAATCACTTTCATTAAACTTGAATTTCACGCAATTGGGAAGCCCAATTGTACCGATCTCAAATCATCTCAAAGGAGAGTATCTCATGATAAAACATACATCTGCTAATCCTTCTGATCCCTGTGAACCCTTCGATCAAAAGTCAACTGAGATTACCGTTGTGCGCCCTGATCCACAAATACTGACTTACCACCAGTTCCCCTATTTTGTCGGTCTTTCCGCAAACACAGCAGGTGCAAAGGGAATTTCGATGAATCTCATGATTATTCCTCCCGGTGCAATTGCCGAGCCACATGTCCACCCAGAGCATGAAACAGCCATCTATCTGCTCAAGGGTCGGGTCGAAGTCCGTTACGGAAATCACCTTAAGCACTGCCAAGTGTGCGAAGCTGGGGATTTTGTGTTTACTCCTCCAGGTGTTCCCCATCAACCGCGTAATCTAAGCGCCACAGAACCCGTTTATATGCTAACGGCACGCAACGATCCAGATGAACAGGAGAAGATTGTGTTCTACGATCCAACGCTGGAAAGTCAGTTGCGGCATTAAAAATTGTTTCTACTTTTCTATTGCCTCTTCTTTGCTAATCATTGATTGCAACGACTCCTTGTCCTCAAGGTAGGGTTCACAGTCGGGATACGCGCTTGAACTTAATGAGGCGCTTTCAATATTGGGATTTTGGCAACCATCGAAGATAGTATCGCCAGGATCTACTGCTAACCTTAGCAGGCTTACAAATAAATATTCAATACACAGTATTTGTGTCAGCATAACCTTGAATATTTTCTGGATCAAACTGACGTAATATTCGGGTTGCTTGCCGAGTGAGAGTTTCAGGGCCTTGAACGGCAACTAAGTATTTACCCGCATCTAAGCGGTTGCGATAAGGTAAAGCATCACCACTACCTACGAGTAAACCGACTCCGCCACCGACAATCACACCACCCATAGCACCACTAGCAGCACCCAGCAGTCCGCCAACGATGTGATTGCCAACTTCACCTGCCCAGGCAAAAGTATCTAAACCAGTGATCAGGCTGAATGTAAAACCTGCAAAAAAACCAAATGGTATTAGCCAGGTTGCCATCAGTTGTGCTTGCTTTTTGGCTTGGTCTTTGGGGTCAATTAAGCCAAACTCGTCAGCCGTTTTATACCCCTTCCCCAGGATAGTACTGTTTATGCCTTCTTCTTCTAAAGCTAAGTAAGCAGCTTCGGCTTGAATGCGGTCTGGTAATACGGCAACAAGGTAATTCATTGATTTTACAATTTGTCTAATATAAGTTTTGCCTTAATTAACAGCGTATCAGTCTTGGTCGAATCAATCTTATATTGGGTAAGTAGAGACGCGATTAATCGCGTCTGTACAAACGTTAGGAGTCTTACTCCACTTCCCTTGTAGGGAAGTGGTTGGGGGTTAGGTCTGTATTGAACTCAAGCGAATCTAGTGGCTCACAAAAATTGTTTACGCCTTGTTTGAGGATGTATATCAAAACTGGGGTTGCCAAAATCTTAGGAAACGTCGGCATTGCTTTTAGATGTTCCATCATCTTTTGAAGTGAAGTATTAAGCAAATCTTCCCGGTATTCTTGTTCGCAAATGACGACACGCCATTTTCTTGCCAAGGCATCTAACCACTCAGAATTTGCTCTTTCTGGTTGTTGTCCTGCTCTAATAGCTAGCGTCATTGCCGCATCTTCTAAATCTCCATCACAGTCTTCAATCAAATCCAGCGCTTCCATGTCGCTGGGATCATCTGCTAATTGAGAGCGAAACTGTGCAATTTCTTGAGATGTTACTTTAGTCATGAGTCTTTGACAAGGCTAGCGATGGCTACGGCGGTAAACTACGAACATTCAGTTATGCTACATCATTTCACTAAAAAGCCTCATCTTTCAATGAGGCTTTCAGAATTTTTAATTGAGAGATTAAGTCAGCAGTATTAGCGTAGCGCTCTGAGGGTAACAGACCGTTGTAACTGAGCTAAAGCCCGGTTGTAATCCAAAATTGCTGTGACTCGATTACCTTCAGCCCTTGTGAGGTCGTTTTCAGAGTTAATAACATCAGTTTGAGTGCCCACACCAGCTTGGAATCGCAAACGCGCTAAACGTAGAGCTTCTCTAGCTTGTTCTAAAGCGGTATTAGAGGTTTGAACATTCTCTAAACTAGATTGCTGGGTAGAATAGGCTTGTTCTACTTGAAAGCGAATTTGGTTGCGCTGTTCAGCAAATTGAGTTTCTGCGATCGCAATATTAACTTTTGACTGATCTGCCCTTGCTCTTGCCGCTCCCCCATCATACAAACTTAGGCTTGCTCTAACTGCCAATGAATAACCATCAGTAATGCTGACACTATCATCGAACTGGTCTAGTAGGTTGTAACTGCCTACCAAGCTAACTTGAGGGCCTAATTCTGCAAGTGCCTGTCTACGCTGTTGTTCGCTGATATTGCGTTGTGCCAACTGCTGTTGCAACTCTGGACGATTTTGATAAGCCAGCACAATGCTTTGTTCTAGTGTTGGGTTCCAAAGACCAGCTAATTGTACAGGGTCGGCGGCACTGATATTTATTCCTTGCGGCAAACTTATGCGGGTTGCTAATTGACGACGGGAAATTGCCTGCTGGGATCTAGCATTAGTCAAATCTTGTTGGGCATTTGCTAAATTCACCTGCGATCGCAACACATCGAACCGCGTACCAACCCCAGCTCGCTCTAAAGCTTCGGCATCACGCAAACTAGCCTCAGAGTTTTGCACAGCCGACTGAGCAATACGTACTTGTTCATCCGCTTGTTGCAGATTGTAATAGTCAGTGGCAACATTCAAACGGATTGTCTCAGACTGAGTTTCTACAGCCAATTCATTGAAACGTACCTGTTCTTCAGCCGCTCTGATATTGGCTTGCACTCTCCCAGAAGTGTAGATGTTATATGACAGCTGTGCTTGACCAGAAAAAGATGTACCAGCTTCATCTGGCGATGCGATACCCGTCTGTTGTTCTTGGAGTTTCGACGATAGCTGACTACTGGCAGACTGACTACGAGTAATATCAGCGCTAATTCCCAAAGTTGGCAATAAAGCAGCTTGTGCCTCGCGTAGAGCCGCTCGGTTGCGTTCTAGCTCCAAAATAGACACCTGTAAATCGTGATTGTTACGCCGTGCTAGCTCCAGAGCCTGTGCCAAAGTAATCGGTTGATTTCCCTGAAGTTTCACTTCCTCTGGTTTGGTAGGAAATTGCAAGGGATTTGAGCTAGGAATCAGGTTATCGGGAATTTGCACCGGACCTGATGGCACAGGAGTTATGGTTCTCGGCCCAGTGGAAGGTTGCACTGGCTCTGATGGTGCAGGTGTTACGGTTCCTGGTATAGTGGGAACTGGTGTCGAATTTGTCGGAATCGAGGTATTATTCTGAGCAATGCGGCCAACAGCATTTTGTGGTAAACAGGTGCTTGAAGCCAGTAGCAAAGCTGCTGAAGAATCAGTCTTGCTTTTCCCTGACTCCTGCGGGCATCTTGGCGCTGACAAAAGTTTTGCTGATTCTCCACCTGTAGCTGAAGTTTGTAAAAATGTTTGCAACTCAGTAACAGCATTTTTCTTTTGAACCACTGGCTGCCGTGCAGAAGAGGGTTTTAAAGTGTAGTTGGGAACTACTATGCTCTCTGATTTGTGCCCAGAAATGCTTGATTTACTCTGTTTTTGATTATTTCGAGCAGAACGGCTGACATCTAGCTGTTGGGAAAAATTAGAGGTAGGTGTCAAACTGACAAATCTACCTTCATCTTTCTTAAGTACTTGTTTTATTGGCACAACAGTATTTCCAGCCGTAAATACTGGAATACTGTTATTACTTAAAGGCTTCATACTAAGTTTAGTGAAACCAAAACCAGGTAGTAGGGTTACAACACTAACATTTGCACCATTCGGCAATTGCGTATTATTAATATCTACAACCGAGTTTTGACCATAAGCAGAAGTCAAAACACTAGGAGAAGAAGCCAGCTGTACCCCAGTTAGTTTTACAGTACCAGCCCAAGCAGGCTGAGTTGTTAAAACTGCTGCCGTGACACCAGGCAAGAAGCTATAGAATAATTGCTGTCCTTTCACCGCATCCCTCACACGAAAATCAATCTAGCGGCAGAAAACCTTTCTTCACCACAGAATATAGCACGATACTAAACTTAGGAAAGAATATACTACGATACTAAATTTAGGGTTCGGAACTCTGTTTGTCTTCAAAACGTCTAACAATGCGAGAAAGTTCCGCCTTTTCATCGATACTAACGCGAGTAGGCGCACCGCTGATAATCCGTTCGTAGTTTCTGAAAGAATCTTTAATATCAGGCCCGTCAGCAGTGATATTATACTCACGAATGCCCTTATCATGCCAAGACCCACGCATTTTAAATACGTTAATTGCCCGCGACATTTCTCCACGAATTTCTACGTACTGTAACATTAGAATTGTATCGGTAATCGTAGAGATATGAGAGTCAGTAATCGAATGCGCTCCTAGAAATTGGTCAGTTGTGTTGGTAAAGAAACCAGTAATTTCTTCTTGTTTAGCATAACCCGTCACACCAATTACAAACTGCCTAAATGCATTATTGCTCACTCCTCTAGCTAATGCCGATAGGGAATCAATGGCGATGCGGGCTGGTTTGAAGACAGCAATCTCTGATTTAATAATTTGTAAGTGGTCTTCTAAACCAGTTGATTCAGGATAGGTACAAATTATTTTTAGTAAACCTTGATCCTCTAATTCTTCAAAATCAATTCCCCAAGAAGAAGCATTACGAGATAGTTGGGCGCGTGATTCTTCGTAAGCAAATAATATTGCCTGTTCTCCATTCAGGCAGCCATCTTGAATAAACTTACTTACTAACAAGGTTTTACCAGTACCTGTGGCTCCTGTTGCCAAAATAATAGAATCTTTAAAGAAACCACCACCGCACATTTCATCTAAGGTTTTGACACCAGAAGATACCCTGATATTAGATGACCGTTGAGTTAAACGCATTGCTCCTAGTGGGAAAATGTTAACTCCCTCATTAGTAATTGTGAAGGGATACTCGCCTTTCATGTGAGTTGTGCCGCGCAATTTGAGAATTTCAACTGTGCGACGGCGGCGTTCTCCTTCTAAAACGTTGCGAACAATTACTACGTTATCAGAAACAAATTCTTCCACTCCAAAAGAGGCAACGGGGCCATATTCTTCACTCCGTTCAGTGGTAATTACAGTGGTGACACTTAGTATTTTGAGACGTGCTACCAAGCGAAAAATCTCGCGTCTCACTACTCCCATTGCTTCGTACTGCTGAAATACGGCTGTCATTGAGTCAATTGAAACTCGTTTAGCTTTGTATTTGCGGATTGCATATTGCAAGCGTTCAATGAGTGCAGAAAGATCAAAATTCCCAACGATATCTTGACCTTCTGGATCGGGAGATGCATCAAGAATAAACAACTTACCTTCTTCGATTAGGCGGGGCAAATTCCAACCAAAAACATGAGCGTTTTTAATAATATCACTGGGTGATTCTTCAAAGGTAACAAATACTCCTGCTTCATCGAAGTAGGTGATACCGTTATAGAGAAACTGAAGAGACAATAAAGTTTTACCTGTACCTGAAGTGCCACTGACTAAGGTAGTTCTACCAATTGGTAAACCACCATGACTAATATCGTCAAACCCTTCGATCATCGTGCGAATTTTTTCTACACCCCCATTTTTTGGTGTCTTATTGGGTTCTAGTTGCTCGTTTTGACTCATTGCTTGATAATAAAAGGATATTGAAAGCTGTTGTTTTATTACTAAGATTTGGACTCAAGTTTTGTGAGGCTATTTATAAACTAAATATTCAGCAAGTAGGGTGTCTTAGGTCACAATCTGACAAAAAAATAGCAAAAATAAATATTTTGCTTGAATGTTACAGGCTCAAGGGTGCTAAAACTGTCTTGACTAGAGCAACATCCTGGCTTCCCTACACAGTTAAAATTAACTTTATAAATCTCTTGCATCATTAATTATTTTACTCTTCAAAATCTCCTTCACTCAGTTCTTCATAAAGCAAATCTAATCCAATCAATACCCTTTCTCGATCTGAAAGATCGCCGATAATTTTGCGAACGGGTGGAGGCAAAATTTTAGATAATGTTGGCGTTGCCAATATTTTATCTTCTTCTGCCAGTTGTGGACTTTTCAATACATCGATCACTTTTAAAGCATAAACACCTTCAAACTCCTGTTCTAAAATATTTTTGAGTGTTTTTAATGCCCGAACTGAATTCGGGGTGTTCCCTGCTACGTAAAGCTTGAGAACGTAGGTTTTTTTGGCTTTAATCATATATTTACAGGCTAGTTACGATCGGAGAAAGACAAGATGCGTTCGCACTTTGGGAGTAACTAACAGTGTTAGCTTGTTCCAAGGTAAATATTAATAAATAAACTTACTTTATTTAGAAATCGAACTTCTATAGACTTCACACAAGTGAGCCAAAATATCTATCAATGTCAGGCGGTAATCAAGTAAGGTTTCATTGCTTCTTCCTTCTAATTTCAGCTGGATAGAAAATTCTTCAATTACCTCCATGTGAATTTCGATGATTTGGGGCACAGGAATATTAGCATAAAATATAGTATTTATAAATTTATCAATTTTTTCTTTGAGTGTTTTGTCTGTGGTAAAATAATTTATAAGTATTAGGCTGTAATCTAATTTAAGCTGTCTTAATAATCCTTGCCTTTCGGCTGGATTCATCTCGTGAAAATGCTGTTGACTTTTTTGCATCTGACTAGCAAATACATACACATAGTTGCTAGTGTATGCCTTGCTTGGATTTTGTTGTGGCCAATTTGGTAAATAGTTGGTTTTTACAGAGGTCGTTGCAGCAACAGGTAAATAGCAAAATTGGGCGATAATCGCGTCAATAAATTTCCACACCCAAGCCATCCAAGCTTTTTGGTTGGCTAAGTCAACTAAATTATCTAAATATTTGTTAACATCAGGTCGCAGAATCAATATCGGTAATAACATTTACTCTTTAATCTATCTCCTTGATCGTCCTAATCAAGAAACGTGGGCTGATAAGTTTGGCTAACGCTTCTAGGGGAATACTTGATGTGCAGTAAACTGGTGATTCTACCCAACCTGTATTCGCAGATCGTGTAAGAAGGCAATTTTTGCTGGAGGCAGCAGGTGGGAAGTAAGAAAGCTTATGCACTAAACTTAAGCTTTTTAACTTTTTTCAACTGGATATTTATTTATGCCTACTTGTGCTAGCTACTCAACAGCTTAATGCAGCAACTGAGTGTTAAGACTTAGTAAGTCTTTGATGATGAGGTATATGTCGTGATAACGAGACACAGTAGCTAATTTATTGTTTGTGTATCTATGTATGTATATAAATAGATATATTTTTTAATTTTGCTCCTTGATAAGATACTTAAACGAACTTAAAGGATTGTCGCATTCTAAATCATTATAATTCCTCAAGGTTCTAAAGCGAATCTTTGGGGCCATAATTGTTGTAGCCGTCGCTATCGATGGGGAGTTTAAATACCAGTAAGACGTTGAGGAGGTTAGTTGCTAGAAATGAGAAATGTCGCCTCTTGAAAAAATGCACTCGTCCGCAAGCAAGTGCTTATGAAGAGAAATCCCATTGTTTTAATGGCGTTGAAATAACCAGAGTTGCTTATATGAGTCTTCTTAGAGGATATGACTTCAGGCGAAAAGACCATCAACTGGCAGATGGAAATGCCGGAGGGTTCCATAGGAAGAATGACCCCAAAAGCCCTATGTTAATGCTAGATTACCCGCTTTCTGACTTTCAGGCAACCGTACCTAGCTGCCTCCAAACATCTTCTTTGGCAGTGGTGCTGGAGATTTTTGAGCAAGAGCAGTGCGATCGCTTGGTAGTAGTGAATCAGCAGCAATACCCCATCGGATTGCTGTATTCTGCCCGTTTAATCCAAAAATTATTAGCACATAGTGACGATAAAAATTTAAATTTACACCAATCTCTCTCTATCTGGGGTCAAGGTCTAATTGAGCCAGTACAGACAATATCAGGTTCTGAGCGTGTAGAGCAATTAAGCTTGCATTTGTGTTATCCACAAGCCGAAAAACACCAGAACTTAGATTGGGCACTGATTGACTCGGATGGTCGATATTTGGGGCTGCTGGATAGTTCACGCTTGTTGCGATCGCTGGCTAAGGAACGCATGGCTGGGTTACAAAGCTCAGGCATCCAGAGGTTACGCCATGAGTATGATGCTGATGTCCAGCCGCCAAATAAAGCCAAATCATTGGGACACCAGCCACTGATCCTGTTGCTGGAAAGACTGCCTTGGCCTTTAATGTTGCAAACGGGTACTGGCGAAGTGTTAGCTCGAAATCCCGCCTGGTGGCAGCAATTAGGAGCCTTGAAAGATCCAGAAGGAGTTAGGCAACAGGTGGAGGCAATACTTGTCTCTAAGCCCTCCGAAAAATCAGAATATGTCACCCAACGAGCAATCAAGGTTCATTCCAATGGCAGGGAGAATGAATATGGTAGCGAACAACAACTGACTCAGCAAGAAGCATCACCAGATGCTGTATACAGTCGGTGCTATTTGGATAGTCAAGTGGGTACTTGTACCTGCGTTGTGGAAGTGCAAAATGGTCAGGAGCGAATCTGGCAGTTTGCCAAAATTACCTTAGATAGTCCTGAGTTTAAAGTCATGAGTGCTGAGTCAGAGATTCCACTCAGCAATGATTTGTGGTTAGTTTTAGCTACTGATGTCACTGAACAGCAACAGCTTTGCAAAGAATTAGCTGCCAAAAATGCCGATTTAATTCAACTAAATCGGCTGAAAGACGAGTTTTTAGCTTGTATTAGTCATGAACTGAAAACTCCCCTAACTGCCGTTTTAGGATTATCGCGCTTGCTTGTGGATCAGCAGTTGGGAGAGCTTAATGAGCGTCAAGCCCGTTATGCGGGACTGATTCATCAAAGTGGCCGCCACTTGATGAGTGTGGTTAATGACATTTTAGATTTGACCCGGATGGAAACGGGACAAATGGATTTGACGCTGACACCAGTGAAAATAAGTGCTGTGTGCGATCGCGCCCTATCGGAAGCCAAAGCCATCCACACTCAAACGACCAAAACAACATCCCAAACTCCAGAAAATGCCCGTTCATCTGCTCCCCAATTCTGCCTTTCCATTGAACTAGGCTTAGATGAAATGGTGGCAGATGAGTTGCGCTTGCGCCAGATGCTAGTACACCTACTTTCCAACGCCTTTAAATTCACCGAAATATCCGGCGAAATTGGGCTGCGGGTGAGTCGTTGGGAAGGATGGATTGCCTTTACAATTTGGGATACAGGTATTGGCATTCCAGAACACCAGCAACACCTAATTTTTCAAAAATTCCAACAACTAGAAAATCCCCTCACCCGCCAATTTGAAGGCACTGGTTTAGGGCTGGTTTTAACTCGGGCCTTGGCTCGCCTCCACGGAGGAGATGTCAGCTTTTTGTCTCGTGAAGGTAAAGGTAGCCAGTTTACACTACTTCTGCCACCCAGTCCCCCGAAAACAGGCTTTTCGGAGCCAGATATGGTAATCAGAGCAGACGAGAAGACACGACAACAACAGCCACGGGAAAACACCGCAGCAGATCGTCACCATGTCAGTACGCCTACACAGCATCATCCCGCGAGTTCCCAACGGTTGGTCTTAGTAGTCGAGGCAGTAGCCCGATATATTGAAGACTTGACCGAAAAACTCAAAGCTTTAGGATATCGGGTAGTAATTGCGCGATCGGGGACAGAAGCAGTCGAAAAAGCTCGGCGCTTGCAACCAATAGCGATATTTTTGAATCCGTTGCTGCCCCTGTTGTCAGGCTGGGATGTGTTGACTTTACTAAAATCTGACACCGCAACCCGTCATATATCTGTCATAGTTACCGCAACAGGGGCCGAAAAGGAGAAAGCATTTGCTAACCGAGCCGATGGTTTCTTAAGTTTGCCAGTGGAGCATCAGGTATTAGCACCAGTTCTCGAAAAATTATGTACTTTACAAGCTGTTCCCCAGCTTGGGTTGGACAATAGCGCCATTATCCCACCTAAAACCCCACTGCGAATTCTCAGGTTGGTGAATCCCCAATTGGAATCTGTCAATCCCCACCCCTCACTTCGAGAACATCGGGTGATTGAAGTAGATGATTTAGATCAGGCAGAACTTTTGGCGCGGGTATGGCAATTTGATGTCATTTTGCTAGATGTCGAAAGTCCCACCGCTCAAATTTATCTGCAACAACTAATTCAGCACCCACGTTTGGCGGCTCTACCACTGGTTACTTGCGATGCTGCAACTACCTTAATAGCTTCTAAGATCCCAGGGTTATCTGTATTTCCTTACTTAACACCATTTACCAAAGACAACAGCAGTCGCATCGAAAAAACAGATGCTTTACTATCAGTACTGCAAATTGCTTCTGGTATTTGCTGCCCTCCTAACATCTTGGTAGTGGATTTGACAATGTTACGGGATTTTCCACAGGTAAGACGTAAGCCAGCTAAGGGCGATCGGACAGCAAAAAATTGCTCAATTAGTAGTGAAACTGCTGAACGCGGGTCTGAGTGGTTCCAAGCTTTAATTCAGTATTTACAAACAGCAGGCTTCAAAGCGGCGATGAGTCCCTGTTGGGCAGAAGTGTTACAACAAATTCGCCACGAAAGCGTTGACTTACTGCTAATTTGTTTAGGAGAATCTGCTATCCACAAAGATGTGCTAAGAGCTTTGAAAACATTGGGAGATTCGCCTGACAAGTTACCACCAATTTTGGTACTAAATCAGCGATTAAATCGCCCAGAAACCAGTTTTCCGGTTGGGGTAGCTTATAAGGAAATTGACAAGCAGAAAAAGAATGGTTTGGAATCGATAGAAACTGTTGTTAGTGCGATCGCTACCCAAATATTACCGCGATCGATATCAATGGAAGACCTATTAAACCAGATCAATCAGGCTTTAGCTGTCAATGGTTACAATGGCAAATGTTAATTTGGTCATTAGTCATTAGTCATTGGTCATTAGTCAGGTAATTCGCAAAGGACAAAGGACAAAGGACAAATGACTAATGACAATTTAAGATATATCTATTTTTTCTTTTTTCTTTTTCTTTAAAGGAACTCGAACTAAGTTATAAGCACCTTTTGTTGATAAACTTTTGTAATCATCTGGCTGTAATTCCATTTCTAAAAATTTTGTCTGTTCAGCCAGTAGCAACAGTGAGGCAGGTTGTAATTCCTTGGCAGCCTGGTTTTTAATATGCTGTATAGCCTCTTGGGGAAATTTTAAGTAATTTACGTGAATGTGGCTGTAAAATACTACACTAGGCTTTTTGAAGCCAAGCATGATCAATTCTTCATTTGGTTGTTTTGCTTCTAGAATGACCGCAGATAATTCTCTTAAAGGTAACTGACGTTCTCGATCAATAAAAAACGAAGCAGGCGTTAAGACAAAAATTATAAACGCCACAAGCCCTAATAAATTAATCGCAATAATGTAATTCCATCGGCGACTTAGTAAGAAACCAGCAACTAAAATTGCACAAATCAACCACATTACGCCAGCTATTACTGGTAAACCAGATTTTTGAATTAGTTCGTGAAAGTTACTGATAGCTGGATCGGTACCTAATATGTGGGTTATGTTAAACAGTGCTGTTGACAGAACTGATAAAAACATTACATTCAACCAACCACTCGCTCGGAGAAAAGCGGGGGAAGAGGAAGCTGGAATTGTTTGTCTGTCTTCTGTATCCTGGAAAAAGTCGCTCCACAACAGCGTCACTAGGATGGCTGCTGCTGGCATTAAAGGCAAGACGTAACTAGGCAGTTTGGTGACAGCAATGCAGAAAAAGCCAAAGATGCTAGCAAACCAGAACCAGGCGAATAAACCAAACTGCTGAAAACGTTCAAGCGATCGCCAGTGCGATCGCTGCCAAAACTTTAGTCTTATTATAGAAACTGGTAAATACACGGAGTATGGCGCAAAACCCAGCAGCACCACTATAAAGTAAAAATACCAAGGTGCTGAGTGACCATTAACTACTTCTGTAAAGCGTTCCAGGTTATGATAACCAAAAAAGGCATTAATATAATTCCAGCCATTACGCCAAATTACTAAAGCATACCAAGGCACTGATAAACCTAGAATTATCAGTATACCCACGAAGAGGCGCATTTCTCGCAATACCTCTCTAAACCTGCCCACGTAAAGCAAAAAGGCGGCAATAATTATCCCTGGCAAGACAATTCCCACTGGGCCTTTAGTCAAAATTGCACCAGCAATTAGCACATAACAAGCTAAGTACCACTTATTAGGGAATAGGGAATGGGGCATCCCTTCTCTGCGAGACGCTACGCGAACGGCTTCGCTCAGGGGAAGTGGGGATTGGGCAGAAGAGGCAGAGGGGCGGTGGGAAGGGTGCAGAGGAGAAGAATTTTCCCCCTGCTCCCCGCCGCTCCCTGCTCCCCTGCCCCCCTGCTCCCTGCCCCCTGCTCCCCTGCTCTCTTCCTTCCCTGCGTACCCTAGAAAGAAACATAACAAAGCTGATGCTACACATCCGGTGAGCAGCATATCAGAGACACCCGTTCTCGCCCAAATAATAGTTTCGGGATTGAGTGCCATGAGCGCTGCTGCGATAAAAGATGTTAAGTAGCGGCGAGTAGGACGGGAAACTTGCTCTAATTCGTCCTGTTTAGCCAAATACCAGTGTACGGTGTAAAAAGCCAAACAAACTAAGGCGAAGGCTGCGATCGCAGAAGGAAGGCGGACTGCCCATTCATTCACCCCAATAATGTAATATGCGATCGCCTGACACCAGTAAATTAAAGCAGGTTTATCGAAACGAGTTTCACCATTGAAAAATGGGGTTATCCAATCACCTGTGACGAACATCTGGCGGGAAGCTTCGGCAAACAGTGGCTCTGTCTCATCAATCAAGCCAATATTGCCCAAATTCCACCCAAAAGCTATCCAGCCTACCACCATTAACCACAAAACCGACACAGTGACACTAAGGGTTGGATTCTTTGCTATTTTGTTGAACCACTGATCAACAGTGTGCTTAACACTCAATTTCATGCTCATTAGTCAATAGTCAACAATCACTACTCAATAGTCGTTGATTATCTATCTTTTGTTCTTCCAACGCTCAAATTCAAAATTTTTTTTATTTAATGCTTCGCGGAAGTCCCATCTTCTGTTGGCGTAGCTCAGGTTGGGCTATGTATATTTTAGTCGGCAGTGACTTGAAAGACGAATCGCACACGTCATTAGGACTTACCCATCAAGTACAAAACTCCGATCTCAAGAGTAGAGGTTATTTTACTAGTATCGCACGGCGTAAATAAGCCACCCATTTTAAATGTCTGAAACCCTTGCAAATAGTTAATTACGAATTACGCCTTGCGGTACCAGTACAGTACGGCGGAAATAAACAGACCATTTGAAATGTCTAAAACCCTTACGCAACGGGAATTACGAATTACGAATTACGAATTACGAATTACGCGAAGCGGTACTAGTAACTTCTCAAACATCCTCTAAGGGACTTCCAAGAAATAAATTATCCATCTTGTGGGGTGGGCAACATGAGCGCCCTAAATCTGGGACGGGCAAGATGCCCATCCCACAAGAAAATTTGGGATGTTTTTTTATTTGTCAGTCCCTAAGCGATCGCTCACCTATAACTTGTATATTTGACTTTTTAAATCTGGCAAACTCATAATTTTTACTTTTACGTATCAGAGGATTTCAGAAATTGCAAATTCATCATTGATTGCAGGAATTTCTGTTGGAATCTTTGGCTCATCAACCATTAATTTCAGTTGCTCTTCCTGATTTTTGACATCAGTAAACTTATCTTTTGTATATTCACTTTCTCGGATTTGTCTAGCAATGCTTTCTAGTAGCCAAAGTTGTTCTTCTACAGACAAGGCACGGATTGAGCGCTCAATCTCTAGTAAATTTAGTGATATCATTTTGCTTCTGATTCCAAGCGAGGCGTATTTTTCAAAGATATTATTATATGTCAGTCTATCTGGTTAACCTATAGCATCGCAAATTCTCCATCATTTTTCCCAAGCTTATCTTTTCACAAATCATAAGAGATTGCTATAAATAACTAGAAGCCAATTTTATGACTTTTTAATTAGGTATTACTGCTTAAGCAAAATGTACGCTAAACTGATCACATGAATTACGAAACGGCTCGGAAACTCCTCATAGATCAGACAATCACAACCGAGGAAAACCCAGATGCGCTGTTAATGCGTATGAAACACGGGAAACCGCCGGTACCCGGTCAGATCACTTCAATTTTGTTGGCATTGAAAGTGGTGTTTGAAGCCCTTAAAGATGCAAAGACCCTAGACCGAGAACTGGCTTTAGCCCTTTATCAGTTAAGCATTAAGACACAACAGCTATTTACCGCAGGGCGTAAAGCTGGCATAGATTGGCCACCACTACTAAAAGAAGATTTGCTACGAATTTCCTTAGCATCTGAAAGTATCTTTTCAGGTATATGGCAAACCCTAGTTCCCATAAGCTTAGGGAAACTATAGAACACCATTTCAGTAACCTTTAAGGATGAGGGAGTGGGGGAGATGGGGAGCAGGGAGCAGGGAGCAGGGGGCAGGGGGCAGGGAGCAGGGAGCAGGGGGCAGGGAGCAGGGGGCAGGGAGCGGGGAGCAGGGGGAAAATTCTTCTCCTCTGCACCCTTCCCCCCGCCCCTCTGCCTCTTCTGCCCCATTCCCCATGCCCAATGCCCATTACCGAATTTGCAGTTCACTTTCTAACTTGTTGAGGTCAGTTTTGAGTAAAACCGTCATTTGACCGGTAAAAGCTTTGCCAGTCTTGGGTTGAGCAATTTCCACCCAATATACATAGCGATCGCCTACTCGTAATTCTCCCTTTAAAGCTTCCCGAATGGGAGTTTTAGCCAGACGCGCCGAGTTAACTACCTTCTGGTTAGGATACTCATACACTACCTGGGCGCGATCGTAGTCTTGATAAATCTCCAAGCCATAAATCACCCGCAAGGATTCTTGGAGACGCGCAAATGTCATGCCGTTAATGGCATCATACATGGAAATCCGCTCACTACGAATTGTGCCACGGTCTTTAGAAAATTCCACCCTACCAGGGGGCAATACCGATGCTTGAAAAGTGAATCGTTGAGCAGCAGTATCAGTCTTTTGCACAAACAATTGCTCCCCACTCCTGGGGCGGAGTGTAGGATGTGCTTTAATCCAAGTGCCTACTTCCTCTGTACTTTGCCCTGGTAAAGCATTAGCTTGGGAATCAAAAAGCGTTCCTACGCAAAGCCAGGGCACTAGAGAAAAAGGCAAGATTAAACAATTAAGCAGAGATTTATTGAGCATTTTCTTATTCGGGATTTACATAGAAATGCCCTTATTGATTAGTAGCAATAGAGGGTAACTATAGTTTTCCCATTTTGTAGGAAGATTACTTCATGGTATGGCCTTCAAATAGCCATCTAAGTTGACATTGAAGGAGTTATACCAATTCAAAATTCAAAATAAACCTGTATTTATTTAGATGATTAGGTAAGGTCACTGACTATGGAGATCGTCACTAAGAGATTTCTTTTACGGGATTTTATTAAAGAAGATGAGCCTTCGTTTTTCGCCTATCGTGCTGATCCACGGTATGCTGAATTCTGTACGCCAGAAGAAGTAGCACCCAGCTATACACGCGAACTTCTTTGCCTTTTCGGTCAGTGGGCAGATGAACACCCTCGTCTTAATTATCAGCTTGCCATAGTTGACCGTCGGAGCTTGCAAGAGTTAATTGGTTGTTGTGGACTGCGCCGTGATTCTCACGGTTCAGATAGGGCGGAACTGGGTATTGAATTAGCACCTCAGTTCTGGGGTCGTTATGCATACGCAATTGAGGTTGCAAAAGCTTTGATCGAGTTTGGGTTCCGCGATCTGGCGTTAAAAGAAATTCGAGGCATTTCCGTTAGTGCAAATTTGCGTGTCACACGTTTAGCACATCGATATGGGTTTGTCGCAATTGGCACACTCCCTAGCCCAGATTGGATGTGTGAGCGAGGATGGAGTCAAACCGAATGGCAGCTGACACAAGAATCGTGGGAGAGTGTAGCAGCCCTTCGTTAGCTTTTAAAAGTAGTACAATTAAACTACAAGAAGCCGGAAAATTATTCATAGCTCTTGTTGAGATAACTCTGTAAGCTGATGTATGAGAGCGAATGAAGGTTAGCTATTATCTAGCAGACTGAAGGGGGTGATTGTAGTGTTGTCATGTTTTAACGTAGCAGATTACTTTATCTGGTTGGCAAATGAAACAGGTTCTTTTATCAGTAATCTAAAACTGCAAAAGCTTGTGTACTATGCTCAGGCTTGGCATCTTGCACTCAATGACACTCCTTTATTCCAAGAAGATTTTCAAGCCTGGATACATGGGCCTGTGATACCTGTGTTGTACCAGAAGTATAGGCTTTTTGGATGGCAACCAATTTTAGAGGATGCTAACCCGGAATTACCCCAAGAGGTTCAAGAGTTTCTAGATGAGGTTGCACAAGAGTATTTTGCCTGCGATGCTTATGAACTAGAGCAGATGACTCATGCCGAGACACCCTGGAATTTGGCTAGAGAAAATTTACCACCTGACGAACCTTCCAACGAAGTTATTCAGAAACAGTGGATGAAGGAGTATTACGGTTCTCGTGCCGAAGAAAAGGATTAAGAAG
This sequence comes from Nostoc sp. NMS2, assembly GCF_017115105.1. Classification (GTDB taxonomy): domain Bacteria; phylum Cyanobacteriota; class Cyanobacteriia; order Cyanobacteriales; family Nostocaceae; genus Nostoc. Next base: position 63,142 of record NZ_JABXKH010000044.1, read on the forward strand.
ACTGAGGTTGCCAAAGATGGCACATCAGGTATTAAACTAACAAAGCTGAAGCCACCTCAAGGCATCAGCTTTTCGTTTAAATATTATCAGGACAGTAACAGCAAGTTTTCTTGTAGCGAAAAAGAAGTAATTTACTGGCTGACCTTGCTTGATCGATTAAAAGCTCTATCTAGCCTAACGGCTCAAGAGTTATTAGTAAATCGTAGCAGTACTCTCAGATGTCATCCCATTAAGTGGGAAGATACCAGCGAGAAAGCATTTGGTTTGCCAAATGAAGAACAATTAGTTGATATACCATATCAGTTTTCCATCTCCTCAAATGAACATGGTAGGGTTCATGGATTTTTTATTGATGAGATTTTCTACATTGTTTGGCTAGACCCAATCATCTGTTATACCCGGCAAAAAATTAAGGAATCATCGCTACCTTAATTACCTGTCGCGCCTTGATATTATCAAACATCTTTGGTCGTTAGGCTGCTTGAAGTTATCGGTGAAGCGGTGTTTCCAGTATCTCATGCGATCGCTAGTTCAAGCTTCAAAGACGAGGATCGTCTACAGGTGGATGCCAGCCTCCTTGTATCCATAACTGCCTAGATTCTTGGATAAATCCTTGGTTGTGAAATTCATCATTGATATCTAGTCGATGACAAGTTGCTCTACCTGTAGCACTTTTGCCAATGATCTTTAGTCCATCGCCTGTCCAGATGAAGTGATCTACCCACGATTGCTGACGAGGATTGAATAGGGCAACTTCTTGCTGAGTTTGAGGATCAATGCCAGTTGTGAAGTTGTAACGACGTTCATTACAGCGACGACAAGCTAGAGCTAAATTGTCATCTTCATCTGAGCCATCTAATGATTGTGGAACAAGATGATCGATTGTGAAGCGATCTGAACTGGAGCGTTCTGGAGAGTGGCAATATTCACACAGATATTTAGCTCTTTCGCGCACAAACTGCCAAGTGCTATCTTTAACACCCACGACTGGCAATCAGTTTAGCGTTAACAAAAGTCAAGATGCGCTCCAGTTCAGCAATTCCTGCATATTCAGCTTCTTCTTCAGGAGTCAGCAATCCAGCTTTTCCTTTCTCAAGCAATTCTTCTAAACGAGCGTGTAACTCATCTGTAAACCTAGCAAGGTTAACATTATCAACTTTCTCGATGATGATGCCAGAGCGTAGCCATGACGAGGGTTCAATCATCAATACTGGGGTAATGACTTGAGGAGTCATAGTGCTTTAGCCTAAGTCTGTAGTGCTATTAGTCATTGTAGTTTGCCCTGTGAATTGGCTGCAAAAATACTAAAGAATCATTACCACTTTAATTAATTTACGCACCTTCATGTCAGAAAACACCTGTTCTAAATCTTTTAATGCCCTCTGTTCGCTAATAAGTAACTCAAAAGTATATTTTGTCACTATTTAGCAATATAACGCTGTTTGCACAGATTCAAATGTATTATAAAACACTCCTTTAAATGTAAGTTCGCTGTAATCTGGCTGTTCTGCATTGACAGTAATACTTGTATTCCATGAACATCCACCGAATAAATTGACTGTTGCACCAGAATGAATTTTTAAGCGGATATGATGTAAAACCGTGTCCTATTTGGGGCAATAAGACACGGTTTCATAAAAGTATTTAATTATAATATTACAAAAATCAAAGTAAGATTTGATTTATACCAAAGTAATCCATTTACTGAGATTTTCCTGGTTGATTAACTTTCTCTGTTGTCGGAAAGATTTGGCGATCGTAATTTGTCCTTTCTTGAGTTAGAGCGATCGCACTAAAGAAAATGGCACTTCCCACAGCCAAGGCTACCATAGGACGCTTGAGCAAGACAAAATCCCTGATAATCCTAGCTAAAGGTCGGCTTTGACGACGTAGCGACGAAGCAATCATCAGTTGTCTCCAAGTAAACGGATCGCGCACATAATGACCGCTTTGGCAAACTACTAGCCTTTCCTGGCAATAGGGACAGCAAAACAAGCCCATGCGCGTTTTAACTGGTTTGGGAGTGGCATTTCTTTGGCAAATTGGGCAAGTAACATAATGATTATCAAAGGTGTGTATATTCATTTACCTCGTCCGCCTAGTCCATTTACTCGCTCTATAAGAATAGCTATATTGAATTGAGATCAATACTTAGCAGACTTCTAAGTATGGTCTGACAACAGCCATCAATCACACATACATTGTATTACTACCAAGGATGGCTCAATGGTCGCAACACGAGTATAGCTAGATTTAGGCAAGGATGACTCCTAGTTAATGTTTGCAGGTGTGCCCACCCAAACCGCAAAAACTTTGTTGTCTCTAGAAAAAATAGTGTTGGCGCTCACTCGCACCTCACTAGTGATCTTTGACCCTCAAATAACAATTGTCTCCCATTTAACCATTCTCCCCACAAAAATTTTGCACAATGACATTTTTTGCTAAAGCTTTGTAAATCAAGCAAATAAAGTCTACTTGTCTGGTTGCTAAATAATGGCTCACAATGAGAAGTAACAGATAAAAATTTAAATTTTTTCTTACATTTACCCTGCTCTCAATGACTCTCCTGCCTCCCACTCAACTGAGGAAGGTAACGGAACAACCTGCATTTCCTACACCTTCTGCTCATTTAGCTCACCTAATTAATCGTTTTCAACCATCCCCAGAAACAGTTGTGCTGTTTTTAGCCATGCTCATTGGCGGTGGGACGGGTATGGGTGTAGTCACCTTTCACTATTTAATCCAGTTGATTCACCAGCTGATGCTGGAAAATTTAATGGGTCAAATCGGTGTCTGGGGTGCTTGGACTTTAGCCTGCGTTCCCACTCTTGGCGGATTAATTGTTGGCTTAATGCGCTGGCGTACTCAAGACTTTGGCCCTGGACTTTCATCTCTCATCGCCGCCTCTCAGGGAACAGAGATTAAGCGACCACTACGACCAGTTACGAAAATGCTGGCCGCATCGGTTTCTTTGGGGAGCGGTGCTTCTTTGGGCCCAGAGGGGCCAAGTGTAGAAATTGGCGCAAATTTTGGGATGTTGTTCTCTGTAATCCTCAATGTATCTCAAGAGCGACAACGTTTGCTGTTGGGTGCTGGCGCGGCGGCTGGACTGGCGGCGGGATTTAATGCTCCCATTGCTGGAGTATTTTTTGCCTTAGAAGTGGTGATGGGAGCGACATCTTTCGCTACTTCTGCGGTGAGTGTGGTGCTATTAGCGGCGGTGGTAGCAGCATTAATTGCCCAAATTGGTTTGGGGGCGCAACCTGCTTTTGATTTACCTGCTTACCAAGTCCGCAGTCCTTTGGAATTACCCCTTTATCTTGGCTTGGGTTTAGGGGCCAGCCTTGTTTCTCTGGCTTATACTCAATCAATCCGGGTAGCAAAAGCTTGCTTTGCTGGGAAGGTTCCAGGTTTCGCCTTTTTGGGGCGAATTCCTGAGCCGATTCATCCAATTATTGGCGGTGTAATAATTGGCGCGGTTGCTTTGCATTTCCCGCAAATTCTGGGTGTGGGTTATGAAACTGTAGAAGCAATGCTTCAAGATGTGGAGTTTCCACTCTCGCTGTTAGTGGTGCTGTTGGTGGTAAAACTACTGATGACTGCAATTAGTGCGGGTAGTGGTTTCATCGGCGGTTTGTTTGCACCAGCCATGTTTTTAGGTGCTTCTTTTGGTTCAGCTTATGCCAAAATTTTGGCTGTGGCATTCCCGGCTATTTGCGATCAAATGGCGGCTCCCCCAGCTTACGCAATGGTAGGAATGGCAGCAGTACTAGCTGCTAGTGTCAGAGCGCCGTTAACAGCTATTTTAATGCTGTTTGAATTAACTCGTGACTATCGCATTGTTTTACCGTTGATGGCAGCTGTGGGTTTGAGTGTTTGGTTAGTGGAAAGGATTAAACCAACTTTTAACTCTAACTCTAATTTACAACAAATTGGTCTTTCGGAATTGAAAGATGAACAAGCGGAAATTGTGCAACACATTTTGGTAGAAGATGCTATGCACCCCTATCCAAAAAAGTTACCTGCAACCCTTGGAGTTTTAGATGCAGCTGTGGAAATGATCCGCGATCGCACCCGGAGTGCTTTAGTAATTGATGCAGCCGAGCAATTAGTTGGTATACTTTCTCTGGAAGATATTAACCGTGCCCTTGCTCTTTGGCAAAGTTACCCGAATTCACTAACTGAAATTCCAGATAATTTATCCAGTCAAACTCTCATAGATATTTGTAGTACTGAAATTCTCTACGCATGGCAGGATGAATTATTATCTGAAGCTTTAGATCGCATGAGTCTTCGAGGTTTACATCAATTACCAGTGGTGGCACGAGACAAACCCGATCGCATTTTGGGTTTACTAGAAAAAGAGCAAATTGCCTTGACCTGTAATTTAGCAGTTACGCGCAAGGCACTTCGCCACTATTTACCAGTCTTACCGACTACAGATATAGTCATTGGTCATTAGTCATTGGTCATTGGTCATTGGTCATTGGTCATTGGTCATTGGTCATTGGTCATT
>NZ_JABXKH010000161.1 GCF_017115105.1 Nostoc sp. NMS2
CTACCAATCTACATTCTGATTTTTTCTTTCTACCCCGATTTACCGAGCGGATACATTAAGCAACTATTTAAAATACATTTATTTGCTACCCAATACAAAATTGTTAATAGTTTTACATAATTCATTCACTGTGTAACTGTAAGCCACACAGTGAATGAATTATAGGGAGGATGAAAGAATCGAGTTGTATTGAAGCCTTACTCCTCCCGCCCAATCAAGGCACAACTGACGGAAACGATCGCCCCGCACTTCAAAATTCGGGTATTGGTCGAAACTCGCACAAGCTGGAGATAGCAACACCACAGACGCTTGATACTCCTTGGCTAATTCCGCCGACTTGGGAATTGCCCTTTCCATAGTTTCCACAATATGGTATGAATAATACCCCACCTCTTGGAGGCGTTTGGCAAATGCGGGTGCAGCAGAGCCAATCAATAACACAGCAGCAGCTTTGGTTTGGATTTGTGCTAGCCAGCCAGTATCATCACCTGCTTTGGCTTCTCCACCTGCAATTAAAATCGCTGGACTTTTTACAGATGCTAAACCAACTTCGGCCGCATCGTAGTTGGTAGCTTTGCTGTCGTTAATGAAATCGATACCTTCCCAAGTGCAGATATGCTCCAAACGATGAGGAACGCCAGGGAATTCTTGAATTGCAAATGCGATCGCATCACGATTAATTCCTGCTAATCGTGCCGTTGCTACTGCCATCAAGAGATTTTGCTGATTATGTTCTCCCACCATCCGCAAAGTAGATACTTTCACAATCGGTTCTGGTGCAGAGGTTGCAGTCAATTTTTCCACAACCCAGCCATCCTCGATGTAAAAGCCTTTTTCGCTAATCAGGAAATCTTTTCCTCTGACACTTGTCCAATAAGCATTAGGCCAAGCACTTAAACCTTGTTGGCTCAAGTAGGCATCATCGCCATTGAACACTTGCAACTCTGACTGATGCAATAGTTTGGCTTTGATGTTGTAATAGTTCTCTAAAGTCTTATGGCGACTCAGATGATCCGGCGTGAAAGTCGTCCAAACACCGATCCGGGGAGCAAGAGAACTGGAGGATTCTATTTGATAGCTGCTAACTTCCGCAATCACCCAATCAATATGATTTTGGATTTTAGATACTTCGACTTTGCTCAGTACAAGTTTTGGATTTTGGATTGGAGTTACCCCACCTCTTTCCCTATCCCTCTGTTCCCTATCTCCTGTCCCCTGTCCCCTGTAAGATAGGGCAACTTCACAAGCGGCGTAGCCAATGTTACCGCAGGCGGGTGCATCTAATTGTGCTGCTTGAAAAATGGCAGCAATTAAAGCTGTGGTAGTAGTTTTACCGTTAGTACCTGTAATTCCTACCCAAGGTAGCGATTGCAAATTTCGCCAAGCGAGTTCCATTTCCCCAATGGTTTCAATACCTAATTGGCGTGCCTTGATTAATACGGGAATATCCCAAGGTACGCCAGGACTAACAACTATTAATTGAGGTAAATTATCACCATTTAATTCTAGGGATTGGCCAAGTTTAACGGTTATTTGCTCGGCAGCGAGTTCTTGTTGTTGTTGTAGGAGGGTTTCGGAGGTGTTGCCATCACTTAGCTCTACCTCCCAACCTTCCCGTTTCAACAATCTCGCCGCAGCAACACCGGACTTTCCCAATCCAATAACATGAGCTTTGGACATAGATTGCAGCAGAGTGTCCCTGGTTAAGCACTCCCTATAGTAGCGTTTCTTGGCAAAAATTACACAACTTTTTGTTGACCTACGCTACAGATTTTTGACGATCGCACCAAAGTCAGCTAAAACACGGGCATGATTCCGAACTAATCCCAGTAAGTGTAATCGATTCCGCTTAATTTCTGGATCGGAATCCATTACTAAAACGCTGTCTGGCCCATCAAAGAAGTTACTAACTGTGGGAGCAATTTTTGCTAATGCTGCTACTAACAGTTGATAATTTCGTGTCTGCTGGGCTGTTTGAGTTTGCGGTACTGATTCGATTAAGGCATTATACAAGGCTGCTTCAGAGGGCTTTTGGAATAATTCTGGACGAACTACGGATGTTGGTTCTAGCTGTTTTGTATCCAAATCACCTTGGGCGGCTAATCGTGTGGAACGGTTAACGGTTTCGTAGATGTTATCTAAGGTACTGTCGTTACGGATTTGTTGTAAGTATAAGGCGCGATCGCGGACATCTAATAAATCCTTTAATGTCCGTTCTGTGTATTCTGGGTCATTTTCTCCCAAAACTGCATTTACCAAGTCGTAATCAATCTGTTTTTCTTCTTGCAATAAAGTACGGATGCGTTGTAAGAAAAACTCTTGTAATGCTGCGGTTAGTGATGCCCGATCTTTTTGATATTTCGCGGCAAAATCTGTTGCTATTTGCGCCAATAAATCATCTAAATTTATCGGCAGATTATAAAACCAAGTAATTTTAACTACAGCATTGGCAGCCCGACGCAAGGCGAATGGATCGGAGGAACCAGAGGGAATTAAACCTAAACCAAAGATACTTACCAAGGTATCTAATCTATCTGCCAAACCGACAATTTGACCTGTAAGTGTGTCGGGTAAATTATCACCGGCTCCTGTTGGCAAATAATGTTGATAAATTGCCTTTGCTACTTCGGCATCTTCACCACTTGCTAAGGCATATTTTTCTCCCATAATGCCTTGCAATTCGGGGAATTCATACACCATTTGAGTTACCAAATCTGCTTTACATAATAAAGCAGCACGTTGGATTCTTTTGCTTTGATTTTCAGCTAATTTTAATTGACTGCTAATTTGCTCGGCAATCTTTACTACTCTATCTATCTTGGTACGTACCGAGCCCAATTCTTCTTGGAAAGTGACTTTTTCTAACTGGGGTAAAAAGCTATCTATTGGCTTAGTTAAATCAGCTTCGTAGAAAAATCTGCCATCAGCTAATCTAGCGCGAATTACCCTTTCATTCCCGACGGCAACAATATCTGATTTTTTGGGATCGCCGTTAGAAATAGTGATGAAATTGGGCAATAATTCTTGCTCAAAACTACCTGGTTTGAATACAGGAAAATAACGTTGATGAGTTACCATGACTTCAGTAATTACTTCAGTTGGTAATTCTAAAAATTCTGGTTCAAATTTCCCAACAACTGTAGAAGGATATTCTACAAGGTTGGTTACTTCCGCTAACAAATCGGGGTAAATGACTGTATAACCGCTTAAACTTTCTGCTACTGCCTTTACTTGCTCTTTGATTAGATTTTCCCGTTCTTCTGGGTCAACGGTGACATAAGCAGACTTGAGGGCGGTAACATAATCAGTAGCTTGAGCAATTGTCACAGGTTCAGGATGTAAGACGCGATGACCTTGAGAAATGCGATCGCTCTGAATCGTTTTAGAACCATTCACCAATTCTAACGGTAGCACCGTCTCATCTAACAAAGCTACCAGCCAGCGAATTGGTCGAGAAAACCTCCCATCCCCATCTCCCCAACGCATTAACCGCTTACCTTCTAAACCCCAAATCCACTGGGGAACAAGTTCTGTCAAAATTTCTGCTATGGGACGACCAGGAATTCTTTTTTGCACAAATACAAATTCCCCTTTGTCAGTGGGGCGAACAGACAGCGCATCCAGTTCCACACCTTGCTTTTTGGCAAAGCCTGCTGCTGCTGCTGTTGGCTGACCATCTTTAAAGGCGGCTTGGGCGGGGGGCCCTTTAATTTCTTCTTCTCGATCTGGTTGCTGCAATGGTAGCCCTGTAATCACTACCGCCAGTCGCCGGGGAGTACCGTACACCTGGACACTTTCGCCCTTGAGACTATTTACTTCCAGGCTTTGGGGAATGCGTTCCTGCCATTGCACTAAAGCATCACTGAGAAAACTTGCAGGTAGTTCTTCTGTACCAACTTCTAATAGAAACGCTAAATTTCCTGATATATCAACACTCTTAACCTTTGCCATCATAATACTACACAAAAGATATATGATATTAGACTATTTAAGTGTGTAGCGCTACTTATTGAGTACCAAATAATACTTAAAGGCTACACTAACTTTTGTACCACCAAAATTATATATCTGTTGGATGTTGAAAGTTGATTAGACAAATACTTCAAAGGCATACACTAAGTTTTTTCTCTTCAAAAGTGGAAACAGGGAAGTTAGCCGGTCTTGAAGTGTAAGATCAAACAATTAAATAAGTGTTATATTAATCACACGTTTAGATATGCTCAAAAAATCGATTATTGCTTGTGTAGCAGCTTTAGGTGCGCTACTACCATGTAGTGTGGATGCTGCTGAACTTAATCCACATGCGTATGCTCTTCAGCGTTTTAGCGGTTATAATCATGGTGGTTATGCCCGTTTGGTAAACGGACAGGAAGATTTAAACCCCTCAACTTCGTGTTCGACCGCAGTACAACGTCCTTCAATAAACAAAGAGATGTGGGTAATTCTGCGTGATGATAATGTAGCTACCGAGTGGATCGAAGCAGGACAAAAAAAAGGTTTACAACTTAAAGATCTTTCAGTAAACGGTAATGATACGAATCCACAGCAGATTTACTGGGGAGGTCATTTTATAGGCAGAGCCATATTTGAAAGTACTACAGGGCAAGTTACATTTAGAGCAACTCCATACAGCAATATATGCCCTACGGGTAGTGCTACTTACCAAATAAAACAAACTGGTATTGATGGTGAATGGATTGTATATATCAATGGTAATCAAGCGTTGACCATCAGTAACACAGGTTATAGCGAGGCTCTATACATTGATCTCGGACTTGAATCAAAAGATAATTTAAATACATTTACAAGTGGAACCTACGCCGATTTATGGCAAAGACTCAGCCTCAGCAACACTTGGACAAATGTTAGTAACAGTCCTACTGCTGTGACTGACAGAGATGCCAATATTTATAACGGCATGAATTCCACTTACAGTTCGAGTCTTAATCGTGTTACCTTAACACATAACTAACTGGCTATCTAGTAACTATTGTAGTAAAGATGATGAAATCATTTAAACAGGCACTTTTGATTATTTTAATCCTGTCGGCTGCTGTGGGTTCTATAGCACTTGTCTCAACAACAAGTTTTGCTATTAACGAGGAACAGCAACAGCCAGAAACAAATCCTCCTTTACCTGCAAAATATGGCGACAACTCAAACAAATCTGATAGCGGATTTAAACTAAAAACACAAGATGAGGTAACTAAACTTTTAGGCAATCGAAAAATGAAAGAAATTAAATTCCTCAAGTGGAAAGATGCTAAACCTGCAACAGAAGATAACCCCGATATTGACGGGAACCGTAAGGTTTGGAAAGTTACGGCTGATTATGTAGGTGGCATCGATTTTGATAGTGGGCGTTGTAAATCAAATGCCAACTTGACTCAAGTACTTGATGCCGAAACTGGTGATAATCTAATGTTTGAAGTCCGTTGTCCTAAAGGTAGCTTTGAGTCTGATCACCCTAAGCCTACAGCTGAAGAATTAAGAATTTTAGAAAACTCTAGGTAACAGTATTTTAATAGGACTAGCCCTTTCAAGGTAGTGAAACTCCTAACGAAGATTGGTTATTTCAACCTTCAAAAAGCTAAAATATGAGTGAATAGCTCAAGATTATAGTACTGAGATAACGGATCTTTGTTGGGCACATTTAACGGGCTATAGCGGTTCTCGGTTGAGTGAGGTACACCCGTAGGCACACGGCAGTGCCCATTGGTGTCAACTTAAGAAGATTTTGCCCAAATTTGTTGGGTGTAAGCGTCAATCTCAAGGGTGACGCTTACGCCTAGTTTTAACTAATCCAAAGAGCTTTCGATGTTTGACAAGATAAGGAACAGCCTCAGAGGCATCACCACGGAGAACAGCTTTGGAAAAATGGTATAAACTACGGAAAACCATCTCTGTATAAATTCGGTCTAAAGTTTGGTTGAGAGCGATCGCTACATCGATACACAATTGGTTTTGAACAGCATAAAAAATCCAAGTAGCTAGAATTTGGATTTGTACGCCATTTGTATCACCCACCCAGATATAAGCTAAACCTAAAAGCCGTTTTGTGAGCAGAAAAGCATCTTCCACACGCCAACGCCTGCGATATAGTTCACAGACTTGTTGTGCAGATAAAATTTGCGGATTGAGTACATTTGTCAGGTAGTAATACCAAGTCGAACCCCATAAAACAGAAACCAAACGAATCTCTTAATCCTGCAATCTGACGATAAACTAAACTCACAACAATTGCGATCATTACTGGCAATGTTAATATTCGCGATGCCTGCGGCGGGCTGCGCCTACGACAGATGTAGTTTTTCAAATTATCTATATTTGGTCTTTCCTATCAATCGCTCTCGCCACTGTATTAAGGCATCACTGAGAAAGCTTGCAGGTAATTCTTCTGTACCAACTTCTAATAGAAACGCAGGCATAGGTCACTGTTTTCAACTTTGCGTAGCTCAACTTTATCAGTTATTCTCAGGCGATCGCTCGTGATTTTTAGGTAATAAACCTTGCTATATACATCAAAATGGATAAAGTTGAGCTTAGTTTTGTTAGATAAACTTGACATCTTCTCGAAAACTTTAAAAAATAAGTGTTTGTCTTCATGTAGTTGTTATATTTACCCATTCTCTCATGTAGTATTTTCTTATATATATTTCTATCGTAAAGTTTAGTGTTGTTTGATGCACTGATATTTGCATCATGCTAATAAATCTTGGAGTTATAACAATGAGAAATATTTTCAGTGAACTGGTGAATTTATCATCCAACCCGATCGGTTAGCGATCGCTCGAATACTTGTTTTCATAAATATTCGAGCGATTATAATCAAAAATATTTTCGCCACAATCGCTCTGACCATAGCAATCATTGCTACTTTTAGTATTGCGTAAGTGTAGCCCGCCACAGGTATCCCTAGTATTACTAACAACCCAAATAAAGCTGTTGATATCAAGTTGAACTGCCAAGGTGATATTGCGATACATTGCAGTTTTTTCCAGTTACAGCTTTAGTTACGAATTACGAATTACGAATTACGAATTACGAATTATCTTAATGCAATACTGATTACTTGGTTAAAAATACTTCATGTGCCAGTTCACAAGGCGGAATGCAGGTTATATGCATGATATTAAGTCTCATGCTACAATCCCCTCAGTGTAAATTTAACCACTCAATTCACTTTTAAATAAGTGAGCAACTATCGCATATATGGGAAGGAACTTAAATAAGTGAACGGTCAAAATTTATTAGTTAACACTGGTAGCTTTTAAATATACGATTGCGAAACTTTATCCAACCAGAAAACCTGATAATTGATAACTAATAACTGTTAAAATCCACCTAGAAATTTTCTCAGCATTGCTTACCGCAATTGTGATTTTAGAAAATCATAATCTAATCACAAACTAAATTAAATAATAAAAGTTATAGCCTTTACTGAAGTTAGCAATAAATCCGCTTATCTCAGGCTGTATTTACCAAATTTATAAATAGCTCATGCACATTCTGATATATTCCTACAACTATCATCCAGAGCCGATTGGAATTGCTCCCTTAATGACCGAATTGGCAGAAGGACTAGTAAAGCGAGGTCATGAAGTGCGGGTAATTACTGGAATGCCCAACTATCCTCAGCGCCAAATTTACGATGGTTATCAGGGTCAATGGTACGTTACTGAACAAAAAAATGGTGTTACAATTCAGCGAAGTTACCTCAGAATTAAGTCTAAACCTAACCTTGTAGATCGTCTGTTGCTGGAATTAAGCTTTGTTTTCACAAGCTTGCCTCAAGCCTTTAGAGGTGAACGTCCAGATGTGATTATTTTAACAGTACCGCCTTTACTAGGTATCTTACCAGCAACAGTATTTGGTTGGCTATACAACTGCCCCATAGTTCTAAATGTGCAAGATATATTACCAGAAGCTGCTGTGCGTGTCGGGCTACTGAAAAACAAGTGGATGATCCGAACTCTTGCAGCTTTAGAGAAATTTGCCTATCGGACTGCACATACTATTAGTGTTATTGCCGATGGGTTTCGTGAGAATTTAGTGAATAAGGGAGTACCTGTTAATAAAATCGTTTGTATTCCTAATTGGGTGAATGTAAATTTCATCCACCCTTTACCGAAACAGAACAACTCTTGGATATCTAGCCATCAACTGGATGGGAAATTTATAGTCCTTTATTCAGGCAACATTGCTCTAACCCAAGGTTTAGAAACAGTAATAGAAGCAGCAGTTTGCTTACGTCATATCAGAGAAATTGTCTTTGTCATTGTCGGCGAATCAAGAGCATTGCAAAGGTTGCAAGAGTATTGTCTATTACATGGAGCAGATAATGTTTTGCTGCTACCATTGCAGTCGAGAGAAAAATTACCCGAAATGCTAGCAGCATCTGATGTAGGGCTGATTGTGCAAAAGCGCAATGTAATTTCGTTCAATATGCCTTCAAAAATACCACTACTATTGGCAAGTGGTCGCCCGATTGTGGGTTCAGTTCCTGCAACTGGAACTGCTGCTAGAGCGATCGCACTCAGTGGTGGTGGGATAATTGTTGAGCCAGAATCGCCCGATGCAATGGCCGCTGCGGTGCATGATTTATATGCTAATCCTACTCTCGGTACGAGGCTAGGTAATGCAGGAAGGCAGTTTGCCGAAGAAAACTATTCCTTAGAGCAAGCACTTGATAGGTATGAAGGGCTGCTTTCTCATATTGTTGCTAACCGAAAATCAACTGTGGGTATCTTGCCGAAATTGGATTCTAATGAATCAGTTCTAGATGCTTGAAGGGCATTAAGCATGGTCCGCTCACATATAGATAACCCTATTAGGATAAATTAAATCACCCGAATGGGTGAGTTAAAAATCATCCGATTGGATGACCTAAGTGTAGGAAGATAAGACTCCTCAAAAATAGGACTCTAGAGAACACTATATTGATTACACCTTGTTCTTGGTGAGGATAACTCAATGAAACTCGCAACCTTGATGAATAGAGCCGAATTAATCAGCGTAGGCATCGCTCCATAGATTTTTCCTCCCTAAGATCAGTATTCAATACGACTCAAGAGGGATAAACTCATCTTTAACTTATACGAATCTAATTTGCTGTGTGGTTACAATGCAAGCAAGCGCTTGCAAACACTTATGGAAAACTTTCCCAATCCACTCGTCTGATTTTATACAAAGCCGACAAATCGATGGTTGTGTGCTTGCAGAAAAGTCAAGATAAGGGTGAAGTATCTTCAGACATAGATTTAAAGGAATCTGTAGATAGTTTCACGGGTATGTTGTTTCACGGTACTCTGCGTTTTAGTGATATCTTTACCACACTAAATTACAGTCGTGAGTAGTACATGGAAACTTCTTTGAATTTATTTGTGCGCGGTATTACGCAGTTTGCCATTGTAGGAGGCAGAAAATTCAGTTGATTCCCTCGCAACAACATAAACCGTGTTTTCTCTAAGAGGGAAAGTGATGGGTTTATACCGACTAAAAAAGTTTTATAAATTACGCTTTAAAAAAATGATGGGAGTTAAGTAATGTACAAAATAATCATAATGTGCTGAAGAATATTTGTTTGTTTTAGGTACTAGACATCGTGAGCGATCGCCCAAATACCCAAATATATATTTGTTATCAACATCAAGAACAAATGCTTTTTTAGCCAAAACATAGATTGCCTAAGTCTAAATCCACAAGACGAGAAACCCAAGATGTCGCATTCTGAGTTCCCTGATTCTACCCTTCCAGTTGAAATAGAACAGCCTGCTGTTACTGATTCTAGTCAAGAGTCACAACCATTGTTAGAGCGATCGCCTAAACCACCTAAAAAGCGTCGTTGGCCTCTAATTTTGGGAATTATCCTCTTAATTGGAGGCATTGGTTTTGGTTGGCGCTGGTGGCAAACTAGTAGTGCTAGCAATCCACCAGCAGGTGGGCCAGCTGCTGGCCAACCAATGGCAATTCCAGTCAAGCTAGCGACTGTGCAAACTGAAACTGTGCAAGAAAGTTCGGAGTTTATTGGCTCCTTAGAGGCTCGAGGTTCGGTAATTATTAAGCCACAGGTTGATGGACGAGTTACCCAAATTTTCATCAAAGAGGGCAACCGGGTTCAACAAGGGCAAGTTATTGTCAGCATGGAAAGTGATAGTGTCCAAGCGCAATTATTACAAGCAAAAGCTGCACTAGCACAAGCTCAAGCCCGTCTTGCTGAACTGAAAGCGGGTACGCGACAAGAAGAAGTTGCCCAAGGTAGAGCGCAGTTAACCCAAGCCCAAGCTCGCTTTCGAGATGCCCAATCGGGGTCGCAACCACAAGAAATTGCTCAGGCTGAGGCTCAAATTCAGTCAGCTAAATCGGATCTGGAACTAGCACAATCACGAGCCAAGCGATACGCACAATTGAGAAAAGAAGGTGCAGTTTCCCAAGATGTCCTAGAAGGATATGTCAAAGAACAGCAAAGTGCCGCAGCTGCCCTTGTGGTAGCCCAGAAACGCCTAGACCAACTCCGTCAAAGCAGAAAATCTAGTGTGAATGAGCTAGCTGGAGCCTTGGAACAACAGAAACAAAACTTAAGGCAACTAGAAAATGGTTCCCGCCCAGAAGAAATTGCCCAAGCGCGATCGCAAGTAACGCAAGCAGCAGCCCAAGTCCAAGCAGCCCAAGTTCAACTGCAATACACAAAAGTTCTGGCTCCTTTTACTGGTATTGTTGGTGATATTCCAGTCAAGCTGGGAGATTATGTCGAAAAAGCAGATCAACTCACCACACTGACTAGAAACGACTCTTTAGAACTAAATATTTCCGTTCCTCTAGAAGAAGGCAAAAAGCTGCGCTTGGGATTACCAGTGCAAATGCTGAACATCCAAGGCAAACCGACAGCAACGGGTAAGATAAGTTTCATCTCTCCAGATGCTAGTTCTGATTCGCAGACAATTTTGGTTAAAGCTAATTTTGGTAATTCTAGAAGTCAACTGGTAAATCGCCAATCGGTGCAAACCAAAGTGATCTGGAACGAACGTCCAGGAATTTTAATTCCAGTTACAGCAGTATCTCGCCTGGGTGGAGAAACCTTTGTATTTGTAGCTGAAGCACCAAAAGAAAAGAAAGCTGAAGCGCCAGCAGAAAAGAAAGCTGAAGCACCAGCAGAACAAAAAGCTGGAGCGCCATCTTTAGTTGCTCAACAAAAACCTGTGAAATTGGGAGTTATTGAGGGGAATAATTATCAAGTTATTGAAGGACTAAAAGCTGGAGACAAAATTGTTGTTTCCGGTATTCTCAACCTAACTAATGGCGCTCCCATCACTCCCGCAGCGCAAGAAGTGGGTAGTCAGAAGCCTTAGTTGAGGAGGGGACAGGGGAGGCAGGGGAGCAGGGAGCAGGGAGCAGGGGGAGCAGGGGGCAGGGAGCAGGGGGAGATGGGGAAGATGAGGGGGATAAGGGGAGAAGAAGAATAACCATGCCCAATGCCCCATGCCCAATACTTCGACTTACCTCGGCTTCGCTCGGCACAAGTCGCTCAGTACAAGTGCCCCATGCCCAATGCCTCATTCCCAATGCCCAATACTTCGACTTACCTCGACTTCGCTCGGCACAAGTCGCTCAGTACAAGTGCCCAATGCCCAATACCAAATTTTTTAAACTATGTTTGTTGACTTCTTTATTAAGCGACCAATCTTTGCGTCGGTCTGTGCAATCATTATCCTTTTAATAGGATTAATCAGTATTCCCACATTACCGATCGCTAGATTCCCAGAAATTAGTCCCACGCAAATCAGTGTAACTTCCAACTATAGCGGAGCTAGTGCAGAAGTCGTAGAAAGCGGAGTTACAAATATCTTAGAAAGGCAAATCAACGGGGTTGAGGGACTAAGATATCTCACTTCCAGCAGCAGTAACGATGGTACTAGTACTATTACAGCCACCTTTGATTCATCACGAGATAAAGATATTGCGGCTGTGGATGTGCAAAATCGTGTTTCTGTTGCCCAACCACAACTACCGGATTCTGTACAACGCACAGGTATACGGGTATCGAAAGAGTCTAGCAACATTCTCTTGGCGATTGGTTTATACGCTGAAAATAAAGAGTACGACAATATATTCTTAAGCAACTATGCCGACCTTTACTTAGCAGATGCCTTAAAAAGAGTCAAAGGCGTGAGCAACGCTCAAATTTTTGGTGAACGCCGCTATGCAATGCGCCTGTGGTTAGATCCGAGTCGTCTTGCCAATCGGGGGCTAACAACTAAGGATGTAGCGAATGCTTTATCTGAACAAAACTTGCAAGTTGGTGCAGGGAGAATTGGACAAGAACCGGCTCCTGAAGGACAAAGGTATCAACTTGATGTGCGTGCTGCTAGCCGATTAGCAGAACCAGGAGAATTTGAAGAAATTGTCCTCAAAACTGGAGATGATGGCACATTAGTCAAGCTCAAAGATGTTGGTAGAGCAGAACTGGGTGCAGAAAACTACAGTTCATTTCTGCGATTTCGTGGTAACGATGCTGTTGGTTTAGGGATTTATCAGGTTCCTGGTAGTAATGCCTTGGATGTGGCTAAGGGAGTCAAAGCCGAACTAGCGCGATTAGCTCCGAGTTTTCCCCCAGGGCTGAAATATCAGGTAGCTTTTGACACGACATCCTTTGTCGAAGAGTCGATGTCAGAAGTCATCAAGACTCTGATTGAAGCGGTAGTGCTAGTTGTGATTGTGATTTTTGTGTTCTTGCAGGATTGGCGAACCACTTTAATTCCTGCACTAACCATTCCGCTTTCCTTAATTGGGACATTTGCCTTTGTCAAACTTTTTAACTTTTCGATCAATAGTTTGACTTTATTTGGTCTGACTTTAGCATCGGGGATGGTGGTAGACGATGCGATCGTTGTGGTAGAGCAAATCAGCCGTTTTATTCAGGATAAAGGCATAAATCCTCGCCGAGCCGCTAGTGAATCAATGGCGGAATTGTTTGGCGCGGTTATTGCCACTTCACTAGTGTTGATGGCGGTGTTTGTGCCAGTGGCATTTTTTCCGGGAACCACAGGCGCACTTTATCGGCAATTTGCCCTGACGATCGCTTTCTCCATTGCGATTTCAACTTTTTTGGCTTTGACTTTGACACCTTCCTTGTGTGCGCTGCTACTGCGTCAAGGGCAAAAACCTTCAGGCTGGCTGGGTTGGATTTTTGGCAAGATAAATCGCTTTCTTGACTGGGTACAGAATGGTTATAAGCGATCGCTTACCTTTCTCACAGGCATCAAAGGTATTGTGATTGGGTTGTTTATCGTTTCCTTGGGAATGACTGCTTGGCTGTACACCACAGTCCCAACAGCTTTTCTACCCGATGAAGACGAGGGGTATTTTATCACAATTATCCAAGGGCCGCAAGGGGTTTCGCTGCAATATACCAGCGATGTGATTGCACAGGTAGAAAAAGAAATTCTCCAAATTCCAGAAGTATTGGGGACTTTTGCGATCGGAGGGTTTGGTTTTAGTGGTAACACAGCTAACAGTGGCATCATATTTACAACTTTAAAATCTTGGGACGAGCGCTCAAAACCAGATCAATCAGTACAGGCGATTATTGGCAGCTTGCAAGGGAAGTTGTTGGCAATCCCAGAAGCCAGGGTTTTTCCTGTGAATCCGCCAGCAATTCAGGGTTTAGGCAACTTTGGCGGCTTCGTCTTTCAACTGCAAGACCGCAGAGGTAACAGTGGTTTAGAAAATCTGGTGCAGTCGATGGGTCAGTTGCTGGGTAAAGCTAATCAAACACCAGGATTACAAGCTGTATTTAGCACCTTTGCCGCAGATACACCACAATTGCTTGTGGAAGTAAACCGCAATAGAGCCAAATCATTGCAAGTTTCTATAGATGATGTCTTCAGTACTTTACAAACTGCTTTGGGATCGCAATATGTAAATGATTTCAATCTCCAGCAGCGCAATTACCGAGTATATATCCAGGCTGATCAACAGTTTCGTTCTAATCCCAAAGATATTGGCAAACTATACGTTCGTTCTCAAAAGAATCAAATGGTTCCTTTGAGTAACTTAGTCACAGTTACTCAGACTGTGGGAGCGCAAACGATAAATCACTACAATCTGTTCCGCTCAATTGAAATTAATGGTTCCGCCGCTCCTGGCTCTAGTTCGGGAGACGCAATTAAAGCAATGGAAAAAGTTGCTAAAGAAGTTTTACCAGCCGGTTATGGTTACGAATGGTCAGGGACTGCATTAGAAGAAATAGATTCTGGTGGTTTAGCACCCCTAATCTTTGGATTAGGAATAATCTTCGTATTCTTGGTACTAGCCGCTCAATACGAGAACTACATCGACCCCTTTATTATTTTGTTATCAGTTCCCTTAGCTATCTTTGGAGCGCTTATAGCTCAATCAATGCGGGGTTTTGCCAATGATGTTTACTGTCAAATTGGTCTAGTAATGTTGATCGGTTTAGCTAGTAAGAACGCGATTTTGATTGTGGAATTTGCTAATCAATTACGAGAGCAAGGGCTTTCGATTACTAAAGCAGTAATTGAGGCTTCACAAGAGCGGTTACGTCCAATTTTGATGACTGCTTTTTCTACACTCTTGGGGATTTTTCCGTTAGCTGTTGCCACAGGTGCCGGTGCGGGTAGTCGGCAATCTTTGGGAACAGCAGTATTTGGTGGGATGTTAATTGCGACTTTCTTGAGTTTGTTTGTAGTACCAATTTTGTATATCGTGCTTAAGACGACAACAGAGCGCTTTATCAAACCAAATCGGCATCAAGGACTGCAAACAGATGCAGTTTCATTGGATGGTAAAACTACTGCGTATGCAACAAAAGGCGAGAATTAATTCGTAATTCGTAATTCGTAATTCGTAATTAATTTTCCCTGTTGTCTATGCTCGTCTTCCCTGTCTCCTATAAACGTCGTAGTATGAGAAGATGGGGAAGACTAATTTTAAGGGGAAATGGCAGTGATGAGTGGAACATCTTGCAAATGGAGCAGATTAAACAGTTAGAGAAAAGTGCTTTATTTCAGCAATCTTAGACCACTGAGGGTAACTAATACTGTCGAGCCTTCATGCCCAATCACGCCAATCGGTAAGTTAATACTTCCGAGAAAGTTAGCTACTAAAAGCAACATAATGAAACTCAACGCTACGACTATATTCTGTTTGACTATGGATTGCGATCGCCTCCCCAAATGTATCGCCACGGCAATTTTTTCTAACTTGTCTGCCATCAGTACTATATCTGCGGTTTCTAATGCCACATCACTACCAGATATTCCCATCGCTATACCTACAGATGCTTGGGCTAAAGCTGGTGCATCATTAATTCCATCGCCCACCATTGCCACAGTTTGATACTTTTGCTGTAGAAGGCGGATAACATCTAGCTTATCTTCTGGTAGAAGTTGAGCATATACCCCATCGATTCCGACTGCTTTGGCGACACTTTGAGCAGTTTCTTCATTATCCCCGGTTAACATGACAATTTGCTCAATTCCCAGTTTCCTTAAGCGGATAACGGTTGCGGCTGCTTGCGATCTTACTTCATCTGCGATCGCAATTACACCCATCACCCCTGCTATATTTCCTTGTGCTACCCAAACCACAGTTTTACCTTCTTGCTCCAAAGATTGAGCCATTTCTCGCAACTTTTCAGGTAAATTTGTCACATACTGCTGCACAAAAACGGCATTTCCCACGATTACCTGTTGTTCTTGAGCAATTCCCACAATTCCCTGTCCAGGTATAGCTTGCACTTGGATTGCACCAACCAAATCCAAATCGCCAGCCGCCTCTACAATTGCCTTACCGATGGGATGTTCTGAATAAGATTCCACACTAGCGGCGGCTTTTAATACATCAAGTTGAGTGTATTCACTAACTGAAATTACTTGGAATACTTGCAACTGCCCTGTTGTCAGAGTACCAGTTTTATCAAATGCGATCGCACGGACTTTGCCAATTTTCTCCAACTGCGCTCCATTTTTAAACAAAATCCCCTGTCTTGCACCATTGGCGATTCCCGAAAGCAGGGTGGGCATAATTGCAGCCATCAGCGCACAGGGAGAAGCAACCACTAGGAAAGTCAGCGCCCGATAAATTGTTGTTTCCCAATCCCAACCCCAAAGAAACGGCGGTAAAGTTGCCAGCAATATCCCGGCTACTACAATGACTTTGGCATATCCCTTCTCAAAGCGATCGATAAACTCTTGGGAAGGTGGTGCTTCTGTCTGTGCTTGTTCTACCAAACGAATCACACGCTGAATCAAACTACTTTGGGCTGGTTTGTGTACCTTAATCTGCAATGCACCATAGCCGTTGAGTGTACCAGCAAATACTTCTTCGCCCACCGTTTTCTCTATAGGTAAAGACTCGCCTGTAATCGCAGCTTGATTGAGGGTGCTGTAACCAGATAAAATTATCCCATCAGTAGGAATTAGCTCTCCAGGTTTGACGACAATCTCATCACCCACTTTTAATTGACTGATAGGAATCTCTTCTTCTCTTCCCTGAAGTAAAACCCTTGCTGTATCTGGTGTCAAACTCATCAAACTGCGGATACTGCGCTCAGTTCGCGCCATTGCATAGCCTTCTAATGCGCCACTGATAGCGAAAATCAGAATCAAAATTGCCCCATCAATAATTAGATGATATTCTCGTCGCCATAAGCCGAGGCTAGCAGCACCAATCGCTGCCACAATCATCAGCAAATCTACATCGAGTTCTTTTTCTTTGAAAAGGGTAGTTAATCCTTCCCGCGCACTTTCGTAACCACCAATCACGTAAGCAGCCGGTAGCAGTAGCAACGCCAATCCTAACCAACCGAGATGCAAGGCGAACCATCCGAGAAATAGCAGTAACCCACATAAAAGGGCTGCTACGGTATCTGTGTGTTCTCTGGTGAATTGACTGAAACGTTGGGGGTAGAGCATGAGAGGTGAATTTATAGTGACTCTCTCAGGCTAAACCTTGACATTAATGTTAATGTCAAGGTTTATAATGATTTTGAAACGCAGAGGGGCGCTGAGGGAAGCGCGGAGGTACGCAGAGTTAAATCTTTATCTGTGTTCTTGAAGTGTTTTTCAAAAGCTGAATGTGGGTAAATGGGACGATTTAACTGTTACCTTTAAAATTGCACTAATAGGAAAAAATATATGCTAAAGCGAATATATATTGATAACTTTCGCGGGTTGGTAAATTTTGAGATGAACTTTGATTCGATTAACCTCTTTCTTGGTGGTAATGGAGCAGGTAAATCAACAGTTTTTGAAGTTTTACGGAAAATTCAAATTTTTATAAGTGGTGACGAAAAAGTAGAACAAATTTTTAAATCTGCTGACTGTACTCGCTGGCAGACTTTACAGCTTCAGCGTTTTGAGCTAGAAATTGCTGGAAATGGTGGTAATTATAAATATGAATTTGCTATTAGACATAATCAAGATAAGATTCATGTTGAATATGAGCGTCTCTGGTTTAATAATCAAGTTTTACTTAAGTCTGAAGCTGGCGAAGTTCAACTTTTTAGCGATAATTATGAAGAGGTCGCAAAAGCTCCATTTCCTTCACCATCAGGATCTTTCCTATGGTTATTTACGGTAGATAGTGACAGTACAAAGCTGGACTGGTTCACAAAACGTATGCAGCGATTCATTATTGTACAAATTATTCCTAGCCTTATGCTTGATGGAAGTGAAAAGGAAGAAATTCATTTAACTTCGAGAATGGAAAACTTTGTTTCTTGGTATCGCTATATTTCGCAAGATCAGGGTAAAGTTGCTGAACTTATCAACGTTTTAAAAGATATTTTAAATGGGTTTTTAAGTTTTAAATTTGAACAGTTCAGTGAAAATTATCGGACTCTAAAATTAAGATTTTTAACTGATAAAGATAGGACAAAGATTATTGATTATCGCTTTAGTGAATTATCCGATGGTCAAAAAGTGATAATTGCTCTTTACACCATTCTCTATTGCACTGAATCTGAAGATTATACACTTTGTATTGATGAACCAGAAAGTTTTTTAGCTCTGCCGGAAATTCAACCTTGGCTAATTCAACTTTATGATTTCTGTATTGATGGGAAAATACAAGCTTTACTAATCTCCCATCATCCTGTACTAATAAATTATCTTTTAGCTTCACCTATAGGTTATTGGTTTGAGCGTCAAAGTAATGCACCTGTACGAGTAAAACCAATTAGTAATCAAGAAGCTGAAAATTCAGGATTACCAATTTCAGAACTGATTGCACGGGGCTGGCTGTATGACCCAGAATAGAGTACAGATAGTAATTTTGTGTGAGGATCTACAACAGCAAGTTTTTGCATATCATTTTTTAAAAAAGCGAGGCTTTAATATAAATCCAAAAAACGTCACAATTAGGACTTCCCCAACAGGTAAAGGTGCAGGAGAGCAGTTCGTTAGAAAGCATTATGCAGCAGAGGTTAAAGAATACCGACGAAAAAACTATCGCTCAGGAATGCTAATAGTGTTGATTGATGCAGATACTTCAACAGTAAAGGCAACACTGAAAGAATTAGATAATGCACTGATAGAAAATTCACAGGAACTTCGTAAGCCTGATGAGAAAATAGCAATCTTTGTGCCAAAAAGAAATATCGAAACTTGGATACATTATTTACGAACAGGAGAAGTTGTAGAAGAAGAAGCAGAAAAATCCAAATATCCAAAATTCCCTAAAAATGAGGCAATTTGTAAACCCGGTGTTGAACAATTAGCAAACCAGTGTTCTCAAGGGAGTTTAGATGAAAATGCACCGCCATCTCTTCAGGCGGCTTGTGAAGAGTTACAAAGAATTTTGCCGTTGTTGGAGTAAATCATGAACGCTGGTTGCTTAACTATTAAAGAACTTACCGATGCAGTCGGCGGCGGTTTAACTCCGCGAATGGTGCGACATTACCATCAATTGGGGCTGCTACCGCAACCAGTGCGATCGCACAGCAATTACCGTCTCTACACTAAAAAAGATGTCCTGCGGTTGCAAAGGATTGTTGCACTGAAGCAGCAAGGGTTTCAGCTAAACCATATCCGCAATATTTTGGAGGTGGAACCAGAAGCCGATACAACTATTAACCTGATGGGACAACTCCAGCAGCAATATCGGGCGGTGATGCAACAAATTTCGCAACTGCGGCAAACTGCATCAGCATTAGAAGGATTATTGGGGCGCGATCGCCATTGTCAAATTATCCAGGCGGAAGTTTTGGCACAACTCAAGTTACTTGATGTCGAAACCCAAGCCGGATTGGGGGGATTGGAAAATCTCTGGAGTGGTTTGGATGCCGAAATTCATACCCACTCGGAAGCTTTTTCTGAATCGTTACAACGTTTACTACCTGATTTGTCTCACCGTTCGGAAATTGAACAGCACTTAATTTCTCAGTTGGTTTTGGCTTGTGGCGATGTCAGTTTAGTGTCCTTTGTGAAATTGAGCCAAGATGCGATCGCAGCTAGTCGAGAAGCCTTATCTTCAAGCTGTCAAATCGTTGTTGATACCCAAACTGTTGCTGCTGCTTTGGATCAAACCCGATTACTTCACTTGGGATGCCACATTGAAACCTTGATTGATAATCCCCACATTACTACCGCCACAGAAGCAGAACTCGCTTTTTGGCAACATCGAGAATGGCGAGATAAATTGCAGCAAGTCAGTCAGGGTTGCGTGTTGGTAGTTGGTTATGCTCCCTCAGTACTTGTAGAAATTTGTGAAGCGATCGCCAAGCAAAAAATTCAGCCAGCATTAGTAATCGGAATGCCCATTGGCTTTAGTCATGCTCCCGCAGCCAAGCGACAACTGATGCAACAAGGGATACCTTTTATTACAGTTGCAGGAACTTTGGGAGGTGGTGCTTTAGCTGCTACTGCCCTAAATGCTTTGGTGGAGTCGCTGATTGATAAGCCAGATTGTCATTGTTATCTCAAAAATATAAGCGATAAGTCATGAATGCTGAGTGCTGAGTAAAACTAAGTAAAAAGGCATAAATAAATATTATACTCAGATCGAAATTAAATATGCGTTATCCAGAATCCTTGTAGAGACGTAGCAGTGCTACGTCTCTACTTTTATTGAAAATAATATTGTTAAATAATATTGAATTTGCTACACTTTACCAGTTTTAGTAATTCAATAATTCATAATTGTGGCCATAAGCCACCAACTTGATAAAGTTGCAATATAAATTAGAACATTTTATAGTAAACAGACTCTGGCAATTAGAGTATAAATTATCATGCTATCCAATCTCAATTCAAGTATAAATCAATACAAATGCGCTGAAGGAACTTAGAAGTAAAGATAACTCAGATGTATAATTGGCGCGTCTCCTCCATAATCTTTAACAAGATTGTGATTTAAGACTGGTAGGCTTTCTATTTTTTACTTTAATTAAGGGGCTTATGTGGCAACAAGAAAAAAAAGATACTTCGATAATCAGGCTGATACTATGGGTTGCTTTAGCTACAACTCCTATGGCAGCAGGTTTGCTGGTGTCAGAACCCATACTGGCGCAATCTAAAACTGAGTCTCCTTCTTTTACACTGCCGCAAACAGTGCAGAATGGAACGACAATTCGGATTGATGGTTCAAGTGGCTTGAGTGCAATCAACCAAAGCCTGAAAGAGAATTTTGAAAAACAGTTTTCGGGTAGTAAAGTTGAAGTTGCGGCTAATGGCACTGATACAGCACTGAAAGATTTGCTCGATGGCAAAATCGACATCGTAGCAATGGGGCGTGGGTTGACACCAGCAGAAAAAGCCCAAGGACTAGAGCAAGTCCGCTTGCACCGTGAGAAGATTGCGATCGTGGTCAGCGCAGATAATCCTTTCAAAGGAAGCTTGACTAGTAAGCAATTTGCCCGAATTTTCCGAGGACAAATTACAAATTGGTCACAACTGGGAGGGCCTCCAAGAAAGATTCGGTTAATCGATCACCCGAACACAAGTGAGACTCGCAATACTTTTCGCACTTATCCAGCCTTCAAGACTGCTGAATTTGCTACAGGGTCTAATGCCACCCAACTAACTGAGGATAATACCGCAGAAATCATCAAACAACTGGGTAAAGATGGCATTAGCTATGTGTTAGCTAATCAGGTGTCGAAGCTGCAAAATGTGCGAGTTCTGCAATTACATCAAGCCTCGCCAGATGATGCAAAATATCCCTTCTCGCAACCTTTAGTTTACGTCTACAAAAAAAATCCCAGCTTAAGCATAGTAGATTTTCTTGGCTTTACCCTTGCACCCGCAGGACAGCAGGCTATAGAACAAGCGAGAACAGCTGAAGCAACTGCGATCGCAACCAACGTATCACAACCTATTGTCTCCCCTTCCCCCATTGCCGAAACAACACCTGCTGTTACAGCTTCCCCTAGTACTTCTGCATTTGGCGAACAGCCTTTTGTCGCTCCTGCCACCGCACAAAAAAGTCCAATTGTCAACAAAGAAGTACCATTTTGGGTACTGCTACCTTTGTTCTTTGTTAGTATAATTGCAGCGTTGACCTGGTGGACTCTCGGTAAAAAACCATCATCCACTGATAAAACAGACAACTTACCAGAATCCAATCCTTATCCACCCGGTACAGAAGATGGAGAGACAGCAGTACTTAATGCCAGTACAGCTGCCTCCATTAACGGAACGATACTTGAAGAGCAGCCAGTTCCACACTTCCAAGAGCAAGAAACCCCCGATCGCACTTCTTTCAATATCTATGCTCAAACCCAATCTGAACTGGCTGAAAATGGTACTCATGGCACATCCAATTTAGTCCAAGAGGCAACTAATGGCACTTCTAACCTCTATGAAGGCACAACCTCTACTGTCACCAATGGATCGGGAGCCGCAGCTTTAACTGGTGGTGCGGCTTTAGCAACAGGCATCGGAGCGGCTACCTGGTCTACCTTTAACAATAAAGGAACAGGAGCAAACGCAATCGATGAGACGGTCGAGCTAAATAATTATACTGAGACAAACACATCCGACTCTGATGAGGTTGCATGGGACATAGAAGCCCCAGCAGCTGTAGTAAATACTCCATATCCTCACTTGGGTAATCTTCCCGAAGAAATATCTTCTGATGGAGAACTGCCTTTATCTGAGGTAACAGCCCCACTGCCAGAATTACCAGATGTGCCAGAAGTAACATCTGATTTGGAATATTGGGACACAGAAATTGCTGAAGATGAAATAGATGAGGAACTTCAAGCAGAATTGAACTGGCTACAGAGTATCACCTCAACTGAAGATACAGCTTCAGTTGATGAATTGCCCTTACCAGACTCTGGCGAAGTGGAACCTTCACCGTCACCAACATCTTCACTGCTCAATTTGCCAGAATTGCCAGATGTAGATGTATTCAATGTGGTAGCGGATGCAGCCGAACCTCCTATCGAGGTGGTAGGCGAAGAATCTCAGACAGAGCCAACTGTTGGTGAAGGTGCTGCTGAAAATGACTCCATAGATTTTGCAGGCGTTGCGGCTTTAGCAGCAGGCGCAGGGATTGGAGCCTGGGCGATTAATCTTGGATTGGATACTAAAGAAGAAACTAATACTACGGTTGACAATGTGCCAATTGCAGCCGAAACAGATATCCACTTGGTAGATGCAGATGAAGAAAGCAGTATTGTGCTAACACCACATACTTCTACATCAGCTAATGTCTCTTGGAAAATTTCTGAAACCAAGAAAGCAGAACTGTGGCAACAAGGCGGCTCTCATTTGGTAGTGCGGCTGTATGATGTGACTGGCATTGACTTGAGTTATCAAACTCCCCAGCTTATCCAGCAGTATGAATGTACAGAGACAGCACACGATCGCTTGGTAGAGATTCCCGTCAACGATCGCGACTACATAGCTGAAATTGGTTATATCGCTTATGGCGAGTACTGGTTATTTATCGCCCGTTCCGCAGTTGTTCGTGTCTTCAGTCCTGTGAATCCAGATCCCATAGTTGATCGTGTGGCGAACACAGCCGAAACAACTATTGGTTTGGTAGATGCAGATGAAGAAAGCAGTATTGTCCTCACACCACATACTTCGACATCGGCTCATGTCTCTTGGGAAATTTCCGAAACCAAGAAAGCAGCACTGCGACAACAGGGCGGCTCTCAATTGATAGTGCGGCTCTATGATGTAACTGGGATTGACTTAAGCTATCAAATTCCCGAACTTGTAAAGCAGTACGAATCTGAAGAGTCAGTAAACGACGGAATGGTGGATGTTCCCGTGAGCGATCGCGATTATATAGCCGAAATTGGTTATCTTGCTGATGGCGATGCCTACGGCGGTGAACTACGCTGGTTATTCATCGCTCGTTCAGCAATTGTTCGTTTCTTCAGTCCTGTGCATCCAGATCCCATAGTTGATAACGTGGCGATTGCGGATAAAACAAATATTCACTTGGGAGAAGCCCAAGAAGAAAGCAGTCTTATCCTCACACCTCGCACTTACCAATGGGCTGATGTCTCTTGGGAGATATCCGAAACCAAGAAAGCAGAACTGCAACAACAGGGCGGCTCTAAATTGGTAGTGCGGTTGTATGATGCAACTGGAATTGACTTGAGTTATCAACATCCTCAGTTTGTCCAGCAATATGAATGTGAAGAGACTGCAAACGATCGCTTTGTGGAAATTCCCATCAGCGATCGCGATTACATAGCCGAAATTGGCTATGTCGCTGATGGCGATGCCTACGGCGGTAAACTACGCTGGTTATTTATTGCCCGTTCTGCGATCGCTCATGTCTTCAGTCCGGTTCATCCAGATTCCACCGTTGAAAATGGAGCATTACCAAGCGAAAAAGCTTTTAACTTGGTAGACGTAGAAGTTAATAGCAGTGAAGAAGAAAGCAAAATCCTGCTCACACCCCGCACTCCCAAGTGGGCTTATGTCTCCTGGCACATTTCCCAGACTCAGAACAAAGCGCTGCAACAACAGGGCGGCTCACAATTGGTAGTGCGGCTTTACGATGTAACAGGGATTGACTTGAGTTATCAAAGTCCCCAGCTTGTACAGCAGTATGAATGTGAAGAAGTAGCCCGCGATCGCTTTGTGGCGATTCCCGTGAGCGATCGTGACTATATGGTTGAAATTGGTTATATAGCTGATAGCGATGCCTACGGCGGTAAACAACGTTGGTTACTCATCGCCCGTTCACCTAATGTTCGCATTTTCAATCGTTCCCACGAAGATTTTTGGTTTGTGGCAGATGCTGAGTTGATTATTCACGGAGCAACCCAACCAAATACAAGCGTAAACATTGCCGGACATCCCATCAAAATCAAACCCGATGGTACTTTCCACCTGCGTCTTCCCTTTTCAGATGGTTTAATGGACTATCTCATAACAGTAGCTGCTGACGGGGAATCCACTAGAACCATCCATAAAAAGTTCTCTCAGGAAACTTCAGAAAGCTAGCAATTATCCTAAATTATCCCCTCTCACCTTATTCTTCTCTTTACGGGGTAATAGGGAGAGGGGATTTTATTATATATAGCGGTTTTCGGATGGATGGAATACACTACTCTAATCCTTAATCCTCTAGTCCCTTTCCTTGACCAAAGTGTATTTTACACAACCGACAAGCGTTATATTTTGGTTAAGGTTACGCAATGCGACAGTTCTTGGGAGAGAGTTAATTTGCTTGCTCAAAGTCTTGCATAATATAAATCATTGCCCTAGCTTTTACTTGCGGAAAACACCAAAATGAGAAAGCAAACTGGAGTTTGAATAAGTAAAAAGTCATTTTACTTGCGGAAAACACCAAAATGAATAAGTCAAATGACCTTTTGAGTAAGTCAAATGCCATTTTGATAAAGCATTTCAGTATTTTGAGTAGGTCAAATGCCATTTTGATAAAGCAATTAGGCATTTTGATAGAGTAATCAGCAAATATACCTAGCAGGAAAAGTTAAACGCCTAAGTACTGGACTATTTACCAAGCATCATATTGAAGATAAATATCAGATTTTTATAGCTGATGAGGCGTTGGAGCAAATTCTAGATTTAAATTGCCCCTACAGCCTGTAGTTTTGCGTAAGTCTTATATAAAAGCATTAGGACTTGCTGTAACAATCAAAATAACGATTATTTATGCAAAAATTGGCTGTAAATTTAAAATAAAACCAGGTAAAACATCTTCACCAGATAAACTTGTAGGAGATTGTAAAACTTCTGGTGCAAGATTTGGACGATAAATAATTACTTGTTTATCTTTGGGATTAATTAACCAACCAAGTTGTAAACCATTTGCTAAGTATTCTCGCATCTTGGCCTGAGTGTCCTCGACATCATCACTTTCAGAAACCAATTCTACTGCAAAGTCTGGGCACAAGGGGAGATATTTTTTTCTTTGTTCTGATGTGAGAGCATCCCAACGTTCCATCTTTACCCAAGAAGCATCAGGAGAACGAGTTGCACCATTAGAAAGTTTAAAACCAGTAGAAGAATCAAAAGCTTTTCCTAAATTGTTTTGACAGTTCCAAAACCATAGTTGACCTAACAAATCAAAATTACGGTTTCCTGTTTCTCCTCCAGTGGGTGACATGATTACCAATTCTCCTTCAGCAGTTAATTCCAAACGCAACTCTTTATTCACAGCAACAATCTGTTCAAATTCTTCATCCGTAAATTTGAGATTAGGAGGTAATTGTAAAGTTAAAGCAGTCATAATTAATTCCGCTCCACAAAATTCTAGTTGCGTTAGAGGATGTTTTAAAAGTGTTTCACTGTGACTTTAAGTACTTTTAGATCCCCCGTAAATCCCCCTTTTAAGCTCCGGTGTACACACAAGTCTGCTCACCTGATTCCATATCGTTTTGATCCCCCCTAACCCACGCCAGTCGCTCCACTTGGGGGTTTCCCCCATGAGCAGGTGGCATGGATTTAGGGGGATCTTCAACGATTTTGGTTTTATACAAAGACTTGTGTGTACACCGGAACTAAAAAGGGGGGAACCAGAATCAAAGTCTCCCAATTTATCGGGAGATTTAGAGGGATCTAAAACTTTTGATACCGACAAGAGGACTTTTCAAACATCCTCTTACACCCATGCGCTGCCAATAGCGAAGACTAAACCTCTACCTCTACTTTATCTAACAGAATTCAGGAGTCAGGAGCAAAGCCGGAGACGCTCCGCCTCCGGTCAGAATACAGTAAGCGTAGGCGCAGCCCAAACTAGGCATCGCTAGCCCAAATCCTCATCAAAGCTACTGAGTAAACCTTGGTTATATCTTAGACGACCTACTAAGTATCTATGCTCTGAGTGCAAGATTCGCTGAAAATTCATTTCTTTAGTTTATCTAAAGTCGCATCTAAGTTATCAAATTACCTTTCTAAGATAGAAGCAGCAACCATAAGTTGCCATACACGATTAAAACCCAATTAACAGCTAGTGGCTGCGGAGAACATAAAAATGGCTAAAACGCCAGAATCCTTAGAATCTTCTATCAATGAAATTACAGATAGAGCTTTAGATCGTGATTGTACAACCTTATCTCGTCACGTCCTCCAGCAACTTCAGAGTTTTTCGCCCGATGCCCAAGATTTAAGTGCGCTGATGAGTCGC
This sequence comes from Nostoc sp. NMS2, assembly GCF_017115105.1. GTDB lineage: Bacteria > Cyanobacteriota > Cyanobacteriia > Cyanobacteriales > Nostocaceae > Nostoc. The sequence goes on from NZ_JABXKH010000161.1 coordinate 26,584, forward strand.
ATCGCCTTAGCAGGTAAACTGGTTGCTCGCCGCATGAGTCGCGCTGGTTTAATGGAAGGCGTTCTCGGTTTTACTGGGGAAGTTAATGTCCAAGGAGAATCCGTCAAGAAGATGGATGTCTACGCCAATGATGTGTTTATCTCAGTGTTTAAGCAAAGCGGCTTAGTCTGTCGCCTCGCTTCTGAGGAAATGGAAAATCCCTACTATATCCCCGAAAATTGCCCCATTGGTCGTTATACCCTGTTGTATGACCCAATTGATGGCTCATCCAATACTGATAATAATCTCAGCTTGGGTTCCATTTTTGCCATTCGCCAACAAGAAGGAAATGATAGCGATCGCAAAGCAAGCGATCTGCTCACCAATGGACGGAAGCAAATTGCTGCCGGATACATCCTGTATGGGCCATGCACAATGCTGGTTTATACTATAGGTAAAGGCGTTCATTCCTTTGTTCTCGATCCCAGCTTAGGAGAATTTATTCTCACAGAAGAAAATATTCGGATTCCTAACCACGGTTCCGTTTACAGCGTGAATGAAGGTAACTTCTGGCAGTGGGAAGAATCGATTCGAGAATACATCCGCTACGTTCATCGCACAGAAGGCTACAGCGCTCGTTATAGCGGCGCAATGGTGAGCGACATCCACAGAATTTTGGTTCAAGGCGGCGTGTTCCTCTACCCAGGCACAATTCAAAACCCAGAAGGGAAATTGCGCTTGCTTTATGAAACCGCTCCTCTCGCCTTTTTGATTGAGCAAGCAGGCGGCCGTGCTACTACAGGATTGGTAAATATCTTGGATGTAGTGCCGAAAAAACTCCATCAGCGCACACCTTTAATTATTGGCAGCAAAGAAGATGTCGCAAAGGTAGAGTCTTTTATTCAAAACGGACACTAGAAGACGATTCGTAATTCGTAATTCGTAATTCGTAATTCGTAATTATTGTTACGTAAGGGTTTTAGACGTTTTATAAGGGTGACTTATTTTCTCTGTGCTGTACTCTCATCTGCCATTAATTAAACGTTAATCATGGTGATTTAGGATTGGGAATGCACAATAGCGTTTTTTGAAGATCAAGAAAAGATTATCTCAGCTGGCCGATGCGATAAGTAATTGGCAACGCCACAATTCAAAAGTAACCATCAATATTTGATGCGTTTTGCCAACTTTACTTAGAAACATCACTATACAGGAGTGAAATAAATTAGCTATGTCTACCAATCATCTACTAGAAATTAAGCAATACGGTCAAAGTATCTGGATGGATAATTTGAGCCGTGACATTATTCAATCAGGTGAACTCAAAAACCTGGTTGAAAATCAAGGTATTTCTGGGATTACCTCTAACCCAGCTATCTTTGAAAAAGCGATCGCAGGTAACGTCATTTATGATGCCGATATAGAAGCCGGAGTTCGCGCTCACTTACCGACATACAAAATTTACGAATCCCTAGTTTTTGCAGATATCCGTAATGCTTGTGATATTTTACGCCCTGTTTATGAAGCCTCGAATAGACTAGATGGTTATGTGAGTATCGAAGTCCCACCAACTATCGCCCATGATACTGAAGCCACAATAAAGGAAGCTCGGCGATATTTCCAAGAAATTGGTCGGGAAAATCTGATGATTAAAATTCCTGGTACAGAACCTGGTTTGCCAGCAGTGGAGCAAGTAATAGCCGAGGGGATGAATGTCAATATTACGCTGTTGTTTTCTGTAGAAAGCTACGTAAACACAGTTTGGGCTTATATTCGTGGCTTAGAAAAACGACTGGCTGAAGGTAAAGACATCAGTAGAATTGCTTCAGTCGCTAGCTTCTTCCTCAGCCGAATCGATAGTAACATTGATGGCAAAATAGATGCTAAGTTGAAAAAAGGCGTTGATGATATTGCCGTGGAAGCAAAGCTAAAAGCTGTGAAAGGAAAAGTAGCGATCGCAAACGCCAAGGTAGCGTACCAAGAATACAAGAAAATCATTAGAAGTGAGCGTTGGCAAGAGTTGCTAGCAAAAGGGGCCACAGTACAACGGCTACTTTGGGCTAGTACCAGCACAAAAGACCCCAACTACAACGACGTGATGTATATCGAAGAGTTGGTTGGCCAAGATACCGTTAACACCGTACCACCAGCGACCATTAAAGCTTGTGCCGATCATTGTAACGTGAGCGATCGCTTAGAAACAGACGTAGATAAAGCTTACACGCTGATCGAAAACCTCAAAGATCCCGACATCAACATCGATCTCGATGCCGTCATGGATGAACTGTTAGATGAAGGTATCGACAAATTCATTCAGCCCTTCCAGTCCTTGATGAACTCTTTAGAAGACAAGATCAAGGTATTGTCACCAGTGTAGGGGGTGGGTATTGGGAATTTTGGATTTTGGATTTGCGATTTTAGATTGAAGTCCAATTCAAAATTGCAAATCTCAAATCGTTTCCCAATCCCAATCCAAAATCCAAAATCCAAAATCCAAAATCCAAAATTCCTATGGTTAGTCTGCTAGAAAATCCCTTGCGCGTTGGTCTGCAACAACAAGGGATGCCTGAACCCCAGATTATAGTTATCTTTGGCGCTTCTGGTGATCTCACCTGGCGCAAACTAGTGCCAGCACTTTACAAATTGCGGCGAGAACGGCGCATTCCGCCAGAGACTACCATTGTTGGCGTAGCCCGTCGAGAATGGAGCCATGAATACTTCCGCGAACAAATGCTGAAGGGCATGGAAGAGGCACATCCTGATGTTGATTTAGGGGAACTCTGGCAAGACTTCTCACAAGGTCTGTTCTACAGTCCTGGGGATATAGACAACCCCGAAGGCTACCAGAAACTAAAAACTTTATTGAGTGAATTAGACGAAAAACGGGGCACGCGAGGCAATCGTATGTTCTACCTCTCCGTTGCCCCCTCATTCTTTCCCGAAGCTATTAAGCAGCTAGGAAGCGGCGGGATGCTAGAAGATCCCTACAAACATCGTCTAGTAATTGAAAAACCCTTTGGTCGGGACTTGGCTTCTGCCCAAAGTCTTAACCAAGTGGTACAGAAATATTGCAAAGAGCATCAAGTATATCGTATTGACCACTACTTGGGTAAAGAAACAGTCCAGAATTTGCTGGTGTTTCGCTTTGCCAATGCGATTTTTGAACCCTTGTGGAATCGTCAATTTGTTGACCACGTGCAAATTACCGTAGCAGAAACCGTGGGCGTAGAAGACCGGGCTGGTTACTATGAAAGCGCCGGCGCACTGCGGGATATGTTGCAAAATCACCTCATGCAACTTTACTGCCTAACGGCGATGGAAGCACCCAACGCAATGGATGCCGATAGCATCCGCACAGAAAAAGTGAAAGTACTTCAAGCTACTCGTTTAGCTGATGTTCACAATCTGTCGCGGTCAGCAGTCCGTGGGCAATACAGTGCTGGCTGGATGAAAGGTCAAGCAGTGCCAGGGTATCGGACAGAACCAGGCGTTGACCCCAACTCCACCACACCCACTTATGTAGCAATGAAGTTTTTGGTGGATAACTGGCGTTGGAAAGGTGTTCCTTTCTACTTGCGGACTGGCAAGCGGATGCCGAAAAAAGTGAGTGAGATTGCGATTCACTTCCGCGAAGTTCCATCTCGGATGTTCCAATCTGCCGCCCAACAGACAAACGCCAATATTTTGACAATGCGGATTCAACCAAATGAAGGTATTTCCCTGCGTTTTGATGTGAAAATGCCGGGGGCAGAATTCCGCACCCGTTCCGTTGATATGGACTTTAGTTATGGTTCCTTTGGCATCCAAGCAACATCCGATGCCTACGATCGCTTATTCCTTGATTGTATGATGGGCGATCAAACATTATTCACACGGGCGGACGAAGTAGAAGCAGCTTGGCAGGTAGTAACACCAGCCCTTTCCGTTTGGGATGCACCCGCCGATCCTACTACTATTCCCCAATACGAAGCCGGTACTTGGGAGCCAGAACAAGCAGAACTCTTAATTAACCAGGATGGCCGTCGCTGGCGCAGACTCTAAATATTAGTCATTAGTCATTAGTCACTAGTAAAAACAAATGACCAATGACCAATGACCAATGACAAATGAAAAATGACAAAATCCAAAATCTCCTATGGCTCTCCAAACTTCTACAATTTTTTCACTCCAAGCACCGAAAGATATTTCGCTTAACGAAATAGATGCGGAACTGAATCAAATTTGGCAAAGCTATGGCATAACTGGCGAGGACGGTGGACTCCCCAGTGCTACTAGGGCAACAACATTTACTTTAGTAGTCTACGAACCAGAAGAAACTCAGTATTTGTTGGCTGCTTTAGGATTTTACAACGGCCCAATTGATGGCATCTTAGGGCCACAGATGGCAGCAGCATTGCGGGAAGCGCAAAATAAACATGGTTTACCACAAACCGGAACAGCAACACCAGAAACTCTGACTGTATTACGAGAAGAATTCGCTAAAGGTCAGCGAGGTGGGTCTGGGGGGGAACATCCTGCTGCTGGATTAAATAGCGGCAGCCCCAGAATTGCCGATGAAATCGCTCTCCGCAACCCCTGCCGCATCATTGCGCTATTTCCCATTGCTGGCGAAGATGAAGGAGTTAAGGCTCAAGTTTCTGCCTATTGCCCCATTCAAAAGCAATCATCAAGCACACTTATCTGCTGCGAATATATTACTCTCAGTGGTACTGCTGCTGCCTTAGAACGCATCGGTGGCATGATTCCAGCATTGTTGATTGGCGGTTTGCCGAAGTTTCTCTGGTGGAAGGCGACACCAGACCCTAACAACGGTCTATTCAAGCGTCTAGCAGCAATCTGTAATAATGTCATTGTAGATTCTTGCAACTTTAACGAGCCAGAAAGTGATTTACTCCGCCTAGAAGAGTTGGTAGAAACTGGTGTACCTTTAGCTGATTTGAACTGGCGTCGCCTCGCATCATGGCAAGAATTGACAGCTGAAGCCTACGATTCTCCTAAGCGTCGCGCCGCCCTCAAAGAAATTGACCGCGTTACGATTGATTACGAAAAAGGCAACCCTGCCCAAGCTTTGCTGTTTTTGGGTTGGCTGGCAAGTCGGTTAGACTGGCAGCCAGTTTCTTATCAAAAGGAAAGCGGTGATTATGATATCACTCGCATCCATTTTATTTCTCAAGATCAGCGACAAGTAGAAGCCGAGTTAGCAGGAGTTCCGGTTGCTGATGTGGGCGATATTATTGGTGACTTGATTGCCTTGCGCCTCAGTTCGACAAATCCCCAGGCAGACTGTGGTACAGTTATCTGCTCGGAAACTGGTGGTTGTATGCGGATGGAAACACATGGTGGTGCCCAATCTGCCGGTCTGTTTCAACAGGTAACTTCACTTTCGGAACAAAAAGCCGAAGCATTACTGAGTCAGCAGGTGCAACGCTGGGGTCGTGAGTCCCTTTTTGAAGAAAGTCTGGGAGTGACAGCAAATATTTTCAAATTGGCGAATTAACTTAGACCTAACCCCTCTACCCTGCTTTCCGACGCAGGAAGCAGGGTGTTTTCATAAAAACTACAGTTCAGTTAAGGATTTATGAGCTTAACTGAACTGTATTGCTTTTTAAGGGAGATTTAGAGGGATCTAAGGCAATACTGTTCGGTTTAGACAAGAGACGCGATGAATCGCCGTCTTTACAACAATCAGTCTTTCGTCTTGACGGCGATTTATCGCGTCTTTGCGATCTAGAATTTTCATCAAAAAACCTTAACCGAACCGTATTGGGATCTAAGGGACTTCCAAATAAAAAACATCCCAAATTTTCTTGTGGGATGGGCATCTTGCTCGTTCCAGATTTAGGGCGCTCATGTTGCCCACCCCACAAGATGGATAATTTATTTCTTGGAAGCCGGGCGACTAGAAGTCGCGGCTACACAAACAAAACCCACCTGCGTGGGTTAAAAACCTTGATTTTGTATTAGTCCACCTCGGTGGACTTGGTTTGTGTAGTAGCGATGCTCTATTCTATTCGCCCAATACTTTTCAAAAATTCTCTAAAGCTTTTGATGCCAATTAGAGGATGTTTGAAAAGTCTTCTAATTGGTAAGAGGCTGATTACACTATTATATATTGCTAGCTATCTTGACAGGCTTTTTCATAATTTAAGGGAGCATCCCAAATGTGCAAGTTTATTTTTATAGGGTATTTGGAATTAGACTAGGAATGAAATAACGAACCGCCAAGGACGCAAAGAACGCAAAGGAAAGATGTTTGTACAGAGTTTTTGTGCCAGTTCTGTGCCTTTTAGCAAAATTGGGATGCTCCCTAATTTAACTATCTAATTTGACTATATGACAAAAGTAATGGTTCCTACAAAAAATAGAAATTAATGGGAACCTAATACTTTAGTAAATGTCTAATTAATTAACAGTAATAAAAATAATTGTACTGGGGTTAAAAATTAATGTTTACTTTTAATCGGTTGCAATCTGGCACAGCTGCACTCATGGCTTTGAGCGTCACAGTCGGCACTGTAGCGCCTTTTATTACAGCTTCGCCATCTTTAGCTCAAACTACTTTTTCTGATGTTTCATCTAATTATTGGGCGGCACAATTTATTCAACAATTGTCACAGCGAGGGGTAATTGCCGGATTTCCTGATGGTAGTTTCCGCCCTGAAGAAGCGGTGACACGCGCTCAATTTGCCGCTATGGTCAACAAAGCTTTCCAAAAATCACAGCAGCGATCGCCAATCAATTTTGCTGATGTGCCCAGCAATTATTGGGCATCAAGTGCTATCCAGCAAGCTTATACCATTGGTTTCTTATCTGGATATCCTGGTAATCGCTTTGAACCTAACCAAGCTATTCCCCGCCAACAGGTTTTAGTTTCCCTCGCTAACGGTCTAGAATATACTCCCAGTCGCAATACCGAAAGCACTCTGCAATACTTCAACGATGCCTCTAACATCGCTAGCTATGCCCGTAGCCCGATCGCAGCCGCAACTGAAAAGCAAATCGTCGTGAACTATCCGAATGTGAAGTTCCTGAATCCAACTGCAACCGCTACTCGCGCCCAAGTAGCAGCTTTTATCTACCAAGCATTGGTTAGTTCTAACCAAGCCTCAGCAATTAACTCGCCTTATGTTGTGGCTGTCGGGTCTACTACCCCAACGCCTGTATCAGTCACAATTCCTCAAGGGACTGCTATCCCTGTGAAGTATGACAAGGCAGAAAAAATTCTGGTTACAAAGGATGAAACAGCGCCTTTGACATTGACAGTATCGCAAAACGTAGTAACACAAGACGGATCTGTAGTGATTCCGGCTGGTAGTCAAGTAATTGGTCAACTCAAGCCTGCTACAGGCGGTTCTCAATTCGTTGCTGAGAAACTGGTTTTAAACAATGGTCAGGAGTATCAACTTAACGCTACTTCTGAAGTGATTACCAAAACTGAAACCGTCAAGAAGGGCACTAGTATTGGTTCAATTATCAAGGATACTGTATTGGGCGCAGGTGCAGCAACTGCGGTATCTGCTGTAACTGGCGATCGCGCGATCGCCACAGAAGAAGTCTTGGGTGGCGCTGGTATCGGTGCGTTAGTTGGTCTGTTCTTCGGTAAGAATAGTGTTGACTTAGTGGCAATTGACCCAAATACAGACTTACAAATGACAATCAATCAAAACTTGTTGGTTTCACTAAAATAGTCATTGGTCATTAGTCACTTGTACTGAGCGTAGTCGAAGTATTGGTCATTGGTCATTAGTATTTATAAAGGAAAAATGACTGATGACTAACTTCATTTATTAGCCATTATGACAAAGCACAAATGACAAATGACTAATTTTGAACTTCTGGCAACCAAATAATAAAAGTAGTCCCCCGCGCATTGGGTGAAGTTAGCTTAGAGTTAATTGCAGGACTGAAAACCTCGATTTCGCCCTGCATTTGCTCTATTAATTGTTTTGCGATCGCTAACCCTAAACCAGTGCCAGGGATTTCTGTTTGCGCTTGTACACCCCGATAATGCCGTTCTCCAAGATGTTCTAAATCTTCGGGTGGAATGCCAGGCCCGTTGTCACCGATCGCAATTCCCTGAAAATTAGCTTTTTCTTGCCCCGCCTGAATCAAAATTTTGCCCCCAGTAGGAGTATATTTCAAAGCATTATCGATGATGTTAGTTAAAACTTCTCGTAATGCTTTGATGTTGGCACGTACTAGGGGTGAATTCTGTTGAATTTCAGTTATTAGTTTTAGCTTTCGCTCTTGGGCGATCGCTTTGGCTGATATTAATAATGGTTCTAATATCTCTGCTAACGAGCAGTCAACTGCTTTATCTCCCGTTCCCGGCAATAATAACGGCGGTTTAGCGGATTTTTGGATAGTTGCTTCCACAAATACTTCTTCAGGGAGATGTAGTGGTGCTAAATCTGTCTCTGTCAAGTCAATTACTTGATCGAATTGTTGCAGCAATTCTTGGAGGCGATCGCTTTCTCGCACAATACTATTAGCCACATCTCGGTTGGTATCTCCCGGTCGCAGCCGCTTCAATAGCAGTTTACCAAAAGTCCGCAACGCCGTTAATGGGTTACGAAACTGATGCAACAGGTTATCCAGCAAATCTCGCTGTTTTTCTTGGAGAATTTGTTGCTCGCGTAACTGTTGTTCAAACCATGCCCGGCGTTGATCTAAAATACAAGCGATCGCTAATGTTTGGGCTATCCGTTGAATTTGACTTTCCTCGTGTTCATTCCATGCCCGGTCTTGCCTACCCGTCACCAGTAACCCCATCATCACACCCTCATAAACCAGAGGTAAAACAATTTGGTTGCCACTAAAGAGGTATTCCTCTTTTAAATGGGGTTGAGATGCCTCAGACTCCTGTGAAGAGGTTGGAGATTCCGATCCTGCTGTCAATAACCTTCTGCGATCGTTGGGTAATATAAACACATTTCCAACTTGAAGTTGCTTGTGTACTGTCGTCTCAGCAGTCTCTTCTCCTGGAGGTAATAATGCTGTTTCTGGGTAAATTACCACAGGAATCAGTTTGGCCTCACCAGAAGGAGTCTCTACCAATTCTTGTGTCAGGTACACAATACTTAAAGTTGCTCCCAGCCCTTGGGTTAGCAGCGCTATTTGCTCTCGACACAGAGCAATAAAATCGGAACTGGCAGACATTAACATTTTTTAGCTCTTGCTCAAGATTACAGATTTTGAGGCATGATGATAAGAGAGGATACTTAATTTTTACCTCACTCATTCAATAAAGCTTAACTAAAATCTTCTTAGTGATGGTTTGCACCAAGGAATTATTTTCTTAGGTAATCTTGTTTTATCTATTTTCAAAGATGTTAATTTTCTTGCATGAAAAGGTTAAAAACTATTGATATTTTGAACTAGAACTTATATAATGACGACGGATTTTGTAGCTAACACTACAATCTATAGCTTGAAAGAGGAGGACAATAGGTTGGCAAGGAGACGCAAAAGGAAAAGTCGCCGTCGTCAGGAAGGACGGCGGATTTTGGAACACGTGCCTCAATATAGCATCGAAAGTGGCGAAGAAAAACCTGTGACAGCAGCGAGAAGATTCATTCAAGCTGAAGGGATTTTGCCACCGGCGTTGCTACTCGTAAAGCGAAATGAACACACCACAGATCGTTATTTCTGGGCAGAAAAGGGACTGTTTGGTGCTCAATACGTAGAGGAAAACCATTTCTTGTTTCCTAGCTTGAGGGTATTAGAACCTTCGCCTGGTCAAGAACCTCTTGCTTTAGCTAGCCGGTGAACCATAGATGGTCATCTTACGCATTGAATGTGGCTCCTGACTATTCATTAACTGGCAAAATAGCTAAGTTTATGCAAAATTTAATTTTTTTTTAGTTTGGAGCTGATTTGCCAGTCAACCTAGTCCAGGTAGTTGGAACATAAACTAGTCTCAAAGCACGCTAGATTGCATGGGTTGATACTAGTGTCATGATATAGAAGGGAGTGGGTATAGAGCCAAGCGCCTTCAAAAGCGCTAGTTAAGTTGCGCTCTCATGCCGTAAATTGTTAACCAAGCTCTGTCAACGAATTTAAGTTAATAAATTTAAATTTTTCCCCGCGACTCATATCGTGGGGAAAATTGACAAAGCAGAGGTCTTGATTTCCTCCTTCCTACTTTTCATTACCTAAAGATTAGATCAGGTCAGAAGTCTGCATATCATAGTTAAAAAACCAACAATTATTCACCAGCCTTAAGCTGTAGAGTGCTTTGTAACTCACTGAGTTCATCTCGATGGGCAACTACAGTGATCTTACTTGAGGAGGTTTGTTCACTCTGAGTTGTTTCTACTTTGAGTGACACCTTCTCAAGTCTTCCAGATTTTTTCCAATAAAATAGACCACTTAAAGGCGACAGCAGTACCATAGCCAAAACAAGGGGACTGAGGTTAGGAAAAAGCAGGTATACGACTAGTGAGAGACAAACAATCCCAGTCGCTGCCAGCAGAGTTAAAAATATAGCTAAAAACCAACTGGGGCGAACATTGCCTTCAAAAGTCACTTTGTTTTGTTCTCGGTCTACCTCTGCCACTTGGTAAGACCGGGAGTGAAAATACTCTTTTAATTGAGACATTAAAACAGATTCGTCTTGCTCAGATACCAGTTGCACTGTTTGTATGCGGTCTTTAGTCGAGGCACGAATAAAGAAAAACAGCCCAACCGATAACAACAAGGTTAGCAGGAACGTAGATGGCAGAATAGCAGTATCCATAACTGATTGTTATTGTTTGACTGGAGGAGACTTATTCATTATCAATTATTCGTTATACCGATTTGAACAATGATTGCGACAAATGGAGCGCCAAAAAGCGATTACCAGGGACTCTTCCACAATCCAAAATCCAAAACTTGTACTGAGCGACTTGTGCCGAGCGAAGTCGAGGTAAGTCGAAGTATCCAAAATCCAAAATGGTATTACTTTATCCTCCTGTTGATGTAGTTAAACCATTGAAAAGCTAAATCTTGCGCTTGAACTTGCCATTCTGGAGAAACTTGGTACATCCGCCTGGGCCGTCCTCGTCCTTCCAGTTTCTTCCAATATCCAGTGATTGCCTTTTGGTCTTCCAGAAATTTGATTGCACTATAAAGTACAGTGTCCGAAAGCCTATAGGTTGGATATTCAGTTTCTAATTGCTCAATCAACTCGGTTCCGTAGGATTCACCTTGTAATAAAACAGACAGTATGTAACAAACTGCTACTTCCTGACAAAGGTAAGTTGGCGGAGGATTCTCAAAGAATTGATATATATCCTCAAGTTTCATGGTTAGTGAATGGCTAAAAAAATGCCTTATGGTAAGGTCTACAATCCTTGTAGTCAGTATACAGTGCTACTGCCAAGTGAGTAATATATATAATGCTACTTAGACTAGATTTCCAAAGCGTAAATACCAAACGATTATCTACGCCTGTGAAGTTGTGGAAATTGCGAGTTTTAGGGATACCAAAAAATTTACCCTAACCCAAGCTTGATACGGTGTGGTGAGGAGCTAACAGAGAGTAGCAAATTCACTTAGTACACAAGGTACTTATTCTGGTCAGATTAGGGCAAATGCCAAGCCCCAGCTTTTAGGCATGGGGTTTCTGACTGTCTTGGTGTTAAGTAATGCCAAGCTAGTTAGAAGTTGCTTAAGCAATAAAATGCCATCGAAGAAATTTTACAGGTAAAATGCAATTTTGTCTGTAAAACTTAATAAACACTTTGTTTTACAGTAATTTTCCCAATGCAAATTATAAGAAATTAAGCTAAGGGATGTGTGTGGTTTCAAGCTGCTACGGCGGTGGACACACTTAAGTAGTAAGCATTACTGATTTGCTGGACAAGAGAATCTCTTGTCGCATTTGGTAAATGTGATAGTAAATTTATCAAAGAAGACGCAAAGACTAGAGCATCGATTTGGTAATCAAAAACCTAACCCCCAGCCCCCTTGACTAAAAGATAAGGGGTTGGGGAGACGTTATTCGTTACTGATAGGATTTACGCAAGACTAGTTGCTGTAGGGGCAATTTATGAATTGCCCTAAGAAGAAAATCCTTCTTTTCGGCCATTATTTACGTAAGTCTTGACTGAATTGGTGTTCTCGGAGATACAGAGACGTGGAGTGAGATACCTCTTAACACAGTTCTCCGTGTTTTCCGAAGTTTTGAGCTAAGGCTTTCTTAGATTAAACTTTTGTCTTTGTGTCTTTGTGTCCTTTGAAAGTGCCCGGCACATTGGCAATCTTTTATTATGTCACAGACTCCCGATGCTCCATCATCTTCTCTGCGGGCAATCGCCCAAACCTTTCGCCTTACAGGTTGGATTAGCTTCTGGATTCAGCTAGTATTAGGCGTTGTTTCTAGCATAATTGTGTTGCTATTCGCCATCTTTAATCAAAGAACTGGTAGTCCTAGTAATAATCCTGGGACTGGCTTTGGCGTATTTTTAGCAATTTGTGGACTGGTTGTTTTGGGTGGGGGAATTTATTTAGCTTATCGTTACACTAGAATTGGCAAGCAATTGGAATCCTCTAATCCTAGCAACCGACCTCGGAAAAGCGAGACTGTGCAAGTATTACGCTTAGGGCTGTGGGTGAATTTAGGGGGAACGCTGGTGACTCTTTTAGGAGCGCAGGCGATCGTTGGTACACTGGTAGCAAGATCCATATCTCCTCAAGCTATAACTACACAATTTTTTGACCCTACCCGCATTATTAGCGGTCTAGATATGCTCGTGGTACAGGCAAATACCAACACTGTATCAGCCCATTTTGCAGGGCTTATAGCCTCACTATGGCTACTCAATCGGATTAATCGACCCTAGTTATGAGTTCTGTTAGTGGATAGCTAGGGTTTAGCCCGGACTAAGTTTGCAGGATTCAAAGAAATTATCATACTTTTCCGAAACAGGCAAAACTGGGTGTGAAGACAACTACATAATCCTTGAAAGAACATCCTGCTAGTACAGCACTGCGTAAATGAACTATCCATTTCAAATCAATGAAACGCTTGCGGTATAGAAATTACCAATTACCTTAGCAAGTCGGGAGAGCAGTACACTACGCATATAAATATCTCCGTAGAGGTACGGGTGTCATTAATAATTCCAGCAAGCTGTACTAATAGATGATGCCAAAACTAGCACAGGGATGGTATGTACCTTTTTTGTAAGTCTGAACACCATGAAAAATCAATTTGACACCACGAGAAATCAACCAGTACGGAAATTTAATCAAGACGCATGGAGATTTGGTGTACAGGTTTTCTTTAGTAGCATCGTATTGGGGTTATGCATTTTCAAGCTTGGCTCGCCAGGAGAAGATAAGAATGTTGCCCTTTACTGGGGTGGTTTATCAAGTGTGCTTGCATACTGGTTGCCTTCACCTGGACAAACTCGAGACGATAAGGAACAACCGAGTATCACTCAAAGGACGTTTGCAGCCGCTGATAGCAATAATGGTAATGGTCAGAGTCTTGCCCAGGTTACTGAAACGAAAGTGACTCCAAATACGAATTCATGATTGGTTAAATGCAATATATGGTTTCTTAGCCCTGGCATTGATGCTAGGGTAAAATCTTGATTCAGAGGTTGAGACTGAATTTTTGCAATAAACTTTGTTTTTCCAGTCACAGCAAACCAAAATTACTATATGCTAAATGCTTAATGTGTTAACTGTATTGACAGAAAGATTTTAGGCTAGAAACTGAGAAAAATCTGTGCTGGATATTAAGCAAATACGGGAAAATCCGCAATTAGTTCAAGAACGATTGAATAGTCGTAGTGGTAAATACGACATTGAACCGATTTTACAGTTAGATCGGCAACAACGGGAACTTGAGGGGGCGCGTAGTCAACTCCAAGCCCGTAGCAACGAAATTGGTAAAATTGTTGGGCAAAAGATTAAATCTGGGATTAATCCTCAAGACCCAGAAATTCAAGCTTTGCGTGATGAAGGTAACTCAGTTAAAGCTACGTTGAGCGAACTGGAACCCCAGGAAAAAGACCTCAAAGCTCAAATTGCTCAACTTGTGTTGGCACTTCCCAACTTACCAAGCGACTCTACACCCCTTGGTAAGAATGAAGAAGACAACGTAGAAGTGCGCCGTTGGGGTGATGAGTATATTCCCCAAAATCCGAATATTCTCCCTCACTGGGAAATTGGCGAAAAGCTAGGTATTCTCAATGTTGAGAGAGCAGTAAAAGTTGCTCAAAGTCGCTTTGTGACATTGATGGGCGCTGGTGCGGCATTGGAAAGGGCATTAATTCAATTTATGCTGACTCTCCATACTCAAGCTGGGTATGTGGAAGTCAGTCCGCCGTTGTTAGTTAATACCGAGTCTTTGACGGCGACTGGTCAGTTACCCAAGTTTGCTGAAGAAAGCTTTAAATGCGCTGATGATGATTTGTGGCTGATTCCGACGGCGGAAGTTCCAGTTACAAATCTCTACCGGGGTGAAATTCTTGCTGCTGAAGATTTGCCTATTTACCACTGTGCTTTTACTCCCTGTTTTCGCCGCGAAGCTGGTAGCTATGGGCGCGATATGCGGGGATTAATTCGCCTGCATCAGTTCAACAAGGTGGAAATGGTGAAATTTGTCGAACCAAGTACGTCTTTTGATGAACTGGAGAAATTGGTGGGGAATGCAGAAGCAATTTTACAGGCGTTGCGGTTGCCTTACCGAGTAGTAAATTTAAGTACTGGGGATTTGGGATTTGCCTCTACCAAAACTTATGATTTAGAGGTTTGGTTGCCATCTTCTGGCAAATACCGCGAAATTTCTAGCTGTTCCAATACTATAGATTTCCAAGCAAGACGGGCTGATATTCGCTTCAAGGAGGCGGGGAAGAAAGGAACTCAGTTCGTGCATACCCTCAACGGTTCGGGTTTGGCGGTGGGAAGGACGATGGCTGCCATTTTGGAGAATTATCAACAACCTGATGGGACAGTGAGGATACCAGAAGTGTTGCAACCTTATTTTGAACAGGGAGAAAAGTTAGGTTTTCCATCGCTGCGGAATTTACAAAGAGTTCAAAAGTCACCAGTTGTACCCCAACTTTTACAACCAGTCTTACCAGAACGTATTTCAAAGCCAACAATACAATTCCAATACCGTTATATTGTTGATTTGCTGTTTTGGCTCCCAATCGCCTCTTATGTTGTGTGGGTAATACTATCATTGTTGTTTTAGCAGAAAAACCAATCTGACCAAAACTTACATTTGGAGTATGTGGACAAAATGGTGCGTTACGCTGTCGCTAACGCACCCTACTGGCGTGGCACAGCTAAAATAGTCCGTTAGATGTAGGTTGGGTTAAGCAACGCGAAACCCAACATTTCGGAGTGTTGGGTTTCGTTCCTCAACCCAACCTACAATTTTTTTGCAACAATTTAGCCTCATCACGCCACTACTAGCTTTAGATGTTAGAACCAGATACGAAAAATCGAACTATGACCAATGCCCAATGCCCCATGCCCAATATCCAATGCCCAATTAGAATGGAGATAACTATAGCTTAATATCTTCACAATTTACTCTATGTCAGTTTTAGCAGCGATCGCAGTCTTGGCTGTTTTAATCTTGGTACACGAGTTGGGACATTTTGTTGCAGCCCGTTCTCAAGGCATTCTCGTTAACCGTTTTTCTTTGGGTTTTGGCCCAGTTCTTTTGAAGTACCAAGGTTCACAAACCGAATATGCTGTCCGCGCCTTTCCCTTGGGCGGTTTTGTGGGCTTTCCCGATGATGACCCTGATAGCGATATTCCACCCAATGACCCAAATCTGCTGCGTAACCGTCCAGTTTTAGACCGGGCGATTGTTATCAGTGCCGGAGTGATTGCAAATTTAATATTTGCCTATTTGGTGCTGGTTCTGCAATTGGGTATCGTCGGTATTCCCAAAGAATTAAACTATCAAGCTGGTGTCCTTGTACAGCCTGTTAATCAAGAATCTGTTGCTTATCAAGCAGGAATTCGGGAAGGAGATATTATTCTGGCTGTGAACGGTCAAGAACTCCCGGCTTCTGATAAGTCAACTCCTTTGCTGACAAAAGAAATTCAAACTCATCCCAATCAGCAAATCGAACTGAAAATTCAGCGTGAAAACCAACAACAATCGCTGAAATTAACACCAAAACTCGGAGCCGATGGCAAAGGTGTAGTAGGGGTGGCACTGAGTCCAAATGCTACAGCAACTTATCGCCGTCCTAATAGTCCTTTTGAAATTTTCGGCATTGCTGCTAACAGATTTCAACAATTATTTGTTGGAACACTAAGTGGTTTTGGGCAGTTGATTACCAACTTTCAACAAACTGCTGGACAAGTTTCTGGGCCAGTTAATATTGTCAAAATAGGTGCAAAGTTAGCTGAGGACAATAGCGTAAATCTGTTGTCTTTTGCGGCAATTATCAGCATTAATTTGGCTATTATCAACATTTTGCCTTTGCCAGCCTTAGATGGCGGACAACTGGCTTTTTTGCTGATTGAAGGTTTGCGCGGTAAGCCCGTTCCGGCTCGGATTCAAGAAGGTGTAATGCAAACTGGCTTGGTGTTACTCTTAGGGTTAGGAATTTTTCTGATCGTCAAAGAAACTACTCAATTAACTAGCCAATTGGAGTGGGTACAAAAATTATTTCAGTGAAAATAGGGAGTGGGGAGTGGGGAGTAGGGAAAAGAAAATTTCACCTTTAAGGAAGCGGGCGATAGAAATTTTAGCTCGTCTGAAGCGTCTTTATCCAGATGCTACTTGCTCTTTGAACTACTCAACGCCAGTACAATTGCTGGTGGCAACGATTCTCTCTGCTCAGTGTACTGATAAGCGGGTGAATAAGGTGACACCAGCTTTATTTGGTAAGTTTCCTGATGCTGAGAGTTTAGCGATCGCTGACTTGGTAGAATTAGAAAGTTTGGTGCGTTCTACAGGGTTTTATCACAATAAAGCTAAAAACATTCAAGCCGCCTGTCGGATGATTGTTACTGAATTTGACTCTGTTGTGCCTAACCAAATGGAACAGTTGTTAAAGCTTCCTGGTGTGGCGCGGAAGACAGCAAATGTAGTTCTGGCTCATGCTTATGGCATTAATGCTGGTGTGACAGTAGATACTCACGTCAAGCGCCTCAGTCAACGTTTGGGTTTAACTGAAGCAAAAGACCCCGTTCGGATTGAGCAAGATTTAATGGGTTTATTGCCGCAACCTGATTGGGAAAATTGGTCAATTCGGTTGATTTATCACGGTCGTGCTATTTGTAAAGCCCGCTCTCCAGTTTGTGTTGCTTGTGAGCTTGCCGATTTATGCCCTGCTGCTAATAAGCCAGTGGTTGTAGGTTCAGCGACCAAATAATTACTAATTCGTAATTCGTAATTCGTAATTCGTAATTGAAGAAAGTAAAGAGCAAGCACTGAAATCTTTGATTTCAGTGGTCAACAATCGGTGGAGGGTTCAGAGCAAGCACTGATTGCAACTACGAATTACGTTCACGGAGCGTGCCGGAGGCTCTATTATCAATTACGAATTATGTTGACACAAGTAACCCCAGAATTGATGGAGAGACTGTAGAATGGAAAACGGTGTCTTTAAATAAGTTAGAGAATATATGGCAAAAAAGAGCATGATTGAGCGCGAGAAAAAGCGCACCAGGTTGATAGAAAAGTATGCTGACAAGCGGGAAGCCCTTTTGGAAGAGTTCAGAAGTGCAGCATCTCCTTTGGATAAGTTGGAAATCCACAGAAAGATTCAACAGCTACCCCGGAATAGTGCGCCCACCCGCCACCGCAATCGTTGCTGGTTGACTGGTCGTTCTAGAGGAGTTTACCGCGATTTTGGACTCTCTCGGAACGTGCTGCGAGAATGGGCGCATGAAGGTCTTTTGCCTGGAGTTGTTAAGTCTAGTTGGTAGTTAAGAGTCATTAGTCATTAGTCATTGGTGAGCCAGTGCGGTCTTGGGGGTTTCCCCCATGAGCAACTGGTGAACCCGAAGGGTCATTGGTAAATAACAAAGGACTAATGACAAATGACAAATGACAAAATATTATTGACCACAACACTTATCAATTCCCAGACTTTCTAAGAGTAGATCGCTGACGGCGTTAGCGATCGCAAACTCTCCATAAAAGCTATTGGAAAAATCATAGGACTGCATCTCTGTGACAATGGCAATTACCAGAGAACCAAGGTCATTTTCTCCTTCCATCCGTTGACGCACAAAAATCTGTGCGGCTCGTTGGGCAATATTTTGGTTGACTGCTTCGGGGATAAATTCTGTATCTAGCCACCGTTGTAAGCGTTCTCGTAACCATTCTCCTTCGAGTAGAGGGTTTTCGGGGGGTGGTAGGGTGATGGGTGGAATTGGTTGAGTCATTTTTTTTTTAAACGCTAAGGGAAACGCAGAGGAACGCAGAGAATGATTGTTAGCATCAAATTGCGTTTCTAAGAGTGTTTTTTTATATTTATTTATGCAATATGATATCGCCGCTATTGTTGAGGGCTATGCACAAGGCTATTTTCTCATGGCTGATGAGCGCGATCGCTTAAGTTGGTACGGAAGTCGCGATCGGACTTTTATTCCTTTGGATGAGAGGTTTCGCTACCCTAAGTCTTTGCAGCGTGTTCTGAATCAAGAACGGTTTACTGTGGCGATTAATCGGGATTTCCAAGCTGTGGTGGCTGGGTGTGCTGACAGAGAGACAACTTGGATTTCACCGGAATTGGAAAAGATTTACTGGCTACTTTACCAGGGTGGTTATGCTTTTAGTTTTGAAACTTGGCAGGGTGACGAATTAGCTGGGGGAATTTTGGGGATTGTCATTGGCGGTGCTTTCATTGGCGAGTCGATGTTTTACCGCATTCCCGAAGGTTCAAAGGTGGCGATGGTAAAGTTGGTGGAAAGATTGCGTCAGAGGAAATTTGTGTTTTTTGATGCCCAAATGATGAATCCTCATTTGGAGAGGTTTGGGGCTTATCGGGTTGAGGATGGAGAATATCAAATGCTACTTAAGAAAGCGTTGCAATGTAACTGTTATTTCGTATAAAAAATAACAGTTATACATCGTTATTGACGAACTACGCCTACTCAAGATTTATCATTCATCTGAAAATAAGCGATAATGGGCTTAACTGTTTGTGTATTGTTCATTAAGCCTTCATACAGTTTGAGTGGGAGGAAACAAAGAATCTTGAAAATATTCGTAAACACCAAATTGATTTTGCAGATGTCCCCGGAATGTTTGACAATTCCATGCTGATTGAGCTTGATGAGCGTTTTGATTATGGCGAAGATCGCTGGATCGGAATCGGCTTTTTAGGCAACGGTGTAGCGGTTGTAGTTTGGACAGAACGACAGAACAACATAGTCCGCATTATCTCAGCACGAAGGGCAAACCGATATGAGCGTCAACGACTTGAACAATACCTCACGTACTGATTGGGCTGCATTAGAGGCGATGACGGATGAGGACATTGATTACTCAGACATTCCATCGTTGAGCGATGAGTTTTTTGAAAATGCCACGTTGAGGATTCCGGCAACACGAGCCAGTGACCTGATTGAGTTAGATTCAGAAGTGATAACGTGGTTTCGTAAACAAGGTGCAGAGTACAAAACATTGATTAACTCAGTTTTGCGCCGTTACATTGAAAACAGTGGCGATCAGGGCGCAGGCTAACAATAACTTTACAGCGAACAGTCTACCACTTACTTTTAAAATATAAGGTTGGGTAGAGGGACGGCGTTACCCAACATCTTCTTGCAGTCACAATGTTAAATATTCCACTTTGAAA
Source organism: Nostoc sp. NMS2 (assembly GCF_017115105.1). GTDB lineage: Bacteria > Cyanobacteriota > Cyanobacteriia > Cyanobacteriales > Nostocaceae > Nostoc. Next base: position 46,341 of record NZ_JABXKH010000161.1, read on the forward strand.
AGTGCGATCGCAGTTTAACAAACCTATTGCACCGTAACAAGGCTGTGATTGTTATCAGCGATACGTCGGCAATCACAAATTTGGCAGCAATTCAACACTTGCAACTTCTGCCTCAACTCTACACTCAAGTCACCATTCCAAAAGCCGTATAAAGCTGATAAGTTGCAACTATGAAAAGTGGTTAGCAGAGGAGTAATGAAGCGATCGCAATTTCACAAACCACTTATACCCTTTCTTGAGTAACTAATGTTAGACTAACCCATTCGCCTTTCTCGTTATAGCTGCGAATCATCCTCTGGCGCAGGTTTGGCTGGATTAACCAACCCGCTTCCAAGAATAAGGGTTGACGTAACTGCACTTTGAGGGGAGAAGTTGCAGAAGCGCCATCAGGTAACAATAATACTTGTACCTGTTTTTGGGGATCTTGGTCAAAGAGAACGATGGAACCTTTGATGGTGGCAGTTGAGGTAATTGTACGTTCCTCAAAAGAGGTAGTTTGAATTAATCGCCCAGCATCATCAAGTTGTATTTTCAAAGTTGTAGAGTAAATATCAGGCGATCGCAAATCTCGATAGATTGTCACTGCTTGTCCTCGCCATTCTCCCAATAAGTCATGTATCTGCAAAGGGCGATGTTCTGCTACTGGGGTTCCAGTTAGATGTTCTCGAATCAGAGTTAGTCCATTTAGATGACCATTTTTATCAAACAGTTGCACCAGACGTAAGCGGCGATTTTCATGAACAAAAGCGAGTTCTGCACCAAATTCGGAAAATGGCCCTAGCTGCATTAAACCTTCAGAAAATGAACCATTTTCAAAAAATAGCAGACCCCCTCCCACAGACATAAATTCTCTGATTACATCATCCTTTCCCGAACGGCTCAGAGTTAAGCGCACTGTCTGGTTATTGTTTAAACCTTCTAGGCAAAGACGGCTAGAAGTATCGTTCAGAAGCGTACCTTGGGGAGAGAAATTAGTAAATGAACCTTCCCATACACCCAGATTTTGCAGAAAACATTCCCATTGCGATTTCATAACTATTTCGTCATTTGTTATTGGTCATTTGTCATTTGTCATTGGATTTATCGCCAAGACGCGATAAATCGTCGTCTTTACAAGAATTATTCCTTCGTCTTGACCGCGATTTATCGCGTCTCTTGCCTTAACCAAACAGTATTGGGATTAGCCCTGTTAAATTGATATGTAGGTTTAATTTCATCTTCGTTCAATTCAAAACTCCGGTTGTTCTTTTAAAATCTTGAAAATTTCAAGTTCAAAGGACAAAGGACAAAAGACCAATGACCAATGACAAATGACTATCCTTTAGCAAAACGTCGGACTGCAAATAAGCTCCCCATTAATCCTACAGCTGCACCGAAACTCAAGAGAATCAAGGGTAATAGTAAAATTTGGGCTGGAGTGAGTTGCACACCGTTGGTGATAGCTTGGATAAATTCAGGTTGATTGGCTAGCAATTTACCAAGAAACTGTTGAATCACAGAGATGAAACTCCAAGCGATCGCACCACCAACTAAACCAAAAGCAATTCCTTGTAAAATAAATGGGAGGTAAATCCATGCAGAGGTTGCTCCCACCAGTTGCATAATTTCAATTTCTTGCCGTCGTGCCATGACAATCAGCCGAATTGTGGTTGTAGTCACTGCGATCGCTGTTAAGGTCAGAATAATCGTAATTGTTAAAGTAATCCAGTTCAGACCCCGGTGCAACTGTGCAATACGTTTAACTGCTTCATCGATATACTCCACTGTATCAACTCCGGGTAACTTAGCCAGTTGCGTTGCTAAAGTTGGTACAACTTGAGAATTACGCGCTTTCACCTTCATCTCATCAACCAAAGGATTCTCACCTAGCTGCTGAGTAGCGCCCTCAATATCAGAAATTCTCATTTCCTTAACTAACTTAGTCCAAGCCTGTTCTTTAGTGATGGTTTGCATCGCCGCGACCTCTGGCATTTTTGCGATCAGTGGCTCAATATTTTCGGCCCGCGTATCCGGTTCAAGATAAACTGATACTTCTAGCTGACTACCGAACTGATAAAGGAGTTTTTCGACTTGCCAAGAGGTTTGCAAACTCAAACCAAATAAAAACAGTAATACCGTCACCGTACTTACAGCCGCCCAATTCATCCACCCCCCCCGCATTAAACCGAGGAAAGTTTCTTTAAGCAGATAGTCTAGTTTCGTAAAAGACTTAAACATAATTCGTAATTCGTAATTCGTAATTCGTAATTAATAATTCCCAATTCCCAATGCCCAATACTTCGACTTACCTCGGCTTCGCTCGGCACAAGTCGCTCAGTACAAGTGCCCAATTCCCAATTCCCCACTCCCCAACTTGATAGAATAAAAATAATACGAATTTTCACCATCTAGCCATTGAGACTCATGCCCTCTGAAATTGCTGTAGAGAAAAAAAAGTTAAAAAATCCACCTTTGGAGCTTCATTATTTAGGCGATCGCGTGCTGCGTCAAGCTACAAAGCGGGTTTCTAAAGTAGATGAGGAACTTCGCCAGATGGTGCGCGAAATGCTGCAAACTATGTACAGCAAAGATGGCATCGGTTTGGCTGCCCCCCAAGTGGGAATTCACAAACAACTAATTGTCATCGACCTGGAACCAGAGAATGCAGCTAATCCGCCTTTGATTTTGATTAACCCCACCATTAAACAAGTCAGCCGCGACATCTCTGTTGCCGAAGAAGGATGCTTAAGCATTCCTAACGTATATCTAGACGTAAAGCGTCCCGAAGTCGTGGAAATCGCCTATAAAGACGAGTATGGCCATCCCCGGACATTAAAGGCTAATGACCTTTTAGGACGCTGTATTCAGCACGAGATGGATCACCTTAACGGCGTGGTATTTGTAGATCGTGTAGAAAACTCCTTGACTTTAGCCCAGGAGCTATCTAAGAATGGCTTCTCGTATCAAGCGGTGAAACCAATAGCATAGGGGGCTAGTAGTGTATTTAACTCCAAAAAGCGGTTTATTTCTGGGTGGTTCTTGTGTAAGTGCGATCGCAGCTGTCGGTTCGATTTTTGAACTCAGTTACGGACAACCAGATTTGGGTTTCCAAGTCACGGCGATTATCCTCGCATTGAGCATTCCACTCACCGGATTATTTTTCTTTGCCGCAGTGAAGGACGCAAGGGCTAACATGAAATAAGCATCAGGTACATAAAAAAGGTAAAAGGATGAAGTAACTCGGCAAAATTCATTCTTTTACCTTTTATTTTTACTCTGGATCTTCCACTGCCCCTAAAGCTTTCAGCGTTACTAACTGCGCTGCGGTTAACCCTGTCACGGCAGTGATATTCATTCCTTCGTAGGGTTTTGGCGATCGCAGTGTTTTTAGGCACTCACCTGTCAATACATCCCAAACTTTAATTGTCTCATCTTGGCTACCACTAATTAGGGTTTGACCATCGGAACTAAAGGCAACTGACCTGACCCAATTAGCCCCATACAAGGTTTTGAGACACTTGCCCATATAGACATCCCATAATTTTACTGTTTGGTCTTCACTGGCGCTAGCTAAAGTCCGACCATCAGGGCTGAAGGCAACTGACCATACCCGATTAGTATGTTCTTGTAAAGTTGTGAGACACTTACCCATTTGGACATCCCATAATTTCACCATTTGGTCGTCACTGCCACTAGCTAAAATATGACCATCGGGACTGAAAGTAACTGACCTGATCCGATTACCATGTCCCTCCAAAATTTTCAGGCATTGTCCGGTTTGAACATCCCATAACCTGACTTTTTGGTTTTCACTGCCACTAGCTAAAGTTTCACCATCAGGGCTAAAAGTAACTGATCTTACCCAACTGGTATGCCCTTGCAAAGTTTTGAGGCATTCTCCCGTATGGACATCCCATAATTTCACTGTTTGGTCGTCACTGCCACTAGCTAAAATCTGACCATCAGGACTGAATGCAACTGACCTAATTCGATTGGTATGTTCCTGCAACCTTTTGAGGCATTTTCCCGTTTGGACATTCCATAATTTCACTGTTTGCTTTTCACTACCACTAGCCAAAGTCTGACCATCGGGACTGAAAGCAAGCGATCGCACCCAGCTATTATGCCCTTGTAAAATTTTAAGGCACTTATCGTTACGGACATCCCATAATTTCACTGTTTGTTTTTCACTGCCACTAGCTAAAGTTTGACCATCGGGACTGAATGCAACTGACCTAATTCGATTGGTATGCCCCTGCAAAGTTTTCAGGCATTTTCTCGTGTTGACATCCCATAACTTCACTGTTTGGTTTTCACTACCACTAGCCAAAGTTTGACCATCGGGACTGAATGCAACTGACATTACCCGATTGCTATGCCCCTGCAACTTTTTGAGGCATTTTCCCGTGTGGACATCCCATAACTTCACTGTTTGGTCGTCACCACCGCTAGCCAAAATTTGACCATTAGGGCTGAAAGCAACCGACCAGACGCGATTGGTATGTCCCTCCAAGGTTGTCAGACATTTTCCTGTGTGGATATTCCATAACTTTACTGTTTGGTCGTCACTGCCACTAGCTAAAATTTCACCATCGGGACTGAATGCAACTGACCTTACCCAATTGCTATGTCCCTGAAAGGTTATGAGGCATTCTCCGTTGTGGACATCCCATAACTTTACTGTTTGCTTTTCACTGCCACTAGCTAAAGTTTGACCATCGGGACTGAAAGCAACTGACCTGACTCTATTAGTATTTCCCTGCAAAGTTTTAAAGCATTTTCCCGTGTGGAGATCCCATAACTTTACTGTTTGGTCTTCGCTGCCACTAGCTAAAATTTGACCATCGGGACTGAATGCAACTGACCTGACCCAATTACTATGTTCTTGCAAGGTTGTGAGGCACTTACCGTCTTGGACATCCCATAACTTGACTGTTTGATCGTCACTGCCACTAGCTAAAATTTCACCATCGGGACTGAAGGCAACTGATTTTACCGAACCGCTATGTCCAGTACAAGTAAAAAGTAGCTTTCCATCTTCAACTTGCCACAAGTAAGTCTTACCATCAGCATCACCAGTAGCTAAAAGTTTTCCATTCGGGCTAAATGCCACTGACGAAATACTAACTAATGTTTCTGCAAAAACGGATTTAGCTAAATCAGCTTTGGCAAAATTCACCTGATGCAAATTCACACTTTGTAAATATGCTTGCCAAATAGTCAGACTAGAAAAGTCATAGCCGCTTAAATCAGTTTGTAGTTGACAAAGCATATTTAGCAGATTTCCACCAGCGTATCCTGCCGCTTGGGGAGTTTTATTTTGTAGGTCAAATAAAATTTGAGATAAATGAGTTTCTAGATTTTTAGGAAATCTAAAAATCGTGGATAACCTATCTATAACCTGCTTAAGAATAAGGGTAATTTGAGTGTTGCGAATATAATCTTTGGCTGTCGCTTCCATTAAAGCGTGGCTCATAAATAGCTTAATGTCACCAGTAGTAATTTCCTGACAAACCTGTTCAATTAATCGGTCAGTTATGTATTCCATCACCACTGACTGAAGGGTGAAAAGTGCAGTTCTTTGTTCAATTAGCGATCGCCTCCGTAGTGACTCTAGTGCCTCCAGTACTTCCCTTTTGGGCAAGGGACGCACAATATCATCTAGCAATTCTTCTAGCGAAACTAACTCGCGTTTGATTGCTAGCCAATAAATTATTTCTTTTTCGATCTCTGACAATCGCTCAAATTGCTGGTCTAATAAATTTCGGGTGTCGCCAAAAATTATCTCCCCTTCAGCAAGAAAGGCAGCGATATCACCGCCAAATAACTCCCGAATTGGCTCAGAGACAAGTTTCAATGCCAAGGGATTGCCGGAATATTTCTCAATCAGCTTGGCCCATTTCTGCTGTGAACCAGATAATCCTTTATCTTGGAGAATTTCTTGTCCTTCTGTTTCTGCCAAGCCAACTAAGGATAATGTTCTGACTGGTGATGCCTCTCCCTCTAAAGGGGCAAATTCTTTTGGTTTTTCTCTCGAAGTCAGCACTAAGCAGCTTTGATGCGGTTCTTCCCCTATGCGTCGGAGTAGTTGACCATAATCTTGATATTCTTCTTTATATTCTCCGGCGCGATCGCCTTCTTGTAAAATTGTCTCTGCATTATCTAATACCAAAAGACAACGACGCTCTCGTAAATAATTAATTAGCAGTGTTACTCTACCATCTACAGTTTCTGGTAATTCCGTTTCTCTCTCATCAGATAAAAAGCGGATTAGGTTTGCCAACATCTCTAAGACGGGTGGCGCATTACGGAGACTTCGCCAAATTAGGTATTCAAAATTCTCCTGAACTTCCTTCGCTAACTTTACAGATAAGGCAGTTTTACCAATTCCACCCATGCCCAATATTGCCACCAGTTGGCAGTTATCCTGGGTTAGCCACTGGGTTAACTGAGATAATTCTGTTACACGTCCATAAAAAATGCAGATTCCAGGCGCTTCACCCCAATCTTGGCGGTTTTGGACAATGGGTTTATCATTCAGTGAAAATGCTTGATATTCAGATTCGATAACTTGTTGTAACTTAGTGAGCTTACCCGGCCCGCTACCAGTAACATTAAATTTCTTGTAAACTTCGCTCAATCTTTTACGTACTGCTTCGGCACTGATAGCCAATTCTTTAGCGATCACATTTGGCGATTGTCCCCGAACAGCATATAAAAACACCTCTACCTCGCTGCTAGACAGGCAACGTTTTTGGGCTAAAGCTAAAATCACGTTTTCAGAAATCACACTCATACTCACACTAAGACAGACTACACCCCAATGTTATCTCACTAGGTGAGACAACATCCTGTTAAAAGTGAGCATTCATCGAAAGCAGTGCGAAACTTCGTCTATTGGTGTCAACTTAAGTCAGAAAGCTTATTCCACGGTCGTTTTACCCCACACGCCAGATGCTCCACTACAGCGCAACTCTTGGAGACGCTTTGCGTTAAGCGAAGCTATGCCGTTCGCGCAGCGTCTCTAAGAGTTGGCTTTACGCGCATCCTGCGGCGGGGGAGACCCCTGTTCCCGCACTGGCTCCCCTTAATCCCCTCCCCGTTCACGGGGAGGGGAGATTTTGTCGCTAGACAAAAGCGGGGTGGGGTTCCGACGACTTAATTGGTAATTGAGTAGGCTTGATATAACGCCATTGCGAGGGTTTCACGTTAAGTTGACACCAATGAACTTCGTCCCCTCATGAACAAGGTTTTCCAACTGGATTTGATTTCTCATTTGTTGATTTTACGTACATTTGTAGCATCTTTATGCCGTTTAAATAATTTTCTCTATAGTTTACCTTGACCTAAGTAGCCAAGTTATTTTATAGTGAGTTTAAAGCTTAAAATCTAGTAACTTAGTGAATTTTTGGAAAATAAAAAGAAACTTAGTGAGTCAAGACTTACGCAATAACTTTTTAAAACTCTCATTCCTACGCTTCTCTACGAGAGGCTTCACCAATGTGAACGGTAACGCCTTCAAGGAATATATCCTCTGTTTGTTTCATAATTTTGCGTAAGTTTTTAATATCAAGATTGCCCTGGCAATTGACCGAGGAGCTTAATTTTTCATTATCTGCAAATATCAAGACCACCTTTGGCAGCATTCCAACTTTATTCAAGAGGATGACTGTTGTTTAGCTTTGCTTGGTGGGAGCAATGTGGGTATTAGCTGTTTCCTTAGTGTGGTCGGGGAAGCGCTACCTGCTACCTAGATTCAACTTTCAAAACAGGAAAAAACTATGAAACCCAGTTTTAAAGACAACGATAACTTGCTGTTCAGATTGTTTTGCAAGGGACTCAAGTATTTTCTGCTAGCGCTGTTGGGCGTTGCAGTGGTCTTTGTTGTGTCTCAAACTTTTAGGGCTGACATGATAGTTAGGGTGCTTTTATCGGAAATTCTCTGGATATGGATTGCAAGGATAGCAATTTTCCTAGTCTGTCTATTTGCGATCGCCATGATTATTGAGTCTTGGAGTTAATAGAACAGGCGTTGCTATTCAAGGCTCATGTTCAAACTTAATAAATTGTTTTTGGCTAACTTCCACTCAGCCAAAGGCTGCTTAACTTTCCATTTGGAGATTATATCATGCCAAACAGCAACGGCTCTGGGGGAGAAACATAGCAGCCATCAGAACTATAGCAGTTCTTATTTGGGTGTCAACTTAGAGCCAGGGCGGAGGTCATTCGCCCTTTTAACTTCTAAAATAGAAGAATGCTGTCAACTCCTACTCAACTACTGCGACTGTCTCAAGGACAACTTAACTTACTAGAAACTTGTCCGCGTAAATTTCAACATACCTATCTAGAAAAACTCAATTCGCCCTCAAATCCAGAACAAGAAGAACGGCAAACTTTGGGTAGTCGTTTTCACTTGCTAATGCAGCAGCGAGAAATGGGTTTGCCAATTGATAGTTTTTTGCAAGCAGATGCTAAACTACAAAGCTGGATGCTAGCTTTTGCCGATGCAGCCCCAGAAATTTTAACATCTGCATCCGATAATCAAACTTTCCGTGAGAGTGAACACTACCGAACTCTGCAAGTTGAGGATTATTTGCTGACGGTTGTCTATGATTTGTTGATTGCAGATAACCAACAAGCGCAAATTCTCGACTGGAAAACTTATCCTAAGCCACCCAATAAACGCAAGTTAGAATCCAACTGGCAAACACGGCTTTATCTGTATGTGTTGGCAGAAACTAGCGACTATTCGCCAGAAAATATTTCCATGACTTACTGGTTTGTCCAATCTGAAGGCAAACCGCAGAATATTAAATTTAATTACAATACTGCTCAACACACACAAATAGCAAAGAAACTTAATCAACTGTTAAGTCAGTTAACTAATTGGCTGGAAGATTATCAAAATAACCAGCAGTTTCCTCAAGTGGTGGAGGGTAGCAAAACCTGTGATTATTGTCAGTTTGCCAAACGGTGCGATGCCTACGGCGGTAAACTACGCATACAAGCAACTGAAGAAGCAGTAAAAGACTCATTGCCCAATTTTGACAGTATTCAAGAAGTCTCACTTTGATTTTATCCGCAGGATTTTGTTACTAAAACAGATTTTTTATACCTGTATACTATTGTGAAAAACTAAAAAGTAATATAAAGTCCTTTTTTTAAATCTAAAGCATTTGAAAGCATTTTCATTAAAAGGGCTATATTCGGTAAATGTTCTTTCTTTTCATTCAATAATAAATTAAGTAATTCAAAGTTATTCTTCACTTGCTCAAGAGATTGAAAATACGATCCCATTTTGCCAGGGTTAAAATAGTTTCCTGGAATGCCGAAATTTTTACCTAACAAGGGAGATGTATCTTTATCCAGTTCATTGAGTAGCATATTATAGAGAGGCAACCAATCATAGCCAAGTCCAATATCACATTGAGGATTATAATACTTGGTAATTGCAAAATCACCATACTGGCTTATGTCCTCTATCTCGATCATTTCTTTCCATAAATAATCTAAAGGTTCGCCTTCATCGGGATTTTTAAGGTATGAAAAGTTATTTTCGATAAAAGTAATCAATTCATTTCTTTGGTTAATAACAAGTGCATTTTCTAAAATATCAGCTAATTCTTGAATAAACGCATCGTAATCAAAGACAAATGCTTTATGCTCCATTGACATTTTTTAAAATTCCTTGTCGTCAAAATTTAACATAGTTGTGTTAGCTGAAAAAATAAATCTTCTTAAATAAATTTTTTGTTGATATCGCTAAAATTCCGGGATCATCTATATAAAAAAATCACAACTTCTAAATTTATGTCAACTTTTGACGAAACTGAAGCTATTTATGTCCGCGAATTAGGAATTGATGACATTGCCCCCGTTTACCACTTGGGAGAAGGGTTATTTACCAGCGATTTATATCCTTATTTATACCGCACTTGGGATGAATGGGAGGTGATTGGACTTTACAACACCGATCCAGAATACTGTCTCGTAGCCGAAACAGATGGAGAATTAGCAGGATTCATTTTGGGAACCATTATCACCAAAGCATCCTGGACTTATGGATACATTATATGGTTAGGAGTTAGCCCGAAGTATCAGCGTCGGGGAGTAGCAGACAAGTTGGTTGATAAAGTAGTCGCCCGGATGATTGAAGATGGGGCGCGGTTCATGCTGGTAGATACCGATCCTACCAATACTTCAGCTTTAAAGTTTTTTAACCGCAAAGGTTTTGGTAATATTCGCCAGCATATTTTCTTGTCGATGAATTTAAGCAAACATGAATATTATGGCAGATTGATTGATTACGAACACCAAAAAGCTGAAAGAGCAGGTTACAAGCGATCGCGTCCAGCAATTCGCGCCCGTAAACCCGATAGCGTCGCCAATGAAGTAGTCCTCAATCCCCTAGTGAATGAATCTCAAATAACCGAGGATCAATCCCCCATTTAACTAGTTCCGTAGATTTAAGTTCCCCGCTTCTATCAAGCGCCATGTTTTGTAGCGCCGTCTATCTTGCAAAACCTAATTACGAATTACGAATTACGAATTACGAATTATTCAAAAATGCCAGAACAACAGCAGTGGACTATAACAGCAACCGAACAACCCCCGGAGTGGTTCATCCAAGCGGTGAAACAGCATACACCCCTATCAAGTGGAATATATGCAGCACAATTGTTGTGGCAACGGGGAATTAAAGATAATCAACAATTAACAGCTTTTATTAACCATAAAGCTTATCAACCAGCAAGTCCCTTTGAGTTTGGGCAAGAAATGCACTTAGCGATCGCCCGGTTGCAACAAGCATATAACGCCAAAGAAAAAATTGCCATCTGGGGAGACTTTGATGCTGATGGAATTACTGCCACATCTGTACTTTGGGATGGATTAGGGCAATTTTTTAAACAAAATACTCAGTTAATTTACTATATTCCCAATCGCCTGAAAGAATCTCACGGCCTCAATAACCAAGGAATTGATAACTTAGTAAAACAAGGTTGCAAATTAATTGTTACTTGCGATACTGGCAGCACAAATATTGAGGAAATTATCTACGCTAAACAGCTAGGTATAGATGTAATAGTTACAGACCATCACACTTTACCCACCGAACGCCCACCCGTCGCAGCAATTATCAATCCTCGCTATTTTTCAAGGGAACATCAGCTATTTAATCTTTCTGGGGTAGCGGTAGCTTATAAATTAGTCGAAGCATTATATCAAAGTCTGCCTAATATTGCAAAACATCCTTTAGAAGATTTATTAGATTTAGTAGCAGTAGGATTAATTGCCGACTTAGTGCAGTTAAGTGGAGATTGCCGTTATTTAGCACAGTTGGGCATTCAACGACTGCAAGCAGATTTTCAACAGCCGCCAGCAGCGCGTCGCCGTCCAGGGGTGGGGCGATTATTAGAATTGTGCCAGAAAAGTGGCGATCGCCCCACAGATATTTCCTTTGGTTTGGGGCCAAGAATTAACGCCGTTAGCCGCATCCAAGGTGATGCCAGTTTTTGCGTCGAATTATTAACCAGTCGAGATGTCAAACGTTGTAACGAATTAGCCGAAGTTACAGAACTTGCAAACACCAGGCGCAAATCTTTACAAAAAGATGTGCAAGCACAAGTAGCACAAAAACTGACTCAATTAGACTTATCAACCACCAGCGTCATAGTCCTAGAAGATGCCCAATGGCCTGCGGGTGTATTGGGCTTAGTTGCTGGACAAGTGGCACAAGAAACAGGTCGCCCGACTATTTTGTTAAGTACGGAAGGAGTAGGGGGAGATGAGGGAGATGGGGGAGATGGGGAAGGAAAAATTTCTCCCTCATCCTCCTCATCCCCTCCCCTCGCCCGTGGTTCCGCCCGTTCGGTGAATTCTGTCGATTTATACCAACTGGTGAAAGACCAAGCACATTTGTTACATCGCTTTGGCGGACATCCCTTTGCAGCAGGTTTGAGTTTGTTGGTGGAGAATATTCCTTTATTTACAGCAGCGATTAATCAGCAGTTGCGGCAATCTTTAGGTAGTACAACCCTAACGCCAACCGTGCAAGCAGACTTGACAGTGACAGTCGCAGACTTGGGGAAAGAGTTATTTTTAGAACTGAAAGTGCTAGAACCTTGTGGAATGGGTAATCCTGTTCCGAAATTGTTAATTCAAAACTGTTGGTTTGAAAATGCTTGGCATCGCAATCAGCAGGATTGGCAAGGGAAAAAGGTACAGTACATTAAAACTGAGTTTGATATTCGAGATGATTCCGGCAGAAGTGCTTTTCCTGGCTTATGGTGGGGACACTACAAAGATGAATTACCTATAGGAAGGTGTGATTGCATAGCCGAATTAGATTACAACACCTTCAAAAAACGTTATGAAATCAGATTAATTGTCGTGCGTCCCAGTGTTAACTCAGCACTTAACACTCGGAACTTACCACTCATCTTAGACTTACGAAATCAGGAACACTCACAGGCCACGGCTAACACAACTCAAGACGGGCTAAACCCTAGCTATCCGCTAACAGCGTTGATTCTTGAAGATTGTCCCACGAGTTGGGATAATTTACGCCTGTGGTTGCGGCGATGTTTAACGACAAGCCGTTCCGCGTCTATGCTTTATAATCAACAACAATTAGCGATCGCTTGGTCTAAACCCAACCACCAACCACCCAATCAAATTTGGCTGACTCTTGTAGGAATTGCCAAATATCTCAGCCGCACAAATCAACCAGTTACGCGCGTCCAACTTTTAGAGAAAATCGGTATCAGCGACCAAACTTTACTTGTAGGAATCAAAGCTTTAAAACATTTAGGGTTCACAGTCAAACGACAAGACAATTATTTACAAATTACCTGGCATCCGAGTGATAGGGCAGAAAACCTTGCTGATGAAGCGGCGGCAAGATTTTTAGCTGCTGTCCGAGAAGAACAATTTCAGCAACAATATTTTGCTGACGTGCCTTTATCTACTATTGTGGCGATCGCAAGCTACGACAATTATATGGGTACAAATCTTTAAAAATAAAAGCCTGATTCAGTAATGAATACAGGCAATTGAAATTTTTTATTAAATTTACACTCACAACTTCAGTTTAATCACTGAATAGCAAATCCTTCCGGTCTGATAGCATCGTCCAAATCAACCCCCATCAGGTTAGCCCCCTGGATGTTTGCATTTGTGAGATTTGTATTTTCCAAGTCTGCGTTCTGTAGGTTAGCCATTTGCAGATTTGCTCCCAACAGGTTGGCTTTTTCTAGGTCTGCATCAAATAGGTTTGCTCCTAACAGGTTTGCTCCCAAAAGGTTTACCTTACCTAAATCTGCTCCTTGAAAGTTTGCCCCTTGTAAGTTTGTTTGCTGTAGGTTAGCTCTTTCTAAGTCTGCATTTTGTAAGTTAGCACCCTCCAAGTTTGCCGCTTGCAGGTTTGCATCCTTAAGCATTGCTCCAGTTAGGTTACATCCGACACATTCATTGGTTTGTAATAAATGTCTGACATTTGTTGCTACAGACACTACTGGCGATACAACTGGAGGTATGACTGGGGAAGTTACAGATTGCATTGGCGATGTAACCGGAGGTATAACTGGGGAAGTTACAGACTCCATTGGCGGTGTAACCGGAGATATGACTGGAGCTAGTTCAGACTCAGCAGGTATGGATGTTGTTAGTGTTTGAGCTTTAACTGCTTGCTGGTCAAGGAGCGAAAATCCTGCTACAAGTACCAGAAATACTGCTGTTACGATCCACCGAGTTAATTTTTTAGAATTTGATTGATTCATGAGTTCCTTCCTATCGTTATTCGTAGTAGTGGGTTTGCTTTTATAAGAGCCATCAATAATGTGCTTTATTCTCACTTTAGATAAATTGATTGATAACATCAAATATTATTTTGATTCCAATTGATAAATTCAAGTGATTAAAAAATCTTTTTGGATTGGAAACGATCAGGTGATTGTTTGGTTATGTCAGGGAATAGCACCCATCTGCGATCGCATTTCCAGGTAACAAGTTTTCAATTCGGGTGTAATGCCTAATTAGAAAGCATTGCCAGACTAGGTAACAGTCGATATGATTCACTTTTAATTAAGATAGAGAGTCCCAGGTAAATTAAGACAAATGGGAAGACTTTTCGGCCGAAGCGGGTTAAAACGGGAGTCATCAGAGGATTACGAGTCAGGTTGTAAGAAAGGAAACACCATACCCCAATACTGAAATAACAAACACACAAAATCACACTCAAACTTGGAAGATTGCTACTAGCAAACAACGGTACATAGATCCCAATGTTGTTTCCTCCATTAGCAACGGTGACAGCAGAAACGCGGTAGGTTTGAGGATCGCGGATGGTTGCTAATAATGATTTATTCTGGCGTTCAGATTTGACAGGAGAGGTTAACTCAACTGACACAGCTTGCACTGTCTCTCCTTCCTCTTCTCGACTGATGAAATTACTGATACCAATGGCGATGGGAAGCAAACCTAGTAATCCAATCCAGGTGCTAGGAATCAGAAGACCACCGAAGAAGCCAGGAAGACTAGCACATACTAAGGTAGTAAATCCCAGAAATTCACCGATAATAATATGCTTAGGACGAAAGGTGCGATTGACTTTTCCGAAAAAAGCTGTCAAATATAAATTGTCGTCAAAGGTAGTTGCAAAAGCGACAGAGATTCCAATAAATAATGTACTAATTAGCCAAGTCATAATTGTTGCTCACGATAATTCAATGCTGTTTGTTCTAGTCCTTCTCTGCTCTTGGCTGTGAGGGCAGATAAGGAGATTTTGTGACTGTTTTACCTAACGACAACCGATTGAGGTTCGCTAGTTATCAGCCAGTTCCTCATTTTTTAGAGGCGATTGCCTCTAATCAAATTGGTGATTTTTTTCTCAGCAAGGTACCTTGGGAGCTCATGAAGTCAATATTATGGCTTGCAACCAAATAAGAGCAAATACTCTTGTTTTTTAAAACGATAAATAAAGGTGATTGATAAACAGTCTATTTTATAGGTGTTGCTTTAGCGGGGCTTGAATAAGAGGCAAGGGGGCAGGGGGCAGGGGGGACAAGGGAGACAAGGGAGACAAGGGGGACAAGGGAGACAAGGGGGACAAGGGAGATAAGGGAGAGACTTAATTTTAATAATTCCCCCTCATTCCCCATACTTCGACTGCGCTCAGTACAAGTTCCCCATTCCCCCTGCCTCTTCTTATTGGAGACAGGCTAAAGTTTGAGATATTCTTGGCGGCTAGCGTTCAACATCGGTTAATATGACTAATCGCGCTCTGGCTTCAGGTTTAAAATTTACAGTAATGTTTTATGTTTAATTTGTAATTATGCTAACCAGTGTTGACCGTTTATTATTTGTCCGGCGAGTCCCGATTTTTAAGGAATTGCGGGATGATTTTATTGTGCGGCTCACTTCAGTGATGAACGAACTTTCATTTCCAGCTAATTACACTATCTTTCGCCAAGGAGAAGAAGGGCGATCGCTTTATATTGTCGTGTCAGGCCGGGTTAAAGTTCACATCGGCAATAAACTGCTTGCAGAGGTGGAGCAGGGAAAATACTTTGGTGAGATGGCAGTATTTGATACTCAACCTCGTTCTGCCACTGCAACGACTTTGGAACCTTGCGAATTTTTGGAACTGACTCAAGAGCAACTGTATGATGCGATCGAAGAAACTCCTGAAATTGCGGTGAATATCATTCGTGAGTTATCCCGTCTGATTCGCAAGTTGAATGACGATATGAATCTATCGAACTCACGTTGAATTAAACCTAAAACCTCCTACCACAGTCAATTCACTCCGTCGAACTCATGTTAAATAGGCTTAAAATCCTTACTAATGACCAATACTTCGGCTTCGCTCAGTACAAGTGACAAATGACAGCCTTAGCTAGTTAGCTTTAATTGCGCCGACCTACTTATAAGTTCTACATTCTTTAAGAAACTGTTCGGGAATTTCTCTACTTTCTCCCCAATGCAAATGCACATAAGAAGCATGAACATTTGCGGGGAAACCCCATCCTTCGCATCCCATATTTTCGTCACAATCGTAGCGAGAAGTTTCAAATAGGGGCTGAGTGGGAATTAAGGTTAAATGGGAACGATGAAATTCATGCCCGTAGACAGTTGTATTTGCCTTAACTAAGAGATTATCTTGCAAAGCTACAGCACGACGATAGCCCAAAGTTAAACGCCCACCCATGACAGCAGATGTCGGTAAAACTCCCGTCATCGACCAGGATTTACCCTCAAAATCGATAATTTGCTCACATAAATACATTAATCCTCCGCATTCAGCGATCGCAGGCATTCCTTTGATAATTGCTGTTTTCACTGCATCACGAACGCTGGTATTTTCTGCTAGTTGCTGGGCAAAAACTTCTGGGAAACCTCCGCCAAAATACATTCCCTGCACATTATTTGGTATGTCAGCATCTTCTAAAGGACTCCAGAAAACCAGTTCTGCGCCAAGTTGTTGCAGCAAATCGAGATTGTCTTGGTAATAAAAATTAAAAGCGCGATCGCGGGCAACTGCAATTCTGATGGAGGAGGGGGGATGAGGGGGATGAGGGGGATGAGGGAGAGGTTGTGATTTTAGCAGGGGTAATAAGTTTTGCCAATCGAAACAGGTATCTCCTAAATCGGCGAGGCGATCAATTAAAGCGTTGAGTTCGGGAAGTTCTGCTGTGGGTACTAAACCCAAATGGCGATCGGGAATTGTGATGTTATCTTGACGACGCAGCACGCCGAGAATAGTTAATTGTAGGGGTTCTAGGGAATCTTTGAGGAGAGAGAGGTGGCGATCGCTTCCCACGCGATTTAATACTACCCCAGCTATTTTAATTCGGGGGTCAAAAGATTGGTAGCCGTGAGCGATCGCAGCTACAGAACCAGATAAGCGACTACAATCAATTACCAACACCACAGGTAAATCTAAAAGCCGTGCAATGTGTGCCGTACTTGCAAAATCAGTAATTTGTCCTTTGTCATTAGTCATTTGTCCTTTGTCATTTGCAGAAGACAAATGACTAATGACCAATGACGAAATTCCATCAAATAACCCCATTACCCCTTCCACTAGGGCATATTCACTCACTTGACTATGATGGGCAAAACATTGCTGAACGTAGGTTTCTGAAGTCAACACTGGGTCTAAGTTGCGACAAGGACGACCAGTTACGTGTTGATGAAACATCGGATCGATGTAGTCTGGGCCTACCTTGAAAGATTGCACCAAGCGATCGCGACGACGTAAAGATGCTAAAAGGGTAAGCGTGACTGTTGTCTTGCCCACCCCACTACGTTCTCCAGCAATGATTATAGACATGGATAATTGTTGATTAAGTAAGTTGGCGCGAAAAAAACCAAGTATATTACGAAACGTAAATAGGCTTAAAACCTTTACTAATGACAAAGGACAAAGGACAAATGACAGCCTTAGCCAGTTAGCTTTAATTGCGCCGATCTACTTAAGCAGTTAATTGCTGAGGTTTGACACGACATAAGGCGAGTTAATTGCTGAGGCTTGGTTAGAACTAACCAGTGCTTGGTAGATAAAAGCTGCTACCTGGGCGCGAGTAGCGGTTGCGGTTGGATTCAGGGACTTTACATTTGGATAGTTCACCACAATTTGCTTTTCAGTTGCAGCTGCGATCGGGCTACGGGCATAGCTAGCGATGTTAGAGGCATCGTTGAAATATTTCAGAGTGTTTTCGGTATTGCCACCAGAAGTATATCCCAGACCGTTGGCGAGGGAAACCAAAACCTGCTGGCGGGGAATAGCCTGGTTAGGCTGAAAACGATTACCGGGATATCCAGATAAAAAACCAATGGTATAAGCTTGCTGGATAGCACTTGATGCCCAATAGTTGCTAGGCACGTCAACAAAATTGATCGCCTGCCTCTGCTGTGCTTTTTGGAAAGCTTTGTTGACCATAGCGGCAAATTGAGCGCGTGTCACCGGTTCTTCAGGGCGGAAGCTACCATCAGGAAATCCTGCAATTACCCCTCGCTGTGACAATTGTTGAATAAATTGTGCTGCCCAATAGTTAGATGAAACATCAGAAAAAGCAATTTGAGCTAAAGATAACGGGGCGCATCCCACTTGAATAGGTTTCCCTTGCAAACTATAAGTTACTGACTCACAAACAAAACCTGCGGAGTTAGACTCTACATAAATCTGTGTTGGTGGATTTTGTTTATCTAGCCGCGATTTCCATTCATCAGATATTTTTTCGATAGTAGGATACTTTTTTAAAACCTGTGAGTCTGCAACAATATCGTGAGTTCCCTTAACACTTACATTGGAGCTATTCAGATATATATTATAATTATAAACAACGTTTTTATTTTTATTATTACTATTAACAGGTTTACCAGGGAAAGCATAGAGAATATTGTTTAAAATCCTGACATCAGATGATACATTAGCAAATATTTGCCCATCTTTAATTTCAGGACTTTGATTATTTAAAACAGCAGTGTTATTTACAATATCAACATGATCGCTTAAAAATGTATGAATACCCGAACCACCATTATTAAATGTAAGATTGTTTTTAACTAAAGTGCGTCCTTGATATGCACCTAGTTTTGAGTTATTCTGATCGTTTCTTGTAGTATCGATAATAATACCATTACCATCTGTGATCTTTCCAACTGCAATCCAAGGGATATACATACGATTGTTGTAAGTCTTGTTGTTGGTAACAAACATCTTGTATCCCTGGTTTTTGTCAGAATTCCAATTATTCAACATTGAAATACCACTAGCACCATAAACACCATACCAGGCATTATTGAAAACTACGTTATTATCTACTGTCACATAGTCTGATTGAATCGCTGAAATACCTGCTCCTCCACAGTCATGCACTTTATTGTTCAGAATACGGATATGATGAACATGACCACTGGTTCGTCCGTCAACGCTGATGCAGTTTCCATTCGTGAGTGGGTTTAGTTTGTTAGTCTTTTGACTCATCGCATAATCAAGAGTTATATTGGCATTGTTCCCTATAACCTCCAGCCCGTTAATCTCGATATATGACGCTTCACTTGAAATCAGAATACCGTTCCATGTATTGTGTTGAATTTTTGGGAAATGTCCAGGATATGCTTTATACCTAATCCATGCATTTGCAGTTCCAGAACGTTTAATATTTACTACACTCAAAGCTTTGGCTACATTTTTGTAGACTCCGTTCATAATCAATACTGTATCACCAGGGTTGGTGAGGTCTGCTGCTTTCTGAATTGTCCTAAATGCGGATGAAGTAGAAAGTCCGCTATTGTTGTCGTTTCCATTACCACTAACATAGTATTTTTTCGGTGTTGAATTCGCGCTAATTAGCTCGTGGCTAGATAGGCTAATTTCGTTGTTATTAGATACCTGACTGGCGTTTTCAACTAAAGATCCTTTTATCTTTTCTCCCTGACTCAAAATAATTAACACCACGGGAATTGCAAAAGATGTGCTTAAAATGAAACCTTTACTTACCATCACAAATGCCCCTTTATACCACTACTTGACAAAAAGTATCAGGATATTACGTAATTTTGAATACTCTTTTAGATAGATAATAAAATAGAGCCGACTTTCCTCGCTCTCTCCATAGCATAATTCAATAAGTATTCTAATAAATATCGATGGTGATGAAGACGATATAGAGGTATAATAGTTGCTATTAAATAGAATTTTTTAGGTTATAAAAATGAAGGCGATCGCACACTCTAGTTAAAGTGGCGATCGCCTATCAGGGTTGATTAAAGTCACGACTTGAATAGAGTTAAATCTAGTAGCGCGATTGTGGTACTAAATTCAAATTAGAATTCAGTGTGAGCTTTAAATCTTGTGCGGGTCTGATGACAAACGCATCTATTTGTTTCTTCCGTAACAGAACACTCGCACCCGCACCCGCAGCCGCACCAATAACAGGTTTTAAATCATCAATTCTGTTGTTGCCAGTAATTAGTGAACCTAAAAGACCAGCACCTCCACCAATCGCTGCGTCAGTTAAAACCTGACCTGTGCTAGGCCCCTGTGAAACCTTTTGAATTGTGGTGTATGTCCGAGAACTTGCATTAATCGACTGACGCTGACCATTAGAAAATTCTAATTCTTGAGCGACAAACCGCACGCCTTTTCCTTGGTTATTATCTGTATTTCTTGAATAATTATCTAAGTCAACAGATTCTAGCCGTCCATTTACTTTAGTTCCAGCAGGAATTAAGACATTTCTATTTCTGTCGATAATGTCGTTCGCTATTTTCAAGGTTATAGACTTACTTTCCCCAGGAGCAATAGTAATTGTCTCTTTATCGTAAGTGACAGGCAAAGCAACCCCAGAAGGAATAGTAACGTTTCCATATTGACTATTATTTCTGTTTTGCGCAATTTTGTATTGTGCATTAGCAGGAGCCAAGCTTAATAGGGGGCTAGTGACGCTTGCGGTAACGGCTATTGCCATAAATGCAGCAGTTCCAGATTTCCATTGATATAGGCGAGTCATAAGAGAGTTGTCCTTTGTGTATGTGATGTATTTAATGACGGTGATTTACTGAGTTTGTTTCTGACTGTTTTTGAACCTGTCTATAAGCGTATTCCGAAGATAAAAGTACTTATTATTGTGGGAGTCTGTGCGATCGCGATCGCACCTCAGAATTTGTATCCTGCTAATGTGCGTTGCTCAAATCAGAGGCAAGACATTTATGCGACGCAAAAGAGGATCATTTTGTTCCTAAATGTTGTTTTATTACTTATGTCCACATATCTAAGCCTTTGAATAGAGGCGATGGGCTAACTGCGAACTCTTACTTCTATTCTAAATTGATTTGCTAGGACTTGGGAAATATTTTCGTTTTCTTAACGAATGATTTCTCTGTGGGACTGAAAGATCAATTATCTGCTATGTGTGTATTTAAGCTTACGGGGGGACAAAAAGGGCTAGAATGCAGATAGAATAAGCCTCATTGCCCTT
>NZ_JABXKH010000096.1 GCF_017115105.1 Nostoc sp. NMS2
GTTTCTGTTTTGGCTGCGGCTCTCCCAAACTCAGACCCTCTGCCATAATCCCTCTGTCAATAGGGTTTGAGACGCGCTAACCCTGGCTGTTTGGTAATAGTAGTAATTTATTTGATAGCGAGAAAGGCTCATTTATTTTCCCCCTATTACTAATAGTTAAGAAGTCAACAGGTAATTTTTTTTATTTAATACAAATTTTTGATTCTCGTGGATGGTTTGAATATAATACCTATAAATTATTTGAGAACGAAGCAGATACTTACAATAATCAAATGCCAGTTCAAGCATTTGAGTCAGACTTTTCTCGACAAGAAATTAAGGATTTTTTAACTTACTTTTATATCTATCTAATTCAGCTATTTAATAATGCAAAATCTCTTGCTCAACCGGAACCTTTTATAAGAATGATTGATTCTAGTTTTATTCTTTATGGATATTACAATAATCAATATTTCGAGGAAGGGTACGATGATAGAAAATCATATCAACAAGCAATTCAAAGATTTAGTTCGGTTGGACTTAATGCTTTCCAGCCACAAAATATAAATTCTCTGTTGCAAACTATTATTAGTGAAGTCGCTCAAAATTATGAACAATAAATGTATTGTAAAGTACGTTGAAGTACAGAAATTATAATTACCGTTCTTGTTCAGTTGGGCGGATTAAGATTTCGTTGACGTTAACGTGTGGAGGCTGTGTGACGGCATAAACGATCGCATTGGCAATATCTTCACTCTCAAGATTTTTGACCGAACCGTAGAAGTTTTTTGCCTGCTCTTTTGCAGAGGAATCCGTAATGTGCTGCGGTAACTCTGTTGCCACTAACCCTGGCTCGATAATCGTGACGCGGATGTTATTTTGATAGACCTCTTTACGAAGTGCTTCACTAAACGCACCAACTGCCCATTTGCTAGCATTGTAGACACCGCTTCCGGCGTTTGCAACTCGACCTGCTACCGATGAAATGTTGACGATGTGCCCAGCACCTTGTGTCTTCATCAAAGGTAAAACTTTGTGAGTAGCATACATCAATCCCAACACATTCAGATTGATCATGCGTCGCCAGTCTTCTGTATCTGCACCGTCAATCAGACCTAACAGCATCACCCCTGCATTATTGATGAGAATATCAACTCTGCCAAATTTTGCATGAGTTTGGTTGACCAATGCTTCTACCTGCACCTCATCTGAAACATCAGCAGTAATGGATAAGGCTTTTCCACCAGTGCCAGTAATACGAGTTTCTAGGTCTTGCAAGCGATCGCTCCGACGGGCAGCAATTACTACTGTAGCGCCCTCAACTGCCAGCGCCAACGCTGTAGCCTCACCAATACCAGACGATGCCCCTGTTACAATTGCCACTTTGTCGATCAACTTACCAGCCATTGTTAGTTTCTCCGTTGTTATTTTTTCGTTTTTTATCTAAAAGTTAATTGGCGGTTTGAGGGTTTTAGGCGCTCCGATGTATACTAAACAGCCAAACACCTTTATGCCTTGAATTGCTTGCTCCTAGCTATTACAACTCAAAAAAAATTTTGGATACTTGCCCCTCTTCCTTTGAATCAAGAGTCGTCGCCTTGCCTGAAAGGGAGTTATCACAATTTCCTGTTTTGTTTGACGGTAGCATGAGAAAAGGTTGAACGATATGAATCAGAAGGTGGATTTGTCATCACTTGCCCTAATTCTCGAAAAAATCCTCGCTCTGATCGCCACCCATCTCAACGTTGAGCCAGTGGAGCTTGTGCTGATTACTACAGGCGAACATAATTCTTCATTCTGGTTAGTTGCACCCCATAAGCATTTTGCATTGCAGTTAGCTCCAAGAGATTCAATAGGGTTGCTGTTCTACGAACGCCGATACGCCTAGTTATCCCTACATCTCTCATCTTTCTAAAGAACAAAATATGGATGACATAGCAAAGAATTGCCTACGACAGGTGGGTACATCATCGTACTGGCTCAATTTCTGCTACTAATAGTGGCAGAGAACTATTGTAATTGTCAACCAAATATTGCAGAAAATGGGCAATCGGGAAGAGATAGAAGAGGTCGTTATGATACCACTAAGTGAAGTGGGTTCTATTAGATGGACAGAGCAACGCAGTCAAAAACTGCGTTCATTGCGTGGCAATATGCCATTGGTAAGTTTGTCCAAAAAGCTAAAAGAGCATGGTGTTGATATCTCTCGCCAGTATTTAAACAAGATGGAAACCGAGTTAGAAGTCAAAGGGGCAACCCCTGAGATGATCGTTGGGTTATGTAAAGTATTTGGCTGTAGCTTGGCTGAATTATTATGTTTGAAATCAACCAAGATCGTGCAACTAGGGGTTGACAAAATGTAACTAAAAGTTGCAGAATATTTGTAAGGTCAAAGGAAAGCAAATTGCTTTTCCCAAAACGCTTTCATAATTAGCAGTACATTACCCACAGTTGGGCGACACCGAACAGCCCGATGTTCGCAGAGCGTCTCCAATAGAAGGCTCACGCCAAGAAACGCGATTGGTTAACGGTGTGCAGCAGCCCGTCTATGTCTACGCTTGTCACGAG
The DNA here is from genome assembly GCF_017115105.1 of Nostoc sp. NMS2. Classification (GTDB taxonomy): domain Bacteria; phylum Cyanobacteriota; class Cyanobacteriia; order Cyanobacteriales; family Nostocaceae; genus Nostoc. The sequence goes on from NZ_JABXKH010000096.1 coordinate 2,548, forward strand.
CCGACTGTTGCGGCAGGCTTAACCAAAGCTATAGAAGAGTTCTTTGCTCACCCTAGCCCTGGTGCAGCGCTAAGGCAGGCAGGTGCTTTCTCAAAGAAAGCTGTAGTTACTGCTTGATGGTCATCGGTCATTGGTCATCGGTCATCGGTCATCGGTCATCGGTCATCGGTCATTGGTCATTGGTCATTGGTCATTGGTCATCGGTCAAGCAGAGCGATCGGCCAGTAATCAAAAATTAAGACTTTTACAACAAAGGCAAATTCTACCTTGAGGGGAAAAGATATGCAACTCGGATACTTCCAAAAAGATGTACTCATTGAAAAACTAGCTAAGAAATTCTACGCGATCCAAGGCTATGTAGTCCCCGAATCATATCGAATGCAATCAGCTACACATCCAGCAGAAAGAGCGTGTGTGGCTATGGCTATTTTCGCAATCGAAGAATTTGAATCCATCAAAGATGAATGTTCAAATGAGGATGATAACGAATATGAAACTGATTGTTTATTCCCTGAATAACGTTCGTTGCCAGGGGTTTAATTGAAGCGCGAGTAATACACCTTCCTAAATATTTTCTTACAAATTACAAGATGGTTAAACGGATATGAAAGCCATAGTCACAGTAGTTGAAAAAATCTCATCTGAAGCTCACATTGATATTCCCGATGGTTTAGCAGAATTAGGTATTAGACAGCACGTTGTAGACCATTACAACAGTGGCGAAATGCTTGCCTTACTGAACATTTTCCACGTTGATTTTGAATCTATCAGCGTTCACATTGGGAAAAAACCCCAAATTACTTGGCAGCCTGGAAAGCCTTGGAGTCCAAAGCGTCCTTATTACTTTTGCAAACTTGGAAGATTTGCTTTGACTCTGTTAACTGACACAGAGCAAAACTTAACTCGTACCGAAGTTTACTTTGGGCATCAGAAGCAACTTATTTACACATCATAAAAAGAAATATCCAAAGAATTGGCAACAGTTGAACTCCAAAATTTCTTAAGTGGATTAGCTGTTGAACTTCAGACTTTAAGCCACATTGAATTTCCAGAACAAGTTTGAAAATAGCAGGAGTCAAACATGAGACTAACGACATTAGAAGGTCAATACCAGTGCATCGTGATTGACCCTCCCTGGTTCTATCGGCTGAGAAATCAGGATAAAACTCACCGAAACCGCATTAACTACAAGCCAATGCACATAGAAGAAATACTGTCATTGCCTGTTCCAGACTTAAGCGATCGCACAGGGTCAGTCCTTTGGCTTTGGTACACAAATAATCACATGGTAGAAGCGGCTCAATGCTTGCAAACATGGGGATTTGAACTCAAGACTATTTTGACTTGGGAAAAAGTCACCAAAGACGGCACTAAAACACATCTAGGTGTTGGTCATTGGCTGCGAAACTCGACCGAACATTGCGCTTTGGCTGTTCGTGGGAATGTCAAAGCTTTCTCTGGACGAACACTCACAAACGAGTCCACCATCCTGCACTCACCCAGGCGTGAGCATTCCCGTAAGCCCGAAAATTTCTACCAACTCGTAGACAAACTGTGTCCAGACATAACAAAGCTGGAGATGTTCGCACGCGAGTCTAGGGACGGCTGGGACTGTTGGGGGGATCAGGCGGATCTGTTTGATCAGCTTGGTGCAGAAATTGATAACGATACTTCATTGAGTGCTTAATTACAGCACTTACGTCTGTTATAAGGTACAATAAATTAAAATATAAATACCTTTAA
>NZ_JABXKH010000159.1 GCF_017115105.1 Nostoc sp. NMS2
CATGAATCAATTCCCGTAATAACCGATTGTGACAGTTAAGGGTGCGGAATGTGGGATATTAGGCTGACTTTTCCACATAACGTGAAAAGTCAGACAAAAACCTAACCCCCTAACCCCCAACCCGTGGCGGGAAGGGGGAAAATTCAAAGTCTCTCTCCTAAAAGGAGAGAGATTTAGAGAGAGGTTTTCCGGATGCCGTGAAAAACCAAGTATATTACGAAACGTAAATAGGCTTAAAACCCTTACTAATGACCCTTACGGGTGAGCCAGTCACTCATGGGGGAAACCCCCAAGACCGCGCCGCGCTGGCTCACCAATGACAACTTGCACTGAGCGGAGCCGAAGGGAGGACAAATGACAACCTTAGCCATTTAGCTTTAATTGCGCCAACCTACTTAGAAGGAGAGAGATTTTGAATTTCTCCCCAGTCAGGATTTTAGTGACGAGTGTAAGAACGCTCAAAGTGAGTTTTGAGTGTCTGAGCCATAGCGGATATCATAATTGCTGTTAGAGAAGCCGATATTGCTGCTATTCTGATTCTAGAATCATCTGCAAGTATCGCTACAGCAGCTAAAGCGATCGCTACCCCTATACAACTTTGTCTAACTTTATTTGTCACTTGATAAGCTTGATTGCAAGAATGACAAATAATTGTATGTTGCGAAAATCGGTCTAATGTTATCAACTTTTCATCGGATTCACTATTCCCGACATTTTTTGAGGTGGAATAACCTTGATAAAACGGCAAAGATGATCCAAATTTATCTAGCCACTTGCGATACTCAACCACAAAAGTATCAGATGTTTTGAGCGGTAAATACACTTCTTTGAGATTTTGTGCCAAACGTTCAATTTGTGCCTTTTGTTCAACAACTAATTGCAAATCACCTTCCAAGATTTTGTTTCTTATTAAGATGTGATCTAACCAGGGAGGCATCAGCTTGATTTTTTGGGTAAAAGAGTTACTATAATTTCTGATGAGAATCCGACATCTATTCTTACCTAGTGGAATTGAGTACAAGGCTGTGCCCCCAAACTTACCTTGCTGTCCATCAGCAAATTTGTAAAGAATCAAATTAGGAGCAATGAAATCTAAGGAAATCCAAGGCAGATTAGGTGTCCGTGTTCGTCGCCACCTTCCCTTAATTCCCTGAATGTTGCTCTCAATGACTTCTAGTTCCAACGCTTGGGCATCTTCTCGACTTCCCATGATGCCATCATGACTAATTGGAACATGAGCTGGGTCAATAATATTTTCAATAAAATAGCTTTGGTCGTAAGGTAGATCGCGTACATAGTCTAAGTTGAAGCATTCCGGCTTGCTCCAATCTGGCAGAGATGAAATCAGTTCATCAATAGCTGTTTCGGCTTCACCTGCCCACATCCAAATGATACCTTGACGTTCCAGAACTTTAAAGGATGGCACACAAGCATTTACCGGAATTTTTACATTGCTTGGTAACTGGGGAATGTGTAGACATTGACCATTATTTCCAAATTGCCAACCGTGGTATGAGCATTCTATTTTGCCGTCAATAATTTGTCCATCAGAAAGTCTAGCTGCACGGTGGGGACAACGGTCTGTTAAACAAACAAGCTGTCCATTCTGGTCTTTGAACAAAACGAAGGGTTCTTCATATAACGAAAAAGTATAAGGACGATCTGTAGGCAAATCTTGCAGAAAACAGACAGGATACCAAGATTCTCTCCAGTTAAATTCCTGCTGATTCTTAGGTGCTTCAAAGGTAGAAGTTGATGATGTCGCCTGTAGTGTCTCTGTTTCTAATGTCATCGTTTTCTCCAGGTTTATATCATTCTAACTTTTACTACAGATGGTTCTAGTACCGCAAGGCGGAAGTAAAAATTAAAAATTAAAAATGAATACAGCGTAAGCGTTTCGTTGATTTGGAATGGGTGGTTTATTTACGCCGTGTTGTACTAGTAGTATTGGTAAAGCGATCGCCACAGCTATAGCTGAGTTATACCAATTTAATGTAAAGTTGCACATATCTTGATCCCCCTAAATCCACGCCACTTGCTTCATTACAGCGCTTCGCGCATCCTGCGACTGGCGTGGGCTAGGGGGGATCGAATTCTATGCAGCTTCATAAAAAATTGGTATTAGGTAGCAAGGCATTTTTGTTTTAGAAAGTCAACCATGACTCGCACCTTATTTGGTAAGTAGGTTTGACTAGGATATAAAAGCCATGCGGCTGTCTCGAAATCCGTCGCAGTCACATGATACTTTGGAAACAAGTCAATAAGCCTTCCCTGAGCTATATCTTCGTCAATCAGCCAATTGGCTAACAGTGCAGGTCCCATACCAGCCAACGCACAATCACGAAGTCCTAAAGCATTTGATATCACCACATCGCCTTCAATAAATACTTCGCTGACTATTCCATTACCGTCACGGAATAACCACCTTGACCGGAAGTCTGGTAAAGTGAAAAGCAGGCACTTATGAAATCTAAGATCGTCTGGAACGTACAAGTACTTCTCACGCTCCAGGTAGGAAGGGTTAATGCACACTCGGTAATGCGTGTTAAACAACTTTACGCAGATAACACCAGTCTGAATGTTTGGCCCGAGACGGATCGCTAGATCAATGCGTTCAGATACTAAATCAAGATTTGTATCTGTTAGTAGTAGTTCGAGTTTGAGATCCGGAAATAAACCCCGAAATTCTGGAAGTAAGGGCACAAGATATTTATGACCAAACGCTACTGAGGTAGTGAGTCTCAAAGTACCGATAGGTTCAACACTGACTGCAAGGGCTTCATTACGTGCTTGCTCTAGCTCATCTAACAAGGCATCAACACGACACAGATAGACATTTCCGGCCTCAGTTAGGGTCATGTGCCTTGTTGTTCGCTGGAATAAGCGTATGCCTAATTCTTCCTCAAGAGAGGCGATGACTCGAGATACAGATGAAGGATCTATGTTATGGTCTCGGGCGACGGCAGCAAAACTTCCCCGGCGGGCTACTTCAATGAAAATACGTAAGCTTTCCAAATCCATTCTTGTATATTACGCACGAATATGATGCAATAGCAACTATTGATAGCATTTGATATATAGAGTAAGCTGATCTCCAAGAAAACAATCATGTCTCTAAGGAAATAATATTATGTCTATAGTTGCCGTACTTGGTATGGGTGCAATGGGGTCACTCATGGCCGCAGCACTCTTAAAGGCAGAGCATGAGGTCAGGGTATGGAACCGAAGTCCAGAAAAGACAGTTCCTCTTGTAGAGATGGGAGCTAAAGCTGCCGATACACCTCGTGCAGCCGTGAAGGACGCAGACTTTGCTATTTGTATGGTGCGAGATGACGACGCTTCAAGGGATGTATGGTTAAATCCTAATACTGGCGCACTGGCTGGCTTGTCTAAAAACTCCGTAGCTATTGAAAGCTCAACAATAACTATTGCTTGGGCAAGGGAACTCGCAAAGCACTGTTCTCAGGACGGAATCACCTTCTTGGATGCACCTGTAGCTGGCTCCCGGCCGCAGGCAAAAGCAAGCCAGTTAATTTACTTTGTTGGTGGTGATGCCGATGCTGTTGCAAAGGCAGAGCCAGTTTTAAAAGCTATGGGCAACGCCGTACACCATGCTGGGCCAAGTGGGAGCGGAGCAGCCGTCAAACTTGCTGTCAATACGCTGTTCAGTGTGCAAGTTGCAACTGTAAGCGAGTTGATCGGACTCATACAACGTTGTGGACTAGATGAAACCAAGGCGATCGAAATTATGTCCTCGACTCCGGTGTGTAGCCCGGCAGCTAAAGCAGCAGCGAGTGGAATACTGGCTCACAACTTCGCCCCAATGTTTCCTGTCGAGCTTGTAGAGAAAGACTTAGGCTATGTGTTCGATACAGCCAAAGTAAATGGTGCGTCGGTGCCGATGGCGGAAGCAGCTTGGCGTGTCTTTACGGAAGCTATCAAGCAAGGTCACGGTGATGAGAATATCACTGCTGTATCTCATCTATATCTATAGTTCTGTATTGCATAATAACGGGAAGCGCTGTAAGATTTATTTTCCCGATACTTTGACCCCTAACGCTCAACCCTTTGTCAATTGTTAAATTTAGAATTGCTGACTTGTTGCTGCATGACTTTATGATTCACGCCTGCATTTAGCAACGCTCGATAACCTGTTGGTGTCAGTCCAGTATAGCGGCGAAATAAACGGCGAAATACAGTTTCTTCTGAGAATCCTAATACCATAGCAATACTTTTTATGGGTTGATCGCTAGCTTGAAGTAATGTACAGGCACTCTCAATTCTTAAGCGGTCGATAAAAGCTTTTGGTGCTTCACCTGTAAGCTCCTTCAATCGACGATGTAACGTGCGCTCAGAGACTGCCATAGACGCTGCTAAATCTTGTACGACCAAACGTCGGTTGAGTGCATATCGAACAATTTGTTCAGCCTCAGCTAGGAATGGATCAGTAGCCATTAAGTAATCTTGTGGCACGTAAATACTTTGAAATCTAGGGACAGTATCTACAACTGCAAAATCAGCAGCAATCCTAGCGGTCTGAGCGCCAGCTAGGGAACGAATAACATGCAACGTAATATCTATCCAGGATAAAGGACCACCTGCGGTGATCACACGATCTTCAACCACAAACCCACTGCCCCAAGCGATATCAGTGGAGGGAAATCGTCGCTTGAACTCATAGTATAACCACCAAGTTGTGGTGCATCTCCGACCGTCGAGTAACCCTGCTTCACCCAATGCAAATGCACCACTGCAAGAGCCACAAACTAATGCACCGTGATGATGTTGATCGGCAAGCCATAACTGTGTAGTCTTGTCAGTTAGGCAGTATGGCAGATGCCCTTTTGAATCTGGTAAGAAACCAGGAATTAGCACTGCATCGCAATGGGAAATATCTCTCAGCGCAGCATTTACGTGGAATTTCTGCCCTTGACCATCCTTTATTGGAGACCCATCATAACTGGCAGTCAGGATTGTAGGTTCCCAAGAGTCCATTTTGACTTGCCCATCTTTGATACATTTAGCGAAACCAAGTTTAACCAGAGCTAGCATATCCGCAATTCCAGTCAAACCAGAAGGAAGAGCGCTATCAATTGCAGCAATGACAATAGTGTGTGCTAATACCATTGAAGGATATGGCGAGATACGTCCTTATTTTGTCTTAATTTACCACTTACTCAATACCTTTGTGGCACTTACAGTTATATACAACTGGCGAAAGAACGCCGATCGCTACTAAGGTAGACACGGAGAAAATAATGACACAAGTAAAGTTAGGAATTCTGGCACACTTGGAAGCCAAGCCAGACAAAGTAGAAGAGGTTCAAGACTTATTGACAGGAGCATTGCCCATGGCCTTACAAGAGGCTGGTACAAATACATGGTTTGCAATTAGGTTAGGTCCAACAACATTTGGTATTTTCGATACCTTTGCTGACGAGGGCGCACGCCAAGCTCACTTGAGTGGCAAAATTGCAGAAGCCTTAATGTCTCAAGCAGATAAGCTTCTAGCTTCCCCTCCTGATATCAAACAAGTTGAGATCCTGGTATCAAAATTACCAAAGATATAGATTTGATTTCTATTACTCACATATTCTTGTCCATGTGTTCGTTTTGAAGTTGTAGTTGCATTTACCGGAGTGATTATGTCCAGCCTTACTTTGTTCGGTACAGATGGTGATGACACATTTGTTCGGGTGATTACAGAAGTTAGAGATTTGACTATCTTTGGACTTGGGGGTAATGATTTAATTTTTGGAGGTGCTGGTAATGATCTGCTGAATGGAGGAGATGGGAATGATGTTATTCCAGCTCGCGCAGGAGACGATACTCTGCTCGGTGGTAAGGGCGATGATCTCCTCGCTGCTCAAGATGGAAATGACTACCTTGATGGTGGCGACGGAAACGATAATCTGATTGGAGATAATGGTGACGATACCATCATCACTGGTAATGGTGTTAATACTGTATTTGGCGGTAATGGTAGAGATGTTGTCTTCACATCTGGCACACTGAACACAGTCGCAACTGAAGATGGCAATGACCTTCTTCAAGGTGGTGATGGAGTTGACCTTGCAGACGGTGGAAATGGTAATGATACCCTCTTCGGTGGTGGTGGTGATGATGCAATAACTGGAGAGGGGGGGAACGATTTCGTCGATGGGGGACTTGGTAACGATATCTTGATTGGAGGAATTGGTAACGATCGGATTTTTGGACGAACAGGAAACGACCAGATATTCGGCAATGAAGGTAATGACTATCTTGACGGAAACTCCGGGGATGACTTTATCGATGCTACTTCAGGAGACGATTCCTTAGTTGGTGGTTCGGGGAATGACAGTCTTTTGGGGGGTCAGGGCAATGATCGGCTTAATGGAGGAAACGGGAATGATATTCTTACCGGGGTAGAACCTACTAATCCTGAGTTAGGTTTCGGTTCAGGTGAGTTAGACATTCTCACTGGTGGTGGAGGTAAAGATGTTTTTGTTCTAGGAAACGAGCTTTCTGTCTTCTACGATAGTAAAGGATTTACAGACTATGCTCTGATCACTGACTTTTCTAAGACGGTTGACTCAATCCAGCTTAGAGGGAATATCTCAGACTATCGTTTAGCTGATATAAATAACGGTTCTGTTACTTCCGGTGCAGGAATATTTTTCGGTGACAATGAGTTGATTGCAGTTCTCAAAGATGTTTCCTCTTCAGGGTTAGATTTAGCGAACGCTAGTCAGTTCACATTCGTTAAGTAGGTTGGCGCAATTAACGCTAACTGGCTAAGGCTGTCATTTGTAAGGGTTTTAAGCTTATTTACGTTTCGTAACATACTTGGATTTTTTCGCGCCAACTTACTTAGCTAGATATGAAAGGAATGTTAGTGCTTTGTGCATTTCTTAGCTTAATCGGGCAGAAGTCCCATATTCTATGCGTACTCAGATGAATATGGAATAGACATCTCCAGAAATTAATTATGCGTTGTCTGAAACCCTTGTAGAGACGTTACAATGCAAGGTCTCTACATTTTTTTGGAGATGTCTAATGAATGACCAAACGAAAACGGAGCAGTCCAAAGGTCTGCTCCGTTTTTGTCTACCTGCAATCTGCTGTATTATAAATGCTAAAATCCCGTCCCATTTTTTATCGAACAGAATTCTTCTTTAACAAAAGCTGCTCGTAATCATCTGGAGTATCTAAGTCGAATACACCTTCTGGGAAAGGAATTGCTAAAACTTCTTGAAGATATTTTTTAATTATATGTCTTGCACCCTCTGTACCACTGAGTGTAGTTAGTTTTGCAAATAAAGTGCGGTTAAATAATGCAGGAACACCTAGAGTGTTTGCATATTGTGAAGCAACGATTGGCTTAAGAGTAGTTTCGTGAACTTCAACAAGTTGATTGATGAGTTGAGATGAAATAAAAGGTTGATCGCATACCATCAAAACAACAGCTTTTACTTCTTTGTTGATTACATTCAGGGCTTCTATGCCAACACGAATAGAGGTACTCATTCCCTGACTGAAAAGTGGATTTTCTACAATATGTACTTGTTCTGAGTTAATCTCTGGTTTGATCCGTTCTGCGTATGACCCTAATACAATGATAATTGGGTGGCAAACTGAAGCGATCGCCACTTGAACTATATGCCCAATCAAACTCTGTTCACCGTAACGTAGAAGTTGTTTTGGCGTTCCCATGCGAGTGGATGCACCAGCAGCAAGAATAATTAGACCGACATCAGACATTTAATTTCCTCTCCATGAATTGAGCCAAGTTTTGCCCTGAGCATTCCACCAGCGCGATTTGCCAGCACTGCTTGAATTTCTGCGACGATTGAGAGTGCGATCGCTTCCGGTGAATCTGCACCAATATCAAGACCCACAGGAGCATAAAGACGTTGCAGTTGTGCATCTTTTGGGGCAAAGCCCTCAGATTTGAGGTCTTGTAATAATCGCTGAGTGCGGCTTTTAGGGCCGAAAATACCAATGTAGGATACAGAAGATGGTAACAAGGTTCGCAGAAAAGGAAAAGAGACAATGGAGACAAGGAAGAGGGGGAGACAAGGGAGAGACTTAATTTTAATAATTCCCCATTCCCTCTGCCTTTCTTCGGTAAATGCTTGTAGTGGTGATTTGTCTTTAGCAGTTTTTAAGAAGAGGTTTTCAGTTTAAACAAATTTTCCGCGTTCAGATGGTATATTTTTTTTCTATCGAGATCGCTCATAGGTGTATTATCTATACCTTCGACTGCTTTGGCTGTCGATTCATACGGATAGTCAATCGCAAACAATATACGGTCGGAACCTAATACTGAAAGCGCAAACGTCAAAGCTGGAGTCCAATTTACTCCGCTAGTGGCAACAACGAAGTTATCCATGAAATATTCGCTTGGTTTTTTTTGCCGCTTTTTTACTCGACTTGAATCATCCATTTTTGTCCAAGTTTCAGTAGCAAAACGATTGTCAATACGAGAAAGCCAAAATGGTATCCCTTCGCCCAAATGCCCTAGAACAAACTTAAGTTTGGGAAATCGATCAAATAAACCGCTTAGGATTAAACGCATCGCGTGGGTGCTAGTCTCCACAGCAAAGCCCCAACCAGCACCTTCAAGACCGTAGGAGAGAAAAGGTTTGATCATCTCTGGAGAAGGTGTCCTTGGATGCAAGTAAATTGGTATATCTAATGCTTGGGCAGCTTCAAACAGTACCCAATACTTTGATTGATCCAAGTACTCCCCCTGAGTGTGGGAATTAATTATTGCACCTTTCATACCCAGAGATTTTACTGCTCTTTCTAACTCGCGGGCGGCCTCATTTGGTGCTTGGGGTGCTACTGCGGCAAGTCCGGCATACCGATTTGGGTAAGCAGAGATGAATTCAGCTAGTTGATCGTTGCTCTTTTTGGCAAGATATACTGCTTTGTCGGCACTAAAAACTTGAACCCCTGGCGAGGTAATTGACAATATCTGCATATCAATTCCATATTGATCCATGTCACGAATGCGACTAGCTCCCACATTCAGGAGGCGATCGCGGATCTCTTTAGTTGCAGGGCTACTCAGAAACGGTTTGTACAATTTTTGGAATCCGGGTTCTTTTTCGGCATCGGTGACAAGGAGTTTGCGCCACTCGTCGAATAATTCTGGTGTTGCAAAAGCCTCCTCAATGGCAATTTTTTTGAAAGCACTTTTGCTCAACTTAGTAGTATCGTTAGTAACTGGGGATGCGGCTGTCGCCAACGGACTTACCACCGCACCGATGGACAGATCCATTGCTGTTTTCAAAAATGCTCGTTTGCTAAAATCCATATTACCTGCTGAAAGTTTTGTTCAAGGCATCAAAACCAACTTGGAATACTTGTTCTAGATTCTGCCGCAATTTGGGTTCTTCTTCAGGCAAGCATTTAAAGTCGGCGAACCATTCGATATAAGTGCGATCGCCATCTGTGATTGGTAATAGCCGGATAGTACAAATGTAGTCTTCCATAGGCTGATTAGGCTCTAACAGCAAATAGGTGCAGATATGTTTTTGATCGTCAAGTCCTAGCAATTGCTCCCGTAGGGTCAGCTTATCTTCACCATTAAAACTACGGATACAGCCTATTTTGTCGCTAGGCTCACCATTTTCTATCTGGCTGTCGATTACAGACGGATACCAATCAGGTAGGCCATTAAAGTCCCGTATTTTCGCCCATACCTGTTTAACCGATGCATTGATTACAGAACTGGTTGTAACGTTTACTAGCATTTCATTCCTATACTAACTCTGCGGTTGATGGATAAGATTATTGTTACTAACGGCTATGTTCCTTAAAGACTGGCACGAAAGGTTTTAAGGACGCTAGGTAGCCAACTGATTTCTTTAACATTAGAAAATGTGACTAGCCCTACACCTGCGATCAAGAAGATGATACCGGCAATTTTTTGGAGCGAAATCGGGTCTTTAGGAGATTCTAAGATACCTAGATGGCTGACCACTGCTGCCATCACCACTTGACCCAACACAAACAAAACAAAGAAAGTACTAGCTCCTAAACGGGGAATCAAAGTGGTGGTTCCGAAGACTAACAAAGCACTAAAGACACCACTGAGATATAGATGTATGGGAACATTTTTGAATTTTGAAGCGATCGCTAACCCATCTGTATTTGATGTCAAAAGCAAGGTTATGGACAAAGCTATCAGGGTGGTGGCCAGACCCATGAAAAAGAAAGCTATATTGGCTAGAATTGGCGAACCTACATACCGAGCCACTGAGCTATTCATTGGCAGATAGATTGGGGTAATGGCTCCCATCAAGAAAGCACCTAATAGAAATACTATAAATTGCATGACTTAAATTTCCTTTTCTTTGTTGTTAACTTCAAAAGCCGTAAACGACAGAGGATTATTGAACAGGAGTCAGAATTCTTCTTCAAGACATTTTCAGGACTGGCTTGATCGCCTTACCCGCTTTAGTATCTGCGACAGCTTTGTTGATATCCTCAAAATCGTAAACGGTAATTAAACGTTCAAAGGGAAAGCGCCCTTGCTGATTTAATTCCAGCAATGTTGGCAAAAACGTATTTGGTACAGAAGACCCCTGAATAATTCCCCGCAAATTTGCTGCACGTTTAAAGATTTGCGTTGGTGAAAACGGATATTTCTCGCCAAAATGGGGTGCGATTACCATGCCACATTCGCCACCAGTGGCTAAACAGTCAATGGCATCATTGAGCGCTTGCTCATTTCCAGAGGTTTCCAGGGTATAGCGAACACCGTGAGGCGCAATTTCCTTGATTCGTTCCGCAACTCTGCCATCTTTGGCATTCAATACATGGGTTGCACCCAACTCCAGCGCCAGATTTAAGCGTTCTTCCACTACATCGATCGCAATCAATGGCCACGCACCGACTAGTTTGCCTGCCATAATGGCACTCAAACCGACAGCACCAGCACCGAAAACCGCCAGTCCGTCTCTGGGGCCGACTTTAAAGGTATTGAGAATAGAACCTGCCCCAGTTTGCACTCCACAGGGAATGGCTGCCAACATCTCGGCAGCCCAATCGCCTTTCACTGGCACGATATTGCGCTCCACTGTAATCGAGTGGGTAGCAAAGGAGGACTGCTGAAAAAATGCGCCGGAAATACTTTTTCCGCCCAACTTAATGGTGTGAGAGCCGTCTAAGCGAGTGCCGCTAAATCCCAAGGGAATGTGACGATCGCAAAAATAAGGCTGACCCTCCAAACACCCATGACAAGTACCACACCAGGGATAAGAGATAATTACGCGATCGCCTGGTTTAACTCGGCTAACTCCCGATCCTACTGTTTCTACTATCCCTGCACCTTCATGACCCAACACAATCGGCATTTTCATGAGATTTTGTGCCACAAAATCTGTATGGCATATACCGCTTGCTTGATTACGAACCAATATTTCGTTGCTGCGTAAATCGTCGAGTTCAATAGTCTCGAATGTAAATTGCCCTTGGGGTTCGTGGACTACAGCAGCAGTTGTCGTTGTGGTCATTTTGCCTCCTGGTTTGTATACATCTAAGTGGGTTGGCGCAATTAAAGCTAACTGGCGGAAGCTGTCATTTGTCCTCCCTTCGGCTCCGCTCAGTGCAAGTTGTCATCAGTCATTAGTAAGGGTTTTAAGCTTATTTACGTTTCGTAACATCCTGATTTTTTCGCGCCAACTTACTTATGCTTGCTTTAAAATTTCAGTGTTAATCGGTAATCGCCGAATTCGCTTGCCTGTTGCCGCAAAAATCGCATTACATACCGCAGGTGCGATCGGTGGCGTGGAAATTTCACCCACACCTTTAGGTTTTTCAGTGTTATTAACGATATAAACTTCCACCTTTGGCATTTCATTCATACGTAATGTAGGATAATCATGAAAATTACTCTGCTGCACACGACCGTTTTTAAACGTAATTTCTCCATACAATGCGGCGGATAAGCCATAAACAATGCCCGATTCCATTTGCGCCCGCACAGTGTCGGGATTGACTACAATGCCGCAATCAACCGCGCAAACTACTCGGTGAACACGGGGCTGTCCGTCGGCGGTGACGGATACTTCGGCAATCTGGGCAACAGTGCTGCCAAATGATTTATGTAGGGCCAGCCCTTGGTAAACACCCGTGGGCAACTTGCGTCCCCAACCAGCTTTTTCAGCAGCGAGTTCTAGAGTGGTTCGGTGTTGTGGCTGATCGGCCAGCATGGAAAGCCGGAATTCTACTGGATCTCGCCCAGATGCGGCGGCCAATTCATCCAAAAAAGACTCGACAACAAAGGCAGTGAAGCTGTGACCAACAGAACGCCACCACAGCACTGGCACACCATTATCAACAGGGTGATGGTCTACCAGTTGGTTGGGAATTGCATAAGGGTGATCTGCTCCTTCAATGGAAAGATGATCGATGCCTTCATGAATCAATGTCTTCTCAAACGGAGTACCTTTGCCAATTGATTCACCAATCAATCCGTGAGACCATGCAGTAATGTTGCCATTTTGATCTAGTCCGGCTGCAATTTTGCTGTAATGCAATGGACGGTAATAACCCCCACGGATATCGTCTTCCCGAGTCCAGATCACTTTTACCGGCTCACCAATAGTTTTAGATAGTTGCACTGCTTCTTTGACGTAATCTCCGTGGGGATTAGAGCGTCGTCCAAAGGAACCCCCTAGTAAAGTTGTATGAATCCGAACTTGTTCGGGCTTCAGTCCGGTAATTTCACACGCTGCTTGTTGATCGGTTGTCTGCATCTGTGTGCCAGTCCAGATGTCGCAACTATGCGATCGCACATCAGCAACACAGTTCAATGGCTCCATCGGAGCATGGGCCAAGTAAGGTGTTTCGTAGACTGCTTCCAGCTTTGTAGCTACGGCATCAAGTGCTGCTGTTACTTCGCCTATCTTTCTGACAACCAGCCCTGGACTGTTTGCTAGGTCGGCATATTGGTGCAGCAGTCCTTCTGATGAAAGCTCGGCATTGGGACCTTCATCCCATCCGATTGTGAGGGCATCACGCCCTTTTTTAGCCGCCCAGAAGCTATCAGCCACAACTGCTACACCCATCTGGAGCGCTACTACATATTTCACGCCCGCAACGGCTTTGGCTGCCTCAGCCTCAAAATGCTTCAAGCGACTGCCAAACACCGGCGGACGCGCAATCAAGGATATTAGCATTCCGGGAACTTGGACATCGATTCCGAATACCGCTTTCCCCTTAACCTTGTCAGCAGTGTCCAAGCGCTTTATTGGTTTACCAATGAGTTTGAATTCACTCGGTTTTTTGAGTGTAACGTTCTCTGGCACTGGCATTTGCGCGGCGCGATCGGCTAATTCTCCAAAAGATAAGCGGCGATCGCTAGGTGGATGTAAAATATAACTTTTTTCAGCAACACAACTCCTTGGTGATACATCCCAGGTTATGGCAGCCGCAGCAATCAACATCTCTCGTGCTGTAGCACCAGCAAGCCGCAGTTGATCCCAACTAGAACTAATGCTAGTGCTAGCGCCGGTGGCTTGATAATTTTTCCACACTGTATGGTCATAGTCGGGATGCAGGGGGGCAGATTCAATGCGAATTTTGTCCCAATCGGCTTCGAGTTCTTCAACAAGTATCATGGGTAAAGAAGTATAAACCCCTTGCCCCATTTCCGCTTTATGCACAATAATCGTCACGGTATTATCCGGGAGGATACGGATAAATGCGTTGGGCTTTGACAGGGGCTTTGTTTGATTAACTGGAGAGGTGGCGGCTTGCACGCGGCTAGTTGGTGACAGATAAAACCCAAGAAACAAACCTGTTCCCACTGCACCAGATGCTTTCAAAAAACTGCGCCGCGTAGTTGTATTGTTTTCCATCCTGGCAAACCTCCTTAACTTTCGTGACTCAAAAACTCGGAAGCTCTATGGATGGCGGCTCGTATGCTTTGATAAGTACCGCAACGACAAATATTACCAGACATCGCATCATCAATATCGGCATCCGTAGGTTGGGGATTTTGAGAAAGCAGCGCCGCCGCAGCGAGTATCTGCCCCGACTGACAATATCCACATTGTGGTACATCAAGCTCCGTCCAAGCTCGTTGAACTGGGTGATCGCCGAACTGCGAAAGTCCTTCTATAGTTAAGATATCTTGATTGATACTTGCCGACACTGGTGTAACACATGAACGAATAGGAATACCGTTGAGATGTACTGTACAAGCACCGCATTGAGCCATACCACACCCGAATTTAGTACCATTTAGCCCAAGATGATCCCGAAGCATCCATAGAATTGGAGTGTCTTCTGTGACATCAACCTCTCTATTTTCTCCGTTCACTTTTAAATTGATAGTTGCCATATTAATTATTAGCCTCTTTTTAACTATCTATATTTCTATTAGAAATTACGCACTGGACAAAGAATTCTGTTATGTATCAACGTAATTTAAGAAGAATTCAGGAGCGGAGCCTGAGACGCTCCGCCTTTGATCGGAATTAATACTTCAGCTACGCTCAGTAACCATCAGTTGGGGATTCAGACCGGCGCAGGTCTTGTTGACCACCAAATTTTCTTGTTTTATGGGGGTGCAAAACGCCGATGATTCATCCACTTTTCAGTCAGAATTCTGACTCCTGAATTCTTTTTTCATAGGAAATACAGTCCTGCTATAGGGGCAATTCATGAATTTCCCCTACAACAGATGTGGTTTTCAAATCATCTATTGAACTTTACCAAAACTGTGAACCATGAATATGATTTTCCAAGCTGTTACTTGTCAATGTGAACCTTTTGGAAAAGTGGCGTATCACAAGACCCAATAGGACGCATTCGCAACCCAGCTTCAATCAGCGCAAACACGGTCTTTGGTGAATTTATTGCGGTTGACTCAGGATTATCTTGAAAACTACCGATCGCATTTGGCAGTCCGATTTCTGGACTAAACAACATATCCAATTTGCCTATTCTATCGAATGCAGATAATGAGTATGCCGCCACCATATAACTGGAGCCATAAGTACTTTTGAGATAATGGTCTGAACCGAATATCTGTGCTGCACTATTCGAGAATATTGACAAAATACACGGATGAAGTATGTTAAGGCATCCTAACTGACAAGCCAAATGAATCAAGTAAGTGCATCGTAAATAAGCATCAACTCGGAAGCCATCTGTTGATTGTATATATCCTTCCATACACTTATGAAAGAATGTGATTACATCAGGCACATAGACATCAAGCACTCCGAGATTATCTAATGCATAGATAAAAAATGTTATTTGCGAAGCCTGTGAAGCAGGCGAGAGCGCATGATAAAGCGATACAGCTTGTTCTACCCAGTCTCTCTTATAAGTTAGATAATCAGGACAATCTAACACGGCAATTGCATTGAGGATTAGCGAGAGTGGAAATAGATAGTAATCTGATCCCTCATGAACTCCATCTGAATCTCGTGTCAATGATTCATTTAACTCCGAATCAAAGATATCTAAAAGAGTCTGAAGATGATTTTGCTCTCCAGTACATACTTGCTCTCTGCAACCGATGATAGCCAGGACGGAAAAAATAATCGCGGAACCTCTACCACGGTAAAAGATATCAGAGATAGTTGTAGCCAATTGCAAAGCTATATCAGTATAGATATCCCCATTTTGCTGCTGTAATCCTAGCAAGTCGGTAAACTCTGCCTGCCCTACGGCTAAGAGCAGATTAGCGAACAGCTGTAATTGCTCATAACGAAGCTTATCGCTGGATAAATTCAATTCTGCGACTTGCTGTAATGCTCTTTTTAGATGCCAATGAACAAGATGTCGATAGGGTTCAAGCTGACCAACCTTAACTAAACTTTCCGTTAATAAAGCACAAGCACGTGCGTACTGCCAAGGTTCGCTGGGTAACTGGTCGATCGCGTTTTTAAACTCATCATGCGATCGCTTATCTAAAGATACAGCTTCACATGTTGCAAGGATGCCATTAAGCAAATGATGTGCAAATCCATGATAACTAATGTTGGTTTTTCGAGATAGCGCCAGACTTATTTTGAGCAACCGCTCTGATTTATCTGGTTCAAAGCCTGTTGCTTCCTGCCCAATCCCTAAGCCGTGAACGCACCAGTGCCAAGGGGTTGGAAAAATCCGTCGTTCATTTAGCAGCCCTTTGAAACGCTGGCGCTGACCGTTCATCTGACTGATTTTCGGCATAATCTAAAGGTAGTTTTCCTGTTACTGGTTCGTGGTTGAAAATCTTTAAATCAGGAACCGGGATGCCGTGGAATTCATCTATCTTTCCTTCGAGCATATCTAGAGTTAAATTCAGCCACTTAATGCCTTCAACGTAAATTGCTAATGGACGCTTTTGCTGATGTGCATTGTCGATCAAAATACCATCGTTGTTCTTACTGAAGTGGTACGGGGGCATTGCCATAAAGTGGGTACCCATCAGGAAAACAAAACGTATGAGCCAGTTGGGATCGTTCTGATTTACATCTGAATCTGGATTGTCCAACTTCCAAGCAGCAGTCATAACTTCGCTGAAATGTTCTTCTATCCCACTGTATGCAAGTTCGTATGGGTTTTCCTCATCAAACGCGAGCAAAATATGGGGTATTTCTCTGTGGAGTTGGTAGGCAAGATCAAAATGCTCACCGTGAATCTTATCATAGTTGCCGAGACTATTGTGCCAGGGCTTGTTGTCGTACATCGGATCGTCCGCATTAGTATCAACACCGTTCTCATAAAATCCAATAGCACGTGGATCGAGAAAACGAATCTCTATATCTTCAGCAGTAAACGGAGGGTTTGTGACAGAGAAGTTGTCATATTGTCTCAACAATGGCTCGATATTGCCAATTTTGATATTCTCCGTATTAGTATCGCCCATAACCAGAGAGTGGAACTTCGGCTCTAGAATCGAATGGTAAATTGGATTTTCTCGAAACTCTCTGAGCAGACGAGGCAAGTTACGCATTCTCTTGCCGTTAATCATAATGTCTTCGCTTTTTAGCAGGCTGTCACTGAAAGTTATCGGTGCTGTCTCCTGCGCGAGAGCTAGACGCTTTTCGATTTTGGTGAAATACGATTGCTCTAAAGTAGGCTGCGACATTTTGCGCCGATGCTGACTGTGAATCTTTTCATTCAGCAGCCGGAAGATTACGCAATAGAGTGCGGCTACAATTTCCTTGGACGGATTACATCTTCTGACAAACTGGCTAACTTCAATGCCAGCAACAAAAGTCATGTCGTAAATATATTCGTAGATTGTAGATCCATCCTCTGTTACTGTTTGTTCGCGCTCAATCACATTCAATACTTGAGGAAAAAGAGGCTTAACTAAGTCTGGCAGATTCATCAAGTATTGAGTCTGACTTTTAGCTTTCGCACAAGGAGGCAACATTACATTAGTGCCTTCCCGTCCCCATTTTGGGGTAATCAGACGTTCACTTAACACCTTACGGACAAATTTTCCACTACCTGGTTTTTCTAAAAAGAGGGTCATAGATTCGCTTCCTCCATATCCAAATCCGAAAAAAGTCTCATCAGAATTTAGATAATTAGTAAGCTCATCTGGAGTTAGATGCTTAACAAGTACATCGCAATATTCAAGTAGATCGCAATGTTGTTGAGAAAGACTCAAAGTATCACGCATAACTTCTAACTTGTTCGCTTCACGATTGTGTTTTGGTTTAGTCTTTTGAAAAGACTGATTTTGGTCTTTCATAAATCTTTATGTGTTATGGATTGCAATAACTAATTTGCCTTTACCACCCTTTGGTCTGTCTACTTCCGTACCACCATTCAAGGCGTGATTTCCAGCATCACCTTCCAGGTCTATCATTGCCATCACCACCATTTAAAAAGTCTATGCCATCAACTCCAAACAGTAAGTCTTTACCTGCATCTCCAAAAACCCGATCATCTCCTGTACAACCAACTATTAAATCGGTAACGATTTCACCATAGAGTGTATCGTTACCATATTCACCAGTAAAAAGTCATCCTCACCACCACCATAAACAAAGTCATTACCGACTTAAAACTATTGCTTTTGGAAAGCTAATAATTAAGAAATTACTAGCGTTACAGGATTTCTAAATCGGGAATTGCTCTCATTAAATGGAGCTATTTGGTTGAAAAGACAAGACTGATAATCAGGACTAGTAGTAAGCAATGCTAACCGTGTAATTTTGGTTTAACTATTGTTTACTATTGCGAAGTTCATGTTTACAATACTACAGTAGCACAACTAAATATGACTATTCAAGCAAGATTGGTCTATTAGTAATCGCGCAGAAATAACTTACTTCTTTTAGAAGCTTGTTATTTTTTTTAAAAGATGTTCAGGTTAGATATGTATAGAAATATCGGTAGATTATAATTGGGTTGAGATTGCCAAAAATGACATTCAAGAAACCGAACAGTTTTGCATCCGTAAAAAAAGAGTAGTCTATGATATACTCTTGCAAGAGTCTAAAAAAGTTCATCGCTTTTGATAACTTATAAAGTAAAATTATGAATCAGCCAGCGCAAACACATCTAAATATTCACGGATCTGATAAGAGTCTAATTCACCAAGGCTCTTATTAAATATGACTTCCAGGAAACTAAATTTTATTTTCTACAGGAATAATAATCGTTATAAGGAGAAGTTATAACCATATTTATTAGGAGTTAGAGAAGTCCAAAGAATTTTGAGGTAAAAATCGGTAGTTCCAATCATCATGAAATTCAGATTTTTGTAGATGTACTTTTGACAATTCTTTGTCAATGACGTTCATGTCTATCCGATCATTATTTTCATCAGGTGGATTTTCAAGTATCAATTCTTTATTGGTGGTAGTAGTACTAATCAGATTAATTACTACTTCTTTAATAGTTAGTGGTTTACCTCTCCAGTTTTCAGCGATTAGATAGAACATCCGATGTTCTATTTTGTTCCACTTACTTGTAGCAGGCGGAAAATGTGCAAACTGAATGATCCGTCCAAATTCGTTAGCAAGTTTCTGGAGTTGGGTCTTCCATAACTCTAAGCAATACTTGTCGGCCTCACTACAGTCTGCTGTAATCAACAATTCTGTAGCATTTTTGTAAATTTCTTTGCCCATATCTTGCCACCATCGATGAATTGACTCAACAGCAATTTCTACGGTTTCATTATTGATGCTTACATTTACCCACTCCTGGTTTGTAGTCAAATTATAAACTTCATCTGGAAGAACTTTTAACAGTTCTTGCTCAGAAAAATGATCGGTTTCATACTTGATAAATTGTTTTTTTAATTGCCATTCCTGGGCACTGTTATTATAGTTTTTAATAGCTTTTCTTTTATTGACACCAAGTGAAATTATGAGTTGGTCACGGGCTTGAAAATTTTCCACTTGATCGGAAATATATTGAAATTGAATATTCCGGTCAGAGTGAGAGTCTCTTTCTTTAGTTTTACGCTTATTTTGTAGCTCGTAACCAAGTTGATACAATAAAGAAGCAACTTTTCTAGCACTTATTACATGACCCTTATTTCGCAATTTTTCAGCTATTTTTGTGGTGCTTTCACAAGTCCAACGTAGAGGTGATTCTGAATGTCCACAACTCACTGGTTGAATTAATGTCTCCAGGTCTGGAATTAAGGTTTGGTCAGTATCTAGCAGACGTTTTCTACCACCTCCTTTAGATCGGATTTTCTCCTTAAATGGGGGGTTTTTTGTTTGAGTATCTGGCTCAATTTCAAGTTCACGGATTCCAACTCGAATCGTTTTTGGTGACAGACCTGTTGCTTGAGAAACTTGCGTAATCCCACCTCTACCGAATGCAGTGGCTTCTGCCGCAGCCCACAGACGTATTGATCTTTCATTCAGATGAGGATAAAGGGAATCAAACTTACGTTTGAGAAACTCTTTTGCTGACATATCATCAATCCTCATATCTTAAACAGCTAGAAACTTATCAGATATTGTTTAAGAATTTATGCAAATTTCGTCAGTCAATGGACGAATGCCACTAAAAAAAGTTGAAAATTCAAACAATTTGTAATGCTTGCATAATTGATGGCAGAGTTTAGCGATATTTTATATTTATGAACAGAGAAAAATAAAATGTTGACCGAAATGCTTATTGAGAAAAGCTATAAGCTTGTCTTCATAAGCATTCCAGGTATTTTTGCTATTAAGTAGTGGATGGGTTAGGCGATCGCTCTCTCTTACAGAGATTGTCCGAATATTTATTGTAGATATAAAAAGCTTACTCGTTTATAAAATTCCTATATTATCTTGGATAGCAACACAAATTATGTGCATTAACTGACATTATCGAACAAAATTCAGGAGTCAGGATGGGCTAAACGCCCTGCTACCGGTAACAGAATAATGCCTCCGACAGCTCGCTTCTTTCCCATGCCCCATGCCCAAAAACTGCCTAAAATGACTAATTATGCGTTGAAAATTTCCCATGCTATTTGATGCGTTTAAAAACCGTAAATCTCCTAAAATCGAATCCATCAAAACCAACCCAACCTGGCGTGTAGCTTGGGGAACAGTTGATGAAAGTTATGAAAATATAGCTTGGCGAGATGAAAAAATTTCTGTAGTCATACCACACACAGCTTCTGGATTTATGACGGAGAAATTAGCAATCAGTTCTGGAGAACGATTTGTTGTTGTTGGTGATGTTTGGTTAACTAACCAAGTGCAGTTGCTGCAAAAGTTAGGGATTGAACCGGATAGCTTTAGAGAAACTTCTCTGCAACTAGTTGCCAATCTTTGGGAACGATGGGGCTTTGAATGTCTTAGCCAACTTGTGGGGATGTTTGCGCTAGTGGTTTGGGATAGAGAGAAACAGGTGTTGAGATTGATTCGCGATCGCATCGGTGTTCGGACTCTCTATTACACTACCACTGGTTCGGTTCGTTGGATTGCGCCTCAATTGAGAACTTTATCACCTCATCGTTCATCCGATTTAGATTTGGTAGCGTTGCGAGATTATCTTTGCTGTGCCTTTGTTCCAGGAGAAAGAACGCTTTGGGAACAGGTGCGCGAACTACGACCTGGAACCGTTTTAGAATTTCCTGACCACAAAGTTGAAGCTTATTGGCAGCTTCAAGAAAAGATTATAGCAATAGATCAACCTTTAGGATGGCATGGCGATCGCTTGCGAGAACTTCTAAACCAAGTTGTTCAAGAATATTTACCACCAGCAAATGAACCCGTTGGTGTTTTTCTTTCTGGTGGTTTGGACTCTAGCGCTATCACTGCTTTAGTAGCGAAATTCCACAAAGCACCAGTTCACACCTTCTCGATTCATTTCGGTTCAGAATCTCCCAATGAGTTAGAATTTTCCAGTCTTGTTGCTTCTCATTGCCAAACGCAGCACCACATTTTAGAAATTACTTTTAAGGATATGTGGGAACGTCTGCCAGAAACAATGGCCTATTTAGATGACCCCATTGGCGACCCACTGACTGTTCCCAACCTATTGCTCGGACGACTGGCGAGAGAAAGCGTAGAAGTAGTTTTAAATGGTGAAGGTGGCGACCCCTGTTTTGGTGGGCCAAAAAATCAGCCAATGCTCATCAATAGTTTATATGGCTCTGTCACCAATCAGGATGCATTGCAAGCTTATTTAATTTCCTTTCAAAAGTGCGCTGTTGACTTACCACAACTTTTAAAACCAGAAGTTTTGACAGCAGTCCAAACAGCACCTTGGGTTTTTGAAGAAGATTTATCTTCCCAAGCCAGCTATCTGAATCGTTTGATGGCAATGAACATCAAATTTAAAGGTGCTGACCAAATTCTGACAAAAGTCAGTAACTTGACTCAAGCAGCCCTTTTACACGGTCGTTCTCCCCTATTTGACCAACGAGTCGTAGACTTAAGCATGGAAATCCCTCCAGAGTATAAACTTTCTGGAGTGGAAGAAAAAGCAGTCTTGAAGCAAGCAATTACCTATGGTACGTCTTCTCTACGAGACGCTGCGCGTAGCTTGCTTTCCCGTAGGGGTACGACGAACGCAAATATTCTACCAGAGGCAATTATTCATCGTCCCAAAAGTGGCATGATGGTTCCTGTGCAGTTAGGATTTCGGAAATATTGGCAGCAAGAAGCCAGAGATTTATTACTAAATCGGAATGCAGCTATCACTCCTTACTTGAACCAGTTGCCAATTCGTAATTGGTTAAACTATCAAGGAGATACTTGGAGTCGTTATGGAGTAAAGCTTTGGTTGCTTGTGAGTTTAGAAATTTGGTTACAGGTGAATAAAAAAGTGCAGTAGTGAAAGCAAGAAATTAATACGCGATAACTAGAGCAAACTTTGGGTAGTAAATAAGTTTGTAGTAAAAACTTGAGCGCCTGTATCAATAAGCACTATAGTGCTTAATATGCACCAGCAGATTTCTGCCGTACCGTACTAGTCAATAAAATATTTTTTTTACTACAATATGAACTTCTTCTGGAATTGGAATTTTCTGCTGTGTATTTACACGTAGATAACAATCAAATCTAGAACTCTAATAAAAAATTACAGACAGCAAATTAATGACACAACCTAACTCACAAGATAAAAATAACTTTCTTTACCCTCGTAGCCGATATTATGGTAAATTTCAGCCAGAGACTTTAGCATTTAATGCCAACCTCCAAGAATTTGCTCAAAAAATTACTTACATCTCTTGTCTAGAAACAGGCGGAAAACTATCACCAGAAGAAGCTTACGAGCAAATTAAGGTGCTTTGGAAACAGTTGAAACATAGCAAAAAGGAACTGTCTATTGGCGTAAATAAATGAAAACTAGCTTTTGGGCATTGGGCATGGGCAATAACTACCAATGCCCCATGCCCAGTTAATTAGCTTCTAGCAAAGTCCAGAAGTAGCCATCTGGCGCAACGAAGGAGAAACTCGTCTCGCCAAACTCATTACTAATAATATCTGTAACTTTTTGTGCAGTAGTGGCTTTGATGCGATCGCAATACTTCTGTATTCCCTTAACCCGATAGGTATATAAAGACATACCCAAGCTACCTGGTTGGGCTGCCTCAAAACGCGATTCTAAATTAATAGATTCTGGGAATCGAACAATATAAAGTCTACCACTGCGTGCAGCCATCAGGTCAGACTTAGAAGAACGCGGATCGTCAAAAGTAGTCACAATAAACTTTTCACCAGGGTTAAGGTCAAAAATATCTCGACCTGCTGGCGAAGATTCATAGCTAGTTTCGACATCATCACGCACACGCAGCAAACCTAAAACTTCCTCATAAAACTTGAGGGTTTCTTTGCTGTCATCTTGAGAAATGATTCCTATATGGGTAAACTGACTAGCCTTGAGAGCAGCATTATGATTAACTTGTCCGTAATGCGGTAGTGTATAGCCAAAGCGTTGAAATAAAACTTGTCGAGCTAAAGGTTGAAGTAGCAGCATTTCTCTTACACCGACTGCTGGCTCAATAAAAGGACGGCTTTTCCTCTCTTTGTTGTAGATGACTTCCCAATAAGGGTTAGAGTGCCTAATAGGAAAACCTGCGGCTTTTGCATCCTCTATATGATTTAAGATACTTAACACATCTGTAGTTAAGCTTGTCGCCCAGCGATTTCCCTTAATTTTCATCGATGCTATTCCCAAACCTTCATGGGTGGGGTTTTGCCAAACCATCAACCGAATCAAACCATGATCTGAATTTTGATGGTAGAGGCGAATTGAGCGTAAAGAAGAATTTACTCCATATAATTGATAGGCTACATCTGCGGTTAATTCACCCACTTGACCAATACGATAGCCAAATTGCTCCCAATATTGAATTGCAGAAATTGGTTCCGGGATGCCTATACAGACTTCATAGATACCTTCAATTGCGGTTTGTTGTTCTTGAGCCATAACAATTTTGGATTTTAGATACTTCGACTTCGCTCAGTACAAGTTTTAGATTTTAGATTGGTTAAATAAATAAAGCTTTCGGAAAGATATCTCAGAAAGAATCCGAAAAGCAACAACTTTAGGTCGTAGCTTATGATGTACCTAGAAAAGGAGTATAGAGTTCTTCTGATTGCACCTAAGTAAGTCGGCGAGAATAAAGCAAATTATGTTACGAAACGTAAACAGGCTTAAAATCCTTATCAATGACAAAGGACAACTTGCACTGAGCGGAGCCGAAGGGAGGACAAATGACAGCCCCCGCCAGTTAACTTTAATTATGCCGACTTACTTAATCAAGAATTGCCATCAAGTTTTTTTAACATTTTTGATAGGTCTAAATCCCTCGCTTCTAAAGCGCGACAAGTTTTGCGGTGGGATTTTAACCCCACCGCAAAACTTAATTACGAATTACGAATTACGAATTACGAATTATTTAACAGGAGTTAAGCGATGATGCAGCGACTGACTCAAGAGCAATTAGCACAAATAGTCACAGAAGTACAAGGTCTGCAAGTGCGTCGAGAAGCCGAACTAGACCAACAGCAGGTTAGAGAAATTTTACAGGAATTGAATTTACCGCCTGAGTTACTAGATGAAGCGCTGATTCAGTTAAATCGCCGCCAAGCGCTGGAGGTACAGCAACGCCGGAATCGATGGATTACCTCTGGAGTTGTGGCATTCTTAGTGATACTGAGTGCATCTACAATATTTTTCATCCAGCGACAGAATTCTGCACTCTCTCGCGTTTCTGCTCAACAAGACCGCATCACCTTGGTATCAAATACTGGCGGTGACTTGAAGACAGTTTCCCGCCAAACCAATCCAGAAATTTTTTACCATGTCACTTTAAAGGATGCACCCTTGGGTAAAAAGCTGGCTCTTTCCTGTAATTGGATTGACCCCAGTGGTCAAATTGTCAAGCAAAACAGTTATCAAACCCGCGAAATTAATACGCCTGTCTGGGATACCCAGTGTCGCTACACTATTAATCCGGCTGCAACTGTTGGCAATTGGAAGGTGCAGATGTTGCTGGAAGGTCGGCAGATTAGTGATGAAACCTTTGAAGTGAAATAGTCTAGATGGGTAACATCCCGCATCATTTTCTTGGCTATTGGGGTTACGGCGCTCAAGATGAGTTGGAGGCGCTGTTAAATATTCTGAAAAACCTCTCTCCAAACCTCTCCCCTTCAAGGGGAGAGGCTTTGAATTTTCCCCCTTCCCGCACTTCGTGCCGCTGCGCGAACGCAGGGAAGGGGGTTAGGGGGTTAGGTCTGAAAATCTGGAATGTTGCTTATATAGGACTTGATGGAAATTCCCCACCGCTAGAAAATCAAATTGCTGCTATTTCGGCATCAGGATTATTCACTTCACCCGATGCTTGGGTAAGTCTCCAAGAAAATAACTGTCTGATTTTGGGTAGAGAACCTTTCGGAAAGATGCCCTTGTATTGGACTCAACAAGGACAAGTTATCTGGTTTGCATCACAACTGCAACTACTCTTACCGATTTTGCAACAGTCAGAAGTTAGCATTTCTGGGTTATATGGCTATAGCTGTTTTTCTTACGTTCCCACACCCTTAACCCCTGTTAAGGAAGTGTTTGCAGTGACGGCAGGAACTGAATTAGTTTGGCAGAGTGATTGTCAATCAGGCAAGCTACAAACACCTAAATCTAAGCACATCTACTCGTGGCGGGAAGCCCCAGAACAGTTAACAGATGAAGCTACAGCAATTACCGAATTGCAAACTCTCCTTAAAGACTCCATAGAACGACAGATTGCCGATTTAAAGGATGAACCTGTTGCGGTATTTCTCTCTGGCGGACTCGATTCTTCAGTAGTGGCGGCGCTGCTGGTGCAAGCAGGGGTGAAAGTCCGCGCCTACACTCTAGATTTTGGTGACGTAGGTATTTCAGAATATCCATACTCTGAACAAGTCGCCCAGTTTCTCCAAATTCCGCTTATTAAAGTTGCAGTAACGCCAAGTTCCATCAAAAATGCCCTAATTCCTACTGTGCAAGCATTAGATTTGCCCTTTGGAGATGGCGTGTGTGTGCCGTTGTATCTCCTATCTGAAAGGGCGAGTCAGGAAACTCAGGTAATTTTTAACGGCGAAGGTGGAGATCAATTATTTGCCGGTTGGACAAACAAACCTTTAATTGCCGCAGGTGTTTATCAGGCAGAAAATCCCACCGGACAGGAAACTTTTATTCAGCAATATCTCCGCACCTTTCACCGTCTTGGGGGATACGAATCTCAAGTTTATCAGCCAGAGGTCTATGCACAGATCCAAAATTTGTATCCTGAAGATTGGCTGTTGGCGGCTCTGAATCGTGATGAGTGTCCATCGTTGCTACATCGCCTCCGTCGTGCCAGTCTGATGCTCAAAGGAGCGCAGAATATCCATCCCCGTGCGACTGCATTGGGGTTTGCTCATGGGTTGTGGGTGCGATCGCCTTTTTGTGATTTACCTCTGGCAGAATGGACATTCCGCCTCTCTGGAGAACTCTGTTTGCAAGGAGCCTGTGAAAAATATATCCTCAAACGGGCTGTAGAAAATTGGCTCCCGCCTGAAATTGTTTGGCGACAAAAGCGGGGGATGGGGGTTCCCTTAACTTCTTGGTGTTTAAATGATTTTTGGCATCAGCTAGGCATCTGGCTCAATCCAGAAACACTTCGCACCAACAATCACTTTTATCCTCACATTGCGGCCCAAATCGTTGAAGGCAAACTAGGAGCAGCTATTCAAGGCCGTCGGATTGGTGAGACTCTCTGGTTACTTATTATGTGGCAACTTTGGCGATCGCACGTCTTAAATGAAGAACCAAGTAAAAAATCCTTGGATCATCCTTTTTGGTTACATCGTCGGCTATGGAGAAACTACAAGATAATTCGTAATTCGTAATTCGTAATTCGTAATTGATAGATGGAGCAACTAACTTGAAGTTATGGAGAGCAAGAAATTTTATGACTTTCAAAATTCCCTTAGTCGGCCATTTTTTGGGGAAGTTGCTCAGGAGTTACTGAGTATTTATGGTTCTCCTCTTTATGTTTATAATGGCGATCGCTTGCGCGAAACTATTGAGCGCATTACTAAAGCAGTCAGTTATCCCCGCACACAATTTCGGTTTGCAAGCGTTACTAATGGCAATATTGCATTGTTAAAAATTTTTCGCTCATTTGGGTGGGGACTTCACGCTAATACCCCAGGAGATATCTACCTGGGATTGCAAGCTGGTTTCGATCCTAGTGAGATTGTTTACAGTGGCAGCAATTTGAATCAGGCTGAGATGCTACAAGTCTTAAATTGGGGAGTTACAACACTCAATCTCGATAGCCTCGCTCAGTTACAATTGTGCTGCGAAGTTTTCGCTAACAAAATTAGCAAAAGTACACCAAAACAAAATAATCCCCCTCATCTCCCCCATCCCCCCATCTCTTCACTCCGGCTAGGTTTACGCCTCAATTTGCCAGAAATTACCGGAGATAGCCGAATTGGTGTGCGTCCTGAAGAATTTGGTGATGCGATCGCTAAAACTCGTGAGGTTGGATTAAAGCTGAGTGGTTTACACTTCTATCGAGGGACGGGAACTAATGCTACAGAAGCTTTCACCCAAGTAATTGATACAGTAATCGCCACAGCACAACTATTATCAGATTGGGAATATTTAGATTTTGGTGGCGGCTTTGGCTACCCGTATCACCACAACAAAACAGCTTTTGACTGGGAAATATTTGGCGCTGAGTTAACCGAGAGAATTACTCATTTAGGGCGGAAAATTGATTTGGTGATTGAACCGGGACGAGCTGCGATCGCTGGATGTGCAATTTTGCTTGCTCAAGTTGTTTCTGTAAAATGGCAAGGAGAAAAACAGATTGTCGGAGTTGATACCACCGTTGCCAATCTTTCAGTACCCTCAGTACACGGTGGCTACCGAGAAATTATCACCTGGAAGCAAGCAGACAAATCCGCCACTCCCTACTCCTGTACAGACGCGATTAATCGCGTCTCCCTATTCAAAACTGATATTTGTGGTAACACTACCTATTCACGAGATTATCTAGGGAAAAATTGCCAACTCCCAGCACTAGAAATTGGTGATATCGTTGCCATTCTAGATGTCGGTGCTTATGGTTATGCCATGTCGTCTCACTTTTTACACCGTCCCAAACCTGCGGAAGTCTTGCTAGAAAATGGTACACACCGCTTAATTCGCCAACGAGAAGACTACAGTGTTTTGCTAACAAATCAGGTTCCTGATAATTCCCCCCTTTTTTAAGAGGGGTTAGGGGAGATCAACCCTGACATTAAGCGTATTGACTAACAATTAATAACTAACATCAAACAACCATTATGAAGTGTATTAACTGCGGAACTGACAATAAACTAAAAGACCGGATAGCTAATCAAGGTCGGTGTCTAAAATGCAATCATCTCTTTGCTTTTGAACCGGTCAGTATGAGTAATATTAAGATTACTGATCCTTTTTTTGCAAAGGCGATCGCTGATATTTCTGCAAATAATACCTTATTTTTCACACCCAAACAACTGCTTTATTTTCTAGATAATCGTCTAAGAAAAAGCTCAAAGTCAATTTCACGATTTGGCTGGCTACTTCCCTTTTTATTTATTAATCTTATTACATCAATAACAATTTTTATACCGCTAATAGTAAATCTTGCGTTTATTAATTTCTTTTATGCAAGTAGCAAATCAACTAAACTCAATCTTGTAAGTCGCAAACAGAATGCGAGGAATTTACAAATTATAGGAGGAATTATCCTTTCTATAGGAATTCTTGCTTTAAAGTCATTTCCCCTCTTTGTCATTGTTGTGATTATGGGAATGTTGCCCATATATTTAGGAACTCGACAGCTAGGACGAATTGAATTTTTAACACAAGAATTTTTATTTCCTGAATCTCAGGTTAAAGATTGGCTAGCTCGTTGGCAGCAAATCAATGGTTCAATTCTCAAAATTCTTCCTTCTCCAAAGCAAGAAAATACACCAGCCACAGTTAATCCTGATGTGACTGCTTACAGTTTTGATAGATTAGTAGTTTGTGATAGTGCTAACATTGCTCAATTATTAATTGCTAATAATTTTCACTTTGAAAATAACTGTGCAATTCTCAGCATTACTGGATATCCCCAAAGCATTTTTGACACCACAATGCAAATGCTGCGGCGTAATTCCGATTTGAAAGTCTATGCAGTGCATGATTGCAATCCACGAGGAATTGGTTTAGTTCATAATTTGAGAACCAATGCTAATTGGTTTCTCAATAGTGAAATTGTGATTATTGATATCGGATTAACGCCAAGTCAAATTATTGCTACTAAACGCGGAATGTTCATTCAATCCTCTCCAGAGTCGGCGCAAGCAGCTAAACAATTATCTCAAGAAGTTCGTCAAAGTTTATCTGCTGAAGAATTAGCATGGTTAGAATCTGGAAAGTTTGTGGAATTAGAATCTTTCACTCCCCAAAGACTGATTAAAGTCCTGCAAAAGGGTATCGCTGGCAGTCGAGATATAGAAAGTAATGACAGTAACTTGCTTTTAGTAGGGGATACGGGTAATGATATGTATGTTGTTCAAAGTTTTGGTTGATACAAGTAGGTCGCCGCAATTAAAGCTAACTGGCAAAGGCTGTCATTTTTCACTTGTACTGCCCTTCTCTACGAGACGCTGCGCGTAGCTTGCTTCCACGAAGTGGTACGACTACGCTCAGGAACCGCGAAGCCGTTCGCGTAACGTCTCGCAGAGAAGTATTGGTCATTAATAAGGGCTTTAAGTCTATTTACGTTTCGTAACATACTTTGGTTTTTTCGCACCAACTTACTTAGCCAGAATGCGACACCGAATAGCCCGTCGCAGACATCGCATCTAAAAATATACAGTTGATTTCGATTCCTTACAGTGTTTGATTGCAGAATAATTTTTGGTTTCTTAGCTAATTTTAATCAGTTTATCAGCGCTAATTCAGGGCGATCGCTGATTATAGTGATTAAGTAGGGAATTCCGTACTGGAGTTGATTGACCAGTTAACCGGAAAATAGAAAATAATAGATATATGGACAAACGGTATTTTTTACAGGCTAGTGCAGTAATAGTCGGCACAGCATTGTTATCAAGGTATATCAACTGGGGGTCAAAAGCGATGACAACTTCTAATAGTGGATTTGAAATTACCAAACCAGAAGAAGAGTGGCGCACAATTTTAACGCCAGAACAGTTTAATGTATTGCGTAAGCACGGGACTGAACGCCCTCACACCAGTCAATTAGATAAGGAGTACGACAAGGGTACTTATTATTGTGCTGCGTGTGAACTGCCACTGTTTACCTCTGATACCAAATTTAACAGTGGTACTGGCTGGCCCAGCTTTTTTAACCCGATTGAAGGTGCGATCGCTACTACTGTAGATAAGTCGTTGTTCATGACCAGAACTGAAGTACATTGTAGTCGTTGTGGTGGTCATCTGGGTCATGTTTTTGATGACGGCCCTGCACCCACAGGCAAGCGCTACTGTATGAACGGTGTTTCGCTGAAGTTTACTCCTGCCTAAGGGGGGCAGGGGGGCAGGGGAGCAGGGGGAGCAAGGAGGACAAGGAGGACAAGGAGGAATTATTAAAATTAAGTCTCTCCCTTGTCTCCCCCCTCTTCCTTGTCTCCCTTGTCTCTTTTCCATGCCCTGTTTGGCCAATGCCCAATACTTCGACTTACCTCGACTTCGCTCGGCACAAGTCGCTCAGTACAAGTGCCCAATTCCCCCTTCCCCCTTCCCACTTCAATGGAGTTGGGAAATGGCAGTATCAGTGAAGCAAACCTCTTCAACCATTGGGGTATAGCCTAGCCACTGTACTCCCGACTGGGAAAATTGTTGTGGACACCCGCTAACGGCGAAGCGAGTTGGTAGTGGAAGGTGAGTATTTTTTAAGCCTAGCAAGTCTAACTCTTGGGCACAAGCTGCCACGACATGAACAGCTGGGTCAACTAGCTTGACTTGAGAGGGGAGGAGCGATCGCAATACTGGTGTAAGGTGGGGATAATGGGTACAGCCGTGAACTAAGGTGTCGATTTCTTGCTCTAGTAAAGGCTCTAAGTAGGCTCGTGCCACTTCAGCAGTATAGGGGTCATGAATCCGGTTTTGCTCAATGAGTGGCACAAACTCAGGACATCCAACTTGCCAGACTTGAACATCAGGAGCAATTTCGAGGATGGCGTGCTTATAAGCGTTACTCTTCGCCGTCGCTGGAGTGGCAATTACACCAATCCGCTTTCCTTGCTGCACCGCAGCTTTGGCACCCGGTAGAATTACCCCCAAAATGGGTATGTTGAATTCTTGACGGACGGTTTCTAGGGCTAGGGCAGAACTGGTGTTGCAAGCCAT
Organism: Nostoc sp. NMS2; assembly: GCF_017115105.1. Classification (GTDB taxonomy): domain Bacteria; phylum Cyanobacteriota; class Cyanobacteriia; order Cyanobacteriales; family Nostocaceae; genus Nostoc. The sequence goes on from NZ_JABXKH010000159.1 coordinate 31,273, forward strand.
AATTACCATTTTTACCTGCTGCTGTTGTAGCCAGGTAAGAATTTCGCGCGTAAATTGTAAAATTTCTGCTTGTGAGCGAATTCCATAAGGAAGTCGGGCTGTATCCCCAAAGTAAACAATTGATTCATTGGGGAGTTGCCGATATATTTGTCGCAGTACCGTCAATCCACCCACACCACTGTCAAAGATGCCAATTGGGGCACGTTGGGGTTCAAGAGCCGAAAAATCGTCCAGATTCGCTTCAAAGATCGAAGATGAATACACAGGCTGATATTAATTTAGGTTTTGGGATTTAAAATACAGAATTTAGCAGACAATCGGCTAATTGACCACTAAATTCTGCACGCCAAAGGATTCTAAATATCACCTTTTACCTCTGTAAGTATTTTAGGATGCCACGAGCGATTGCTTCTGCCATCTGATTTTGATACTCTCGTGTTGCCAATCTGGGATTGTCTTCTCGACCAGTCATATAACCTGTTTCTACTAAAATCGAGGGCATAGAGCTTTTCCTGAGAACGTAGAATCTGGCTTTGCGGGTTCCCCGGTTTTTGATTGTACCGATGTTTTGCAGAATGGTATTGCGAACTACTTCTGCTAGATCGTAACCACTATCGTAATAATATACTTCTAACCCATTCACATCAGGGCGATTATCAACAGAATTAGCGTGAATGCTGACAAACGCAGTTGCATTAACTCGCTCGGCAATTTCTACCCGTCCCGGAAGTTCTACGAAAAAGTCAGCATCCCGCGTTAGTACTGCTTGTACACCATGTTGCTCTAAAATTGCTGCTACCCTTTTACCAATAGGCAGAATTACATCTTTTTCTAAAAGTCCACCTATACCAGGAGCGCCTGAGTCTTTTCCACCATGTCCTGGGTCAATCACAACTAGTAGTTTCCCTCTAGGAACAGAGGGGCGAGGCTGTGGCCGGGATATCGGACGGGGATTATCTATGGGGTTTGGTAATTGACCTTGGTTTGGCGATAAAGGAGGTAAATCAATCGGCTGCTGTGTAACGCTACCAGAACGTTGTAATTCTAGAGCCAAAAGTTGGTCGCCAACTTGGTTAAGTTCACCAATTTGCACTCCGGCTGCTGGTTGAACCAAGACGGTGACTGTATTAGATTCTTGGGGTTGCAGGCGGACTCGCAGGATAGGGCTATTAGGATTAAAAGTCGGGCCTGTAACTTTGGGAGCTAACCGAGCATTGTTGATGGTAATGCGGTACAGACCAGAGGTTCTATCCCAGGCTCCTGTTGCAGATAAAGCAAGGTCTGCTCTAATCAGCAGTTGTGTGCCATTATTAGCCAGTTGCACAGACTCAATTGTCGCTGTACTAGATGGTATGGGGCGTGGACTATTACTTCCAGGCAACTGGGCAATGCCACGACTGGGCAGAAGCACAAAACCACTATTGTTACTATTAGTTGCTCGCCAATTTTGACTATTTTCATCCACCTGTAAAGTCATGCGAACAACAGATGGGCTTGTTTGTAGTTGGCTGAACTGAATACGGCTGACACCATAGCGATTAATCGACAAATCGCGTTGCTCTAGACTTGGTGATAAAGTAGCGCTGGCAATATCGATGTTAATTGCTCTTTGATCGTTGCTACGATTTACTTGAATTTGGGGATTACCACCATTGGTACGGATGAAAAAACCATCGCCTGTAACTTGTAAGTTCTCAATTTGAGTCACCCTGGCGGCAAGCATTCCGTTTCTAGGTGGATTAACAGGGCTTGTTCTCACCACGTTGTAAATATCTCTTGGAGAGAAAACTGATGGAGATGTTCTCGGTGAAGGTTGTGTGGCTATAGCTTGTTGTTGCCCACCAGTATTTGTTGAGGGGGCATTTTCGGCTACTGGCGTAGGTAATTGCACCAGCCATCGGTCGCCAGTTCTACCAACAAATTGTACTCCCTTGGGGTCTAAAGTATAACCAGGAGTCAGTTCAACGACTATGCGCGTTGTTTGTTCGTCAAACTGCCCAACCCGGATAGCTCGAATTGCACCGCCCACCTGTTGGGTTAGCTGTGGACGGCCAAATGTCGTTCCTGGTAAATCAATTACCAAACGAGTGGGGTTAAAAATTAATTGTGCTTGGGGTTGAACATTCCCTAGAGTATTTATTTCCAGCTTGTTTTGATTGACATCAAAACGCCAAGATTCAAGTTTCGCAGCCATTGCTGGCGACGATAGCATGAAGATAGTTCCAATAGTACTGGATAGTAACCAGCGTAATTTCACAGTCTTTTCTCCTGATTCACATTCATGGGAGCCGTCAACATTTCAATATATTGGCAAATCCTCACACCATCACCGCACACACTTGAGTATTACGCTGTTATTAAGACAAAGCTAATGGCGTAAAATATAGCACGCTCCTCTGATTTTGCCATGCCATCCATTAGCCCAGATAAATTTGACTTGTAAAGCATCAGATGACAATAACAAAGATGCTACTCTTGTCCCGCCGCAATAATACTTAAATTGGTTTTACTACTAAATTGGATAAACATGGTTAAAGATTAGATGTATTGACTCAATAATTTCGACTAAATTACTTATCTTCTCTTTAAATACTGAAGAACGCCACGAGCGATCGCTTCTGCCATTTGATTTTGGTAAGCTGAGGTTCTGAGCCTAGCCATATCCTCTCGACCAGTCATATAACCCGTTTCCACGAGAATGGAGGGCATAGAACTTTTTCTAAGGACATAAAACCTGGCTCGCCGGACTCCCCTGTCTTTGAGAGTACCAATACTTTGAAGAATGCTACTACGGACAACGCGAGCGAGATCCAAACCAGTGTCGTAATAATAGACCTCCAAACCATTCACATCGGGACGACTCGCACCTGCTGAGTTAGCGTGGATACTAACAAACACATCAGCATTAGCTCGCTCTGCTAATTGCACTCTTCCCGGAAGGGTAACAAAATAGTCAGAATCCCTGGTCATAATCACTTGTACACCATTTTGCTGCAAAATCTGTGCCAGCCTTTTACCAATAGGCAAGATCACATCCTTTTCGCGTGCCCCTCCAATACCAAGCGCTCCTGAGTCTTTACCGCCATGTCCTGGGTCAATAATGACTACCACTCGTCCATTGGTAACTCGGCGCTGTGGTTGGAATAGGGGCTGGGGATTGGGATTGTTTGGGTCTGGGAATGGCCCCCGGTTTGGTGGTGGTAGCCCAGGTAAAGCAAAGAGCGGTCTTTTGGGGAGGGCGACAATTCGACGAGAACCTTGTATTGGTATAGCTAAAAGCTGGTCGCTGATTTGCTGGGGTTGCTCAAGTTGCACTCCGGCTGCTGGTTGAACTAAAACAACAACTGTATTGGCTGCTTGGGGTTGCAGACGTACCCTGAGAATGGGGCTATTGGGGGCAAAAGTAGGGCCTGTAACTCTCTTAGCTAACTTGGCATTGTTAATTGTGACGCGGAACACACCGGAGGATCTATCCCAGGTTCCCGTAGCAGATAAAGTTTGGTCTGCTCTAATCAGCAGTTGTCTGCCATTATCAGCCAGTTGCACAGACTCAATGGTTGCAGGGGAGTTGTTAGTAGCAGATAATCTGCTAGGGAAAGAGGGTGGTTGTGATTGATTGTCCGAATTACTACTTCCAGGCAATCTGACAACGCGACTAGGCAGAACCACCAAACCACCACTGTTACTATTAGTTGCTTGCCAATCTGGGCTATTTTTATCTACTCGCAAAGTCAAGCGAACGATAGGAGTTTGGTTTTGTAGTTGGGTGAATTCGACGCGGCTAATACCATGTTTGTTAACAGGCTGATTATTCTGTTGCGCCAGACGTGGTGATAAAGATGCGTCAGAGACATCTATGAAGATGCTAGCGCGATCGCGGCTGCGAATTGTCTTAATCCCTGGATTGCCACCACTGGTACGGAGGAACAACCCATCGCCTGTTACTGTCAAGCCCTCAATTTGAGTCGCCCCTCGTGTAGTACTGGCAACCCTTGAAATACTAGGTTGAGGGTCAGAGTCTGGGGTAACGACAGTGTAAGCAGTTCTTCTGGGAGATAAGGTTGGGGATGAGGCTACTCTATCAACTTCTGGTCTAGGTAATTGCACCGTCCAGCGATTGCCAGTTGTCCCAACAAATTGGACTCGTTTGGGGTCTAAAGTATAACCAGGTGTCAGTTCTACAACTATGCGCGTTGTTTCTGTATCAAACTGCCCAACCCGGATTGAGCGAATTCCACCGCCCACCTGTTGAGTTAGCTGCGGACGGCCAAATGTCGTTCCTGGCAAATCAATTACCAGCCGAGTCGGGTTGAAAATTAGTTGTGCCTGGGGTTGAACTGCTCCCACAGTATTAATTTCCAGCCTGTTTTGATTGGCATCAAAGCGCCAAGATTCAAGTCTCGCAGCCATTGCAGGCGACGATAGCATGAAGATAGTTCCAATAGTGCTGGGTAGTAACCAGTGTAATTTCACAGTTCTTTCTCCTAATTCACGTTCATGGGAGCCGTCAATATCTCAACTCATTGGTAAGTCATCACACCGTCACCACCTAACTTGATCTTTGATGCCTTGTTTGATTTTTAAGCTGGTATAAAGACACGCTTAAATCAGTTATCAGATTTTATATTGGTTTGAAATCCCAAGATAAAATCTTCCACCTTTGGAGGTGGAGGAATCTGACTCCCAAGGAAGCTAGAAAACTAATAACTGATAACCGTTAACTGATAACTGTTTTTTGTTTTTTGCCATCAATGGACTAAGTAGATAATTCCCATTACTGTCAAACGATCTAGCAAAATTTATGGGTGTTACTCCCCAATTACCTGGAAAATATTCAGATAATGGCTCACAAGCCAAGGGAGACTGGAAATAAATAACATTCCGAATGCTGGTAGAAATTATAAACAGACGATTATTCTACAATCAGATGGGACGGAAATTTGGAGAGAGAAGTTTCCACTGCACAATTGGGAGATGAGGGAGTGGGGGGACAAGGGGGACAAGGGGACAAGGGGACAAGGGGGAATTATTGAACAAGTATCTCCCTTGTCTCCCCCCTCTCCCTTGTCTCCCCCCTCTTCCTTGTCTCCCTTGTCTCTTCTTAATTCCCCATTCCCAATAATTAGCGATCGCCAGATTCTGGAGTTACTTCTGATGCTGGCACCTTCGACTTAGGTGGTTCAATTACCAACGAGTTTCCAGAGGAACCATCTAAAACCAGTTGCTCTGAGCCTGCACCCACGGTTTTTGGATCTGGGAACACAAATCTTAACAAAGGAGGAGCTAAAAAGGTTGTCAAGATAACCATCATAATGATTGCCGCCCCTAGTGGTTTCGAGAGAGCGCCACTGGCTGCGCCGACACCTGCAAACACTAATCCAACTTCCCCTCTCGGAATCATCCCCACACCGATCGCTAAACGGTTGATTTCCGGTTGACCAAACACGCTTAAGCCTGTGATTACTTTACCGAGAATGGCTACTGTAATCAGGAAAGTTGCCATAATTAAACCTTCCCGATTGTCGGGAATTGCTGGGTTTAACACTCCCAAATCAGTTTTTGCGCCAACAGTCACAAAGAAAATTGGCACTAACATATCGGCAATTGGACAGACTTGCATTTGCAATTCTTTGCGCTTCTCTGTCTCTTCTAGGACTAAACCAGCCGCAAAAGCTCCCAAAATCGCTTCTAAGTGGATGACGGCGGCAAGGTATGCCATCGCAAAGGCGAAGATGAATGCTGGTATTACCAATCCACCGCGTGTTTTGAGTTGATCAGCGATCGCTACAAAGGACTTATTGAAAACATTCCCTAGTAGGATTGCTCCCAAAATAAAACCAGTGGCGCTGATAATCAAGTAAATGACTTTGCTGACATCCACTACGCCATCTTTAGCTAGACTAGCAACTACCGCTAAAACGATGATTCCTAAAACATCGTCAATTACGGCAGCACCCAAAATAATCTGCCCTTCTTTAGAATTGAGTCGCCCCAACTCTGACAGCACTTTGGAAGTAATGCCAATACTAGTAGCAGTCAAAGCTGCCCCAGCAAAAATTGCGGGTACAGCAGCAATTCCAAATAAAGTCATTAGTCCCACAGTCCCAGCCGCAAAGGGTACTACTACCCCCACTACTGCGACAACGGTGGCTTGGATACCAACTGCCATTAAGTCTTTTAAGTTCGACTCCAAGCCGATTTCAAACAGCAGGATGATCACACCCAATTCTGCCAAAACGGAAATGACCTCAGACTGGGCTGCAAACACGGCTGGAGTGGCTTCAGGAGTTAAACCAGCAGTGATTTGAAGGAAGGACACGATCAAAGAGTTAGAACTGTCTGTGCTGCCTTCTGGAAACACTAAAAGGTGGAAAACAGAGATACCTACTACTACACCACCTACTAGTTCGCCTAAGACGGGCGGCAAACCCACTTTGTTTGATAACTCTCCACCAACTTTGCTGGCGAGGTAAACCACTACTAAGCTTAGTAGCACTGCGGCTACTACCATTGAACTGTCTGCGGCTTCTGTTGCAGTAGCCAGCAGAGGAAAAGAGAAGTTAATTGGATCTAACAAATGCATGGGTTCTGTGAAAATCCTTCTCTTTGATTTTGACGTGTTTCTGAAAAACATCTATCTGTAGAGACGCTATTGGCAGGTTCAAAAACTTCATTTGTCCGATTTATCTACTTAATCAAGGGCTGTCAGAAAACTTCAGAAACCTTGACTACAGACACTCTAGGAAGTCGGAGCAAGTCAAAGTTGGTGAATTAATTTCTGATCGTGACAAAATCTTTAAAAAAGTTAGTGTAATTTTTTAGTTTCAAAAAATGTAACCATTTCAGCTTTTGACGATCGCAGTGTCAAAGTAAGAACATACAAATCGGATCTAGCGATCGCACTTAAGTTGTGAAAAACTTGTGGTGACTGTTGACTTTTAACAGCCACCAGAAGATTGCTAAATACGCTTATTAAAAACATCTGTGGATACTTTGAGGAGTGCAAATCTTATGACTAGAGCCGCTTTACCCGGTTCTCAGTTTCCATCTGGAAACTTGTGGAAAATACTGCCTTTAGCTCTGCTAGTATGTGCAACTTTTGTACTACCGGCATTGGCACAAGAAAAGGATAAATTGTGGCGAACTCTCAGTGTCAGTGGTCGGGGAGTGGAAACAATTCCGACAACCCTGGCACAAGTTAGCTTAGGAGTAGAGATTCAGGGGAAAACAGCACAGGAGTTACAGCAAGAAGCCGCTCGGAGGTCATCGGCTGTAGTTGCGTTCCTCAAAAGCCAAAATGTCGAAAAATTACAAACTACTGGTATCCGACTGAATCCAGTTTACAGCTACACCAATAATGTGCAGAGGATTACAGGCTATGCTGCCAATAACACCGTGAGTTTTCGCATTCCCACCGAGAAAGCTGGTACATTATTGGATGATGCAGTGAAAGCAGGTGCAACGCAAATTAATGGTATTAGTTTTGTTGCGAATGATGAAGCGATCGCAGCTGCTCAAAAACAAGCATTAAAAGAAGCCACACAAGATGCCCAGCAGCAAGCCGATGCTGTTTTCAGTGCCTTGGGTTTCAAATCTAAAGAAATAGTCAGCATTCAAGTTAACAATGCCACCGCGCCTCCACCACCGATGTTTTTACGGGCTGAAGCTGCCAAGGTAGCTGATACTTCCACCCCTGTAATCGGTGGTGAACAGGAAGTAGAAGCATCAGTAACGTTGCAAATTAGTTATTAGTCATTTGTCATTAGTCCTTTGTCATTTGTGAAGGCAAAGGACTAATAATTAAGCCCAATGCCCAATGCCCAATGCCCAATGCCCAATGCCCAATGCCCAATGCCCAATTAATTAAAAATGTTCTGAAGACATATCTCCTGCACCGCCCTCTCCATCACGCTTAGAGCCTAATAATTCCAGTTGGTCTACTCTAATAATTGGTGTAGAACGGTTTGCTCCTGTTTGGCGATCGCTCCATGTGTCAAACTTTAGGGAACCTTTGATGCCAATTAAGCTGCCCTTACGCACATAATTACCTGCTACTTCAGCCGTTTTATCCCATAATTCCAGAGTGAACCAGTCAGGTTCATCACTGTTGCGCGATCGCCTTTTTACCGCTAGTGTCAATCTACACTTAACACTACCAGACTCAAAATATTTTATATCTGGGTCGCCGCCTACACGACCAACAAGGGTGACAATATTGATACTCATACGTGTTACCTTTCAGTACAAGTGTACTTGTGAATTCCGACTTTCATCATAGCGAATTGTGAAACACTTGAAAATAATGTGTTAAACAGTTAACAATATAGTTGACTTGAAAAATTATACATAACTACTTGGAGAAACACATAAAAGTATACGGATATACTAAGCAAACCAGAGAATATCAAAACATAGATGCCTGAGACATAGTAAATATTCCTGGGAATCATATAAAAATATAGTTTAGTTTGCTGAACTCAGGATACAAAGATAATCGAATCCACTCTTACCGTTGTAGACAAGAAGTATCGCACATAGGGGGCTTAGAGAAGCGTGGGTATTTTTAGGAACTTTCGCACATCATGGGATATGGGTATCGACCTTGGTACTGCTAACACCCTGGTTTATGTATCTGGTAAAGGTATTGTACTGCAAGAGCCTTCTGTAGTTGCTATCGATGTCAACGAAAAGGTAGCACTAGCAGTAGGAGAAGAAGCCAAAAAAATGCTCGGCCGCACACCTGGAAATGTGATTGCCCTCCGCCCCTTGCGCGATGGTGTAATTGCTGATTTCGATATAGCCGAGCTAATGCTGAAAAGCTTTATTCAGCGTGTAAATGAAGGTAAATCTCTGATTTTACCCCGAATTGTCATTGGTATTCCCAGTGGTGTCACAGGAGTAGAAAGGCGAGCAGTGATGGATGCAGCCCACCAAGCAGGAGCAAGAAAAGTTTATTTAATCGATGAACCTGTAGCTGCGGCCATTGGTGCAGGACTACCTGTAGCCGAAGCAACTGGTAACATGATCATCGATATTGGTGGTGGGACAACAGAAGTTGCAGTGCTGAGTCTTCAAGGTACTGTGATTAGCGAATCAGTACGCATTGCTGGAGATGAACTGACTGATTCAATCATTCAGTATATTAAGAAAGTTCATAACTTAGTCATTGGTGAACGTACTGCCGAAGACATCAAGATTCGGATGGGTTCTGCCTATCCTACTCATGATGATAATGATGCCATGATGGAAATCCGAGGCTTACACCTGCTTTCTGGCCTACCGCGAACTGTAACCATCAAAGGCCCAGAAATCCGTGAAAGTATGTTGGAACCACTATCAGTAATTATAGAAGCTGTGAAGCGCACACTGGAACGTACACCTCCAGAACTAGCAGCAGACATTATTGATAGAGGGATTATGTTAGCTGGTGGTGGTGCTTTGCTCAAAGGCATAGATACCTTAATTAGTCATGAAACGGGGATTGTGACTCACATTGCCGCCGACCCTCTATGCTGTGTGGTGCTGGGAACAGGTCGGGTGTTAGAAAACTTCAAACAGCTAGAACGAGTTGTCACCGAAAGCTCTCGCAATATGTAGCAAAAAAATATCATACTTGAGTTCTATTTGAGTTCTATTTGGGTTCTATATAAATAGAATCCAAATAGAACTTAATTGTATAAGTAGACTCAGGTATATATGGTTACAATACGGCGCTGGTGGGATCGTAAAGGCTTACAAATCGGGTTGTTAGCTGTAGTAGTTAGTAGTGCTTGGGTATTGCGACAGACTCAAGGTGAATTGGTACTTGAGACATACCAGGCAATTACCCGTCCATTAGAGATGTTGCAGTCAGGGCCAACTCCAGAAGAACGGATTAGAGATGCCCGGATATTGGAATTGCAAACCCGTATAGTAGATTTGGAAAGTCAAAAGACAAAGCTACAAGATTTATTAGGCTATGTGGAAAAAGAGCCACTGGCATCACGTCCAATTCTAGCTAGGGTAGTAGGACGTAGTGCTGACCAGTGGTGGCAACAAGTTACTCTAAATCGCGGTGCGAATGAAGGGATTCAGGAAGGCTTTGTAGTCAAGGCCGATGGCGGATTAGTAGGTTTGGTGGAGAGTGTAACTCCCAATACTAGCCGCGTGTTGTTAATCAGTGACCTCAAGAGTCAAGTTGGTGTATCAGTTAGCCGCACAGCAGCTAAAGGCGTTTTGCGAGGAGATTCTTCTGCCGAAGCTGTGCTGGAGTTTTATGAAAAAGTCCCAAATGTCAAGATAGGAGATTTAGTTTCCACATCTACTTATAGTCAGAAATTTCCATCTGGCTTGGCAGTAGGACGAATCAAGTCGCTGGATTTAAAGAAACTTCCGGCATCAGTGGCGAAAATTGAGCTTTTTCCGCCAATCCGCTCTCTTGATTGGGTAGCAGTTTATCCAAAGCCAGAAAACCAAGAGCCGGAAAACGAAAAGTCGGTAAATCAACTGCCGCAAAAGTCTAAGTAAATCATTCGATAAAATCCATAGAAAAATGAAGATTCCTGCATTTGGTATTAGCAGGCAGAAAAAGCCAAAATCGTCAGAACGAAAATCGAAATTCCGAATCCAGCCGCTTTCTCGTTGGCATCCCGGTGTACGGCAATTGTTTAGTTGGATAGTGACGGCTAGTTCTGTACTGTTATGTTTACTATTATTGCCAACCCGCCTGCCAGGTATGGAATTATTGGGAATTGGCCCTAACTGGCTGTTGATTTGGGTGGTAGCTTGGAGTGTGAAGCGCACGGTATTTGCCGGAGCCTTGGCAGGTATAGTTTTAGGGCTACTTCAAGATTCCATGACAGCACCTAACCCTACTCACGCCATCAGTTTAGGAATCGTGGGAATTTTAACTGGCCTGCTCCAGAAACAGCGTTTTATTGAAGAAGACTTTATTTCGATTGCTGTAATTGTCTTTGTGATGGCAGTTTTGGCAGAAACTATCTTTGGATTGCAATTAACTTTAATAGGGAATCAGCGCAAAGTAACAGATATTTGGACATATTACCAGCGTGTTGCCCTCGCCTCTGCCATTCTTAGTAGTCTGTGGGCACCCGTCGTCTATTATCCCCTCAATCGTTGGTGGCAACGGATGAAATTGTTGGAGCAATAGTTATGATAGGATTTACGTAAAACCACACGCGGTAGAGGCAATTCATGATATTACGCCTACCGCGTGTGGTTTTGGCTATTATTTGCGTAAGTCCTGCAAACCTTTAATTATTTACGCCGGTTTACTTAGGTTGTAAATATTAGGAAACAAAATTCTCCTCTGTAACCTAAATCTTGATGAAATTTGGGCAACCTCTAGCAATATGGATTCAAGCTACATTAAATCAAACAACACCGTATCATAGTAGTTAGTAGCACTTATGTTTGATAGTTTCTTTTTTGCCTTAAAAGAAGATTGGGTAAGTCATCTCCTGATTGACTGATGGCAGAATGTGGAAGCTTTCACTGAATAACCTAGTTGGAGAAAGCTAATGTCGAAAGAAAGAAAAAGTAATAAAGAAGTTAAAAAACCTAAAAAAGATCCCAAAGACAAAAAGGATAAAAACGACCCAAACAAATAGAACGATTTAGACCAAGGGCATTTCTAATGTTTTTTATATTTTTTGGCAGAAAAACCACAGGTTTGGAGCTAGACGAGGTTTATACCAATTCTTTGTGAAACTTTACAGAATCAAGCTAGTGAGGCAAGCGGCAAAATCCCCTTGTCTGCAAGCAACCTCAGATGTAATCAGTATGAGGAGTTAAAAGTTTTGAATTAATAACTCATAATTCCTAACTCCTCAGTAAGTAAGTTGGCGCAAAAAAAACCAAGTATATTACGAAACGTAAATAGGCTTGAAGTCTTTACTAATGACAAATGACAGCCTTTGCCAGTTAGCTTTAATTGCGCCGACCTACTTACCAACTACTGACTATTAACAGCTTCAGTCACCTTTGCCCTTACTGATATCTCCTGCTTGTGTTTTCCTTCGGCAGATGAAGGAAAACTTGTAGGAACAGTCTTTGTACCCGTTCGCTTTGCCAATGCTAATAACAGGTAGACTGTGAACAAATATCCAGACGCTAAAATAAAAATCATCATAGGTATACTTCCGTAAATCATTGTTCTACTAGCACCGTTTCAAACGAATATAAAATTCCATAAAATTAGTAGAACCTCAGCCAACCAAGTACATTCTTGGTTGCTGTAGCTTCCTATGGTAAAACTACCTATAGAGATAAAATTCTCTACGGACAAAGAATTTATTGTCTAATGAGACTTTTTGCAGACCATAGATCCACAGCAGTTAGATTGCTGTTTAGCAATCTAAAACTACGATTCTCAGCGGTCTACTTGATCTGCGTTATTTTTACTCACACTGCTGTGAAAAGAGCAATGCTTGCGCTCAACGTGCGCTGAAGACGTGTAGCGGCTTCCCATAGGGATATAGCATAGCTCCAAACCAGGAGTTTTGCATATCGTAGGAAAAATCAAAGGGATTATTCCCTTAATCTAGGCTACGACTAATTATTTTAGACTCACATCACCGAGCCAGTAAAATCACTTAGTAAGTAACTTACTTTGGAGTGTGAATATCTGAAAAATTTAAAATTCCTATATTTTAGCGTAACACAACGACCCAGAATTTGAAGCCCATTCGACTGCTAAATTTCAAATTTTTTGAATAGCTACACTTCAGTTCTGAAGAAATTTAGTTTTATCCATTGGCAATTTAATTTAGATTTTATCCATTTTGTCAATAAGTAATATTGCTTGAATTTTGCTTTTATCTGTGGCGGTAAACATGTACTGGTGAACTACTTAATATAATTAGATTTAGTATTTGTTCCCCTGTACTGGGAAGTCATGTTTTAAGTTCGTTTAAAACCCGAACTTCTCCAAAATTAAGCATAATTGCTTATTGACAAATGCACTACTAAGTTTAATTATCACCGATAGACTGATGAAAATGGGATTAACTTATGAAAACTTTGCGCTGGCACAGGGTTATCTTAAAATGAGTGTAGGATATGTAAACTTTCGTAACCTAAGTCAGAGTCCGCCCATCCATGACCCCAGCCACCTCCCTGTTTACCCCTGTGGAAGCAGACCTGCGACTACTAGCAGATAACCTAAAACAGCTAGTTGGAAATCGCCACCCCATTCTGTTTGCAGCAGCCGAGCATTTATTCGGTGCTGGGGGAAAGCGTATCAGACCAGCAATTGTCCTGCTAATATCGCGGGCAACCATGTTAGAGCAAGATATTACACCGCGTCATCGCCGCCTAGCTGAGATTACAGAAATGATTCACACAGCAAGCTTGGTACATGACGATGTGGTAGATGAATCAGACGTGCGGCGAGGCGTTCCTACCGTTCATAGTTTGTTCGGTAATCGGATTGCCATATTAGCAGGAGATTTTCTTTTTGCCCAATCATCCTGGTATTTAGCAAACTTGGACAATTTGGAGGTGGTGAAACTCCTCTCAGAAGTCATTATGGATCTGGCTACTGGGGAGATCCAACAGGGACTAAATCGTTTTGATGCTGGTATCTCTATTGAAACTTACCTCCAGAAGAGTTATTACAAAACAGCTTCGTTAATCGCCAACAGTTCTAAAGCTGCTGGCTTACTTAGTGAAGTCTCGCGGGAAACTGTTGAGCATCTGTATAGCTATGGTCGTCATTTTGGTATAGCATTTCAAATTGTTGACGACATTCTAGATTTCACCAGTACAACAGATACCTTGGGTAAACCAGTAGGGTCTGATCTGAAAAGTGGTAATCTAACTGCACCTGTTTTATTTGCTTTAGCCCAAAAACCATCCTTGGAAGTGCTAATTGACCGGGAGTTTGCTCAAGAAGGGGATTTAGAGCAAGCACTAGCACTAATTCAAGATAGTCAAGGCATACAGCAGGCGCGAGAGTTAGCTGCTCACCATGCGAAGTTAGCAATTGAACATCTTGCAGTTCTTCCACCCTCAGAATCTCACCAGGCATTGATTAACATAGCTGAGTACACACTGAGTCGCCTCTATTAAATCAGTTATCAGTTATTAGGTACAAAATGGGGCTTTAGATGCCAAGTTAAACCTACTAGATGTTCTTAGGTGGAGAAATTTGGCTCAGTTGTCAGCTAATTTTTGAAAAATGTTCACTGATAACTGTTTGTTAACCAAATTTAGATTAAGCCGATCGCCTGGTTCTTTAAAGAACTAAAAGGGTAGTAATTGGCATTAATTTCTTTTCATCAAAAACTTTTTTAAAAGAATTTGAGATTTAAAATTTGGGATGTGGGATTGTATCTAAAAAATCCTACATCCCAAATTTTTCTATGCAATATCAGGGGGTATCTGTTTAGGCGATCGCTGCTCTCGCAACCTTTGTTGCATGAGTTTCTCTAGATCGGTTCGCCGAATTTCAACGGTATGAGTGGTCTTACCCGGCGTTTCCAAAAAAAGGATACTATCTACGGGTTCCAATGCCACCAATTGGAACAAAATATGGGTGACAGGAACAATTTTAGCTAGCATTTGAGGGTCAAGCCCAGCAGGGGAAATTAGAGAGACATCCTGTATGGTAGGGAAAGCGTAAATAACGCGCTTTTCCAATCCTGGATTAGCACGATTGCTCAAAGTAGTTAAAACCCAGCTTGCCTCCGAATTTTGGAGAATATAGTACTGGGAGTGACGTAATTTTTGAGCGATCGCTCTAAGGGCAGGAGCAATTGCTGCAATCAGATTTGGTGTTATACCATCGCGGGGTGCATTGTCAATCAGCAATTGAATTTGTGTTTCTAAATCCATAATGACTTGTATACGGCTCCTGGGTAATGGCAATAACATCTATCAAAGTGTGAACAATCCCATCCAAGTTGGGAATAATAAAATCAGCCATATCCTTAATGTAGGATTTGTCTGCGTTTAGCTTATACGTAAAACCAAAAAAGCCAATACCCACAGTCGTACAGGTTGTATTTAAATACTTAGGGTCTTTTGAAAACTGAGACTATGAATTCAGCCGCAACCGCAACTATTCCATCTGCAAATATTCTGGGAGAAAATTCTAAAGGCGTGGAGGTGATCTTTCAACTCCTATCCAAGGAGTTTCAACAATCGACCAAAGCTTCGGAACAGAATTGCCATGATGTAGCAACACGTATTACCACCGAAGTATATCGGATTTGCCATGAGAGCAAACGTATTCAAGCTTCTGGAACTGTAGAAAGCTCGGCGATGACCCTGGCTCGGCATCGGCTACAACAGTGTCTCAGGTACTATCAGTTGGGTTCAAATCGGGGCAGGGTAGAATTACACAGTACTCTGAGTGCAATTGTTTATCGATACATTAATCCGCCTCAGAAGCAATTGAGTTATCAAGGGCGACTGACTATAATTGAAGATTTTTTACAAAGTTTTTATCTGGAAGCATTAAACGCTTTCCGGCGAGAAAATCAACTTGGTGCTACTTATCGCCCTCAGACGCTTCTAGAATTGTCCGAGTACATGGCATTTACCGAGCGCTACGGCAAACGACGCATTCCCTTACCAGGCCGTCAGCAGCAGCTAATTATTCTGCGGGCACAAACTTTTTCTCAACAGCAGCCCCCAGAAACCAGCGTAGATATAGAACAAGCCGCAGAAGGCAGCAATAACGAAGGCGATGGTTCTTGGGAAGAACCAGCAGTGCATCAATTGCGCTCCACAATGGCAACGCAAGCCGAACCCGAACCCGAAGAAGATACCTTGCGTTCCGTTGTGGTTACAGAATTAATGAATTATCTCGAACAACGACAACAATCTGACTGTGCTGATTACTTTTCCCTCCGCCTCCAGGATCTCTCAGCACAAGAAATTGAGTCAATTTTAGGTTTAACCCCTCGTCAGAGAGATTACTTACAGCAGCGCTTCAAGTATCATTTAATTAGGTTTGCTTTATTACACCGTTGGGAATTAGTTCACGAGTGGCTGGAAGCTTCTTTGCACACCAATTTGGGCTTAACTCCCCAGCAATGGCAAGTATACACAGCACAGCTGGACAATAAGCAACGGTCTTTATTAGAGTTGAAGCAACAAGGACAAGCCGATGAAAAAATCGCCAAAACTTTAGGGCTGTCAATGGCACAACTCCAAAAACGATGGTTTAAGATTCTTGAGCAAGCTTGGGAAATTCGTAACTCATTAGTGTCCGGATCAGGTGCATCTACTCATGAATAGTGACTCAGAATCCTCACAATACCAGTATCTCGGTTGGTTATTGACAGATGATGTCAAAAATAACGAGCAATCGGTAGAATGTGAGGAAAATGACGGGGTAAAAAAACTCCTCAATGAAGCCACTGCTTCAAAAAGCAGTGAGCCAAAATTGGGAGAAACGCCCCAGACCCTTCAATTGGGAGAAATTCCTACTGTGCAAGATCGTTTCCAAGCCGTCATTAAACGTCGGTTACAAATCCAAGTCCAAGACCACCCACCTTTGTTTCCCTGGGAAACACAATTAATCGACTATCCCGATTTTGTTGATGAGCCGTCAATGACGCTCGTTCCTACCTGGGGATGGATGGTACAACAGTCGAAGCTGAAACTGCCGTGTCCCTTGCCGGAGAGAGTTTTCCAGCAATTGCTGGAACAGTGTCAAGCATTGGTGACATCTTCAGTCCCACTGGGGGCAAAATTAGTTCAAGTGGTGGAGAACTTTTTTCCCAACGAGTCTCAAGCATTAAACGATATAGCTGGATTGGTGCTAAGAAGCACCTATCGGTCTGTCGGTACTCTGGAGACTATGCCCAATATTCAGAGCGATTACTCAGATTTACAGCCGCGTCAACAGATGGCTTTGTCGTTGCTGGCTGCTAAACAACTGCTGGAAAATTTGACTCTACCACTTTCAGCAAGTAGTCCAGTGGTAGAAAGACAATGGCTAACCACTGTCGGTAATTTGAACATCAGAGTAGAGTATCAGTCTGTAGGTAAACTTACGAAGTTACTTGTTCAGGCTGAATTACCTGTTAAAGGAACTTTGATCCTTCGAGGAAGTGGCACTTTAGCAATGGCAACATCTTCGACTTCGGGATACTTAAGTGTAGAGTTAGGTTGTGAGCAACTTAATCCAACTTATACTCTGGAAGTTGAGTTTCCAGAAATAGACCAACAGCCGCTTTTGTTTGTCATTAATCCCACTGTG
The DNA here is from genome assembly GCF_017115105.1 of Nostoc sp. NMS2. Lineage (GTDB taxonomy): Bacteria > Cyanobacteriota > Cyanobacteriia > Cyanobacteriales > Nostocaceae > Nostoc. Next base: position 48,485 of record NZ_JABXKH010000159.1, read on the forward strand.
TAATCTTAATTGCCACCGCTAGTACGTAATGCCGAATATCTTAAGGTAACTATTCCCTAGTTGTTGCCTTGGGGGTTTTTCAGTCTCTAGATGCTACTAGCAACAGGGTGCTTACTTATACTTAGGCGTGGTTAGAGTTAACCAGTGGGTGTAGACTCACCCTCCATCGCATAAATTGATTGTTCGTGGGTACTCGTCAGTCCACTCGGTTACTAGCAAAGCCTGGGGAACGAGTTAGTTTGTTGTGCTGATTTCGCCTCTATTTTACCAAGCTACCAATTTTTCACAACGAATTTTTTCGATTGTGTTGTTTTTTTATACAAAATTATGTTCACTCTTGGCGTTACAGTTCGCGGTAACGTCATATCATGTTCGCTTGATTACTTATTAAACCCGAAGAACCCCACCCCCAACCCCCTCCCCGCTCTTCGAGAGGGGACTATGATATAGCTCATTGTCGCTATAAAGTCAATTTTTTTTACGAACCGCAGAGGCGCAGAGGACGCAGAGAGAACAAAGAAATGCTTAACTCAAGGCTATTGCGTTATGTACTTCTAAGGGAAAGTAAACTACCTATAGCTGTTCTTTTGGCGTATAGTCTCCGTCAGAAAAAGGGAAGCAAAGATTGATAACAGGATTTTCAAACTTCCGCGAGGAATTTAACTTTTAAAATAGGCGCTAAACCTTGATAGATGAATGAAGACAGGATAAGAAAGCTTCTTCTAACGGGAATACTTTAAAGTAGGGCGAATAGTTTCGTCTTTAACATTGTTTCCGTGAAATTTTCACTTAGACTCGAAATGCTCAACTTATCCAGGATGAATCGGTTTTGGCGTGTCCCTATGGGTAATTTCTGGCGGCAAAATTTGCAGCGATCGCCTTTAATAGAAGTGGAAGATTCAATTTCCTTGCGGGTACTGGTGCTAGCATTGGTTATTTTGGGAATTGGGGCGACGGATATCGCTGCTGAAACTTCATTCAGTTTTTGGGCGTTCCCCCTAAGTGTATTGGGTGCGATTTGGAGTTACTATCGTCGCCGCGATGCCAATGTCGCAGTTAAGTATTGCATCGCTATTGGAATGTTAGTAGCACTGGGTGCTTTCTTTGGGCGGTTAGTGGGAGAGTTGAATGATACGCGGTTGGGTTTGGCGGAGTTATTAATTCAACTCCAGGTGTTGCACAGCTTTGATACACCCCGCCGGAAAAATTTGGGTTATTCGATTGTTATAGGACTAATTTTATTGGGTGTGGCGGCAACGCTAAGTCAGACTTTAGCATTTGCACCTGTATTGCTGTTATTTTTAGCGATCGCTCTGCCAACTTTAGTATTAGATTATCGCTCACGCTTGGGTTTGCAGCCATTAAAAACTCAAAAGGAAAAATTCAACCAGAAGAATTCCTCAACTCTTAATTTTAAATTTTTTACTCTGACTTTTTTACTAATTGTCGCTCTGGGACTGGCAATTTTTGCTGTTTTACCCCGATTTCCTGGCTATAAGTTACGGAATTTTCCTGTAAGTTCTTCTATTCCAGTAAAAGGTAATTTCACAGGACGTGGTATTATTAATCCCGGTTATGTCCGCCAAGGTAAAGGTGATAATCAAGACAGTGGTACGGGACAAAACCAAAGTGGTCAACCAGGTAAGGTAGATAATAACTTTTATTACGGTTTTAATAGCCAAATTAACCAAAATCTGCGCGGTGAGATGAAACCTAAAGTTGTGATGCGGGTGCGATCGCAAGCTGAGGGTTTTTGGCGAGTTCTAGGATTTGACCGTTATACAGGTAAGGGATGGGAAGTTTCCCGTAATGAAGATGTTACAACTCTCAAGCGATCGCCTTGGTCTTACCAAATTTTCCTAAACCCACCTCTGACTACTGCTAAAACCCAAGAAATAGTACAAACTTATACAGTAGTGGCGGATTTGCCTAACCTTATTCCGGCGATGGCTTATCCCAAAGAGATTTACTTTCCGACACCAATAGTCGCGGTTGATACAGAAAATGGATTGCGATCGCCTGTGGAATTATCACAAGGACTCACATACACAGTAATTTCTGAAGTACCATACCGCGATCGCACTTCATTAGGTCAAGCTTCTACTAATTATCCGCAAGATATTAAGAAGCATTATCTGCAAATTCCTCCCGAAATTGCCGAAAAAGTCCGGCAACGTACCAAAGAAATTCTCGCTAATTACAGTCAAGAAGGAGTCACAAAGTCTTCTAAAAGCCTAGATTCAGCCTATGAAAAGACTCTCTACCTAGCTCAATATTTAAAGCAACGCTACTCTCTTCCCCAAAATCCCTTAGATTTGCCTTATTTGGGAGAAAAAGATGACTTAGTAGAAGCTTTTTTATTCAAATATAAAGGCGGTTATCCAGACCACTTCTCAACAGTTCTCACGGTGATGCTACGTTCCATTGGTATCCCAGCGCGGTTAGTGGCTGGGTTTAGTTCAGGAGAATTTAATCCATTTACAGGGCTATATGTTGTCCGTAATACTGACGCTTATGTGATGACGGAAGTATATTTTCCAAAATATGGCTGGTTTGCCTTTGATCCGATTCCCAATCATCCCCTCATACCTCCATCAGTAGAAGATACTCAGACTTTTAGTGTCTTGCGTCAGTTATGGCACTGGGTTGCTGGATGGCTACCATCTCCGGTGACAGGTTTGTTGAATAATATATTTGAGACAATATTTAGGTGGGTGATTAGAGCGATCGCTTGGTTTTTAGCTTTATTTTCTCAAGGTTGGTTTGGTATATTAACTGGCTTAATCTTGGCAACTACAGCAGCTTTCTTCGCTTGGCTGGCTTGGGGTCAGTGGCGAGAGTGGCGCAACCGCCGATGGTTAAAGAAATTGCCAGCAATGGAAAGCCTTTATCAACAAATGCTGCAATGGACAACCCAAAAAGGTTTAGGTAAACATCCAGCACAAACACCTTTAGAGTATGCCAGAGGATCGTACCAGCATCATGCCCCAGCAACTGCTGAGGTAATAGATGAAATTAGCCAAGCCTATGTTGGCTGGCGTTATGGTGGCCATACGCCTAACTTGAAGCAACTACAACAAAGATGGCAAGAACTGAAAAAGGGGACTCGCGATCAATAATAGGTAGGGTTGCGGGGTTTTTATCCTGGGTCATTTGCGCTCTTGGTGGTTAGCTAATTAATATTTCATTATTGCGATCGCACTCTTACACCCCTCCTTAGCAGTCAAAACTCTGGCATAATCAGATATTACTGCACTTTACTTACACATTTCCTACATCGGCGCTACACAGAATTATGATATAATAGTTATTACTGGATGGGTGTTGTACCGCTGTTACCCATTATCGTGTACCGAAGGAGAGCGACGACAGATACACGGACAGTAACAATATTTGCTAGGAATGGTGTGGAGTTTTTGTCGCTTCCTCCACTTAGTTAGTACGTACAAAAGGTTAAACCCTTTATCAGAGCGGTCGGGCGTAGTAAACTTCCAGCAATATTGTAGTATCTTTTGATACTCAAACTGCCTTGGCTCACTAGTTGAACTAAGGTAGTTTGAGTGTTTATAATTGCTAACTTTACGGAAATATAACTAGCCCTTTCAAGGTGGGTAAAATTGTTGGGTAAAAATTCCTCTTTTCTCTGTGTTGTTTACACCTCTATCGTTCAATAAATCACTCTTAAACCACTCAAAGCACGGAGAAAGCAGAGATTTTAGGAGTAACCTTGAAAGAGCTAGCTTACACACTGTACAAATTAACCATAATATGGATTATGTTAGTCGTTTTAGGTGCTTCGCATAACCCTGTTTTAGTCGTATATTTGCGTAGGCATAGCCCGTCGTAGACATCGCTGGATGCTAAAGATGGCTGAAATACCCAAATGGCGTGTAGTATCGACCTACGATGCGTAAGTTTTAAGAATTAGATAAAAGTTTTTACCAAAAAGTAACTCACTATGAGGAGGAAAAGAAAATGCCGTATATTACCAGCATCGAAAGAAGGGGAAGGCATTGAAATCTTGGTAGTGAGGGGGAATATGACCCAAGCTAATTAAAAGGTTTACGGCGACTGGATATTTTAATAGAATAATCTCATCAAAAGATTCGCAGAAATATAAATGGACTGGATTACACTACTGCGATCGCTACAGTCTGATTTTATTAAAAGGTTAACATCTGGTTGTCTGCTTCATTGTGAAACCGAAGGTCAATATAGTGAATTAACTATAATCTCTGGAGAGAGATTAAAGGCACTGCGGGAATTTTGCTGGTTGATGGCTGAAAAATATAAACGTGTTTCGCCAGTCCGTGACGTGTTTATTAGCTATCTTAAAGGGAAGTTGGGTGAGGAAGTTGTCAAAGAACGTTTAGCAGATTTTATTACCGAAGTCGATTATGAAAAGCGATTCGGCGGCGATGGCAATATAGATTTTACCTTGACTTCTGACCCATCTATTGGTATTGAGGTTAAATCTCGTCACGGTAGTATTGATAGAGTTAGATGGTCAATCAGTTCTGAAGAAGTTGAAAAAAATGCAGTTGTAGTTTGCATTTTGATTCAAGAAGATGTGAGTGAAGCACAATCTCAGTATCACCTTTTTTTGGCTGGGTTTCTTCCAACCCGGATGATTAAGTTAAAGACTGGTAAAATTTCCTTTGGGATAGACCAATTGTTGTATGGTGGTGGTTTATGGTGCTATCTAGAACAGTTACAATCTTCTCTAAATAATTCTTCTAGACAACAACCATCAATTTTCAAATATCTTCCGAAGCAAGAAATTTTATCTAAGCCAACCAATAATCAGTTGATCAAATCTTTCTTTCAACCTGAATATAATAATGAAGATTTAAATACACTTTATATAAAATTGGGAGATGAATGTTTTGAGAAAGGAGAATACACAAATGCGATCGTTAACTATAGTAAAGTGTTACAAGTTAAACCTAGCGATATTGATTTATATTATAAACGAGGTTTGACTCACTATCAACTAGGAGATTATGAAGCTGCGATCGCAGATTATTCTCAGGCAATCCAGATGAATATTCAGGATGCTAAATCTTACAATAAACGAGGTTTAGCTCTATCTCAGCTAGGGCGATTAGAAGAAGCAATCAATGATTACACTCAGGCTATTAGAATTAATCCTAATGTTGCCGTAGCTTATAAAAACAGGGCTGAAGCTCGTTCTCATATAGGAGATAATCAAGGAGCAATTGAGGATTATACCCAGGCTATTAAAATTAATCCTCATTATGCTGATGCTTATAAAAACCGTGGAATTGCTCGTTATTTATTAGGTTCTCAACCGGGATTTCCTCAAGCAATCAAGATTAATCCCAAAGATGCCATAGCATATAAAAAACGTGGTAATGCTCGTTCCGATTTCGGAGATTTTGAAGGAGCAATTGAAGATTATACTCAGGCAATACAGATTAATCCTAATTATGCCGATGCCTATTATAACCGTGGTAATGCTCATTCTGATTTAGGGGATTTTGAGAGAGCAATTGAAGATTATACTCAAGCAATACAAATTAATTATAATTATGCCGATGCTTATTACAATCGTGGCAATATTCGTTTAGAAATGGCAGATAAACAGGGAGCGATTGAAGATTTTCAGAAAGCAGCAGATATATATCGTAAAGAAGGTAAGCTAGAAGCACTCAAAGATACACGAGAAATAATATTAGATTTAGAAATAGAAGAATCATTAGATATTTTAAAATTCTAGAAAATTTGTGAATTCATATCTATGTTTCAGATATTCAAATTATCAGAGGATGTTTTATAGCGGTTCTCGCTTGGGTGCAGTACAGTTTTGACCTCACTTCCATTCCTCTCTCCTAAAAGGAGAGAGGCTTTGAATCTTACTCCCCTTCCCTTGAAGGGAAGGGGCTGGGGGTTAGGTCTGTATTCCATGCAATCGGGAACCGCTATAAAAGTCTCCTTGTCAGTATCAAAAGTTAACGCTGTTGGCGATGCTTGGGTTGGACGACACTAACGCAAACTCATAAAAATTCAGAAAAATTCCAAAACAAGGCACTGTAGAAGCTTTTAATAAATAAACCTAGCAGGGGCCATATAACAAAACCGCCTGCCAGGAAGGTATAGTATATTCCGGCCATGTTTGATTAGGTTAGCGCTTATTTATCAAAAATAATTGCGTATCCCTAGATACAATAACTAAATACTTTGGAAAAGACAGTTAAGAAAAGTGACTAAATAGGTTAATTTCCAATTAAAACCAACAAATTCCCAAATTTAAGTAGGCTGGCGCAATAAAAGCTAACTGGTAAAGGCTGTCATTGGTCATTAGTAAGGGCTTGAAGCCTATTTACGTTTCGTAACATACTTGGGTTTTCTCGCGCCAACTTACTTAGAGATGAGAGGACAAGAGAGAGCTATTGAGCAAATTCCTTTTTTGTCTCTTGCCAATGCCCAATCCCCAATACCCCATAATATAAGAAAGCGCTTCACACTTCTTAAATAATCAGTTTTATTAGAACAATGGCGAGAGACTTGCGGGGATTCATTAAAATTCTGGAAGAAAAGGGACAATTACGGCGAATTTCAGCTTTAGTTGACCCAGATTTGGAAATTGCTGAGATTTCCAACCGGATGCTGCAAAAAGGTGGACCAGGGTTGTTGTTTGAAAACGTCAAAGGCGCTTCCTTCCCAGTGGCGGTAAATTTGATGGGAACTGTGGAAAGGATTTGCTGGGCGATGAATATGCAGCATCCAGAAGAGTTGGAAACTCTGGGGAAAAAATTAAGTATGCTGCAACAGCCAAAACCGCCGAAGAAGATTTCCCAGGCGATAGATTTTGGAAAAGTGCTGTTTGATGTGGTGAAGGCGAAACCAGGACGAGACTTTTTCCCTGCTTGTCAGCAAGTTGTGCTTCAAGGTAATGATTTAGATTTAAATAAGTTACCTTTGATACGTCCTTATGTTGGTGATGCTGGCAAGATTATCACGCTGGGACTGGTAATTACCAAAGATTGTGAGACGGGTACACCAAACGTAGGTGTGTATCGCTTGCAACTACAATCTAAAAATACGATGACGGTTCACTGGTTATCGGTGCGGGGCGGGGCGAGGCATTTGCGAAAAGCAGCCGAACGTGGGAAAAAATTAGAAGTAGCTATCGCACTTGGTGTAGATCCTCTAATTATTATGGCAGCTGCCACACCCATCCCTGTAGATTTATCAGAATGGCTGTTTGCTGGACTATACGGCGGTTCTGGTGTGCAGTTGGCGAAGTGTAAAACTGTAGATTTGGAAGTTCCCGCCGATTCAGAATTTGTCTTGGAAGGAACGATTACACCAGGAGAAGTTTTACCAGATGGGCCTTTTGGCGACCACATGGGTTATTACGGCGGTGTGGAAGATTCGCCCTTGGTACGCTTTGAGTGTATGACGCACCGGAAAAATCCGATTTACTTAACAACATTTAGTGGTCGTCCACCGAAAGAAGAAGCGATGATGGCGATCGCACTAAATCGCATTTATACACCCATACTGCGCCAACAAGTATCTGAAATTGTCGATTTCTTCCTCCCAATGGAAGCTTTGAGTTACAAAGCGGCGATTATTTCCATTGATAAAGCATATCCCGGACAAGCGCGACGGGCGGCTTTAGCATTTTGGAGTGCGTTACCACAATTTACATACACCAAATTTGTAATTGTTGTGGATAAAGACATAAATATTCGCGATCCGCGTCAAGTTGTGTGGGCGATTAGTTCCAAAGTTGACCCAGTGCGAGATGTGTTTATTTTGCCAAATACACCTTTTGATACCTTGGATTTTGCCAGTGAAAAAATTGGCTTAGGTGGACGCATGGGAATTGATGCGACTACAAAGATTCCGCCGGAAACAAACCATGAATGGGGTTCGCCTTTGGAATCTGACCCAGATGTGGCGGCGATGGTAGAGAGACGATGGGCAGAGTATGGTTTGGCAGAGTTGCAGTTAGGAGAAGTAGACCCGAATTTGTTTGGCTATGATATGAAGTAACCCGTTATAGATCAATACAGTTCAGATAGAGTAACAAAACCCTGATGTAGAGACGCGATTTATCGCGTCTTGAAAGACCAATTATCTACACCAATAACCCTTAACTAAAAAGTATTGTGTTATAGATAATGCAGTAATAGCATAGTAATGCTGTACCCTGACGACAGATATCATTTAAATAAATGAAAACTGCTGGAATCAAATATCAAAATGAAAAAGCTGGAGAACACAGCCTGATATAAATATCTCTTTGATCGTCAGAAAATGACCTTCTCCCATGAAGTATTCTTGTATTATCAATCATTAAAATATCGCTTTTCTGCCACGAAATTTCCGTAGTTATTTTTTCAGCAATTTCATTAAGTTCAGATACAACCTCTTCAGGAATTTCTGAATCATCTTCAAAATTAAGAATCTTTGGGCTTAACTGCTTTGTGGGCAATAAACTATTAATAAATACCTGAGATTTTCCACATCTGCTGGGGATAATGGCTGGAGAAATATATTCAAGCAAAATCGATTGATCGTCATTTACTGTCAGATGCGTATTATTCTTCTGACACATTTCTTCTAAATGATTCAAATCATCTGTTTGATATTTTTTCTGCCAGTCCTCTTGAGATATCCGAACAGTGAACTTTAACTTCTTTTGGCTGAATAACTCTTTAGTTGAACTACTAATTTCATGAAAAAATTGTCTGCCATCACACACCGTAGTTTCACCATCTTCTAATGGCGGATTAGCACAGAAAAACCACAGCATAAGTGGGATGTTTTTCTGATAATACATTTCTCCGTGCAATTTAATCTCAGACTTAAAATCATTTACACTTAAAAGAGTCTCATCTCCATTAATTACCTTCCTACTGAATGCACCACCAGCATAATTTATAAAATTGGTACTCAAGAGATTGGTAAATTCTTTAAAGATTTCAGCATCAACATCAAACCCTCTAAAAAGTAAGATTCCATAATCTTTAAATAGACGAATAATTTCTTCTTTGTCTAATTCTAAAATACTGCTATTCTCAATATTAATAATTTCTTGACCTATGCCATCTGATATGGGCTGTATTTTGTGGTTCATAAAAATTAATGAATTATTAAGATTTTAACATTTTTGATGGGTCTAAGTCCCTCGTTTATAACAAGCGAAAAGTTTTGTAGTGGGGTTAAAATCCCAATTGCAAAACTTAATTACGAATTACGAATTACGAATTACGAATTATTTTAACTACACTATAGGCATTTTAATACACAATCATGTCGTTGTGTTGCATCCATCAGCGTAGGCGTAGCCCGTCGTAGACATTGTAGGACTAAATTTTGTAAAATTAAAAGTGTTATTCTAGTACTAAAATTCTTTTTAGATAACTACCTTATAAAGTTAGCTTTAATTTGTTTGGGTAGATTATGAGGATAGAAATCAAACTCAAATCTTAGGTACTGAAGCAAAAAAATTGAGCAAATTATGACAAAAAAAGTGAAAAATGCACCATCCCAGTTAGTAACAGGATTAGTATTTAGTTGTATTAGTGTGATGCTAAATACAGGTATAGCTGATCAAATAGCTTTAGCGAAATCGACTAATTCACAAAAGTGCGATATTCTTGCCTACGTCACTGATACAGATATACAAGGTTTAAATGTGCGGAGTGGTGCAAGTACAAATAACACAATTTTAGGGCAAATCCCTATCAACGAAACAGTTCAAGTTATTGGTGCTACTGGAGATTGGGTACAGATTACTAATGCTAGTAATGGTTTTCAAGGAACTGGATGGGTATTTGTGCCAAAGTTAGGTTTAACAACCCAGGGCTACGGTACTAATGGCGTAGATTTATATGCTAGTAATAGTCAAGAAAGCCGAAAAGTGAGAATAATTCCTGCTAATACGGCTGTCAAATTGTTAGGCTGTCAGGGAGATTGGGCGCAGGTGGAATATCAAGGTGTTAAAGGTTGGTTGACAAGGGAAGATCAATGTGGTGCTGCCCTTACTAGTTGTTCTTAGAACCCCCTTTATCCATTACCAAGATATTTCTTAAGAAAAAAATATTTATCCCTAGAAAGTATGCCTTCTCATTCCTCAGATTGAGGTAGGAACTGACCAAATTCAGAACCAACCCTTTTTACTGCTCATATAGGTTTGTACGAACTCTTGATCCGACTTTGTTAGGTAAATAATTCCCTCGATAATGCTAATAAGAGCCATGACTAAAGCACCATAACCAGCAGTAAACAAGGTTAAAAGAAGCATGATAACGCCTTCTTTGGTGTAGCCCAGGATAAACTTATGAATACCGAATGTTCCCAGCAGAATTGCAAAAATTCCGGCATATATCTTTTTATCGGCGCTTGAAACATGAGAAGGTGTAACTGTAGCTGAGTTTGTTGTTCTTGGCGTTGGGGTTGAAAATTCTGGTGTCGGAGAGGATGTAGATGATTGAGTAACTACTTCTAATTTTTTAAGCTTTAGTGTTTCTAAATCAACTGGTTTGTTCAAAATGTCATCCAATTCATCAGTTAATTCTCCAGATCTTATCCAGAGTGCAGAAAGTACTATATCAAACTCATATAAACCATGAATAATAGATTTAGGTACATTGGGAAATTCACTTGCCATACATTTACCGATAGGTTCATTTGCTGCTATTCCTGTCAGCGATCCAAGACCTATAAAAACACCATTCAGCATGCCTGCTCTTTTAACTTTGTGACCCATACATTCAAGCGATAGCTCATAGTAAAACATAACTTTCTTGATTAATTCGGTTAAATAAGAACAAACTTCACTATCAGGAGAACGTTCAAACTTTTGAACTGCTAATTTTGCTATTCCTAAAACAGGTGGTAAGTCGTTATAACTAATACCAATAGATGTTCTAGCTTTCAAATTCATAAACTGTTCTAGAACATCTTGTGCAAAGTGAGTTTGTAGCTGCTTTTCCTTTGTATTAGTTTCCTCAAATGTAAACATTTGATCTTGTCCACCTTGTCCAGCAAGTTCAAATTCTTGATTCCAAACTGGAAATTCTTCACCTAAACATTTACCGTAAATCTTAACTCTCTCAATCAATGCAGTCTCCAAACTTGTAATACCCTTGCGGACAAAAGCAACTAAAGCTTGTTGATTTGTAACTTGAGCAGATTCCAGCATAATTTGTAAACAACCATCCTTAAATGCAACTTTGGCACTAATGCCTTTAGGCTGGAGAGATCGATTCATCAAAGCAGCAATAGCTTCTGGATCACCTTGTTTAGCAAGTTGTAGGAGATTAGGTTGTACATTAGTCATGGCTGTCTCCAGGGAAAGTAATAATCTCTTATCTTAGAGTTCCCCAATTGAGCTTATCGCTCACGCCATCCACAGAAATTTACTTTCTCACAGTGGAGAATCTCAAATCTCAAATCCAAAATTGAGTCACAGATGTTTATTGGCTGTTATTTTGGAATTCGTCTAACTTAGCCCGCACTGCCTGGATATCTTGCCACATCAACCATTTAGGCGCACCTCTTTCTTTAGAAGGGTTACGCAGTAAGTAGGAAGGATGAAAAATCGGCATACATAAACGCCCTTCCCACTCCAGCCACTGGCCGCGAATTTTCGTAATCCCCCGTTTATCGCCAGTGATGCCCTTGACAGCAGTCGCACCTGTTAACAGGATTATTTTAGGATCGACTAGGCGAATTTGTTCTAGTAAGTAGGGTAGACAAGCCGCCACTTCTGTTGGAGTAGGAACTCTATTATCTGGTGGACGACATTTATTGATATTAGCTATGTATACATCATGCTCGGTAGTCAGATTCACCGATGCCAGAATTTTCTCTAGCAATTGCCCCGATCTCCCTACAAATGGTAAACCAGTTTCGTCTTCATTTTGACCAGGCGCTTCCCCAATAACCATAATTGGGGCTTTGAGATTACCGCGTCCGACCACAGTATGAGTGCGAGTGTCTCCCAATGGACAACGGTGGCAGCGATCGCAATGCTGTGTCAATTCCGTTATGGTGGAATAAGTTCCCGGAGCGATCGCAATTTTAGCATCGGTGGGAATCAGTTCTCGTTGATTAAAGGTTGAGTCGCCGAAGAGGCTGAGTTGGGTTTCGCTGCTCATGAAAATTAGGATTTTTGCATCAGCGTTAGCTGTCTTATCTGAGTTAAATACTGCTCTGGTTGGAGATTTATCAGAATAAATAGACTTTTGCTGAATACTTACTTATTTATACAAATCTTATTGTATCAGTTAATTTGAGACAAAATTCAGTCATGATAAAAGCAGTGCCGTCCTAAGATGCTGGGGAGAACCCATGTCACATACCCCACTTTTTGCCGATCGCACCCATGCGGGTGAGTTATTAGCGCGAGTGATTCATGATGTTTTGACTCAGCAAACTATTGATTCTGGGATAAAACCTGTACCAATTGTTTATGCTTTGCCAAGAGGGGGTATACCAGTAGCTGCACCAATAGCACGTCTATTGGATTGTCCGTTGACAATCGTTGTAGCGAAAAAGATTAGCCATCCAGAAAACCCAGAGTTAGCAATTGGTGCAGTGACTACTTGCGGAAATGTTCTTTGGACTGATCAAAAGCTATTTCGGTTTAAACCAGATGGGAGGTTGCGGGAAGTGGCTTTAAATAAAGCCATCACCCAAGCTAAGTCTCTTGAGGCTCAATTAATTACTGCTTGTCCGCAGGTGAATGCCGAGAATGCTACGGTCATTTTAGTTGATGATGGCATTGCTACAGGTATGACAATAGCGGTAGCGGCAACTGCTATCAAAGCACTTTCTCCGGCAGCAGTTTGGCTATGTACTCCAGTAGCACCACAAAAATTGCTACCTTGGTTACAACAGTGGGGCGATCGCACAATCATCTTAGAAACACCAGAACCCTTCTGGAGTGTGAGTAATTTTTACGCGGAATTTCCTCAAGTTGATACATTAGAAGTTCTCAGATATCTCCAGCAACAAAATACAATGAGGGATATTGACATCTGTGAGTAATTTTGAATTGTTTCCCTTTCTTGCTTTTTAACAAATTTTGGTTTGGGTAAAGAGAGCTAACCTCATCAGCAAGTTTTGTGCCTCTTTCTAAATACCCATTACGAATTACGTACAGCCCTTTGGGCATGAAAACCGCGGAGCGTGCCGGAAGCTCTATTACGAATTACGAATTACGAATTACGAATTACGAATTATTTGAAGATGTTCCTTGCTGGTATTGCATAGCTTTGGCATAATCACCCAAGGCATAGCAAGCGACTCTCAGACGATCAAGAGCTTCTTCTTCACTACGACGGTCTTTGAGATTTCTGGCTAAGAGCAAACGTTGTTCATAATATATAATTGCTTTGTTATAGTCACCCAGAGCTTCACAAGCAACTCCTAAACTACCTAAAGATTGTTCCTCGCTGCGTTTGTCTTGAATTTCTCTGGCTAATAGCAACCGATCTTCATAATACTTAATAGCTTTAGTATAATCACCTAAAGCATAACAAGCATTACCCAGATTTTTTAGCACCTGAGAAGCACTGCGAACATTTTTTAAGGAGCGTGCTAGTACTACACACTGCTCATAATAAGCGATCGCTTTTGGATAATTATTCAAAGCATACCAAGCATTACCCAAATTTTTGAGTACCTGTTCCTCGCCCCAGTTATCTTTGAGTTCCCGTACAATCTCTAGGCTTTGCTGCTGATACTCAATAGCCTGTGTAAAGTTACTCAAAGATTTATACACCAATCCCAAATTATTCAGTGCTGCAACTTGACTCCGTTTGTCTTGTAGCTGTTGCGTTATTTTCAAACACTTTTCTAGAAACTCAATAGCCTTATTATGCTCATTCAAATGACGGTATGAATTCCCTAAATGAGAAAGTGCTTGCATTTGCAATGTTAAATCTGAGGTATTATTGAGCAAAGACAAACACTGCTCGGAGTAAGCGATCGCACCTTTATAGTCTCCAGCGCTGTAAGTTACCAATCCTAAAAAAGAAAGCGCCTGCGCCTGTTTTTGCAAATCCCCAACTGCCTGAAACAGTCCCAAAGCTTGTTGTAAAGACTTCAGCGCCGCAATTAATTCACCAGCCTGCTGCTGTTGAATTCCTTGCCGTAGTAAGTTGGATGCTTCCGATAAATTTTCATCATTTTCCTGTGGAGGTATTATTTCTGCGTGTGAACCAGAGTCAAATTCATGAGTAATTGTATTACGCTTCACTGGTTTTAGGTATGTTATGGGTAATTGTAGGGGAATTGTATTTTTCGGTCTACTATTCCATTCGCCTTTAGGCATCAACCCCTTCCTGTTAAGTCTGGTGGTAAATATAGTGTTCCCAAAACCAGAAGGTATCTTTCATCGGAAGCGACGGGAAACTCCATCCCAAGAGTGGGTGTACCGTGATAGTCGCCCCGTCGCTTGGGGCATTGGGCATTCCCCATTGCAAAACTTAATTACGAATTACGAATTACGAATTACGAATTATTTTAATAATTAGTCCCCCCTTTCCTCCTGAAAAAGCGGGGCTGTTTCCCTTATTTCTGAGAGTACTTGAGAGGATATAGCGGTTCTCAATTGTATGGAATACAGACCTAACCCCCAACCCCTTCCCTACAAGGGAAGGGGAGTAAAATTCAAAGCCTCTCTCCTTTTAGGCTACGGTGTACACACATCTTTGTAGAAAATCAAAATCGTTGAAGATCCCCCTAAATTCATGCCACCTGCTCATGGGGGAAGCCCCCTGTTCCCGCAGTGGCTCCCCGATAAATTGGGGGACTTTGACTCCGGTTCCCCCTTTTTTAAGGCTACGGTGTACACACAAGTCCAAGTAAACTAATAACAGAAAGAGTTGTGGAGCATCTGGCGGCGTCCTTACTTCAATCCCACGTTTTTAAACGTGGGTTCCATAAAAGCCTTCTGCCTCCAGCATAGCTGCCTTCTGAAAATTGATTCAGGGACGAGAAAATCCTGATTTGCCTGCGACTGTTGCCTTTTCGGACGAGCAACTGCAATGCTTGTCTACCTTCGCACCAACTCTCGATGGGAAAACTCAATTGCAACAAAATCCTTATCCTCCTCAAACCCTTGCTTGGGCTACTTGGATTATGCAAAGGCTTGGTGGTTGGTCTGGTTATAAGTCTCAGAAACCTCCGGGAATTACTACTTTGATTCGCGGATTGTATCAGTTTGAATCTACCTTTTTTGGCTGGAAACTCGCTCTAGGACTACTTGTGTGTACACCGTAGGATCTGGGAGAGGGATTTAGGGTGAGGGCGAAAACTACGGTTCTCAACTTAGATGAGGTTTAAAAGTTGAGCCGTAAGATTTACTTCTAACTCCTTATTCATAAATCTTAACTTTTAGTTTACTACTGCAATATCTTGTATCACTTCCAATATGAAGGTTAAACTTCCTATTTAATCTGATCTCGCTTTTAGGAGCGTGTATAGATAGATAACTTGAAAGTTTAGCCGTGGTGGGATAGGAGTCAGTACAAATGTTAAGTCGTAAACAAATCCCTGGTGTAGTTCCTAATCAGCAGTGCGACACCTACGCATGGTTTTCGCAACGAGCTTGGGTAGAAATTGATTTGGGGGCATTATCGTACAACGTACAGCAATTGGTGCAGTTTTTATCGCCGCGTACCCAGTTGATGGCAGTAGTAAAAGCTGATGCTTATGGACATGGAGCGGTGACAGTCGCCCAAACTGTAATTCAATCGGGAGCTAGTTGGCTGGGAGTCGCTACAGTTCCAGAAGCTATTCAATTGCGAGAAGGCGGGATTGAAGCGCCCATTTTGATTTTAGGAGCAACTCATACACCAGAACAGATTCATGCGATCGCACATTGGAAACTTCAGCCAACACTCTGTAGCCCTAAACAAGCTTTGGTATTTTCCAATATCCTAGAATCGATGAATCATGGTTCGCCAGTGCCCGTACACATCAAATTAGACACGGGTATGTCTAGGTTGGGAACTAATTGGCAGCAAGCTGGTGAATTTGTGCAATTAGTGCAGCGTTTACCGCATCTATCTATTGCCAGTATTTATTCTCATTTGGCAACAGCAGACGATCCTGATCCTACGGCAATGGAAGAACAGCATAGACGATTTGAGGAAGCGATCGCTCAAATCAAAGCAATGGGAATTAAAGTGCCTTGCTTGCACTTGGCAAATTCTGCGGCTGCACTCACAAATCCGGCATTGCACTACGATATTGTGCGAGTAGGTTTAGCCGTTTACGGACTCTACCCAGCACCGCATTTACAAAATGCGATCGATCTCAAGCCCGTTTTGCAACTTAAAGCACGAGTCACCCAAGTTAAAACAATTGCCGCAGGAACTGCTGTCAGCTACGGGCATAAATTTATTGCCCCGCGTGAACTTCGTCTCGCTGTTGTGGGAATTGGCTATGCTGACGGTGTTCCTCGCGGTCTTTCTAACAAAATGCAGGTGTTAATTCGCGGTCAGCGAGTGTCGCAAATCGGCACAATTACAATGGATCAGTTGATGCTGGATGTGAGTAATATACCTAATATCCAAGAAGGAGAAGTAGTCACCTTGCTAGGGGAACAGGGAAAAGAAGAAATTTCAGCAAACGATTGGGCAGAACAACTAAATACTATTTCTTGGGAAATTCTCTGCGGGTTCAAGCATCGTCTGCCTCGTGTTGCGGTTATGTAATTGGGAATTGGGAATTGGGCATGGGGCATGGGGCATGGGGCATTGGGCATTGGGCATCGAAAAGAGACAAGGAAGAGACTTAGATTTTAATGATTACCCTTTGTCCCCCTCATCCCCCTTCTCTCCCTCATCCCCCCATTCTCCATTCCCCATTCCCTATTCCCAAAAATAATTTCTTATGGTATGATAATAAACTGATGCGGATATGGCGAAATTGGCAGACGCGCTAGATTTAGGTTCTAGTTCCGAAAGGAGTGAAGGTTCAAGTCCTTTTATCCGCATTTTTAATTGCCAAAAACTGCATAAGCTAATAGGCTAGGCAGCAAATTAATTAATTCATCCTCAACTGCAAGTATGAGAGTCAGTAGAGTTAGATTTTGCTGTTGTAACTATTGTCTGCATTTTTTGGCTTTGCGATCGCTCACTTGTTGCGTGATATCAAAAATCAAATCGGATTGCTAGAGATTGGCATAAATATTTATCAAGCTCCAAACCCGGTAAACTGACGTATATATGGTTCGTGAAATGCCAAAATGATATCTTGTTTGGGTACTCCCATTTCAACCAATCGATTGGCAATTCCTTCTTCCGTACCATCATGTTGAATCCATATTCTCCCATCTTTAATATCGAGATGTAGAATACAGCCAAAATCACGTTTATTTCCCCGCCAGCCGACATAAAGTAATTGATAGTGGTCTTGCTGTTCGTCGAAAATTGTTTGCACATCATACTCTTCGGCATTTCGTTGCATCGAAGCTCGCTTTTGCCGTTCGCAAAGAAGATGTCGAATATATTGCCGATATTTTTCTATAGCCATTGACGAATAACCTCCTCTTGTACATCATAAATTGTCAATCGTAATTGATATTTTGCAACTGCTGATATAATAAATTTCCGTTGAAAAAAACTTTCATAAATTGGGACGCGAACAGCTAAATAAAGTTGGCGCTCTGGTTCAATTTTATCTAGTGCATCCCGATAGTTTAAAAACTGCCCCAAGGCTGTATGAAATTCTGAAACATTCGATGGACTAATAAAACTTTTAATTTCCACCGCTATTTTTTGTCCCTCTTTCTCTGCTCCTAAAAGTTGCTCTGCTGCTAAATCAATCTCAAAATCTACATCATCCACATTGACTTCATAAGGGTCAGCAGTAATCTTCCAGCCCTCTTTTTCTAAAGCATTTCTGACAATATTATGAAATCTATCTTTTGCCATAGGAGTTCACTATAGTAAGAATTAGGCTGGTTAAAGGTAGATGATACACAATATTCGCCAGGGTTAGCGCGTCTCAAACCCTATTGACAGAGGGATTATGGCAGAGGGTCTGAGTTTGGGAGAGCCGCAGCCAAAACAGAAAC